>CADBZY010000008.1 GCA_902799245.1 uncultured Ruminococcus sp.
TTCTTGTATATTGACATTTCGCTGTTTTTTTTCTGCCCTTTTCCTTTTTTCAACTTTGTGCAGAAATTGTGGATTTCTCAGGAGGACTGAATAGTTACGAATTTTGCCCGTTTTTCGCCCAAAATGCAAGAAGAAACCTCTTTTGCCTTGGTAGACAAAAGAGGTTTCTTTGATGGCGGAGAAGGAGGGATTTGAACCCTCGCGCCAGATTTTACCCAGCCTACTCCCTTAGCAGGGGAGCCTCGTCACCACTTGAGTACTTCTCCGTATGCTGACAATACAAAACCATATAAATGAAAAAGAGAGGGTGTGGCGGAGGGGAAGGGATTCGAACCCTTGGTAGGTTACCCTATCACTAGTTTTCAAGACTAGCTCCTTAAACCGCTCGGACACCCCTCCATAGTTGGTGCGGATAACAGGACTTGAACCTGCATGAACTTGCATTCACTAGAACCTGAATCTAGCGCGTCTGCCAATTCCGCCATATCCGCATAATATCTAACCGATGAGTGCTGACTCAGTTAGCAAGAATAATATTATCATATCTTACGCGATTTGTCAAGAGTATTTTTTGAATTTATTCAATTATTTTTTTCTGTGTTGTTTTCAAAGAGATTCATATGCTGCTTCACTTGCGTTTCAGGAAAATTAGTGCTATAATCAATTGTATGATGAATATGACAATTTCTCAGAGTCACAAAGAGATTGTGTTGCGTTGCTTTGCATAACAGACAGGAGAGCCATGCAAAATGAAACTGACAGAATTATTTCACTTGGAACCGAAGGATGAGCACATTTCCGTCGAAGAACCCATGCCGCCCGCAGAAGCGCTGACGACAGCCATTGCTATCCTCACCGGCAATGATTTGGAAGTCGCTGACACATTGAAAAGATGCTTGCAAGATACCGATAAGTTTTTTTCGGAAAGAGGCGAAATACTGGAGCGGCGCGGATTGAAATATTCGGAGGATGCGCGTCCGTGGCTCTGTGTGATCGCCGCTGTGGAAGCCGGTATGGAAAAGGGGTATCTTAGCGAACTGAATTCCGATTGCGCGGCAAGCGAGTTTTCCGACGCACTGCAAAGAGTGCTTGTTGCCACCGGCATTGTTTTCTCAACAGAAAAATTAGGGTTTGATACGCAAACAGGCCTTGATGCTTGGGTCAGACGATTCAACGAGTACGCCGGACAATCGGGAATTACGCTTTATTTTGTCGATCTGTACGGCGACAGCCGTGTGTTTGGCGTCGCACACATTGCCGACTATGCCGAAGCGGCCGAGATTGCCGGATATGCCGGCGTGAGAATCACCTCTCGTCCCGATTGACATGTTCCTTTCTGTGATGACATTCCGCGCATTGTGTCACCTGCAAAAGGCACATTGCCACTACTCCGACAACTCCGCCTGTCAACAGTCCTGTTACAAAAATAACTGCTCCGTACATATTTTTCATACCTCACTTTATTAACGGCTTACTGATATTTTTTGCGCGGCACGGCCTGATATACTATACTCAAAAAGAAAACAGCCCGATGACTTCAAAGCGTTTAATGATATGCTTTGCTGTGTCATGGGCTGTAATTTATTATTCTGTATGATCTGCGAGATTTTCAAAAAGCACATGAAGTCCCGGGAATTCCTTTTTGAGTGAAATGAGCTTCCCGTCAGAATTGGTAAAGCAGCTTGTACTCTCGCACTCGGCACAAATGTCACCGTTTGTTTCATTTATCATGCGGTACGAAAGCGTGATTCTTACACCAGTGTACTTGAGCATGCTTACTTCAATGGCAACTACATCCTCAAATCTCACCGGGCGCTTGTATTGGCATTTGACCTCATATATCGGGGAGATAAGTCCACTTGCTTCCAAATCGCTGTAGCGGATTCCCTGCTGACGCAGGTAGTCGATGCGCGCTTCTTCCATCCAGCGTATGTAATTGGAGTGATGGATGATTCCCATGCGGTCTGTTTCGTAATACTGTGCCGTGTGGCGGTAAGGTATCATTCTTTTGCTCATTGATCGCCCTCACGGTTATTATAATCCGACGGTCTGCCCTGCTGTGTCATGGACATGCCGGGAGCGGTTTCGAATTTGAATACGAACTCATGGCGCTGTTCCAACGGCTCCCAAAGTCCCTGGTTGCGGCGTATGACGGGATTTCCGTTGCTGTCGTAAAGCATTTCACCGTCCGGAGAGGAAGGTGTCTTGCGCACACGGCGGCGCATCATGACGGGTTCGCCGTACTCGTTGTAAAGCATCTCTTCATTGGGCTGCGCTTCCGGCTCACGTCTGACGGGAAGATTCCTTTGCGGTTCAGGTGTTCTCTGCTGCGCTGGCGTCGGCATAACAGGCTGCTGCACCGGAACAGGCTGCTGCACCGGAACAGGCTGCTGCACCGGAACAGGCTGCTGCACCGGAACAGGCTGCTGCATAGCCGGTGGCTGCGGCATGGCTGCTGTCTGCGGCATAGGAACGGGTTGAGCAACCGGCACGGCTTGGGGATAAGGCGACTGCGGTCTTTCTGTCGGCATATCACTCGCTGCGCGGGCTCCTTCGGTGCGTCCCTGTTGAAGCGCTGCCGCTACTGCCTTCTCACGGTTGTGTTCTGCTGCTGCGCGGATATTCTGCATTTCTTTCATGCGTTCAACGTCAGCAGCCCTTCTCTCGGCTTCCTTCTTGCGGTTAGTGAGAATGTAATCCGCAAACCTTATACAAGCGCTGTTGTATTTGCTCTTTGAATAAATGCAATTAATGAACATTACAAAAAACGCCAGGAGAGATACTATCTGACCGACAGTTACCACCAATTCATCAAACTGAAAGTATTTGGCCGCTGAAACACAGACTAACGCCGCAATTCCAATCAGAAAAAAAATTATTGTCAACCAATAGGATGATTTTTTAAAGTCGTTGTTCACAGTGAAGCTCCTCCTGACAATCATATAAATTTTCTAACGATAATTATACAACATTTTTCGCATAATGTACAGTCTTTTTATTAATTAATTCGATAATAATTTAAGAAAAATCAAGAATGCATTTTGAAAGCGTTGCAAGCTTTTGCGTATCCAGTGCTTCAATGCGTGTGTTCGGAGCTATTCCGGCACGGGAAAGAGCCTGCGCCGCTTGCTCTTTGGATAAAAATCCTCCCGATGTCAGAGAATTGGCAAGCGTCTTGCGCCGCTGAGAAAAGCCCGCTTTCACCATGTTGAAAAACACCTTTTCGTCGCCTACGTCGTATTTCGGCTGCGGCAGAATGTCCATGCGAATCACGGCGGAAGTCACCTTTGGCGGCGGCATGAAGCTGCCGGGACTTACGCGGAAGAGCATGTGAGGCTCGGAGTAGTAATTGATGGCAACGGTCAGCGCACCGCTGTCGCGGCTGCCTACAGGGGCGCAGATCCGGTCGGCGGCTTCCTTCTGCACCATGACGGTGACAGATGTGATTGGCAGACGGCTTTCCAGCAGCGCCATGATGATGGGAGAGGTGATGTAATAGGGGAGATTGGCGCAGACGGCAACGCTTTCGCAGTCTGCAAATTCCTCCCGGATGATGGCAGCGAGGTCGAGTTTGAGCGCGTCGCCGTGTATGACCTTTACGTTATCAAATTCCGCAAGCGTTTCACCGAGAACGGGAATGAGCCGGTCGTCCAGTTCAACGGCCACCACCCTTTTGGCGCGTCGGGCAAGCTCCGCTGTCAGCACGCCGATTCCGGGACCGATTTCCAGCACACCGGAATGTTCATTGGCACCGCCCATCTCCGCCATTCTCGGGCAGACCGAGGGATTGACAAGGAAATTCTGCCCCAATCCCTTGGAGAAGGAAAAGCCGTGGCGCTGCATGATGTCCTTGATAGTGCCTATATCTGACAAAGATGACATTTTTTCAATATACCTCCGTTGCAGGCGTTTCAGTTAATATCAAAATCGCTGTCGGGGAACCTGCACAGATAATCGGCATAGCAGCGCAGCTCTTCGAGGTTGATTTTATCATCGAGATAGTCCTGCGGGTAGACGCTGAGTATCAGCTTGCGGATGCCGAGTCGGTGGGCGTTGTCGGCGAATGTGCGAAGAATGTAGCGAGCAACCGTCTGCTGCGGCTTATCGGTGATGCCTGCGCTGCCTGTGCCGAGAATCGGTACAACGAGCGTCTGTTCACGGGTGCGGTTGTGTGCTATCTGCTCCCACATATCGTCTATGCTCTTCATGAGGTGCTGTCCGTCGGTCTTTGGTTTGTTCGGCTCCAGCATTTCAGCCACCGCCAGCAGAATGACATTGCGCGGCTTGCCGTCAACTGGAAAGCTGACAGGCGCCATGGTGCCGTATTGGAAAATATCATACAGTTTTCCTGCAAGCTCTTTCTGTCCTGACAGTTTGCGTGCCTGACATTCGGGACGCTGAAGCGCATGGTCTACCGTTTGCTCGAAATACTCGTCATTGCTTACGTTCGGCGCTTCCTCTCCCTTCGGAAAACAAATCCGGTTTGTCATCTGGGTCTGGATGCTTTTGCCGCCTATGACCTGTTTTCTGCCCGAGAAAGTGGTGTTGCAGGGCACGACGATTTCTCCTTTGTTGGAGAAAATATCGGACATGGATATTTCAATCTTCACATCGGTGCCGACGATGTTCATGCAGTAGTGTGCAAAGGAACTTTGCCGCAGCAGCGCGATGATTGCACCTACGCCGAGATAAACCAGCACGTTTGTGAGCACGGATTTCAGGGTGATTCCGCCGAGCGAAACGGCTTCGCACCACTGTCCGACTGCTCCGTCCTCGAGGAAGATATTGGCCGCCTCAAAAACGGCGAGCGAGGAGGCAAGATAAATCCCCATGCGTTTAAAAAGTGCCTTACGTCCGGCGGTAAAGTTTTTAAAGAATACTTTTATGTTACTCATTTGTGGCATACTCCTTTGTAAATGATTACATGGACAGATAATTTCTGATCTCGTCAAGCCTTGCAAGACAGTCGTTGTATCCGAGCCAGTACAGCTCGCCTAACTTCTCCAGATCCGGCTCCACTCTGCCGACATTAACCGGCTGGGACGGTGCGAGACGAAGCAGCCGGCCGCATTTGTGCAGCAGCTCGATTTCGTCGCACTGACGGTTATAACGGCGGTCGCTCTGTATGAGCTTGAGCGCCAGCGCCGGATAACGCCTGTAAACGCGGAGCGCAGGCGAAACGCGTTTTTCCTCCTTGCGGAAGAGCGGGTCGCGTGTGCGTATGACGATGATCTTTTGGTAGCCCTGTTTGATTGCCCAGCGGTAGGGGATGGCGCAGGAGCATCCGCCGTCAAGGTAGGGCGTTGTTCTGATCCTGAGCATGGGAGAAATGTACGGCATCGTCGCCGACGCCCTCACACCGTTCATCATGTATTTGCCGCATTTGCCCTTTTCAAAAACGGCTGGCTTTCCTGAAATGCAATTGGTTGCGACTGCGGCAAAACGCTGCTGGGGACGGTTGAATCGTTCCTCGTTGAGCGGTTCGGAGATAATTCCTCTGTTCTCGGTGAGAAAGCCCACGTCCAAAATACTGTGGCTGTGAATCAGCGCCCTTGCGCCGACATACCGGCTGTCGTGCCTGTAGGTCAGATTAATGCGTGCGGAACGTCCGATCTGTCCCGAAACATAATTCAGGCCGCCGAGCGCGCCGGCGGAAACGCCGATAACGCAGCTCAGATTCAGATCATTCAGCATCATCGCATCCAGAAAGCCTTGTGTGTACAGTCCGCGGAAGGCGCCGCCTTCCAGCACAAGACAGCCCTCGATCAGCCCTTCGGATGCCTGCCCCGACGGTATTTTGTCAATTTTGGAATAGGTTTGTGACATCAATCCTTACCCTCTTTTTCTTCTTTTTTGTTTTCTTCGATAACGAATACATGCCCCGAAAGCGGCGCTATCTGAACGGTGACGCTGCACGGCATTTCTCCGTGGGGATATGGCGAAATCTCCTGCGGCTGGTTGCTTGTCAGTCCGTCGCCGCCGTATTCCGGCGCGTCGCTGCACATGATCTCTCTGATGCTGCCCTGGTGCGGCAGCCCGAGGATGTACTTATACTGCGGGTTGGTGGAGAGATTGAGCACTACGACGGTTTCCTGTCCGCCTCCGCGACGGATGAAGGCGAAAATGTTGTTGTAGTCGTCGGTGCGGTCTATCCATTCAAAGCCGACGCCGTTGTAGTCCATCTCCCAGAGCGACGGGTACCAGCGGTAAATCTGGCTCATCTCCCTGAAGAAGGCGGCGAATTTTCCGTTGTACTCGTTTTGCAGTTCGTACCAGTGGATTTCCTCGGTGATTTTCCACTCGTCGAGCTGAGCGAATTCGTTGCCCATGAAGTTGAGCTTTTTGCCCGGGTGGGTGAACATATAGACGTAAAGCGCCCTGCACTGGGCGAATTTCTGCTGGGTGCTGCCCCACATCTTGCCGAGTATTGACTTCTTGCCGTGTGAGGATTCGTCGTGCGAGAAGGGAAGCAGGTAGTTCTCCGTGTTGTAATAATCCATGGAGAAGGTCATTTTCTCGTGACTTCCGCGGCGGAAGAAGGGATCGAGCGCAAAGTATTTGAGTGTGTCGTTCATCCAGCCCATGTCCCACTTGTAGTCAAAGCCGAGGTGCCAGTGATCGGCATAGCGTGAGGTCACGTTGTAATAGGTGCTTGAATCCTCGGCGATCATCATGACCTCGGGAAACACCGCGTGCAGCTCGTCATTGAACCGCCGCATGAATTCGACCGCGCCCTGGTTGACGCCGCGTTCCGCCTGCCCCTGCCAGTAGATGATATTGCTCACCGCGTCGATGCGCAGCCCGTCAATGTGGTAGGTGCTCAGCCAGAAGTGCGCCGCGGACAGCAGGAAGCTCTGGACGTGTCCCTTGTAAAAATCGTAGTTGTAGGAATCCCACTCGCTGTTCGCCATGAAATCAAGGGGATATTCATAGAGCGGCGTGCCGTCGAACCGTCCCAGACCGAAGCTGTCCCGCACGAAATGCACCATCACGAAGTCGAGAATCACGCCGATGCCCTTGCTGTGACAGATGTCGATCATCTTGATGAGCTGCTGCGGAGAGCCGTAGCGGGAGGTTGCGGCGAACATGCCGCTGACGTGATAGCCCCATGAACCGTCGAAAGGGTGTTCGGTTATGGGCAATAATTCGATGTGGGTGAAGCCGTTGTCCAGCGCGTAATTGGCCAGCAGCTCGGCAATCTCGTCGTAGGTGTGCCAGCTCTGTTCGGTGTTGGGGCCGGGCTTGCGGCACCACGCGCCGAGATGCACCTCGTAGATATTGAGCGGCTTTTCAAAACAGCGGGAACGGCTGCGCATCCATTCGCTGTCGGTAAAGGCGGAATCGTCCACCTCCATAATCACCGAGGAATTGTAGGGTCTGCGCTGCCCCATCTGCGCATATGGATCCGCTTTGTCGCAGACCGCGCCGCTGATCTGCCAGATTCTGTATTTATAGAGCTGCCCTCTGACCGCGCCGGGAATAAAGATGGAATACATCCCTAAATTGTCGATCTTGCGCATGATGTGCGCGTTTTCATTCCAGCCGTTAAAGTCGCCCACAACGGCAATCTTCACGGCATAAGGGGCATACAGCGTAAATCTTACGCCCTGCACGTCGTCTTCGAGGGAAAAATGCGCTCCCAGATGACGGTAGGCCACCAAAGCCCTGCCGGAATAAAATGCGTCGAGCAGCTGCCTTCCCACGCGGCTGAATTCATATTTAAGGTTTCTCATAGTAAAATCACCGTATTGCATACTTATTTATTATATATCATGATGTAAAAAAAGGAATTTGTCAACCGATGATATGTAAACTTTTTCAAGGGTCTCTCAGATGGTGAACATAAAGAATTCATAAAGAATGGAAAAAACACTCGCTTTTTTGAAGACGGCATGATATAATAACGCTGTCGGAATTATTTTATTCTGAAAGGAGAGACGAAAAAATCATGAGACTTGACAAATATCTGAAGGTATCGCGCATCATCAAGCGGCGCACGGTGGCCAATGAAGCCTGCGACGCGGGAAGGGTGCTCGTCAACGGCAAGATCGCCCGCGCGTCGTACGATGTGAAGGTGGGCGACGTGATCGAGGTGACACTCGGTGCGCGATCTGTGAAAATCCGCGTGCTGGAAGTCAGCGAATACGCCACTAAAGAAAACGCCGACCGCCTGTTTGAGTCGGTGCAGTGAAATGCATTTGCCAAAATATAATACTGCCCCGCGGGAAAGCTTTTTCCTCCGCGGGGCAGTATTGTTTAGGTGAATTTATGAATGCTGCTCATTGTCACTGTCATAGGTGCGCTCGCTGATAATGTATCTCGGACGTGCTTTGGCCTCCATGTACATCTTGCCGATGTATTCCCCGATAATGCCGAGGCTGATAAGCTGTATGCCGCCTATGAAGCAGATAATGCTTACCGTACTTGACCAGCCGATGATGGTGTTGTGAAGGAAATACTGCACAATCGACCATATCACACCGACAAAGCTGAGCAGTGCGACGAATATTCCCATTCCTGTAATGAAACGGATCGGCTTGATACTCAGGCTGGTAATGCCGTCGATGGCAAGCCCGAGCATTTTGGAAAGGGGATAGTGGCTTTTTCCCGCCAGTCGTTCGCTGCGTTCATAATAGACGCAGGTGCTTTTGAAGCCCACAAGAGGGAACATGCCGCGAAGGAAGATATTGACCTCTTTGAAATCGGAAAATTCCTTGAGTACCCTGGAGGATACCAGACGGTAATCGGCGTGGTTGTAAACCACCTCCGCGCCCATTCCCTTCAACAGCCGGTAGAAGCTCTGCGCCGTGAAGCGCTTGAAGAAAGTGTCTTTTTTGCGGGCGCTTCTCACGCCGTAGACGATCTCGGCGCCTGCAAGGTATTGATCGACCATTTTGTCCATGGCGGCTATATCGTCCTGACCGTCGCAGTCAATGGAAATGGTGATGTCGCACCTGTCCCTTGCTTCCATCAGTCCGGCCAGCAAGGTGCTCTGATGCCCCCTGTTGCGGCTCTGGGATATGCCTTCAAAGAATTCACATTCCGCGGCAAGTCCGCGGATGATTTCCCATGTGGAGTCGGTGCTGCCGTCGTTCACAAAGAGAATTCTGCTGTCGGCGCTGATCTTGTTTTTTTCAATAAGCCCCTGTAATTCCCCGAGAAAGAGCTTGCTGGTGATGGGAAGCACTTCTTCTTCGTTATAGCAGGGAATCACAATCATAAGTCTGGGCGGCATGGCGTGTACCTTCTTCTGCAAGTATATTTATGAAGAAATTATACCATACCCACAGTTAATGTCAAGGTGATTTTGTCATTTTATATAAATCACGTTTTCGCCTTTGGCTTTGCCAGCAGTGCGCAGAGGTAGCCGAAGATGACTGCGGCGGCGATTCCTCCCGCCGTTCGTGTCACGCCTCCGGTGAAGGCTCCCAGCAGTCCCTTTTCCTTGACGCCTTCACGCACGCCTTCGGCCAGCGCATGTCCGAAGCCGGTGAGCGGCACACTCGCTCCCGCTCCCGCAAAGTCGGCTATCGGCTGATAAAGTCCTATTGCGCTGAGAATAACGCCTGCCGTGACGAAGCTCACAAGTATTCTGCCGGGAGTGAGATTTGTCCTGTCAATCAGCAACTGACCTATCACACAGAGCGCGCCGCCGATGGCAAAGACCTTCAAATATTCCATTAAAATCTGCATTAATGCTGTCATCCGCCTTTCAAACTGTTTTCAATGACTATTATTTGATGATTTTCCCAAATAATGCAGATGAATTTGTAAATTGTTATTCAATATTTAATCAATTTACTTGCACACGGGAACGGTTTATTATATAATAAAATATCATTAAGTTGAGAAAGTATTCAGAGGTGTTTATATATATGGCATTTGCATCTATCCCCGAATATGAGGGGAAATCGCCCTATGTGTTTATTTCCTACGCACAGCAGGACGAGCGGATAGCATATTCTATCGCCGTAAAAATGTATAACGAGGGCTTCCGGTTGTGGAGCAGCGCTGCCTGCGGGAATCCGTCAAGTATGCGCATTGCCGAGCGTCTGAGCAATTCCGCCGTGGCTATGGTCTTTCTTTCCAAGAGTTATCTCCAATTTGCCGCCGGCAAGGAATTTGAGCCGCGCGCGGTTATGAACAGCCCGAAGCAGAAGATTGTCATTTGTCTTGACGATACTCCGCTTGGTACAGACTGGAATACGGTTGATTTTCCCGCCGGTATTCGCTACAATCCTGACGTGCCTCAGGGCTTGTGGCTGAGAATCAATTCCTCCGACGCGCTGGAAAAGTGCCGCGGAGCGTGGCCAAAGCGACCCATGCCCGAACCCTTCGAGGAAAAGCCAAAGGTGGATATGGCGGTGGACGAGGATGAACTGACCGATGAGATGAAAAATCTCAACAGCGTGATGAATTCCTTCGGCGCGGGACTGGACGACGATGAAATCAACAATATCTCCCTCTTCCGCAAAAACGACCCCTCGCAGGATACCTTCAGATGGCCGCAGAAAAGCGAGCCGACGCAGGAGCAGGAGTATTATTCCATAGAAAATCTCATTGACAATTCACCCATGCCCATATCCCCCGAAAAAAGGCAGTATGACAGTATGTTAGGGCTCATCGAGAGCTTTATGGAAAAGAGCAGCAAAACAAGAGATGAAGAGCTTCGCCATGCGAATGACCAGTCTGACGACAACGCAAAAAGGCGCAGAATGCCTATTTCCGAAAACACATACACCGATTATCGCGCCGTACCGAAAAATGAATTTGATTCGGTGGACCTTTCAAAGGACACGTCTTCCTCTCCCGTGGTGATTACGGAATCTTCCGCGCCGATGCCGATCACGCTGGATTACGGTGAGGAAACCGAAATCGCCTCCTACAGCATGACCCGCAGCCGTGACCGCGCCGAACGCGTGACGGAGATCATCAATTATTCCTCCTACAAGCCGAAGCCGGAGCCACAGCCTGTCTACAACGAAGTGGCTGACAATCGCAAGAAACCCGAACCGGATAAGGATAAAAATCCGTCGGAGCCTGTATTTGAAAAGATTGTGGACGACCGCAAATTCATCAAATCCACCGATGACAATATCGATGGTGCCAAGCTGACATATCATTTAGGCAGTCTGTTTGACGGTTTTGACGAGAACGATTTTGCGCAGGATGAACCGGAACCTGAGAAAAAGCCGGAGCCGCCCAAGCCCGAACCGGAGAAAAAGCCCGAGCCGCCCAAACCGGAGCTTCCGGCAAGATTCACGGATGACGACATTCCGCTGCCTGCCCTCAGCTTTGAGCCTAAACGTCCTCAGCCGATATTCGACATCATTGACGAAAAGCCGAAAATGCCTCCGGCGCCTGAACCGCCGAAGCGCACGATTTCAAAGCCCCGAAGAAGGTATATCGTGTCGGTGCGTAAAGGCGTGCGACATATTGAGTATGACGATGAGATGTACGAGGTCAACGGCAGATGGATTCCGGGACATATTTATCACCGTCTGATGCCGGGCGCCAAATACACCAATATCCGCCGCATCACCCATAAAACCAAGCAGGAACCCGTGCAGCCCTCCATTGCACCCGCACGTCCCCCGGCCGGACTGAATTCCGACAGCAGCCTTTACAGTGCGGTCAATACCTTCTTTACACCGTCATCAAGCAGACCCGCTGTTAGCGAAAGCATACCCGAGGGAGTGCGCAGCGCGCTGCGTGAGCGGCATGAGGTGCGCCGCAGCGAGGCGATACGGCAATTGGAAGAAGCGCAGGCGGCAGCCTCGCAGCCGGCTGCCAAGAACCAGCACACCCCGGAGGAAGAGAATACTCCGGCACGCAAGCACAGATTTTCGCATGAGGGCGGCATTAAAAAGTCGCTCATGGCAAACATGGAGACGCCGGTCAATACCCAGGCCGAAGAAAGCCACAGGCAGTACGGAGCCAGAGCCGAGGCAGTTGCCGAAGCCGCTGCACAGCCTGCGCCTGAAGAAAAGAAATCCAAGGGCAAGAAGTCGAAAGACAAGTCATCCGACAAAAACGATGAAAAAGCCGCCAAAAAAGCTGCCAAGAAGGCCGCTGAAAAGGCAGCCCAGAAGAAGGCTGAGTCCAAGAAGAACGAAAAGAAGAGCAAGGACAAAACGAAGGACAAAAAGTCCGAGGGGGAAAAGCCTTCTGAGCAGATACATCCGCCGACAGCGGCATCCGCTTTTGCCGATGTGGACGAGGACAGTCTTATCGAGATGCCAAAGCAGAATCTTCCCGGTCTTAAGCTTGACCCGTCTGCCTACAGCAGCATGAATCTCAGCGAGATACTTTTCGGCGAAGGCAAGGGTTCAGGCAAAGACACAAAGAAAAAGAAGAAAAAGTGAAAATCGCAGGTATAGAAAAAAGCTGCGAGGTAAGTTAAATGATGGCTTACCTTGCAGCTTTTACTATGTAGAAAAATCAGTTTTCCTTGCGGACGAAAATAAATCCGAAGGCGCCCGGCCCCCAGTGGCAGGCGATGGCAGGATCGAGATTGTCCTGATGAACCATGGAGGGCAGGAATTTGTGGTCGACCATCTTAATGAGATCGACCAGATTCTTGTTGGAATAGGTGTAGGACGGAATAATATGATAGCTTGTGTCGCACTCCGTTTCCAGGAGCTTGGCAAGAGTGATCATGGCGCGTTTGAGACCGATTGCTTTGGTCAGCACCTTGACAAATCCGTCCTCAAAGGTAATGAGCGGTTTGACCTGGGCCAGACTTCCTGCGACAAAAGCCGTTTTGCTCAGTCGGCCGCCGCGGTGAAGGTATTCCAGTGTCTCCGGAATGGCGGCTACCCTGATGCGCGGAATCAGCTCATTGAGCTTTTTCTCGATGTAGTCCAACCCTTTGTCGCGGTACTTGTTGACCTCTTCGACAAGTATCCTTACTCCGCCGACAGCTGTTTTTGTGTCGATGACGCGGACATTCGGCTGGTCTTCAAACATGATGCGGAAGGTGTTGTATGTACCCGAAATTCCGGAAGAGATAGGAAGAATAATTACATCGTCGCCCTGTTCGACGTACTGCATGATTTTCTTTTCGGTCTCATCGAGCGAGGGAAGGGATGTTTTTGGGAAAAGGCCGTCATCTATCAGCTTGGAATAGAAAAAATCCATCGAAAGGTCGATGCCGTCACTGTATTCTTTATCTCCAAGAAGTATTTTGAGCGGGATAATTTCTACATTGTATTGCTTCTTCTCACTCTGTTTGATACTGCTTCCCGAATCTACAAAAACTCTTAACATAATTTTGTCCTCCTTGACAAGGGGATTTTTCGCTGTAAAATGATTAATGAGATCGGCTTTATGGCTTTTGCGATTTAAACCGTTGATTTGATTATAATACGAAACAAGGCCGCTTGTCAAGATGTTTAGACAGAGGATATGCGGGAAAATGTTATTTGAAAAAATAAACATTGGTTATTGACTCTTTTAAGAATTGTGCTATAATAGTCAGGTAATTGTGTTAATGCGATAATTCATTATGGGGGAAGAATAATATGGATGATTTTTTTGGAACGGATATTGCAGGAAGCGCTGTTTGCGACGAGTGCGGCGAAAGGCTGAGTCCGGACGCAACCTTTTGTCCGAATTGCGGCAGTAGAAGAATGTCAAAGCGCGATATTGACGATACGGAACTGCCCTTTCAGTACGTGACGCCCCGTATTCAGAACGAAGCCTATACTTCCATTGAATCCGAAGATGATTTTTTGTTTGGATATGACGCGGAAGATTACGGTACAGATGATTTCAGTGAGGATCCATTTGTCACGCAGGAGTTCGGTGAGGAATATTCCGACTATGCGGAGGCTATGAACTTATCACATGAGTCTGACAAGCGTCCTGCGGCGAAAAAACGCCCTGCGACGAAAAAACACTCTGCGGCCAAGACAAAAAGACGCGCGTCATCCGGTAGCAAACCGAAAGACGGTCTTGCAGACGCTGACTCCAGAAAATCGGCAATAGCGGTGCTGATTGCCGCAGGATTTCTCGGAATAGTGTTGATTGTATCGCTGCTGGGCTTTATTGTTTCGCTGTTTTCGGGTAGCGGAAATGTACAGACGGTTGTGGATGAGAATACCGATACATCTTCGGTTGTTTCCTCTGTCTCTTCCTCTGCGCCTTCCGAAGTCACTTCTTCCTCTGCGCCGGCAGACAAGCCAGTCGTTCATTTGCTGCCGGAGGATGTGAGAAACGACAGCTACACAAAGTATAAGGTGGATCAGAACACATACACGACGGTAATGGCTTCATCCTTTATAGATGCCAAACTCACACACGGCTCGACTGAGCTTGCGTTTGACGGGGATATAGAAACCAGCTGGCAGGACGGTGTGAAGGGCTACGGAGTCGGAGAATGGCTGCTTGCCTACAATTCCGACGGATCAGCCGTCAAAGTGAGCGAGGTAACGGTTTACAACGGCTACCAGAATCCCAAATTCAATACCGCGAAAAAGGACATGTATCTCGTTAATTCGAGAGTCAGCGATTTCACGCTGACATTTGATGACGGCACCTCCGAGAGCTTCACGCTGGAAGATATTAAGGAACCGCAGACCTTCAAATTCAAGGAAAGAGAGACCTGCTACATACGATTTACTGTCGGCGGAGCCTACAAGGGAACCAAATACAAGGATACCTGCATCACTGAGATCATCTACAAATAAACTTTTTACATTACGCGCCTATGTATCGGTCGGATGACGATCGAAATACACCGGCGCGTTTTTTGTGTTTTATTTTACTTGAAGTTTCTACAGAAATATGATATAATATTCTTTCCAGCAAATTGGTTCAGGCACGGAACAGGAGGATAGGAAAATGCTTTGGCAGAATTTTTTTACGCAGACGATTCTGATTCGCGGCAGGGATTATTACAATCGCGGCAAGGTGATGGGGCTTCAATGTTCCGGAGAGAAGTATCATGCAAAGGTACTCGGTTCCAGACCCTATTCCGTAACGGTGGAGGAGAGGGAAGGGACGTTTTACACAGCCACCTGCGACTGTCCGCATTCGCGCTCCGGTTTTTACTGCAAGCACATTGCCGCGGTGTTGTTTGCGGTTGATGAATACGAACATACCCATTCGGAACGTGAAGTGGAAAAAAGTCCCTTTGATGAGTTGTACGGACCGCGCGGCGGAGAAGAAGGGATTTACCGCTATTTCGACATGCGCAGGATGACGCGCGGCTTACTGATTTATCAGGAGACATACAACCGTGCCGTAGAACTGCTTCAAAGCGGCAAGGTCGCCGACGTTATTCTGAAATACGGCTTCCGCGGAGGAAACGGCGGCATGATCTGCGAGGCGCAGGGCCAATATAAAGGCGATTTCGATTGCCTTATAACGGCGACCTTTGACAGAAACAAGCTGCTCAGCAGCTTTTGTGAAAAATATGTATCAGGGTTTGGCGTGACAGGTACGATGAAGCAGGGCGACAAGACCGTTCCGAATCAATATCTGCTTGCCCTCATGCTGGCAGCGGGAAAAATGATCGCTGATGATCCCAATGTCGGCGATTCCACCAGCAGCGACGGGCTAAGGCTGCTTGACTCTTTCCGTACAGAGCGTTCCTCGGGCAGTCTTTCAGAACTGCGCAGGGAAATTATTCTCGAACCGAAGCTGACAGGCGAAAGCGGGAGGTATTATCTGACGGTTCGCACGGGAACTGACAAACTGTATGTTATCAAGAATCTGACCGAATTCGTCGGAGCAGTGGAGCGAAAGGGCATTTTTACGTCAGGCAGGCTGAGTCTGTATTTTTCCAGAGACAAAATAAGGGATAAGGATGTTCCGCTTCTCTCCTTCATTAAGAATGTGGTCGACGACGCTGTGTACCGGTCAGAAAATGTCAGAAACACCTATTACGGTTATTCGACTCCTTCCGAAACGATTAAGAACCGCATAGAGCTTTACGGCAGCCGCCTGGATGCATTTTTTGACGCGGTTTTGAGCATGGGTCTGACCTCGATAGCGTTTACAGATGTGCGTGACAATGGCAAGGTGAATTTACAGCTTCGTCCGGGAATCGGTTCCCCGGATATAACCCTCGATTTAAGAGAGTTGGTTGATGATGAGAAAGTGTTTCACGGCATACAGGCGACCGGCAAGGCACCGCTTTTTATCAGCGGTTCGGAGCACCATTACTTCATTGACAGCAGCCGGTTCTGCCGGGTCGAACCAGATACCGACCGTCAGCTTGCGCCGCTTTACTCGCTGCTTGGCGACGGTGAATTCTCCTTCAGCGTAGGCAGAAACAACATGCCCGAATTCTGTTACAGTGTGCTGCCGAAGCTGCGCGGTATGATCAACGTGCGCGAGCACGATACGGAGGAGATTGAAAAATACCTGCCGCCTGAGGCGGAGCCGGTGTTTTATCTCGACAATGACGAGGGACTTTTGTCCTGCCGCGCCGTTGCAAGGTACGGAGATACGGAATACAGGCTGTCCGACAGTATACCGGGCAGGGTTCATCACACTGCGCAGAGGGATATGCAGCGGGAATCCGAAGCGCTCGGGGTGCTGATGAATTACTTTACGGAATACGACGAAAAGAAAGACCTCTTTACCTGCGAAAACGGCGATGACGCGGCTTACAGACTGCTCTCCGAGGGATTAGGCGAGCTGCTGAAAGTGGGCGAGGTCAATTGCACCGACAGTTTCAGAGCGATTAATATCCGCCGCAGGCTGCCTGTCAAGGTGGGCGTTTCCGTCTCCGGCGACCTGATGAATCTTTCGATACAGTCGGACGACGTCTCGATCAAGGAGCTTGCCGACATACTCAAAAGCTACAAACGAAAAAAGCGCTATCACAGGCTGAAAAACGGCGATTTTGTGGATATAGACGAGACGATAGCCGAACTGAGCGATATGGTGGACACCATGCACCTGACGGCAGCCGAACTCGCCAAGGGCAGCGTGAATCTGCCTGTGTACCGCGCACTTTATCTTGACAAAATGACAGAGAAGTGTGACGCGCTGCGCATCAAGCGGGATTCGTACTTCAAGAAGCTGATCAAGGAATTCAAGACAGTGAGCGAGTCAGATTTCGAAGCGCCGGAGCATTTGCAGGGAATCATGCGCAATTATCAGATCTTCGGACATCGCTGGCTGCGTACGCTGGAAAAATACGGCTTCGGCGGGATTTTGGCCGATGACATGGGTCTTGGCAAAACCCTCCAGGTAATCTCGGTGCTTTCGGCTGCCAAGTCCGAGGGGGATTCCGGCACGTCGCTGGTTGTCTGTCCCGCTTCCCTGATTTACAACTGGCTCGAGGAGCTGTCGAGATTCTCTCCCGAGCTGAATGCCGTTGCCGTGGCGGGAAAACAGTTCGAAAGGGCGGAGATTATTGAAAATATCCTGCAATACGACGTTGCCGTCACTTCCTATGACCTGTTGAAACGCGATATTTCTCTTTACGAAAATATTCACTTCAATTATGAGATCATCGACGAGGCACAGTATATCAAGAATCATTCCACTGCCGCTGCCAAGGCGGTGAAGGTGATCGGCTCCCGCATACGCTTTGCCCTGACCGGCACCCCGATCGAGAACCGCCTGAGCGAGCTGTGGAGCATCTTCGACTACCTCATGCCGGGATTTCTCTACGGCTATGAGACCTTCCGCAAGGAGCTGGAAGCGCCGATCGCCAAGAAGAGCGACCCGCAGGCAACCGAAAAGCTGCGGCGCATGACGTCTCCGTTTATTCTCAGGAGGCTTAAAAACGACGTTCTCAAAGACCTGCCCGACAAGATAGAAGAGGTGCGCTACGCCGCGTTCGATACAGAGCAGCGCAAGCTCTACGACGCGCAGGTGGCCTACATGAAGGGAATGCTGGAAAGCAGCGACCAGTCGGAGGTCAATAAAAACAAGATACGGATCCTTGCGGAGCTGACCCGCATACGCCAGATATGCTGCGATCCCTCGCTGATTTTCGAGGACTACAGGGGCGAATCAGCCAAACGTGTTGCCTGTCTTGATCTTGTCAAAAGCGCCATCGAGGGCGAACACAAGATATTGCTCTTCTCGCAGTTTACATCCATGCTCGAACTGCTGGAGCGTGATCTGGCGGCCGAGGGAATATCGTATTATAAGATAATCGGTTCCACGCCCAAGCAGGAGCGTGTCGAGCTGGTGCAGGCGTTCAACGGGGACGACACACCGGTATTTCTCATCTCGCTGAAAGCGGGAGGTACCGGACTGAATCTGACGGGAGCCGATGTGGTGATCCACTATGACCCATGGTGGAACGTGGCCGCGCAGAACCAGGCGACCGACCGCGCACACCGCATAGGTCAGACCAAAATCGTGTCAGTTTATCGCCTGATAGCAAAGAATTCCGTCGAAGAGAAAATTCTCGAGCTGCAGGAAACCAAGCAGAACCTCGCTGACGAAATACTCAGCGGCGAACTCGGCGGCATTGGCAGCATGACCCGGGAGGAACTGCTTTCACTTCTGGAGGAGTAACCATTTTAAATAAAAAATACCCGAATACGGCAAAGATTCTTGACATCTCTCTGCTCTTATGATACAATCATAAGTGATAACAAACAGAATAATTGAATCCGATGAGAGTGTGACAAGATGATTATTTCAAATGTATTTTCTCTTCTTTGCGGAATGGCACTGTTTTTGTTCGGCATGTCGCTGATGGGCGACGGATTGAAGCGGACTGCCGGCGGCAAGTTCGAGCTGCTGCTTGGCAGGCTGACCGATACCTCCTTAAAGGGACTGCTCCTTGGTACGGGCGTTACGGCGATTATCCAGTCTTCATCCGCCACATCCGTCATGGCGGTCGGTTTCGTCAACTCCGGCATGATGAAATTCCGCAGGGCTATTCCGATCGTGCTCGGAGCTATTCTCGGTACAAGTATCACCGGCTGGGTGATCTGTCTTTCCGAGATCGGCGGCGACGGCGGCGGCTGGATCTCTCTTTTCTCCACTGCCACGTTAACCGGCATCATCGCGCTTGTAGGCATTTTCATCCGCATGTTCAAAAAGAAGTACGACAACGTGGGCGATATTATGCTCGGTTTTGCCGTGCTTATGGTCGGTATGAGCAACATGAGCGGCGCTGTTGATCCGCTCAAGGAGAGCCCTGCCTTTATTGAGATACTCACGATGTTTTCCAATCCGGTTATCGGCATTTTGGTGGGCATTGTGTTTACCGCTATTCTCCAGAGTGCTTCGGCGTCTGTCGGTATCCTTCAGGCGCTTACGGTGACGGGGGCCATTGACTTCCATACCGCTCTGCCTATCATTTTAGGTATTTCCATCGGTGCTGCGCTGCCCGTTCTTCTGTCGGCCATCAGCGCCAACACCAACGGCAGACGTACAGCCTGGGTTTATCTGATCATTTCCGTGTTAGGTGTTGTGATCTGTGCGCCTGTGTTCTATATTCTTGACGCGTTTTTCCACTTTTCATTTACGACAATGACCATGAGCACGGTTTCGGTTGCTCTGGTCAACACCATTTTCAGATTTTTCAATGTCGTGGTGCTTTATCCCTTCATAACGCCTATTGACAAGATGACTTGTTCACTCATCAAGGACAAGCCCGATGCGGAGGAAGAAAACAAGGAACTGGAGCCGGTTGCGCTCGACGAACGTTTCCTTCCTTACCCTGCGCTGGCTATTTCTCAATCGCAGAAGGCGGTCTATGACATGGCGCTTACCGCGCAGAAGAGTATTCACGCCTGTTTTGACCTGCTCAGAGATTACGATGACGAGAAATTCACCAAGGTGCAGCGTTATGAAAAGCTCGGCGATCTTTATGAGGACAGTATTGGCACATATCTCATGAAGCTTTCCAAGGGCGAACTTACCAAAGAACAGAGCGCCAATGTTTTCAAATATCTCCATTCGCTTTCCTACCTCGAGAGGCTCACCGACCACGCCATGATCATAGGCTTTGTCGCCAGAGACAAGAGTGAAAACGGAATCGTGTATTCCGAGGACGCGCAGGCGGAGCTTGCCGTTATGGAGCAGGCGGTTAATGAAATCGTAGGCATTACGGTAGACGATTTCATTCACAACCGCTGGCGCACCGACGGCAGGGTATCGGCTTTGACGATGGTAATCCGTTCGCTTTGCAGCAAAGCGGAGGTCAATCATGTGGAGCGTCTGCAATCCGGCGTCTGCACCATCAAGCAGGGAACCGAATTCAACGAGCTGCTCACCAATTTTGAACGTATTGCCGTCCACTGCTCCAAGGTTATTTTTGCCATGGTGGAGGCGCATGACGAGAGTTACAGCATACACGTTGACAATCTCGGAAACGAGTTGAAGGCAACTCTTTCCGATGAGTTGATCGAGCAGTATCGCGCGAAATACTCTCTGAAAAAGATGGACAGGACATATCCTGCCGAAGCATCGGTTGCAGCGGCCGCCGCCGCTACTGCTGTGGTATAATCATTCTGAACCAGACAAAGGCCTATAGCAATTATCCGCTCCCGCACATTCAGTTATCTGATATTCTGCGGGAGCTTTTGTATTAATCAATGTATAAAAAATCCTTGATATAATTCTTGATAAAATTCTAAAGATAATTGTGACGGTCGGTATTGAAGCTTTTGTGTTGCTGTGGTATAATAAATTTTATAAGTATATAATGAAATGATTGTGTACAGTTTTTTCTGCTGATGGTGACTGAATAATGTGTAATTGACAGATTTTCATCTTATTCATGAATTATCTCTTGATTTGGTTGCTTTTTGGTCGGATTTTAAGTACAATAATTAAAGTATGAGGAAGGCTTACAAGTGTAAGATGATGCAGATGCGCTTAGCCTGAGAGGAGAAAACATGGCAGACGGCAAAACGGTAAAGATAATTGTAGCGGCTCATAAGGCATTCCGTATGCCTGATGACGATATGTATATTCCGCTTCATGTTGGCGCCGAGGGCAAAATTGATGAAAACGGGCAGCCGCTCGACATCGGATTTGTCAAGGACAACACCGGAGACAATATTTCTCTCAAAAATCCCGGCTACTGTGAGCTTACCGGGCTTTATTGGGCGTGGAAGAATCTTGAGGCTGATTATATAGGTCTGGCCCATTACCGCAGACATTTCAGCCTGCGCAAGACCCGCGATCCGTTTGACGGCGTGCTTAAATACGCCGAGCTTGCACCGATACTCAAAAAGAAAAAGGTAATTGTGCCGGATAAAAGAAAGTATTATATCGAATCCCTTTATAATCATTACAAGCATACTCATTATATCAGTCAGCTTGACGAGACGCGCAGCATAATAGCGGAAAAATACCCGGATTATATTTCTTCGTTTGACCGGGTGATCAGGCGCAGCTGGGGATATATGTTTAATATGATGATAATGGAACGCGGACTGGTTGACGAATACTGTGCATGGCTCTTTGATGTGCTCTTTGAACTGGAAAAGCGCGTGAATGAGGACAAGGTGGATATGCCCGAGCTTTCCTCCTTTCAGGCAAGATTTTACGGCCGTATCAGCGAAATAATCTTTAACGTCTGGCTGGATCATTGCCTTAAGACGGGCAGACTCAGGAAAAAGGATATTACCGAGATCCCGTGCCGCTTCATGGAGAAGGAAAACTGGTTCAAGAAGGTATGGGGATTCCTGATGGCGAAATTCTTTGGCAGGAGATATGAGGTACAGGAAGCCGCCAAAACAGCAAAGAGAAACAAACGGTAATATGCGCCGTTTGATATATAAAAATCAGATGGTATCCGGAGGCTGATTTATGGGCTTGGTTAAAATATTCTCAACAGTTGATCAGTTCAAGCAGCAACTCAATATAGAAGGCACTGTCAGACTCAGCGGCGATCTGCTCAAAAGGTATCAGACGTATCTTTTAGGAATTGCCGAGGACATTATATCGGTCTGTGAGGAAGAAAACATCACTTATCACCTTACCGGCGGAAGCGCTCTCGGCGCGGTGCGTCACGGCGGTTTTATTCCGTGGGACGACGATATGGATATTGATATTCTCGGCAGTGATTTTGACAGGTTTGAGAAGGCTTTTCTTGACAGATTTTCCGACAAATACTGGCTCCACACATATAAAAAGCATAATTACGGCATACTGGTGAGCCGCGTAAGGCTTAAAAACAGCGTGTTTCGCGCAAGAGAGGATTCCGAAAACGACGAGTGCGGTTTCTTTGTGGATCTGATACGCATAGAAAACACCTACAACAATCCCGTTCTGAGATTTATGCACGGCATGGACTGCATGGGAATGGGATTTTTGCTGTCATGCAGGAATTATTTTCAAAACAGAAAGCACATTCTTGAAATGGCAGGAGATAACAAAAAGCTCATCGCGGTACTAAAAATCAAGATATTCATCGGCAGGCTGATCAGCTTCCGTTCGCTTGATAAATGGGCGGCCAAGACACAGCGATGCTACAGCCGGTGCAAAAACAACCGTTCAAAATGGGTTTCTGTTCCTGCCGGCAGACGGCACTATTTCGGGGAGATGTACAAACGCGCTGATTTTGTGGAATCCTCCCAATTCAGCTTCGAGGGTCATATGTGGAACGTCCCGAAGGATTATGACGGGTATCTCAGGAATATGTACGGCGACTATATGCAACTGCCGGCTCCCGAAGACAGAGAGGAGCATGTCATCCTCGAGCTGAAATTCCCCGGTGAATCGGAGAACAGCGCCGGAAATAACACACAGGAAGAGTGATACGGTGAAGAATGTCGTAATATGTGATACGGCGCTTGCATCCAGCAATGTCGGCGACGAGATCATTCTCGATTCGATATGCAACGGTATGTCGGATGTATTCGAAGAGAATTTTTCCCTCCGGCTGGCGACACATGTCAATAATTTTTCCGCGAAACAGGTTGCTCACAGCTATGTGAAGCAATTTCTTCATAAGGGAACAAAAATCAAATACTTTCAGCAGGCGGATTGGAAATTTGTCTGCGGAACCAACCTGATAGCCCAGAAGCGGCTCTTTAAAATCAACACGCAGTGGAAGCTGTATCCGTCGAATCTTTCCATCTATAAAAACTGCATTCTGATAGGCGTCGGAACATACGGTTCATCGGATAAATTCGATTGGTACGGTCGGTATATTTACAATAAGGTTCTTTCCAGGCAGTATGCGCACAGTGTACGGGATGAGTTGACCAAGAAGCTGATTGAATCACTCGGCAGACGCGCCATCAATACCGGCTGTCCCACGCTGTGGTCGCTCACTCCGGAGCATTGCCGCCGGATACCTGTTGGCAAGGCGGATAACTGTATTATCAGCGTGAGCGGGTATAAGCCCCAGACCGCCCCGGAGAACGACGCAAAAATGATTGAGATCGTCAGAAAAAATTACAGGGATGTCAGAGTGTGGATACAGACCACTGAGGACGAATATTACCTTGACCGCCTGCCGGGAGGCAGTGATCTTAAGCGGATCTATTCACTCAAAAGATACCGTCAGGCGCTTCAGGAGGGCAATGTGGATTATGTCGGCACGCGTCTCCACGGCGGCGTGTTTGCTATGCAGAATTTCTGCCGCAGTCTGATAATATCCATCGACCACCGCGCTGAGGGGTTCCACAAGACCAACAATCTTCCCATTCTGCGCAGGGAAGAGATACCCGACAGGCTGGAATCGCTGATCAATTCCGAATTTGCCACAGAAATCATCCTCAACAGTGAAGCCATTGCTGAGTTTAAATCGCAGTTTTCAGGGAGCGAAAATGAAGGCTTATGAAAGTAAAAGACTTTTTTAAGAAGTCGAAAAACCGGCTTCTCGCGTATTGGTACAAAGCGATGCGTCAAAGCGTTGCCATAGACAAAAACAAGATACTTTTCTTTACGTTTCAGGGAAAATACACCTGCAACCCCAAGTACATCTGCCGCAGGCTGCATCAGCTGAATTCGGATGTGAAGTGCGTCTGGGTGATTTTCCGTGAAGAGGACAGGGCTGATTTCCCCGATTACGCCGAAACGGTGATCTTTAATTCGGAGGACTATTACAAGGCGCTTTACAGCTCCAAGGTGCTGGTTGACAACGGACTGAACTTTGTCAAGAAGCCCATTGCCAAGAAAAAGGGACAGTACTTCATCGAGACTATGCACGGTTCGCTGGGAATCAAGCGCATTGACGCGGCTTCCAATCCCAATAAGAAGCGCAACAAAAGAGGTGCGCTATGCGGTGAGATAGCTGATTATATTATTTCCAACAGCGATTTTGAAAATGAGGTCTACAGAAGCTCCTTCTGGGAAAAAACGCCTGTGTTGTTGTACGGTCACGCACGCAACGATATTCTGATAAACGGAAAAGATGATGTCCCCGACGGAAACCTTCACGACAAGGTCAGGGACTTCTACGGTCTGCCTCATGATGCGAAGCTGGTGCTTTACGCGCCGACCTTTGCCCGTGAAGCCTCCAAGGAGTTTGATGTATTTGACGCGGGACTGCTGCGCGAATGCCTCACAAAGCGCTTCGGGGGCGAATGGTACATCCTGAAGCGCCTGCATCCGAGGGACGCGAGAAACCGCAAGGTCAGCGCAGACAGCGGATATGTTCTGGACGGCAATCTCTACACTGATATTCAGGAGATGATGGTGGCGATTGATTTCGCGGTTACGGATTATTCGAGCTGGATTTTTGATTATGTTGTCACCAAAAAGCCGGGAATGATATATGCGCCGGATTTAGAGGCATATCAGAACAGCACCGGATTTTATTACCCCATTACAGCTACCCCGTTTCCACTGGCCACCGATAATGCTTCGGTAAGAGACATTATTGCCGGCTTTGATATGGAAAAATATAAAGAAGAAGTCGATCTCTTCCTTGAGGACAAGGGATGTGTGGATGACGGCAAGGCTTCCGAGAGAGCGGCTGAGATGATTCTGAATTTGATGAATGACAGGCTGCCGGAGACAGTATGATATACTCCGCGGCGAATGGAGAGGTGCTAATTTGGATAAAATACTGAGTGTTTCCATAGCAAGCTACAATGTTGAAAAATTTCTTGACCAGACGCTTGAATCATGCCTTGTTCCTGAAATAATGGACAAGTTAGAGGTCATTATCGTGAACGACGGCTCCAAGGATAACACCGCCGGAATTGCCGAAAAATATGTCAGCATGGCTCCGGGAACGTTTGTGCTCATCAACAAGGAGAACGGCGGCTACGGTTCCACCGTCAACGCCGGAATAAAAGCCGCGACAGGCAAGTACTTCCGGTTGCTTGACGGAGACGACTGGTTTGACAAGGACGGTCTGAGGGAGTTTATTGGAATTCTGGAGGAAGCTGACGAAGATATGATCATTGCCCGCTTCCGCAGGGTGTTCGAGACTGACGGACATACGGAAGAAAGCGATCAGGGGGCGAAGATACCTTTTGTGACGGGAACCTTTGACGAGCTTCCTGACGACGCGTGGTTTACCATGCACTCCGTTACCTACCGCACGCAAATATTAAAGGATAACAATGTGACGCTTACGGAGCATTGCTTCTACACGGATCAGGAATACGACCTTCTGCCTTTGCGCTGGGTCAATACAATCCGGGTGGCTCCTGTCACCGTCTATTGTTACCGCATAGGGCGCGGTGAGCAGAGTATCAGTCTGTCCGGTCTGGAAAAACACTACAATGAACAGACGATTGTGCTCAAAAGGCTCTATAATGTCTATTCCGATGTGTTTAAAAGAGAGACTAAAAAGGACAATTATATATACAAATACTTCGGCAAACGCACTCGTTTCCAGATAAGAACATACCTTATCATATCCAAGTCAAAGCAGCACAAACAGGAGCTGATTGACTTTGTGGAATATCTTAAATCGGAACAGCCCGAAATATACAAGCGTTTGCTCATGCGTAAATCCTTCAAGCTGCTTGTCTGGACGAATTATGCAGCATACGGAATTCTTCATCATCTGATGCTCAAAAAGTACAGATACTGATCTGAGCACTAAGCCTCCTTAAAATCAGCGTTTTAAGGGGGCTTAGTGAGATTAAATATCTTTTATGGGGGAATCGCATGAAGAATATCGTGGCTCTGTTTGTTTCCGTACTACTGATTGTAACAGCGTGCGCTGCTTGCTCGGACAAATCCAAGCAGAGAGGAGACGCGGGCACAATTTCTGCCGAGAGCTTTGGCGCGGACGGCTCAGATACAAAGGACGACAGGTTAGCTTTGCAGGATGCCTTCAATTATGCCCGCGACAATGCGACCGCCGATTCTCCCGTTACCGTTACATTAAGCGACGGAGTCTTTTATTTAGAGCAGGCTTTGATCATTTATTCCCATACGAGATTTGAGTTAAGCGCCGGCGCTGTCTTGGTATATACCGGACAGGAAGGTCTGATGGTTTTTGGCGGCGCGACAAAGAACAGCTACGACGCGGTTACGGATGTCGTGATCAGCGGCGGCGTCTGGCGTGGAAACGCTTCTGTTACCGGTGCGCATACCGAGCCGATCGGATTCCACAGCGCAAGCAATATCACTCTGCGCGGACTTTCTATGCAGGATTCATCCGATCATTTCGTCATGCTTACGGGAGTAAGTGGCGCCACTGTATCAGACTGCACGTTTAAAGATCATTTTCCTATCAGTGACATTTCCCAGTCCTCCAAGGAGGCACTTCACATAGATTTTCTTCCGCTCAAAGGGGGCGGTCTGCTTCCCTCAGAAAACATAACCGTAAAAAATTGCCGCTTCGACAATGTGGCCAGCGGCATTGGAACCCATCACTACGGTTTTGGAAAGCAGGAGAAGTATATTTCGGTGCAAAGCTGCACCTTTCAGAATCTGCAGTACAACTGCATTAACGCTTACAGCATGGTGAATCTTTCTGTCAGCGGCTGCACAGCAGACAATTGCCCTGTGTTCCTTTGGTGCTGTTCCACGGAATGCAAATTGAATGCCAATGTTGTTCGCGACTGCGGAGAGAAATGCATTTCCATCAACGAAAACAGTACGGCATGGCTCAGGAATAATCAGCTCAGCCATATCGGCACAGGGACAGGCAATGCTACGGCGGTGCTTGTCGGTGATTCCTCCTGTGTGATAGTGAACAATGCCATATCGGATGTCGACGGAAGAGGCATCAGGATTAAGGGCGGAAATTCCATGTCTGCGGTAAGGGGCAACAAGATTTCAAACGCCGCGACACAGGGAATTTTTCTGCTTGACACCAAGGCGGTTGTCGAAAAGAATGAGGTCGAAAACTGTCAGGGAATATGGTCGGAATCATCTGAAACATGTATCATCGACAACAAGACCCAAAACTGCTTATACGGGATAATGCATCACGGCGGAAATTCACGCATCAGCGGAAATACCGTGATCGGTTCCCGAAAAACAGGGATTCATATTACTGATAAAGAGGACAGCGACAGCAGCGCTGTTATCGAAAATAACGTTATTACTGGTTCCGGCGAAGATGATGTGCGCATAGGAAAAAACTGCGTTAACTGTGTTGTCAGGGACAACAATCCGGGAGATAAATTCAGGATTTCTTATTCAAAGCGATCGGACATTGTTGCGCTTTGCAACGGAAAGTCTCCTTTGCCTGCCACTCCGTTTGTGAACTGCCAATTGACAGGCAATAGAGCGAGACTCAGCTGGCAGAGAGCGGAAGGCGCGCGAGAATACGTCATTTATAACTACGATTATGTGAACAACAAACTCAGCAAGCTTGCTGTGACACGTAATCAGTATTACGATATAGAGAATCTTCCAGACGACAGCATTGGTCAATACCTTGTGGTGAGCCGAAGCGCCGGAGGCGTGGAGAGCTTTTACACATTCACAACCAATGCGGTGGAGGTCGCTACCGGTTTGGCGGCGGAAAATGCCGTGCTGCTTTATTCACAGGATGTTGTTTCGGTTAAGCCGGGAAAGAACGCCATATTTAAGGTAAGAGCATCAGGTAGCGGGCTTAATTACCGATGGGAGTTAAGAAGGCAGGATTCATCTGAATGGACAGCCTGGAAGGGAATGGAATCTTCGATGATTTCGGCGACTGCCGAAGAATCTTGGAACGGAATGCAGGCGCGGTGCGCTGTAACTGACAGCAGCGGCAACACGGTTTATTCCTCTCCGACGCAGGTTGAACTGACAGGCGAATCCGAAATAGTGATGCAGTCGGTTGACGTCGCGGCCTTTAAGGACGAACCGATGTCATTGAGCGTTGCTGTCAGGGAAGACGATTCCCAAATCCGGTGGTATTTCAGAAAGGCCGGTCAAAATACATGGACGGTTTGGAAGGGACATCATCAGACAACGGTATCCACCGTAGCAACCGACGAATGGGACGGGGCACAGGTGCGCTGCGAAATTATCGGCAAAGACGGCAAAAATTCCTATTCTGAACCCATAAACGTTTCGGTTCGGACAAAGCTGAGAATAATTACCCAGCCGTCCGACAAGAATCTGATTTCCGCAGAAGATACGTCGTTTACCATAAAAGCCATGGGAGAAGGAAATCTGAGCTATCAGTGGTACTACAGAAAGGCCGGGTCGGAGGAATGGAACATATGGTGGGGTCACGATACGGCTACTACCTATGCGACAGCGAATGATTCATGGCAGGGAATGCAGATTAAGTGTGTCATTGCCGATGAGTCGGGAGCTACTGTCGAATCGAGAACTGTCAATATCAGCATATACGAATACTAAGTCATGGAGGCATTATCACTATGAATATAGGTGTTATTTTTGCGGGCGGCGTCGGAAGCCGTATGCACAGCAAGGACGTCCCGAAGCAGTTTCTTGAGATACACAATAAACCGATCATTATTCACACGCTGGAATACTTTGAGCACAACGATGAAATTGACGCGGTTGTCATCTCTTGTGTCGGCGAGTGGATTCCTCATCTTGAAAAGTTGCTTTACCAATATCGCATAGAAAAGGTCAAGCGCGTAGTCAGAGGGGGCGCTACAGGACAGCTATCCATCTACAACGGTCTTCAGGCCGCCAAAGAGGTTGCCGCAGGACAGAAAGCGATCGTACTGATACACGATGGAGTCCGTCCGCTGATAAGTGAGAAACTGCTTTCCGATAATATTGCCAGTGTCAAGAAATATGGTTCCGCAATTACTTCCGGCATCGTCAAAGAAACGATTGTTGTGATTGGCGATGACGGTATGGTGGAGCAGGTGCCGTCCAGAGATAAATCGAGGGTTGCCAAGGCGCCGCAGAGCTTCCTGCTGGATGATATTCTCTCCGCTCACGAAAGGGCTATGAGCGAAGGCATTGATAATTCCATTGATTCCTGTACATTAATGCAGTCATACGGATATAAACTGCATATGGTAGACGGCCCGTATGAAAATATCAAGATTACCACACCCGACGATTTTTATACCATGCGAGCAATACTTGACGCACGCGAGAATGAACAGATCTACGGACTGGGCAGTTTGGGAAAGGATTGACTTTTCTGTTCGGGCAGTCCGTGTTACTGGTTTCGTAATCTAAAAATGTCAGGAAGTATCAAATGAAGAAACAGAAATCAATCAAAAAGAATTTTATCTATAACACGTTTCTGACGATGACAAACTTTATATTCCCGCTTATCACATTTCCTTATGTGTCGAGAATACTGATGCCGTCGGGAACAGGCAAAGTTTCATTTGCCGTATCACTTATTTCATACTTTACCATGCTGTCACAGCTTGGTATGCCTACTTACGGTATACGGACATGTTCAAAAGTCAGAAACAACCGCAAGGAGCTGACCCGCACTGTACATGAGCTTCTCTGCATTAATCTGATCATGTGCGTTGTGTCGTATATTCTGCTTGGTCTTGCGCTGATATTTGTTCCCGCTCTTTCGGATGACAGACTGCTTTACATTATCGTAAGCTTTACCATACTGCTGACATCCATTGGCATGGAGTGGCTTTATAAAGCGCTTGAACAGTACCGTTACATTGCCATTCGTTCCATCGTATTTAAATTTATTGCACTCTTGGCAATGTTCCTGCTTGTTCATGAGCAGGAGGATTACATCATTTACGGCTTTATTTCCATTTTTGCCGCTTCTGCGTCCAATATTTTCAATTTTATCAATGTCCGGAAATATATCGATCTGAAGCGCGTTGGAAATTATCATGTCAAGCGTCACTTAAGACCGCTGGCTATATTCTTTGCCATGTCATGCGCTACCACCATTTATACGCATATGGATACACTGATGCTTGGATTTATGCTTACAAAGGCCGACGTAGGCTTTTATAATGCGGCGGTGAGAATAAAGAGCCTGCTGTTGAGCATCGTCACCTCACTCGGCGCGGTTCTGCTGCCGAGGTCATCCTTCCTGATTCAGACAAAGCAATGGTCCAAATTCCGCACCGTCAGCAGAAAGGCTCTGGATTTTGTTTTCATCATCTCATCGGCTCTGATGCTCTATTTTATCCTCTATGCAAAATACGGAATATGGCTGCTCTCCGGCGGTTATTATTCCCCTTCCATCATTCCGATGAAGATCATCATGCCAACGCTGCTTTTCATAGGCGTTACCAATATTACAGGCATTCAGATTATGGTTCCTCTGGGAAAGGAAAAATCGGTACTTCTTTCTGAAATTGTGGGTATGGTGATAAACCTTATTATCAACGCTTTGCTGATCCCTCAGATGAAATCGACAGGAGCGGCGATAGGTACTCTTGCGGCGGAATTTGCGGTGCTCATCGTGCAGTATTTTGCTATGAAGAGCGAAATACTGCACGATGCCTTCCGGGCGGTATCTTATTGGAAGATTGCGCTTGGTCTTGCTGCCGGAACGCTGTGTTCTGTCTGGATCATGTATCTTGAACTCAGCAACTTCTTCACGCTGGCATTTACCACGCTGCTTTTCTTTGGAGCATATGCCGCAGTACTTCTCGTAACCCATGAGTGGCTCATGTGCGATCTTGTGGGACAACTGCTTGCTAAGATTAGCAAATTATTTAATAAATACATCAAAAAAAATGCAGCCTTAAAAACCCGGGAGGAGTGATCCGATGAGTGAAAGAAAGCTGGTAATCAAATTTTCGGCTCCGATGGCTGCCGTATATCTGCTTGCGGTAACGTTGGTGTTTGAAATGCGTTCGGTCTGGACAGCTATGCCAAAATACAGCAGAATAAACGATCTGCTGCTGATGGCGCTGGTCGGTGCGACGGTCGTATATGTCATTTTCAGGAAGCATTACACGAAGCATTTTATCAACGGAATCATTACCACTGCGGCGCTGTGCGCGTATCTGTTTTTGTATTATTTCTATGACGAATACAAATCGGATGCTTTCCCGAAGATGGTGCTGAGAATATGCACCATCTGCCTGCTGTGTTTTGCCATGAGGGAAGAACACAAGCAGAAGCTGTATGAGATCATTGAGAATATCATTCTGGTCATTGCAGTTGTTTCGCTGGCATTCTGGTTTGTTGGTTCCATTCTCGGTCTCATACAGCCCAGCGGCATAGAATATACCATTTGGTCGTCCACTGACGGTTCTGAGGTTCCCATCAACAATTACTACCACCTCTATTTTGAGACGCAGTACCAGCGCTTTTTTGACACTGTGTTTATGCGAAACAGCGCCATATTTACCGAAGCACCGATGTGCAGCTTTATGTTTTGCTTTGCTTTTCTTGTTGAGCTTTTCAAGAAAAAGGAATACAATGTAAAAATCTGCATATTGCTGCTTGTTTCCATTGTCACCTGTATTTCCACAACCGGATATGTCGTTGCGATTATCGCTATCTTCCTGAAATATCTCATATCAAATACGGGAAAGCATACGGTTTCGTCTGTGCTTAAGCTGGCCATTGCTCCTATTGTACTGATCATCATCGTTCTGGTGATGGAATACGTCTTTGAATCAAAGCTCCAGACCACATCGGGATCGCTCAGAGTGGACGATTTTGTAGCGGGCTTCAAGGCGTGGATGCTTCATCCGATCATGGGCAACGGATACGGCAACAGTAATTCTTACGTATACATGATGAGCACCTTCAGAATAGACAGAAAGGGCTTTTCCAATTCTCTCATGCAGATTCTGGCTTACGGAGGCCTTTATCTCTTCGCACCCTATGCCGGTTCGTTCGGTTTAGGAGCGTACAGATACGTCAAAAAGGCGGACTGGAATAATTTAGTGTTTATCTGTCTGTTTATGGTCATGTTTATCTTTACGATAACTTCATTCCAGATGCTTCCTCTGTTTGTTTTCTTTGCCCTTCTGTGATATATATATATGGAAAAAAAGATCATCAATGAATATGAATCAATGAGAGTCGTGCTGACGGTTCTGGTTATTATCAGTCACTGTCAGTACTACAGGATACTCACTCCCTACGGCGGAGTTGACTTTCTGTTTTCGGGAAGTAATGGATTGATTGCATTCCGGCTGCTCAATCTGGTATGGAAAATGATTTATGCTTTCCATATGGCGGCGTTTATCGCGCTGAGCGGCGCGCTGTTTCGCAGAAGCTATGAGCGCAGACCGGGTCTTTCGCTCCGCTCTCTGGCTGTTTCAAAGGCAAAACGTCTGCTGATACCCTTCGCGGTTGTCACGTTTCTTTATGTATTTCCTTTAAAATTAGCTTCGGGATATTGGTCTTCGTCTTCCAATCTGGCGGCAGACGTGACGGTCGGTCAGTTCCTGTTGCAGGGCAACACGCATCTGTGGTTCTTGCCGACGCTCTTCTTCGCGTTCATTGCAGTTTATCTGCTTAAAAAGCTGCGGTTGCCGGATCCGGCTATCTTTGCCTTGTTGCTTGCCGCCCATATGGTCAGCGGTTTTATTCCCGTAAACGCTGTGAGCTATGTCTTTGAGTATACAGTTTGGTTCTTTACCGGGTATATTTTTGAAGAGTACAGGGAAAAAGTCAACATTTCTAATAACAAAAGAAATGTTTTGATCGCAGCTGTCTTGTTTCTGGCGGTTTTTGCCGCAAACAGGCGATTTGGCACAAAACTCGTTCGCATTCCGTCTGGGGTCATTCTTTCTTTGCTCGGAATGTATATCGTTTATGTGCTGTCTTATTGGCTCTCGGATACAAAGTTTTGCAGTACATGGCTTTATAAGGGACTTTTGAGAAATTCATTCGGCTTGTACCTGTATTCCGATCCGATTAATTATGTGTTGCTTGCGATAAGTGCGACTTGCTTTGGAAACTTTGCATTTACAACAAACGTGGGAGTAGTCATAATGTTCCTACTTCGTTTTGCGGTGACGCTGACAGGAGCCTACAGAGTGAGCGAATCCATTAGAAAGATTAGAATTAAATACTTAGTTTGAAATGGAAAAGGTGATTTAATGATGTATGATTATCTTGTGGTCGGTTCCGGACTTTTCGGTGCTGTATTTGCTCACGAAGCCAAAGCGAACGGCAAATCGGTTCTGGTAATTGACAAGCGTCCGAACGTCGCCGGCAATGTTTACACAGAAAATGTGGAAGGCATCAATGTTCATGTGTACGGCGCGCACATTTTCCACACCAACGACAAGCGCGTATGGGATTACATAACCCAGTTTGCGGAGTTCAACCGCTTCACCAATTCACCGGTTGCCAATTACAAAGGGGAGCTTTATTCGCTGCCCTTCAATATGTACACCTTCAACAAGATGTGGGGTGTGGTGACGCCGGAAGAAGCCGAGGCGAAGATCAATGAGCAGCGCGGCGAGATTACAGGCACGCCACGCAATTTGGAGGAGCAGGCGATCTCGCTGGTGGGACGAGATATTTTCGAGAAGCTCATCAAGGGCTATACCGAGAAGCAGTGGGGAAGAGATTGCAAGGAGCTTCCTTCCTTCATCATCAAGCGGCTGCCTGTCAGACTGACATTCGACAACAACTACTTCAACGCGCTCTATCAGGGCATTCCGGTAGGCGGATACACCAAGATGGTGGAAAATCTCCTGGACGGCATAGAAGTCCGGCTGAACACCGATTACCTTGCTAACAAGGCGGAGTTTGACGCGCTTGCAAAAAAGGTAGTCTACACAGGCCCCATTGACGCCTACTTCGGTTATCGGCTGGGTTATCTGGAATACCGCAGCGTGCGCTTTGAGAATGAACTGCTTGACAAGCCGAATTTCCAGGGCAACGCGGCTGTCAACTACACCGACCGCGAGACCCCGTGGACGAGGATCATTGAGCACAAGTGGTTTGAATTCGGCAAGGACGCGCAGGGCAACGATCTTCCCAAGACGGTCATCAGCCGTGAATACAGTTCCGAGTGGAAGCCGGGCGACGAGCCGTATTATCCTGTCAACGACGAGAAGAACGGGCAGCTCTATGAGCAGTACAGACAGCTTGCCGAGAAGGAGAGCAACATTATCTTCGGCGGCAGATTGGGACAGTACAAATACTTTGATATGGATCAGGTCATTGCCGAGGCGTTGAAGTGCTGCGACAGTGAGCTTATGTGAAAAATAATTCAGATTACGGAGGAATGAAAAATGATCGACTTCAAACAATTTGAAGGCACAACGGTGCTTGTCACCGGTGCGGCGGGACTGATCGGATGCACTCTGATTAAGAAGATGTTCGACTGGAATGAGCAGGCGGAAACACCCATTTCTGTGATCGGTATGGAATTCAGCGAGGAACGCGCAAAGGCAGTGCTCGGCGAATATGTTGAGAAGGGACTCAAGCTCATCATCGCCGATGTGCGCGACGTCAAGCCGGAGAATATCGGTGTGGATTACATCATTCACGCCGCCAGCATGACTGCCAGCAAGGCATTCATTGAAACGCCTGTTGAAACGGTGATGATTTCGGTGGACGGCACCATCAAAATGCTGGAATTTGCCAAGGCAAATGCGGTCAAGGGCTTTGTGTATCTTTCCAGCATGGAGGTCTACGGCACACCCGATACAGATGAGAAGATCAACGAGGAACATCCCACCAACCTCAACGCGATGGCAGTCCGCTCATGCTACCCCGAGAGCAAGAGAATGTGCGAGAGCCTCTGCGCCTCCTATGCTTCGGAGTACGGCGTGCCGGCGAAGGTTGTCCGTCTGACACAGACCTTCGGCCCCGGAGTGGCGTATAACGACGGCAGAGTGTTCGCGGAATTTGCCCGCTGTGCCATCGAGGGAAGAAACATCGTGCTCAACACCAAGGGCGAAACCAAGCGCAATTACCTCTACACGGAGGACGCGGCCAACGCGCTCTTTACCGTGCTTGCCAAGGGTGTTCCGGGCGAAGCCTACAACGCGGCCAATGAGGAAACCTACTGCACCATCTACGAGATGGCTTGCCTTGTGGCAAAGGAATGTGCCGGAGGCAAGATTGAAGTCGAGGTCAGAGAACGCGCCGACGCCGCAAAACTCGGTTACGCTCCTACACTTCACATGAATCTCGATGCGTCAAAGCTCCGTTCACTCGGCTGGGAGCCGCAGGTGGGATTTGTCGATATGTACAAGAACACGATTCAGGCCATGTCCGACTCGCTCAAATAAGTCTTTAAAAATCATAATCAGCAAAAATACCGCTCCCTCATTTTTCAAAAGGAACGGTATTTTTGTTGTGCCTTTAAAGAATTATCCGACGGAAATGATTTCTCTGATGACGGCGATTTCTTCCGCACCCATGTCAACCGCAAGCTGTCCCGCATCGATGAAGGCGTATCGTTCGTCTATCATGATGATCTTTGCGTAATCGCTGACAAGGCAGGGTAAAAAGCTGTTGGCAAACGAATCCTTAAGGATAAGAAGTGTCTTGCCGCTCTTTGCATTGGGATTGGTGACGGTCAGAATGCCGTGGTTGCCGCCCTCGAAGAAATTGTATTTATCCTTTGTCCTAAGGGCGGAATAGTCATACAAACTGATCTCCTTGCCGTCGGCTTCCACTGTCAGTCCGTCGGGAATTTGAAAGGCCTGCATTTTCTCGCAGCCGATGCTTCGAGAAGGCACTCTTGACCAGAGCGTACCGCGGAATTTTTTGGTGACTGTTATCAGCTCCGGTGTATTATAGTCGGATTGAGAATTCCCGTGCGCTGAAAGCCATTCCCTGTATGCTGCGGATACGCCCGCTGCCGTCCAATGGTGGTCGGTAGCGTAATAATACTCTGTGAGTTCCGAAAGAACCTTGCGAAGGTCGATGATTTTACAAGATCGCAGTTCTTTTTTCAGAGAAGAATAAAGTCTGTCGTAATCGTACATCGGTGCGCCGTTGGGCATACTGTCTTTCAGGGAGATACCCGCCGACGGCACGTACATTACATAGGTGTCTATGCCGGTCTGCTCCGCAATGCGATTGACACGCGCGGCGTATCTTACACACTTTTCGCTGTCCACGTCGCTTTCCAGCAGCTTCTGGAAGAGCCGTCCGTCCTTGTTCACATACGCACCGCCTATGCTGCCGGAGCGCAGACGCAGCCTGACGTTGACTTCGGCGCTTTTGAGTGTGTCACGCATGGGAAACTGGTCGGAGAGGTAGTTTTCCAGATCCTTCTGAAATTCGCCGCTGAATATATCGCTTCGAATATCCTTTCCGGCGGTCAGCACACGGTTTTCGTTGACGGAGATGAGATTATCGGGCTTAAACAGGATTACTGTGAGCAACAGAAGTGGAAAAGCGAGAAACAGAGCAATCGTGATTCGCTTTGCGTTTATCTTTTTATTGAAAAAAATCATAATCAAAACCTGAAATACAAGAATGGATTGTAGGAACTGCTTATCACCATTAGCAGGGAAGTCAGATAAAGAGTCGCGCCGATGGCGGTCTTTATGCCGAAACGGATGTTCGCACTCTGAATGGCGTTGACTTTTTTGGCGATAAGCCTTTTGACAAAACTGACCGAAAGCACTGCACCAACAAGCAGAATGAAGAAATTTTCACTCAGATAATAAACCGAAGCCGCGTCGGCGTAGCCGTTGGCGCCGAACATGGAGAGAAGGTAACGTCCTGCCGCTCCGATGTCGTCGCAGGCAAAGATGACCCACGAGATCAGCACCGCCAGCAGGGTGTAGAGATGACCTATCGCTGCAGGTACCTTTTTCAGCAGGTCGAGCAGGAAGAGCTTTTCCGCTGCCAGCAGGACGAAGAAATACAGACCCCATATGACGAAATTCCAGCCGGCGCCGTGCCACAGTCCGGTGAGCCCCCAGACGATCAGGAGATTGAGCATCTGCCGGGGGAGCCCTTTTCGGTTGCCGCCGAGAGGTATGTAGAGATATTCCCTGAACCATGAGCCGAGCGAAATGTGCCATCTGCGCCAGAATTCGGTGACGCTTTTGGATTCATAGGGAAAATTGAAGTTCTCGAGGAAGTCGAAGCCGAGCATTTTTCCTATGCCGATCGCCATATCGGAGTAGCCGGAAAAATCAAAATAGATTTGCAGCATATAGGCAACCGCGCCGATGATCGAGGTGACAGCCGCGTTGCCCTGCTGCGCCGAAATCTCGTCCCAGACGGCGCCGAAGGAATTGGCGAGAAGCACCTTCTTGCCGAGACCGAGCGTAAAGCGGAAGATTCCCGCGCAAATGCGGTCTGTTCCGAGCGTTCTGCTGTTGATTTGTTTTTCGATGTCGCGGTACTTGACGATAGGGCCCGCTATGAGCTGCGGGAACATACAGACGTACATCCCAAAGCTGATGATGTTGTGCTGCGCCGGTATTTCGCGCCGGTACACGTCGATGGTGTAGGATAGTGTCTGGAATGTGTAAAATGAAATGCCGATCGGCAGAGCGATGCCGAGCAGGTCGAATTCCTGTCCCGTCAGGGCGTTCAGGCTGCTTATCAGAAAATCGGTATACTTGAAAAATCCAAGCATACCGAGATTTCCTATCAGCGATAGCACCAGCACCCACTTGCGCAGTTCCGGTTTGCCTTTTTGGTCGAGTCTTTCCAGCAGCCGTCCGTTGCAGTAGTCGAAAACGGTCGAGAACAGCATGATCAGGATATAGACCGGTTCACCCCATGCGTAGAAAATCAGACTCGTGACAAGCAGCAGGGGATTTCTCGCCCTGGCCGGAAGGACATAATAGAGAAGCAGCACAACAGGCAAGAATATCAGAAGAAAAACCGCGCTGCTGAATACCATTGGGCAGTCCCTCCTGTGTTATTTATTTTTGAAGAAATCGTTGAACGCGGCTTCCATCTTGTCCGAATCGTCGGCAACCATCAGAATGGCAAGTGTTCCGCGTGTGAATACCTTTGCTTTGTCTAACTTTGGAAGCTGAGTTTTGTCATAGGCGGCGTAGAGTGTCTTGCGTGTTTCCAGATGGTTTCTGAGCGACTCCGCCGCCTCGTTGAGATCGGATTTCTTTTTGACCTGAATGGCGGCTATTTCGTCCGCGTTGCCTGTGCCGTCAGAGGCATAGGTGATAAAGAACGCCTTGACCTTGCTGTATTCTATGTTGGAAACATGCGCCAGCAGATCTTGGGGATTGGAATCGCTGCTGCTGGCATATTTCATGTTGTCGGGTTCACCTGTGAATCCGACAAGTGCCTGATTCAGGTCGTACATGCTTATTTCCTCTGCCTCGTCCCCGCAGGCGGTGAAGATGCCGCAGAGCACAACCGCCGAAAGGATAACAGCCGTTATTTTTTTGATCGCAGTCATGATGGATTCGCTCCTTTGTCTGTTATCTTATTTTGATTAATAATTGCCGTAAGTATCGTAGAATTTATACTGATTCAGCACATTGCTGATCTTGTTGTCAATCTTTTCTCTCTGTTTTTCGGTCAATTCTTCTCCCGCGTCGGAATTATAGGTCAGATAGTAGCACAGCACGTATTCGCCCTTGTCATTGACTGTCCACTGATAGGATGTGTAAATCTTGTCGGAGCTGCCCATCATATTTTCGAGCTGCTCAACCATGTATTTTGCAAACTTTTCGTCCTCAGACTTGATTTTCTCTTTGAAAGAGATGCTGAATGTCTGTTTTTTATTCTTTACAGCTTCCATAACCGCCTTGGGAATGGCGTATATGTCCTTGATCTCTTTGCAGGACATCAGAGTGTAGTTGTATTTTTTGCCCACGGCAGCTTCGAAGAATCCGGTGTTCCATTCGTGACCCGAATTGCGGCAGGCGGTGTCATCCATGTTGAAGTTTCTGTAATTAGCGCTTTCGTTGTCCATGTAGCAGTCGGTGTGATACCAGCAGCCGTCGTCCAGCTTTACCAGATCCCACGAATGGCTGAGCGAAGTGTTGTGAACTACTCTGCATTCGATGCCGAGCATTTGCATAAAGAGTCTGAATGTGGTCGCGTAGCCGACGCAGACAGCGCTGCGATTTTTTAGCACGTCATGGGGATTGTCGTTTTCGTTGGTTGTATCGGAGATGACGGTGAGAATTCCGGTAGTCGCCTTCATACCCTTGGTCAGGTATTTATAGATTGCCTCTTCCTTTTCAAACGGCGTCATGCTGTCCTTGATGTTTTCTTTGATAACGTCCTTCGCCATGGCGAGCGTTTCCTTGTCGCGGTCGTCAAGCTGTGACGTATCGCCCGACTTGTACGCATCGGAGATATGCGTGGTGGATTTTATGGTGTAATTCTGGGCGATAACCACATCGTCCTCCTGCTCGGGATCCTCGAGCTGCCCTGTGTAGATGGCGATCATCTTGTTGACATTCTTCTGATTCACCAGCATGACCACAGACATCACGGTGGTACTCAGTGTGAATATTAGCAGCAGTATGGCTGCTGCCGCGGCTAATCTTTTGGTGCGCTTTGACATAGAAATTACCTCGCTTGAATGAATAATAAAAACTAATATTTGACGAATAAAAAGTCATCACATTCAGACTTTCATGTCAAGTATAGGCTTTAATTCCGGGGTTGTCAAGCAAATAGTAAAACTGTTAATAATTGTAATTATAATGAAACAACTGGTGAAAATAATCCTTAAATAATGTGACTAAGTCACAGAAATACGGTTGATAATGCTGTATAATTAACGTATAATAAATGATGCGGAACCAATGTTCTCTGCACATAAAAAAACGGAGGTAACTATCATGAAAGAAATTATCATTACAAGCGAAAACTTTGAAGCCGAGGTGCTGCATTCCGACAAGCCTGTACTGCTCGACTTCTGGGCGGAATGGTGCGGCCCCTGCAGAATGCTCGGTCCCATTCTTGCCGATTTTGCCGAGGAACACGACGATGTGAAGGTAGGCAAGGTCAATGTTGACCAGCAGCAGGCGCTGGCCATGAGCTTCGGCATTATGAGCATTCCCACGCTGATTCTGTTCAGGGACGGAAAGCCGGTCGCTCAGCGCATAGGCTTTCAGGAACCCGATGCTCTCGAGAAACTTGTCAGCGAGTAAAGAAACGAATATATCCATTTACGTTAATCAACTGTGAAAAGAGGTTTCAGAAAATGCCGAGAAAAACCGTAATCATTGGCGGCGTTGCAGGCGGCGCGAGCTGCGCCGCACGTTTGCGCAGACTCGACGGCGAGCGTGAGATCATCATTCTCGAACGCGGCGAGTATATCTCCTATGCCAACTGCGGACTGCCCTATCATGTGGGCGACGTGATCCGCAGCAGAAACGCGCTGCTTCTTATGACTCCCGAAATGATGCGCGACCGTTTTAATATCGACGTTCGTGTGAAGAACGAGGTAACATCCATTGACCGCGAGGCAAAGACTGTTTCGGTGACGAATCTTGCCACCGGTGAAAGCTATACCGAGGGTTATGACGACCTTGTGATCGCCACAGGTTCTTCGCCGCTTCGCCCGAGGATTCCCGGCATTGAGTCGGAGAGAATCCGCACGCTCTGGACGGTACCAGATACCGACGGCATCCGCGCAATGGTACGCGATGGCGGAATCAAAACGGCTGCCGTTATAGGCGGCGGCTTCATAGGACTGGAAATGGCGGAAAACCTGCACCATGCGGGACTGTGTGTTTCACTCATAGAAGCCGCCGATCAGGTGATGGCTCCTCTCGATTACGAAATGGCGCAGCTCCTTCACGAAAATATACGCGACAACGGTGTGAAGCTCTATCTTTCGGATGGAGTGGAGCGCTTTGCCGACGACGGAAGCGCCGTTACCGTCACGCTGAAGAGCGGAACACAGGTGACAGCGGAGCTTGTCATATTGTCTATTGGTGTGCGTCCCAACAGCCAGCTTGCCAAGGCTGCCGGACTTGCCGTCAACGAGCGCGGCGGAATTATCACGGATGATCACATGCGCACCAGCGATCCTTCGATCTACGCGGTGGGCGATGCGGTGGAAGTTGAGGATTTCATACTAAAGCAGCGCACAATGGTGCCGCTTGCGGGGCCTGCCAACAAGCAGGGGCGCATTGCCGCCGACAATCTGGCAGGCGGGGACGCTTCCTACAAGGGAACGCAGGGATCCTCCGTCGCAAAGGTATTCGACCAGACAGCCGCTTCCACGGGATTGAATGAAAAGGCGCTTCTGCGGCAGGGCATGACGAAGGAAAAGGATTACAAGACGCTGATCATCACCCAGAATTCCCACGCGGGCTACTACCCGGGCGCAGTTCCGCTTACCATCAAGCTGCTGTTTTCGGCGGACGGGAAAAAGATATTCGGCGCGCAGATTGTGGGGCGCGAGGGCGCCGATAAGCGCATTGACACGCTCGGAGTGGCAATCAGACTGGGTGCCGGCGTGACGGATCTCAAAGACCTTGAACTTGCCTACGCGCCGCCGTATTCCTCGGCAAAGGATCCCGTGAACATGGCGGGATATGTCGCCGAGAATATTCTGAGCGGCATGGTGCGTATTTCGGAATGGAACGAGCCGGATACTTCACACGACGCCATTCTCCTTGATGTGCGTGAGGAAGCGGAGGTAATGGCGTATTCGATTCCGGGAGCCGTCAATATTCCGCTCGGCCAACTGCGCGATAGGCTGGAAAAGCTCGACCGTTCCAAGAAGGTCATTGTATTCTGCGCAGTCGGCGTGAGAGCCTACAACGGCGCGAGAATCCTTATGCAGAACGGATTCAATGATGTAAAGATCTATCCCGGCGGCGTGCGCTTTTACAAATCTACCCATTCCACAGAACCGGCAGACGATACGCCTGCAATGGTGTCGGAAAGAAAGGATGAATCCGCCGTGAGCCATCAGCAGATGAAAAAAATTACCCTCGACTGCTGCGGAATGCAGTGTCCCGGTCCGATTATGGAGGTATTCAAGGCTGTCAATGCCATGAATGACGGCGACGTGGTGGAGGTTACCGCCTCCGATCCCGGTTTTGCCAAGGATGTTGCTTCATGGTGCCGAAGAACGGGCAACACGCTTGTTTCCAATGAAAAACGCGGCGGAGAATACGTTGCAGCTATCCGCAAGGGAACGGGCGGAACAGACGCAGCCGTTCAGGAAGCGGCGGAGAATCGTTCCGGCGCCAAGGGAAAGACCATCATCGTATTTGACGGTGACATGGACAAGGTGCTTTCGAGCTTTGTTATTGCCAACGGCGCGCTTGCAATGGGCAGACCCGTCACCATGTTTTTCACCTTCTGGGGACTTACCGCATTGAGAAAGACGCAAAAGGTCAAGGTCAAAAAGAGCCTCATGGAGAAAATGTTCGGCGTAATGCTGCCGCGCGGCGCAGCCAAGACCAAGCTCTCCAAAATGAACATGGGCGGCATGGGCACAGCCATGATGCGCGGCATCATGAAGGACAAAAACATCGACTCCCTCGAGGACATGATGAAAAAGGCGATGGAAAACGGTGTGAAGATCATAGCCTGCTCCATGAGCATGGACGTGATGGGAATCCATGCGGAGGAGCTGATCGACGGCGTGGAGATAGGCGGCGTCGGAACATACCTCGGCGACGCGGAAGAATCCGATGTGAATCTCTTTATATAGAAAAAGCCAATGAACGTAAACCAGGAAATCAGAACGCTGCCTTTTTACAGCGATCTCACGCAGGATGAGAGGGAGAGAATAGAAAACTGCGCGAGGATAAGGGAATACAAAAGAAACAGCCTTATCTACTCGCCGGAGCAGGAATGTTTAGGGCTGATCAAACTGCTGTCGGGCAGCCTCCGCACCTTCATGCTGTCGGAGGAAGGGCGCGAAGTGGTACTCTATCGCATGGGTGAAGGTGAAATAGATCTGCTGTCGGCATCGTGTGTGGTCAATCAGATTTCATTTGAAACGCAGATGGTTGCCGACACCGACTGCACGCTTCTTGTGATACCCGCCACCTGTCTTGCCGAATTCAAAAGAAACAACCTTGCCGTGCGGTGCTTCATTTATGAAAAGCTCGGGGAGAGATTCTCCGACGTGATGAAGCTCATGCAGACCATGCTGTTTACCCGGATAGATAAGAGAATTGCCGCACTGCTGCGGGAAAAAGCCGAAGCAAGCGGCACGGATGAGATAAGGATTACCCATGAGGAAATAGCGGCTCTTATCAATTCCTCACGCGAAGTGGTTTCCCGTACTCTCAAGGAAATGGAACGCTCGGGCTTACTTTCACTCGGACGTGGAAGGATAACATTGCTTACACATTTGTTATAAATCAACAATCAAAAAAACAGGGCATTACCGCAAAATGAAATTTGCGTAATGTCCTGTTTTTTGCTGCATGAGAAAAAGGAAAAGAACTCAGCTCTTTTTCAGTTTAGAAATCACCTTGCCGCAGCATAGAATGCTGTCGCCCTGACCGTATGGTATTGGCAAATATTCCGGATTTAACGAGATCAGTTCGTCGACGCCCTGTTTTTTGATGAAGCTCTCTCCGTTGAGTACAAAAATACCTATGTCGCCCTCGTCTACTCTTGCGTTTTTTTCCACTAATACAAGATCGCCGTCTTTAAAGGTGGGATTCATGGAGTTTCCGTTTACACGCACCACATAATCGCACCTGCGGTTCTCCGGCGTGTCCGGTATTTCGATTTCTTCCTCCGACGGCTCGTCGAGGGGATTGCCGTTGCCGGCTGATACGGAAACAGAGTAATACGGACGCGTTATAAATTTAAGTGTAGGATTGCAGCGCTCATATTCTATATCCAGAATGGAATCCATGACGGTTTTGCCGTGTTTGTCGAGAGACCGGTATTTGTTGATATGCTCGATCTCGCCGAGGGAAAAGATCGACGCGGCGGGTGCAAGCCCCATTGCATCGTCTACAGAGATCATCAGCGCACGGCATATTGCTTCGATGGTGGTGAGCTTTGGATTAGCGTTGATACCGGCAGTTATTTTGCTGACTGTGCCCTTAGGCAGCCCAGAGCGTTCTACCAGCTCATCAACTGTCATACCGAGTTCCTTACGGCGTCTGTTGATGTATTCGTTAAATGTCATGTTGATCACCCGTCTGCAAATAGTATTATCGAATTTTTTACCTTACATTCATATACTATCATATTTAAATGCGGGTGTCAAGCGGCAATAATTCCCCTATTGGAATTAATTTAATTAATTATTCTAAAATACTTGACAAATGCAATTTAAGGTATTATAATACAATTACAAATTCCAATAAAGGAATTAATACGTTTCAAGGAGGATCTGCTCCATATGCAAAATGATACTTTTCCGGTGTTTCCCAATCTGACAGCGGCCATTTCGGATAGCGGCCTTACAAGAAGGGAGCTTGCTCAGGTGCTCGGGATGAGTGTATCTTCACTTGGCAGGCGGCTGCGGGGAAGCATGGAATTCAGGCTCAGGGAATTGCTCGTGCTGCACGCGTTATTTTCGGAGATACCGATGAGTGTTCTCCTGAAACGGAGCCAGCCAACAGACCATCAATCGGACGAGGAGGAATTATCATGTCAAATGTAATGTATTGTAAATACTGCGGTTGCAAGACCACCAATCTGAGCGGTATTTGCAATCCGTGCAACGAAAAGCTCATGCTTATCAGAAAAATCAGAGCCATCGTTTTCGGTATTAAGCGCGACGCGGAGAGGGAAAGGAAGATGCGACTGGAGAAAGAAAAAGCAATTTCATCGGAGAATGAAAGGATGATGGAAAATGAACAGACAGGAGATCATACGGACACTCAAACAGTACAGCGGATTGCATCTTGAATGTCAGCAGCTTCGCAAAAGGATTACCGATAAGCGGAACGATATTTATGACGTCAGGGCGGTCGTTATGAATGGCGCCAGTGTGAGATCAGGCAATATTGCGAACCGTGTTGAGCGAGTGGTTGAGATGATGAACGATCTGGCAGATTTTTACACGCGGAAGGTTGAGGAAACAGAAGAATCGGAACGCCGGATTACTGAGCTGATCGACAGAATAAGCGACAGTGAGGAACGCATGGTTCTTTTTCTGCATTATGTCGAGGGAAAGACTTTTTTAGAAATAGGGGATGCTTTGCATCTTTCGGAGCGCACTGTCTGGAACCGCCACAGCTGCGCAATAGGAAGGCTGTGTGATTCCGGATAAACAGTTCCCGGCAGATTTCACGCATGGGGAAAAAAACAGCGCCCCGGCAAGCCTATTGTGCATCACCATGTGAGATACAAAATCAGCCTGTCGGGGCAAATCAATCCTATTGGTTTGTCAATGCGGGAATATCAAAGCCGCCACCATTCCAGCAGTGTGCCGGTAAAGAAGACTGCGGCTGACAGCAGGAGGAGTGTGACCAATATGACCGCTTTTATGTCGAGTACTTTTCGCCGAGGCTTGTAATAAAGCCGTGAGGCGGAGATGTTGTTTTTGGGATCGGTGACAGTTGGCTTCGGTTCGCCGATCTCCCAGCCGCAGCCGGGACAGAATCTGTCGTTCGGAGCAAGTTTTTTTCCGCAGTGTATGCAGAAATTCGGTTTTTTCTTTTCGGCAGTAGGAACGCCGCAGACAGGGCAGTATTTATCATTGGCGCTCACCGCTGCGCCACAGTTCTTGCATGTCATAGAAAATCACTTCTTTGCGCAAAAATAGATTGCTTTGTATAGTATAGCATATCACGGCGACATATGCAATATTTTTTATATATTTTGCTAATTATCTTTGCGATGGGACTTGCGTGAGTGCTCCTTCATTTTTGCAGCATCTTCTGCAAAGTGAGCGGATACGGCGTAACGGTTCTTTTCGTCGGTAAGACCTAAAAGATAATCCACGCTTACGTCGTAAAACATCGACAGTTTGATGAGAACGGCTGTCGGAACGTCATTTTCACCTGTTTCATATTTGGAATACCCAGTTTGTGACATATTGAGCAGTTGTGCGACTTCCCTCTGAGGCATGTCGTTGTCCTCTCTTAAATCTCTGATTCTACGATACATTTTTTCTATCACCCAATAAAATATTAAAAATTATATTGGATGATATTGACTTTTAATCTAAAATAGGTTAAAATTACTTGCAGAAAAAACGGAGGAGAAGCGACACTTACAGTCAATTTCCATACCAAAAACATGCTTAAATGATTATCAGAAAGAATTGATTCAGGGACTACTTTAAAAGAGTCGGAAAGGAATGGTATTTTGAAAATAAGAAGAATGATCGCAATCGGCCTTGCGGGTTCCATTTTCCTGTTGACCGGCACCAATGCCGTTGCATCGGGTAGCAGCCGAAGTGATACAGAAATGGTCGGGCTGGCCGACAGCAAGGGTGCAAACAGTGACATTACTCCGATCACAATCACCTCTCAACCAAAAAGTCAGACGGTAATAAAGGAAAATGCCGTAACCGTATCTGTATCCGCGCAGGGGACAGGTCTACAATACCAGTGGTATTACAAAAAGAAGGGTCAGGATTCGTTCTCAGTGTGGAAGGGACGAGTCAACGCAAAGGAAACGGTAACTCCCAACGATACATGGGATGGAATACAGCTCCGCTGTCTGATCAAGGACAGTTCCGGAAATTCGGTGACATCCGAAGCGGCGACCATAACCTTTGTATCGGAACCTCGCGTAATCGGACAGCCTGAAAGCTGTCAGATACGTTTCGGCGATAAAATTACCGTTTCGGTCAGCGCCTCGGGAGAAGAATTACAATATCAGTGGTATTTCAAGAAGATGGGACAAAGTGCGTTTTCATTATGGAAGAATCGCACCCATTCGACCGAAACCGCGACTCCCAACGACACATGGAACGGCATACAGCTTGTCTGTGAAGTAACTGACAAATACGGCAATACTGTTAGATCAGATGCGGCGGTTATCACCTTCATTCAGAATGCGGAGGATGAAAAGCCGTGGCAGGGACTGAAAGTATCGGTGTTGGGCGACAGTATCAGCACCTATAAAGGCTGGTCCGAATACAACACCTATTATACGTCGTCAAAAATCCCTTCGGTGAATTCTATGTGGTGGAAGCAGGTTTGTGATCTCTTGGGAGCGGAGCCGCTTGTCATTGAAGCACGCGGTTCGAGCTGCTGTGCCGTGAGTGATGTGTCGTGGACAAAGGATATTACCCCGGCGGTGGATGATTCACGCTGCCAGCAACTGCACAGGGATGACGATGAACCTGACATCATATTAATTGCTATGGGAGTGAATGATTTTCAGGCAAATGTTCCCTTGGGAAATTGGGACGGGCACAGCGACCTTTCAACGAGTGACATAAGAACATGGAGAGGCGCTTACGCAAATACAATTGAGAAAATACATGCAAGGTACCCGTATGCGCTGGTTTTCTGCCTGTCTCCGTGCTACTTTGTCAAGGGGAACTCTGCGACAGTCAACGTCAACAGGCAGGGAACATACCAGGATTATGAAAACGCCACGAGAGAGGTTTGTGAGTTATTGCAGTGCGTTTACATTGATGCCAATCAATTTGGATTTACCCGACAGAATTATACGCCCCGGAATTTTGTACTTGACGATCACGCAACGGATGGTTCGTTGTTCCACCCGAACGCGACAGGCCAGGAGATACTCGGGCAATCGGTTGCCGCAGAAGTGAAGGATAAGGCAGTCGGATATATCAACTGGCTGAAGAACAGAGGATAAATTATTATTTCACATTTGGAGAATTCTGTTTGAGATATGTCGAACGAAAACAGCCGCAAAGCGCCTACAGGCAAAGCTTTGCGGCTGTTTTTCTCAGTAGATTTTTTCTATATCACCCTCAATGCCGTACTTTTTGCGGAATGTGTCAAGATCGTGACTGCTTCTTATCAGCATCACATCGGTGAATTTTCCGGTGGCGTTGTCGCGGAAGCCCGCAACCTGTTCGCCGGTGCATATGCTGCACCGGATGACGGGCGTCAGCTTATCAATGTCGTATTTTGTGGAGGCTTTTCCGGCAGATTTGCCGTGGGGAAGAAAGACAATCATAAACACACCTCTTTTGGTTGGATTGATTTTTGGGTAAACAGATGCTTTTCGATCTGCCGCACGCCGACCAGTGTCAGCAGAACCGCTTTGGTCACGTTGTCGGCGATCATGCACCACCAGACAGCAGTCAGTCCCATTCCGGCGTGTATCACAAGGAAGGTGCAGAGAATCCTCACGCCCCACATGCTCAGCGCTTCAATAATAAACACGCTGCGTGTGCGGCCTGTGCCGTAGCTAATGCCTTCCCACGACACCATCAGTCCGAAGAATGGTTCGGAAAATGCCACCATGCGCAGTACAGTTGCACCCATTTGGGCGACAGTCTCACTGTTGGTGAATAGCTTCATCAAGGGATAAGCCGCAAAGAAAAGGATCAATCCGCTGACCGTCATAACCGAAGCGGTCAGCAGAATGCTTTGTCTGCGTGTGTCGCGGAATTTGCGCCTGTTTCCTTCGCCGACCGACGAACCGATCAGCGCAGAGGATGCAGTGCGTATGCCGTAGCCGGGAAGGTAGAAGATTTCTTCGGCGGTCACGGCGATGGAATGAGCTGCAAAGGTGGTGACGCCCATGCCGTTGACCATTCCGGCGAATACGATATATCCGCTGCATGATACACCTGATGTAGCCATGACGGGAAGTCCCACGCGCAGCAGTTTGCGCAGCTTTTCGCGGTCGGTCGAGAAATAGTCCTCACGACCGAAGCGCAGCGTTTCCTTGTGCCGAAAGACGAGAAACATCACAATTCCACAGAGCGCAGTGGAAACGGCGGTGGCGTATGCCGCGCCCATAACGCCCAGTGAGGCACGGTAAATAAACAGATAATTCAATACCACATTGAGGGCGTTTGCCGAGAGATTGATGATCATCGGCGTGCGTGTGTCTTTGACGGCGTGGAGCGCTGAGGCGAACATGCCTCCTGTCACCGAGAAAACAAGTGACAGGCTGACCACAAAAAAGTAAGCCGATGCAGGCTGGCGTATTTCCTCGGCTGCCTGCATCCACGTCGGCAGGAAGGGCGATATTCCCAAACACACTGCCGTCAGTGCCAGCCCAAGCCAGAGCGAAAGGCGGCTTCCCATGGCGGCGAGTTTCTTCATCTCGTCGCGGTCGCCGCGTCCGCACGCCTGTGACAGAGTGGAGAGCAGTCCCACTGTCAGTCCGTAAGGAATGGAATGGACAAGCCAGTTGACGGTGGTGCTCGTGCTGACCGAAGCTGTCGCTGCCTCGCCTAAATGTCCGACCATGGCAGTATCGACATATTGCAGCAGCGTTCCCATGAGCTGTTGCATGACGGCGGGCAGCGACAGTTTGATAAGGGCTTTGAAGGTTTCTCTTGTTTCGCTCATTTTACGGGTTGGTTATATCCGAGCCGAAGTATTTTTCCGAAAGTTTCGTGAGTGTGCCGTCCTCGCGCATTTCGGCAAGCGCTTCATTGACCTTGGCGCGGAATGACGCAGTATTTTTGCCCTTGCGGATGGGAATACAGACGTGATTGGCTTTCTCGGTGGAGGCAACGATTTTGATAGGCGCGTCGGGCTGTTCCTTCAGATAATCCAGCACGGAAGGCTCCGCGTTGAGGGTTGCGTCGGCGCGCTTGGAGATGACCATGTTCATGGTCTCGCCGAGAGAATCCACGCCCTTGACCGTTGCGCCGTATTTTTCCGCAAGCTCCATGTAGGTGCTGCCGATGCTGTTGGCGGTGGTCTTGCCCTTTAGGTCTTTGAAGGTTTTAATTTTCTTGTTGTCCTTGCGCACGACAAGCACGGTGTAATTGTATGCATAGGGGTCGGAAAAGTCGTACTTCTTTTCGCGTTCGTCAGTCTTGTCCACGCCGTTTACGATGATGTCGTACATCCCAGCGTCAAGTCCGGCAAAGAGCCCGTCCCATTCGCCCTCGACAAATTTAGCCTTTACACCGAGGTAATTGGCGATATATTCGCCGACTTCCACGTCAAAGCCTACCAGCTCGTCCTTTTCATTGTGATAAGTCCACGGTGACCATGTGCCTTCCATGGCGATGGTCAGAACGCCCTTTTCCTTGACGCTTTGGAGAAGGTCTTTATTTGCGTCTTCTTTTTTTGCGCATCCCGCTGCGCTTACCGTGAGAAGGGCCGCCGCGGTGAGCATGGCTAATGTTCTTCTTATTGCTTTCATCATTTTCATTTAAAAACATCCTTTCATTGAGCGAACTCAAAAATTCGCGCACTCTTTTGTTGTCGTTCTTCTCAAAAAAATTCTTTGTGTCTGTCTGCACCAGCGCCCTTCCGCCGTCCATGAAGAGAATGTCGGTGGCGACGCTTCGCGCAAATGTGATCTCGTGGGTGACGATAATCATGGTCATGCCGTCCTCGGCAAGCTGCCGGATGACATTCAGCACCTCGCCGATCAGCTCCGGGTCCAGGGCTGAGGTGGGTTCATCCAGCATGATCACATCGGGTTCGGCTGCGATAGCCCGGGCTATGGCGACGCGCTGCTGCTGACCGCCCGATAGCTGCGATGGATAGGAATCCGCTTTGTTGGCGAGTCCTACTCTTTTCAACGCCTTCATACCGATTGCTTCCGCTTCGGCTTTTGGCATTTTTCTTGCCACGATCAGTCCTTCGGTGACGTTGTGCAATGCCGTCTTATTGGCAAATAAATTGAAATTCTGAAAGACGAACGCTGTGTGCTTTCGGTAGTCGGCAATCTCCCTGCGCGAAGCCGTGTGCATATCAAGCGTGCTGCCTAACAGCGTAACGCTGCCGCTGTCCGCTTTTTCGAGAAAATTCAGGCAGCGCAGCAGCGTAGTCTTGCCGGAACCGGAAGGCCCGAGTACCGCAAGCACTTCGCCTTTTCTGATGTTGAGATTCACCCCGTGAAGAATCTCATTGCCGCCGATGGATTTGTGCAGTCCTGTTAGTTCAAGCACGGATGACGTCACCTCCGTTCATGCGGGCGAGCCGTTTCTCACCAAATGCCTGAAGCCGCGTGATCACGGTGCAGAATATCAGGTAGATCACAGCCACCTCCGCATAGAGCGCAAGGTGTTCGTATGTCCTGCCTGCCACTCGTTGCGCGGTCATGAACATCTCGGCGACGGTGATGTTCGCCGCAAGCGACGTGTCCTTAATCATGGAGATAAGAGAGTTGGACAGCGGAGGGAAAGCGGTGCGGAATGCCTGCGGCAGGATGATTCTGCGCATGGTCTGAAAATAGCTCATTCCGACACAGTACCCCGCTTCCAGCTGTCCTTTCGGTACCGATTCAATGGCGGCGCGCATCGTTTCGGCGCAGTAGGCGCCTTCATTCAGGGCAAAGACAAGCACCGCGCAGGGAAACGCTGGAAGCACGATGCCGAGATCGGGCAGTCCGAAGTAGACCAGATAGAGCTGCACCAGCAGCGGCGTGCCGCGGATCAGCCATATGTAGAACCTCACCGCCTGCCGCAGTCCCTTCACATTGGCAATCTGAATCATGGCGCACAACATGGCGATGACGAGCGCCAGCGCGAAAGACAGCACCGTCAGCGGAATGGTCATCAGAAGCCCTTGGGTAAAGATACGCGGAAAAGATTCCAGCAGAATGTCTGCCAAACGTTGATTCAATTTTCAGCCTCCTCTTGATGAACAATGGTTTGGAAATATTATATCATACTCCGGACGGAGACTGCAAGATATTCTGTCATGTTTTTGTGAGAGAATGAAAGAAATCAAAGGATTCTCTTTTTGTGAAATATATATGCCGTGCGGGCCTTTCATACAAAGTTCGCACGGCATGTGGTGATTTATTCTTCATTCATTAACTCGCAAACAGACCTCTGAACAGCTCCCCGAATGCCGCCGAGAATGTCACTTTTTCCGAAGCGCGGTCAGAACATATGTCGTACTGACCGATTGTTTCTCCGTCCAGAACCAGCCTGACAACGCCTATCGGCTGTCCGACTTCCACCGGCGCGTCAAGCGATTCGGGGAGTTCCACGACCGCCTTGATCTGCTTGCCCTTGCCCTTTTCGGTGAGCACCTTGCCGGAAATGTCGGCGTAGGCGCCGACGGTCTTTTCTATGCCTCCAATAACGGGAATCTCCGGCAGCTCGATCTCCATCTCAGAGACGTCTGTCAGCTCGCACTTGGCAAAGCCGTGATCCAGCAGCTTTCTTGCGTCGGCAAATCGGCTTTTGCTGTCGGGTGCGCCTAAAATGACGGCAATCATTGTCATGCCGTCCCGCCTTGCCGCCGCTGAAATGCAGCAGCCCGCCTTGCTGGTGGTGCCTGTTTTTAATCCGATAGCGCCGTTGTAATGCTTGATGAGCTTGTTGGTGTTGGTGAGCTGTAGCTTGCCGTCGCGGAGGGTGTCCATCCATATTCCGGTGTATTCCAGCACCTTTTCATGCTTGAGCAGTTCTGTCGAAGCTATCGCAATATCTCTCGCAGAGGTGACATGTCCGTCGGCGTCAAGCCCTGTGCAGTTGCAGTAGAATGTGTCGGTCATTCCTAATTCTTCCGCGCGTGCGTTCATCATGGAGACAAAGGCTTCATTGGATCCGGCTATGTGTTCTCCCAAAGCGACGCAGGCGTCATTGGCCGAGCCGACAAGCGCCGCCTTGATCAGCTCATGCACCGTCATGGTTTCTCCCGGTTCCAGCCATATCTGCGAACCGCCCATGGAAGCGGCGTATTCGCTGCATGTCACGCTTTCCTCCATGTTGATTTTTCCCTCGTCGAGCGTTTCAAAGACCAGCAGCATTGTCATGATTTTGGTGATGGAAGCTTCGGGCAACTGCTGATTTTCGTTGACCGAATAGATGATTTTGCCTGTTTCGGCGTTCATCAGTACGGCGGCTTTTGCGGTCAGTCCCAGTGAATCCGCCGGCTGCGTCGGTTCGACCTGTTTGGCTGTCTTATTTTCATCCGGCGCGGCGTATACCATTGACGGTGAACTGAAAAACACCGCCGAAAAGAGTCCCAGCGCCAGCGCAAAGGCGGTTATTTTTCTGAAATGGATTTTCCTTTTTCTCATTTGCTTGATACCTGTCCTTTCGATCATTCTTTTTGAATTCTTTATGAAAAATCCTTCAACATATTTTATGCACGACAGGTCAATTTTAGACAGGTTCCTTTCAATGAAGAATTGCCAAATATTTCCAATCTCATTTTTAAAACATTTTTTGTATATTTTTATATTATGGTTGCAATTGTGCGAAATGCGGTGTATAATTTTGTGTAGGAGAAAAGGCAAAAAACATTGAATCGAATACCGAAAAGTGATACAATAATATAGTTACGAATAAGAACAAAAACGGAGGATACAGAAAATATGGATCAATTCAAGCTCGTTTCGGACTACAAGCCGACAGGCGACCAGCCCGAAGCAATCGCAAAGCTGGTGGACGGGCTGAAAAAGGGCTATCACGAACAGGCGCTTTTAGGCGTTACCGGAAGCGGAAAGACCTTCACCATGGCGAACGTCATCGCGCAGATGAACAAACCGACGCTCGTGCTGGCGCACAACAAGGTGCTTGCCGCCCAGCTCTGCAACGAGTTCCGTGAGTTTTTCCCGGAGAATGCGGTGGAATTCTTTGTCAGCTACTATGACTATTATCAGCCGGAATCCTATATTCCCACAACCGACACGTATATTGAAAAGGATTCTTCCATCAACGACGAGATCGACCGTCTGCGTCACAGTGCCACTTCCGCACTCTCCGAACGCCGCGATGTCATCATAGTCGCTTCGGTTTCCTGTATTTACAGCATGGGAGACCCTATCGACTACCGCAACATGGTGCTCTCTCTCCGTCCCGGCATGGAAAAGAGCCGCGACGAGGTGATCAAAAAACTCGCCGAAATCCAGTACAGCCGCAACGACATTGAGTTTGCCCGCAACACCTTCCGCGTGCGTGGCGATGTGGTGGAGGTGTTCACCTCCTACTCGAAGGAAACCGTTATCCGTATTGAATTCTTCGGGGACGAAATCGACCGCATTTCCGAGATTAATTACGTCACCGGCGAACTCAAAGCCGTGCTCAATCACATTGCGATTTATCCGGCATCTCACTATATTGTTCCTGAGGAAAAAATGGGTAGGGCCATGGACGAAATTCAGGACGAGCTGCGCGAGAGAATTCAGTATTTCAAGCAGAACAACAAGCTGATCGAAGCGCAGCGCATAGAGCAGCGCGTCAGTTACGATATGGAAATGCTTATGGAGGTAGGATTCTGCCCCGGCATAGAAAACTATTCCCGCGTGCTGTCGGGCAGAGCGCCCGGAACGCCGCCGTTTACGCTCATCAATTACTTCCCGGACGACTTCCTGCTCTTTGTGGACGAATCGCACGTGAGTATTCCGCAGGTGCGTGCCATGTACGCCGGAGACCATGCGCGCAAGAAGAATCTTATTGATTACGGTTTCCGTCTGCCGTCGGCATACGACAACCGCCCGCTGCAATTCGAGGAGTTCTATTCGCTGATCAATCAGGCGATTTACATCAGCGCCACGCCGGGACCCTTCGAGAGAGAACACGCCGAGCAGATCGTGGAGCAGGTGATCCGTCCGACAGGACTGGTTGACCCGGAGATCTCCGTCCGACCGACGGAGGGACAGATCGATGACCTCATTTCGGAAATCAACACCCGTGCCCAGAAGGGTTTCCGCACTCTGGTCACAACCTTAACCAAAAAGATGGCGGAAGACCTCACGGAGTACATGGAGTCACTCGGAATGCGGGTGCGCTACCTTCACCACGACATCGACACAGTGGAGCGAATGGAAATCATACGCGACCTGCGTCTGGGCGAATTTGACACGCTGGTGGGAATCAACCTGCTGCGCGAAGGTCTGGACATTCCCGAAGTGTCGCTTGTGGCGATACTCGACGCGGACAAGGAAGGCTTCCTCCGAAGCGAGACATCGCTTATTCAGACCATAGGGCGAGCCGCCAGAAATGCCGAGGGACAGGTGATCATGTACGCCGACAGCGTGACGCCTTCGATGGAACGCGCCATCACCGAGACACAACGCCGCCGCGACATTCAGATGAAGTACAACGAGGAGCATGGCATCATTCCCAAGACCATCATCAAAAAGGTCTCCGACGTCATTGAAATCACCCAGCACGACGAGAACGGCAACGTCAAAAAAGGCGGCAAAAAACTTACCAAGTCCGAGCGCGATCACCTGATCAACGAGCTGACCAAACAGATGAAGCAGGCGGCGAAGCTCCTCGACTTCGAGCAGGCGGCATATCTGCGTGACCGTATCAAGGAATTGCAGGGGAAACAGTAGCGCTCCCTGCGGCCGCTTAGAGAATAAAGAATAGTGAATAACGAATTAATGAATAATGAACGAGCGCTGCGCGCTGGAATATAGGGTGTATTTATGGAGAAGCATGGATTGATAAAGACAGCCGATGAACTGAAAGAGGAATTTCAGCGCAAACATTCCGATAACTGACAGGTGACATTATGCCCGCATATATCAGATCACTTTATATCAAAGAAAAACCGCCGGAAGAATCCTATCTGTCAGAGCTTCCGGTGGTAAAGAATCTTCTGAAAATGAAAGAACTTCGGTTCACGTCGGATGTCGTCTTTCTGGTGGGAGAAAACGGTACCGGCAAATCCACCCTTCTGGAGGCAATCGCCGTGTCAATGGGCTTCAATGCGGAAGGCGGCACACGCAATTTCCGTTTTTCCACAGTCGATACCCATTCCGAACTGAATGAATATATCACGGTGGTCAAGGGATTCCACCCGAGAGACGGGTTTTTCCTGAGAGCCGAGAGCTTTTACAATGCCGCATCGTATATTGACAGAATCGACAGCGAATTCTCCTTCGGAGGACCTGTGATCGACAGCTACGGCGGCGTGTCGCTGCATGAGCAGTCGCACGGCGAGAGCTTTCTGGCATTGGTGAAGAACCGGTTCGGAGGAAACGGCATTTACCTGCTGGACGAGCCGGAGGCGGCGCTTTCTCCGTCGCGGCAGATGACGCTTATGGTGCTGATGAATGAGCTGTTGGGAAAGAATTCGCAGTTCGTCATAGCCACTCACTCACCCATGTTGATGACATTCCCCGGCGCGCAGGTGATGGAACTGACGGAAGATGACATAAAGACGGTTCCGTACGATCAGACCGGACATTTTCAATTGACGAAGCGCTTTTTGAATTATCCCGAAAAGATGCTGGATGTACTTCTGGGAGAACGATAAGTCAGATATTTATTTACAACCGATAAACGCAGGAGGAATATTTTTTAAAATGGCAATGGATAAAATCATTGTGAGAGGTGCGCAGGAAAACAACCTCAAAAATATTGATGTGGAATTTCCACGTGACAAAATGGTGGTATTTACGGGGCTTTCCGGTTCGGGCAAAAGCTCGCTTGCCTTCGATACCATCTTTGCAGAGGGACAGCGACGGTATATGGAGTCGCTCTCGTCCTACGCGCGCATGTTCATGGGGCAGATGAGCAAGCCGGATGTGGATTCCATCGAGGGTCTTTCTCCCGCTATCTCCATCGACCAGAAAACCACCTCAAAAAATCCCCGTTCCACCGTCGGAACGGTTACGGAAATATACGATTATCTCCGTTTGCTTTATGCCCATATCGGCATACCGCATTGTCCGGTCTGCGGGCGCGAGATTCAGCAGCAGACCATCGACCAGATTGTGGACAAAGTGCTTGGGATGGAACAAGGCACCAAAATTCAGGTTATGGCTCCCATCATCAAGGCAAAGAAGGGAACGCACGCCAAAGAGCTTGACAGCATTCGCAAATCCGGCTTTGTGCGCGTGAGGATTGACGGGAACATCTATGACCTTTCCGAGGAAATCAAGCTGGAAAAGAACATCCGCCACAATATCGACGTGGTGGTGGACCGTTTGGTGATCAAACCGGAAATTCGCAGCCGCCTTGCCGATTCGCTCGAAACGGCTTCAAGGCTGACAGGCGGAATATCTCTGATAAGCATAGTCGGGGGAGAGGATATACTCTTTTCGCAGAATTACGCCTGTCCGGAGCACGGCATCAGCATGGACGAGCTGACGCCGAGAATGTTCTCCTTCAACAGCCCGCAGGGCGCGTGCGAACACTGCACGGGTCTTGGCATATTCATGAAGGTCAATCCCGACCTGGTGATTCCCGACCGTTCGGTTTCCATCCGCAAGGGAGCTATTCACGCTTCCGGCTGGTACACCACTGACGACAGCTCCATCGCTATGATGTATTTCAAGGGCTTGGGGAAGGAGTACGGCTTCACCCTGGACACGCCTATCAACAAAATGAGCGACGAAGCGGTGAATGCCATTCTCTATGGCACGGGAGAAAAACAGCTTGCGTTTACCCGTGTCACCTCCATCGGACAAAGCAAGTTCATGAGTAAGTTTGAGGGCGTTATCAATAATCTCGAACGCCGTTATTCCGAGACGCAAAGCTCGTGGTCAAGGCAGGACATTGAATCTCTTATGACAGAGGTTCCCTGCGACTTCTGTCACGGCGACCGATTGAAGCCGGAGATTCTCTCCGTCACCGTCGGCGGCTTGAATATCGCCGAATTCTGTAAGCTGTCTGTGACGGAAGCGCTGGAATTCCTCGATAAGCTCGAACTGACGGAGCACGAACACTTCATTGCTGACCGTATTTTAAAGGAAGTGCGCCTGCGTCTCGGCTTCCTCCATAACGTGGGTCTGGAATACCTTACCCTGTCCCGTTCCTCCGGAACGCTTTCGGGCGGCGAGAGCCAGAGAATCCGCCTTGCGACACAGATCGGCTCCTTCCTTACGGGAGTTGTCTATATTTTAGACGAGCCGAGCATCGGACTTCACCAACGGGATAACGACAAGCTGCTTGCTACCTTGCTTAAGCTGCGTGATCTGGGGAATACCCTGATCGTCGTCGAGCATGACGAGGACACCATCCGGGCGGCCGATTATGTGGTGGACATCGGACCCGGCGCGGGAGTGCATGGCGGACAGGTGGTTTATTCCGGCGATGTGGAAGGACTTATCAAGTGCCAGGACTCCATTACAGGGCAGTATCTCAGCGGCGCGAGGAAAATAGCCGTGCCCGAAAAGCGCAGACCCGGCAACGGCAATTGGCTGACCGTCAGGGGAGCCGCTGAGAACAATTTGCAGCACATAGACGTTTCTGTTCCGCTCGGCACATTTACCTGCGTCACAGGCGTTTCCGGTTCCGGCAAAAGCTCGCTTGTCAATGAGATTATCTACAAGCGTCTTGCCTGCGAACTCAACAGGGCAAAGATTGTATGGGGCAGGCATGACGCCATCGAAGGAATGGAATATCTCGATAAGATCGTAGAAATCAGCCAGTCGCCGATAGGAAGAACGCCGCGTTCCAACCCTGCGACATACACCGGCGTTTTCACCGACATCCGCGACCTGTTTGCCAATTTGCAGGAATCCAAAATCAGGGGCTTTGACGCGGGTCGCTTTTCCTTCAACAAGAAGGGCGGACGCTGCGAAGCCTGCGAGGGCGACGGCATTATTCAGATTGAAATGCACTTTCTGCCGGATGTGTATGTTCCCTGCGAGGTCTGCAAGGGCAAGCGCTACAACCGAGAGACACTCGAAGTCAAGTACAAGGGCAAAAGCATTGCCGATGTGCTGGATATGACGGTGGAGGACGGTGTATCCTTCTTTGAAAATCATCCTAAAATCGTCCGCAAATTGAAAACCCTTTACGATGTTGGATTAGGCTATATCAAAATCGGACAGCCGGCCACCACCCTTTCCGGCGGTGAGGCGCAGCGCGTCAAGCTGGCCACCGAACTTTCCAAACGTGCGACCGGCAAGACGATATTCGTGCTGGACGAGCCGACGACGGGACTTCATACTGCTGACGTCCACCGTTTGATCGAAGTGCTGCAAACGCTGGTGGACGGTGGCAACACCGTGCTTGTCATTGAGCATAATCTCGACATCATCAAGACTGCCGACTACATCATCGACCTCGGCCCCGAAGGAGGCAACCGCGGCGGCACGGTCGTTACCTGCGGCACGCCTGAACAGGTCGCGGAATGTCCTTCCTCCTACACAGGACACTATCTTAAGGCGCTCCTGCCGTCGCGCAGTGAATAAAGAATAAAAAAAGGAAGCGCTGTCGCGCCTGAATGAGGTGAATTTATGGCAAAAAACAAGGAAGTCAAGACCAATGCCATGCGGATTCTTGACAGCATGAAAATCAATTATGAGGCTAAGACCTATGAGTGCAAGGATTTTGTGGACGGCGTGCAGATCGCTGATATTTTAGGGCTGCCGCATGAGATTGTTTACAAAACCCTTGTGGCGCAGGGAGCCAGCAAGCAGTATTATGTGTATGTTATCCCCATCGAAGCTGAGCTTGACCTGAAAAAGGCGGCTCGGTCGGTGGGAGAAAAATCCGTCGCCATGCTGCACGTCAAGGATATCAACGCCGTGACGGGTTACATCCGCGGGGGCTGCACTGCCGTCGGCATGAAGAAGCAGTACGTCACGCGCATTGACCGGTCGGCGCAGGTGCTGGAATATATGATCGTCAGCGGCGGCAAATTAGGCGTTCAGCTCAGGCTCTCGCCGGAGGATTTAAAGAAAGCCTGCGGCGGTGAATACGACGATATCACCAAGACCGACCTTTAGAACACACTCCTAAAGGGATAAGAGAACCCGAAAATTCAATACATGCGAAAAAATCCGCGCCGGTTGTTCTGCCAAAAAACAACCGGCGCGGTCAGCTTATTCCGTTGTCTGAAGGGGACTATGGCAGCTTGCGCCCTATAACGCGCCATGAACCCGTATCTTTTGTGTCGTTCCCTTTCAGCCTTATCCACACGGTGTCCCTGAAGGCGTTGTCCGCAGCGTCGGGCACCCATTCCTCTTTAAAAACAATATGCTGCTCCGGCTTGTTTTTGTAGTCGGAATTGATGGCTTTTCCGGTAAAGGGATTGACGGGATTGTCAATCAGCCCCGAAAAGGCGATGGCAGGAGTATCGGCGTTTGTCATAAACGCGGGGTCTTCCGTAAGCTCATGACTGTCAAAATCCTTCACCAGCAGGAGTGATTTGTACAGATTGACGTCATTGAATACATTGTACTTTGCGGTATTATCCGCGTCGAATTCCATGCCGGGAAACGAAAGATAGGCTCCGTGATCGGAAACGATAATGATTTTTGTGTTGTCGTACACATCGTTTTCCCGCAGATAGTCGAACCATTGCCCGAGCTGAATCATTGCCGCCATATTGCATTGATAATGAATCATTTGCTGTGAGTCGTTAATCGTCAATGCCTCCCCCGACAGGGAGTAGCGGACGGAATGCTCGGATTCATAGCTTCTGTTGTCAACCGCGCCCGCCGGCTCGTATTCAGGCTCCTGAAGCATCATAGGATTGTGCGTAGTGTCATTGCTGATCATGGTAAACGTTCCCTGACCGCTTTCGCGAACCTCCGTAATATTGGGGTAGTTCCTCAGGGTGTCGTATGCCTCGTAGAACAGCAGGTTCTTTCCGACCAGACCGTCGCCGATTGCCTGGTAAGTATTCCGGATCATCTGTTCGGAAGAATCATAATCCAGATTTGCCTGATTGTAGGAGCCCAGATTATAAAGCGTCTGATGCAGCAGCAGGGGAGAGGAACGGAAAATGCTGTAGGCAAATAAATTGCGGTTGCGGACATTTTCTGTGGTTTTGACTGTTTTTTTCAGATTTTCTGCGGAAATGAAACTTCCGTTCGTAATGTATCTGCTTATTTCCGGATAATCGTCGTAAATACTCAGATCGGGAATCCATCTATACCCCGCGTAGGTGGGGTCGCAGACGGTCGTTTTATATCCGTTGGAGGAAAACAAGACGGGCATCACCTTAAGCGCTTCATTCTGCTTGTCCACCAGAAGCTGGTCAGACCGCCTGTTACTTTCCTCAGGAATGTATTCATATCCGCCGAAAAGTCCGGGAGAGCCGACACTGGTGCAGTTCCCGTATGAAATGGTGTTGGGATAGTAGGTGAAACCGGCAAACTGCTCCTTGAGTCCGGGCTTTTCCTGCATGATGAACGGGAAATAATAATTGATTCCTCTGTCCAGCATGATGACGACGACATTCTTGCCGTTTTTGTCGAGCGTCAATCTGGCAGTATTCATTTTTTCGCTGTTATCGTCGGATTTCGTCAGCACATCGGAAGAAAGGCGATTTTTCAGCGAAGTATAGCTGGAATGAATTTGAAAAATATTGACGCACGACATCACTGCCACCGTCGCACATCCTGCCGCACAGACCGATCGGATGACAGTCGGATGCTTCTTGCCGATCAGGGTAATGCATACGGCGATAGCCACCGACAGGGCAATATTGCCGGCGATTTGCAGGGTGGTATTTACCGGCAGATTATCATAAATAAACGTTGATGACATGTTCCCGTAGTTGTTTCCGAAAAACATGTAATTCACCAGGGAAGACGCGGCGACAACAGCCGAACCTGTGCTGATGATTTTCCGGGAGGATGAAGTTGACAGATGATAAAACACATTGACCCATACCAAAAATGTGCCTGCCGCCAGAGTAAAGGAGTGGAATACATATCTCAACGGAGAAGAAAGACTGCCGATTTCCACGAATTCATCCGGCGATGCATGGATGACCGCGGAGGGAATGAGCACGCCGATGAGTATTGTCATAAAGACACAGCTCACGTAAAAGATGGCGTTGTCTGTTTTGGATGCCTTGGGTACAGACAGCAAGGGCTTATGATTTTTAAAGATGAAATGCCACGCTAAAGGAATCAGCATGAGCAACAGGACCATAACCGCAAAGGTTTGCTTATGAGCGGTGTCGAAATGTTTTACAAAGAGAACATAGGGCAGCGTCGCAGCGGAAACCGCTGCGCTGATGATGCTGAGCACCAGTTTGGGATGACGAATTCTGTAGAATATGTTCTTGATGAGTGAGAATATATTATTGAGCGTCCAGTAAAAAACAAGCCCCGAGGGAGAATCGTACAGGAAAACAAGAAAGATGACAGCCATTCCGAAAGTCTGCACCCTGGCTTTCATCGGCATTCCTTTGGTATAGATGATGGAGGATACAATGTTGATGGCGGTCATGAGCAGAGGAAGCAGATTCAGCGAATACCCCGCGATGTGAATGAGTCTGTCAGGCAGGCACAGATCGGCGATAGGACCGAAGGAGGCGCCTCTGAGGCGACCCAGTCCGGAAAGATAATTATATGCCGCAATAAAAAACGGGATTTCCAGAAGGAGCGACAAGGAGCCTTTCAGGGCGTAATACGGCTTATAATTGTTTTGCCTGTAATAGGTCTGGAGCATCATAAACCGCTCGTCGCCTTTAAATGCTTTTTTGATATGACTGACGCCGGACTGGAGCTTTTGAGAGCGGAGGCGTTCTTCCTCCTGCATGGCGTCCGCGCGTTTGTACAACGGAAAAATGAGAATATTAATGGCGAGACTTAATGCGATGATCGCAATTCCCTCATTGTCTGTGTATCGCAGTATACAGGCAAATAAAAAATCCAATAACAGCGATAGCGGTTGAATTATCAGATTATATAACACTGTAAAAAATCCCATCTTGCATTATCCTCATTTCAATTCAGATGCTCAAAAAATGCCGCTCATGCGATCGGCTGACAGAATGGCTCCGTTGAAAATCAACGCCGGAAACACCTGCCTCCGTCAACTGTCTGAATCATTATATATGATTATACTTTGAAAATCAATGTTATTTTACTTCTTAATAAGATTATTTCTCCTATAGCCCGCACATGAATTTCCTGCTGCGCGCAGCGGGCGGAGCCGTCAAAAAAACCGGCAGTCTGCAAGACAGCAAAACTGTCGGGGATTTACATGGATGAAATTATTTCTGTGCGTTGTGTCTGTTGAGCCATGCCTCGGCAAGCTCCAGAGAGTCCGCAAATGAAGCGCGTTCAATGGACTTGACAATTTTGCCCTTGCCCTTTATGTCCGGGTCAGTGAAACGCAGCTGTATCTCAAATTTGGAGCCCACGTCAACCTCATTGACTTTCTTGGTGGCAATTTCCTTAATAAATATGATGTACTTGTCGTTCATGCTGCCATAATACATCTCGTTGCCGCATCGAATCAGCGGACGACCCTTATAGGTCAGGTAATTGTTTTCCATTATAATTCAATCCTCCATAAAAAACTAAAAATTCTAAACAAGCCAAAAACGGCGGCTCTTTATCACAAAAAAGCCGCCGTCAGTCTCATGAAAATGCATTATTCGTCATCAAGATATGTCCTGACCAATTCGCTGAGCAAATCGTCCCTGTCGATCTTGCGGATAATACTGCGAGCATTTGCGTGCGTTGTGATATAGGTCGGGTCTTCCGAAAGAAGATAGCCGACGATCTGATTTACCGGGTTGTAGCCCTTTTCCTTTAACGCGTCATACACGATCTTAAGCAGAGTTTTCATTTCCTCCGCGTGATCCTGTTCAATGGAGAAAGTCATAGTCTCATCCATAATCAAACACCTCCGTACAATACTATTTTACATCAATTCCCCGCTGTAATCAAGCTATTTTGATAAAATAATAAAAATTTTTCTGTCATTCATTATACACCCAAAAGGGTGACAATAATCTGATGAAATTATGAACAAAATGAAAAGATATAATTAATTTCAATAAATTTTGAAAATATTTTGAAAATATCACAAACCAAGAAAAAAATAGATTAAAAAAATATTGTATTTGGCGTAAGAGTGTGATATAATATACAAAACCCATTTTATTAAGGAGCTGTTTATTGAATGGTAAGCGATATTGTTTGTGAATATATGGTTAAAAGAAAGCTCGATCAGATGCAGCTGATGAAAGCGGTCGCCATTATTCTGGGCGGATCGGCATTGACGTTGTTGGCTTGTGCGTTTGGCGCATATTCAGATAAAATAGGTATGATGGCGCCGATGCTTCTGTTTGTTGGCACTTTTCTTATTGTTTTTTTTGCAAGACATGCTTTCATGATTGAATATGAGTATGCTTACTTCAATGGAGAGATAACGATCGACAGAATTACCGCCAGGAGCAAAAGAAAGCATATGCTTGACGTCGAATTGAAGTCTGTTGAAAAAATGGGACGTCCCGATGATGAGGCGATCAATCGTCTTAAGATCAGCAAGGTGAAGGATTTTTCCCAGACTATTTCCAATAAAGACACTATTTATCTCTATTTCAGGGACGAAAACAATGGGGAAAACATTCTCCTTTTCTTGACACCCAATCAGAAGATGCTCGACGCTATGAAAACCTCGGTGAGTGCTACCGTTTACCGTGAGTACTTTTCAAAGGTGAAGAAAAACACTGAGAACAACTAATTACACTATTAAAAAAATTTCAGGCACCGGGACAGGCTGCCCCTCGTGGGTGCGCTTGTTCCTTTTATTTTTGTAGGAGGAAATAATGATGATTATTCTTAACAATGCACAGACCAAGAAGCTGGAGGATTACGCAGTCGAAAGCGGAGAATTTGGTCATACACGGCTTATGGAGAACGCCGGTGCTTCGGTTTGCCGTATGATCAGTGATACAATCGGAATACTGAACAAATCGGTTGCCGTGGTCTGCGGAAGAGGTAACAACGGCGGCGATGGTTTTGTTGTGGCCAAAAGACTGCTCGAAGGCGGTGCGAAGGTGCGTGTGCTGTTGGCCATCGGCACACCTACTACCGAGGATGCCAAGAAATTCCTCGGCGAGAGTGAAGCTGCTGGCATCAGGACTCTTTCCTATGCTGAGGAGGACGACAGACAGGAGTTTGCCAAGACGCTTGAGAATTCAGATATTATTGTTGACGCCATATTCGGAGTTGGTTTCCACGGAATGGTGAGCGATGAATTGAGCAATGTGATTGAAATGATCAATTCGTCCCGTGGAATTGTCGTTTCGGTGGATGTTCCCAGCGGCGTGGATTCCGACTCGGGAGAGGTTTCCGGTGCCTGCGTCAATGCAGATCATACGATTACCTTTTCCACCCGCAAACCGGGTCACGTTATTTATCCTGCGGTAGATTACTGCGGAGAGGTGCATATTGCTTCCATCGGAATAGACGAGCATGTTATCCGTGAGCAGGAGCACCACATTTCTACCATTGATTACGAAGATGTCTGCCGTTGTTTCCCGCGGCGCAGTAACAACACGCACAAGGGAACCTTCGGAAAATTGCTCTGCATTTGCGGAAGCCTCGGAATGGCAGGGTCTGCGACCTTTGCAGGCAAGGCGGCGGTGCTTTCCGGCGTCGGAATGGTGGAAATGGCGGTTCCGGCAGAGATTTACCCGATCGTGGCAGCCAATCTGGTGGATCCGGTCTATCATCTGCTGAAAAGCAATGAACAGGGAACCGTCTCGGCGGAATCCATCCCGCTGATACTTGATAAGATGAAGAGTGCCACAGCCGTTATGATAGGCTGCGGTATGGGAAAGGGCAAGGATGTAACAGAAGTGGTAGAAGCCGTGATACGCAATTCCAATGTGCCTATCATCATTGACGCGGACGGCCTTAACGCCATTAAAGATGATCTTGGTGTGCTTCGTGAAGCCAATGCGCCGATAGTGATGACGCCTCATCCGGGCGAAATGGCGCGCCTCGTCGGCAAGACGAATGACGAGGTTCAGTCCCAGCGACTGGAAGTCGCTTCTTCCTTCGCCATGACCTTCGGGGTCTACATGGTGCTCAAGGGCGCCAATACCGTCTGCGCCACTCCTGACGGACGGATTTTCATCAATCTTACCGGAAATCCCGGTATGTCCAAATCGGGCAGCGGCGATGTGCTGGCGGGTCTGCTGGGTTCTCTTCTGGCACAGGGGATTCTTCCCGAAAAGGCCGCTACCTGCGCCGTACACATTCATGGTATGGCGGGTGACAGCGCGGCGGAAAAATATTCACAGCATTCCATGGCTGCCAATGATATTATTATGGAGTTCTCTGAGATTTTCTCCGATATTGAAAAGAATTAAGCGATGGTGATGATGACGTTATTGCTTCTTTTCTTTTGACGCACCGCCGAAGAATTTTTGAATTACATTGCAATTTTTCGATAGATATGATAATATGTTAATGCAACACATACACATCACGCACTAAAGAAGGATTGATAAGCATGGCAATCATAGCTCCGTCGCTGCTTTCGGCGGATTTCACCCGAATGGGTGAAGAAGTCAGGGAGATTGAATCGGTCGGCACAAAGGTGCTTCATATCGACATAATGGACGGTCACTTCGTGCCGAATCTCACATTCGGCTACACCATGGTGAAGGCTCTGCGCCCGATCTCCGGGATGGTATTTGACGTTCATCTGATGATGACAAATCCCCTCGAATACATAGAGAATTTTGCGAAGGCGGGTTCGGATGTCATTACGGTACACACCGAATGTGACAGCGATCTCGGGCAGTGCATTGACCTCATACATCAATGCGGTAAAAAGGCCGGTCTGTCCGTTAAGCCAAAGACATCGCCGGAAGCATTATTCCCGTATCTGGACAAGCTGGAGCACATTTTGGTGATGACGGTCGAACCGGGCTTCGGCGGTCAGTCCATGATGCCGGATTGTCTTGACAAAATTGCCGTTATCAAGGCGGAATGTGCTTCACGCGGTCTGCAAATTCCCGTGATGATAGACGGCGGCGTGAATGCCTCCAATGTTCGCAGGGCTGCGGAAGCCGGAGCCGATATGATGGTGGCAGGCAACGCTGTTTTCGGAGCGACTGACCGCGCAGCGGCGTTCCGGGAATTGAGTGAGCGCAGCGAGCTATAAATATAACAAAAGCATTGCATACCCCTTGTATTAAGTGGGAAATGCAATGCTTTTCTGCTTCTTTGGTGTATGGTGGAAATCACCATCTGATCTTATCGGTCAGCTCGCCGGATGTGCTGCCTAAGATACGATCCATTCTGTCATAGACCGCTCGCTCAAAGTGGGTTGCGCTGTTGATGTCCTCGGCAAGGAAATCGCCGTATGGACCACGTTTAAAATAGTATGTCACCATATAACATCCGTCACTCAGTTCGGTACGGATGCTTGTAATCTTTTTGGAGTAGGCAGGTATTTTTTTCGCCTTTTTGATACGGGTATCAATAGGCTTGGTTCCGACCTTTCTGACCGGAACATGCTTTACTCTCTTCATGGTTTATACGACACACCCTTTCATTCCTTTTCAAAAATACTTTACCACAATTCCATCCGAATTTCAACCACATTTGTAAAAAAATATTGAGCGTCACTCTATGCTGTCGTAAAACTTGCTTTCTCTCTTGTATTCTCCTGAACCGATGCTGACGGCTGCCGAACGGTGACCGCCGAGGAATTTTATCAGCTCGTAGGGGTCTATCCAGATTTCGTTCTGACTGCTCTCGTCAAATAGCAGCTGCACCCCGAAGTGCAGGTGAGGGCGCTGCATTCCGTTGTAGTCCTCCGTGTCGGAATACCCCGTCATGCCGAGATAACCGATCACTTCTCCGGCGTAAATGATCTGTCCTTCTTCCAGCCCTTTTGCATACGGATGTCCGCTGCGGAGATGGGCGTAGTAGTAATAGCGCCGTCCGTCGAGACTGCGCATTCCTATGCGCCATCCGCCGTATCTGTTCCAACCCAGCACCTGTACCACGCAGGTTTCGACATTGATTACCGGTGTGCCGACGCTGCCGAACATGTCGTGTCCCAAATGCCGGCGCTTGTAGCCGAATGCCCTTGAACTGCCGAAATCGTCGCTGTGGGAGAAAGACCAGCCTCTCGCTATGGGAGAAAACGCTTTAAGTCCGTATTTCGGCTCAAATTCCGGAGCGCCGGATGCGGTTGTTCCAATTTGCACTGAATACTCTCCGACAAGTCCTCCGAGTACCGATTCATAAGCCACGCTGTAATAGTCAAAATACTTCATATCGGCGGTGAGTTGCTCTATGCTCTCCCCCTCGATCAGCCGCGAGGTGATCCCGTCCATGTGTGCCTTTTTGTACTGAGAAAAATCACCGCCGTACCTTGCGCCGAGGCAGGCGAGAAGGTCGATCCAGTGTATCTCATGCTCTTTCCCGTGGGAATCGACGTCGTATTTCAGCGCGTCCCTCATCGCTTCGGCGGTGACGTTGAAATCCACCCATTTCAGCAGCCGCGCGCTTGTCTGAACATGCCACCTGTACATTCCGTCGGCTAAGTTGAACAGAATTGCCATCAGCAGTACCGCCGCGAGCGCAGCGATCACCGCCTTTTTTCTTCTGAAACACTTTCTCCATTCCATATGCAAAACAAAAACGCCTCCGTCATACCATTGATTTATTTCTTATCAATGTATATGCGCGCAGGCGTGTGTTTTATCATCGTGTTTTAATCATTATCATTTGCGGGCTCTTCGTCATTTGCTTTGTCGTCGTCGAGCCAGCTTGTGTCATTATTATCGTTCTTGCCAAGTCTTGAGGGAATGGGCGTGTATATGACGTCCTCGTATGAAAACTTTTTCTCCTGCTGCATACGCTTGATGAAGCTGTAGCCCTTCTTCTCGTAGCCTTTGTTGCAGTAGAAGACATGCGCCCTGTTGCGGTTGAGTCCGCTGGAGATGACGATGCTGTTAGCACCCGTCTCTGCCGCGTACTGTTCCACACGCGCCTCTAACTTGCTTCCGATTCCGTGGCTCTGGTATGCTCTGCTGACAGCGAGGGCGATCACCCTGATGTATTCCCCGTCCAGCTCAAAGGCAAGCCCGCGCATGATTCCGACGAAGCCGATGACTGCTCCGCCGTCTTCGGCAATGAATGTGACATAATTTTCGGCGTTGTATATCCTGATCACTCTGTCGTAAACATCAGATGAAATATCGTCGTAGCCTAATTCGTTGCGAATAAGTCCTACAACCCCCATTACGTCCCTTGCTTCCATTTCTCTTATGATCAATTTCTACATTCCTTTCCGTTTATATCCCGAACACATACAGCCGTGCAAGCCCGAACATTTCTCTGAACCAGTAGCCCGTCACAAGGTAGATCCTTGTTTCGCAGCAGCCGGAATAGATGTTCTTAAATCCGGATTTTTCCGCCCATATTCTCGCCCGCAGTTCATGGAAACGGTCGGTGACAATCACAATGTTATCGGATAGACCGTTGAGCTTGATGAGCGATTTGGTATATAGCAGGTTTTCTTCTGTGCTGCCGGACAGTTCCTCAACGTAAATCCGGTCGGGAGAAATGCCCTTTTCGACGAGATACTTCCTCATTACATAGCTTTCCGTGTACTGTTCGTCGTCTCCCTTGCCTCCGGTCACTACGCATTTGATACTCGGATTTTCACTCAGCAGGGTATACGCCTTTTCAAGACGGTCATTCAGCATCCAGCTCGGCTGATCGCCGTGAGCCTTGCATCCTAACACTACTACGGTATAATTCGGACAGTCATTCGGCACAGCGGTAAGCGAGGCCTTGAGCATCATTCCGGAAACAATGCCGAAGGCGGCGACACAGGCCGTGAATACTATCGCTGCCAATAAAACGGCGGCGGATTTTTTGAATGTCCAGTTCCGGTCAATCAAATGCCAGAACATGGCCGTCAGACATATGCCTAACATAACAATTGACGATGAGAACACGCCGATGCCCCTGATGTGAAAGAACGCGGGTGCTATGCACCATAGAAAGAGAAACCCGAATACCAGAATAAGCATCTTCCGGAGTGTCGAAATGTCTCTTGGACGCTGAAAATAGAATTTTCTTTCGTCCTTTGTGCCGGAGCCCTTTGATTCGTCGCGTTGTTCCGCTGTGTTGCTTTTTTGCTGAGTGCTGTCGATATTCGGGCTGTCAACGATTACCGGCTGCGGTTTGCGTTCCTCGGTCTTCTGGTATTTCGGTTTTCCCACAACAACCTGCCTGGGTCTTTCGCTTTGACGCTCCGAAGCAGCGTTCGCGCGTACAGGAGCGGTGTCTGCCGGTCGGCGGCTTTGCTGCCCATCGGGGAATCTCTGCGAATCAGCAGACTTTCTTTGCCGCTGACCTTCGGTGCCTCCCTGTTGTCTTTGAGGCGGCCGCTGCTCCGGCGGCTTGACTGGATTCAAATTCTGATCGGGCACGATTATCCGTTCACGCGGCGCGGAGGGCTGAGGAATTACCACATCCGTTCTGCCCTGGCGAATTGGTTGACGAACTGCCTGACGAGGGTCGCTGCCTGAAGGCGCTTCCTGTGGCTGACGGCCTCGGAATCTGTGCTCTCTCGGAGTATTTGTGCGGTTTGTATCATTTTGCATATTGCCTTCTCCTGTTTCGCATTATGCTTTGGAGTCAATCATATGTACGTCAAGCTGATTGAACGGTATCTCAATGCCAAACTTATTAAGCTCGGCGAGGATGTTTTCATTGATGATATACTGCGACTCAATGAAGGCGGAGGTCTTGACCCACACCTTGATGTCAAAGGTGATAGCGCTGTCGTCAAAAGAAGCAATGCCGATAATCGGATCTTTTTCCCAGCTTACATTAGCGCAGGATTTGAGAGCGGCGGTGATGGCCTTTTTGACAGCGAGAATATCCGAACCGTAAGCCACGCCGACAGTAAGTTCAAGACGGCGCGTATTCTTGGCGGTGTAATTGATGATCATATCGGTTGTCAGCTTGGAATTGGGAATGACGAGGCGCTTGTTGTCGGCGGTGGCAAGAGTGGTGAACATCAGTTCAATGCGTCTGACAGTACCCTTTTGACCGTTGATCTCGATAAAATCGCCTACCTTGAAGGTGTGATTGAACAGTATCAGCACGCCGCTGGCAAAGTTGGAAAGGCTGTCCTTGAGGGCAAGACCTATGGCCACGCCGGCGGTACCGAGTGCTGCCACCAGTGTGGTGACGTTCATGCCCAATGTGGAAAGAGCCGTGATGACGACAATGATCTTGATAATGACCTTGACGCAGGAATGCAGAAATTCACGCACGCCCTGATCCACCTTGGCGCGTTCCATGCCTCTGACAACGATGTGGGCGATAATGCCCGCCAGCCACCAGCCGATAATAAATACCAGCAGCGCGCCAACCACCTTGGGCGCCATTGAAAGCAGCCATTTACCTATAGCGTCAAAGTCGATGTATTTTGTAAAAAAGCTGACGATGTAATTGTTCCAGAAATCCTTCATAAAGCTATGCTCTCCTTGAAAAATATTTTCTTGATTATGATTATACCACCTATTTCTTCAATATGATAGTGCAAATTATAAAAAAATTGAATTATTTTTTTAAAAGCGCTTTTTTCACGCAATGCCAAAAGTCTTTGGACAGAAAAACGACTTGCAGCTCTCTTTTTCGACGAGCTGCAAGCCGTGATTCTTGATAAAATTATACGTTCTGGGCTTATCCCTTGCGCTGATTGTTTTTCCGCCATGCGACGGTCTGCATGAGAAAGGCGAGTATAAGGAATAATCCGCTTATTACCCAGTAGTAATTATCGTAATCCGACACTCTGCCGGAAATCTCAATAATTCCTCGCACCAGGCAACCGCTGACTCGCACAGCCAGCCCCGAATTCCACAGGTTAAACGCTCCGCGGGATATGGAAGGGGGATTTTCAGATACCGCCATCAGCCCGAAGGGAGCGGCGCCGCCGAGAAGCGGTACCATAAACATCATTCTCATAAAGAGCGAATGTTCGCCGAAGCTGAATATCTCATATATTGCGCAGAATACCAGACAGAATGCGGAAACGGCTGCGTAAGCAAGCGCGGTTTTTGCATATCTGTTGTGGACGGTAATTGTCCTTTGTCTGGCAGTGTCCCGCTGGTAGGACTGAAACGCATTGAATCTCTGCGGTTGTCTGCTGTGTCTGCTGTTGTTGACCGGCATTCTGTCATAGCCCTTTCTGATGTTAATATCCGATGTATACAATGTCGCTCACCGACCTTTCCGAAATTCTGTTGCCGTTTGTGGTGGGGTTGTTGATCACCTGACCGTTGAAATACATGGTTGACGAACCGCCTCCGTCGAGATTGTAGGCTGTTTTGCAGCCGTACTGCTGCATGACCTGCGCCAGCTCATACAGCGACAAGCCTTGGCTTTCATTGGTTCTGCCATCCGACACTACCAAGATATAGTGCAGATCGTCGATGATTCCTATCGCGGTTCTGGGATTGTTGGCCATGGCTCTGCCGACTTCTTCATTCTGCGATATGGCAACCGAGCCGTTTTTTACGAGCGTCGGGCCGAAAGCGAATAAATTCATCACGCCGCTGTCAAGAAGCTCCTGTGCCGTTACTTCCGACTCGTTGATGATGCCGAATGAGCCGTCCTTGTAAATTACCAGATCGTCATACCCGGTGCTCCTGCGTGCGGTGTCGCGGTAGATGACGCCGTTTTTGATGACGTAGCCCTGGCTGTTCGCACCGTAATAATCTCCGTTGATGGCGAGAATGGCATTGTGTGCCGCTGCGATTCCCGAAGTTTTCTGGGTGACGTTGCGTCCGAAGGTGTCATTGGCCAGTGCGGTTTTGAGATATGCCGCAGAGGATACTTTGACGTCGGCGATGTAAATGTCAGTGTCGTTATACCGCACAGTGCTTATGCTGATCTGAATGTTTTCGTCGGAATAGGATGTGCCGGTTGTCTCCGCGTCCTGCGGCGCTTCTGATGCCACCTCTTCATAATAGGAATTGTTCTGCGATTCCACCACATATCCCTCCACCGAGGGAATCATAAATGTTTTCAGCAGCACGTATCCGTTGGTCGCAGTCAGCAGCGTGCCGAACACGGCGGCGTAAGCAAATGGCTTCCTGAAAAATGCTGTAATCTTGTTCATCATTTGTCACCTGTTTCTCCCGGAAGCTTTTTTCAGTGGCTTCCTTTTGTTTATGGCTATATTGTATTCACCCCGACTTAAATTTACTTAAAATTCTTCTAAGTTTTTTAAAATAATACAAAGTAAAAATGCCGTGCTCTTTGTTGTTCAAAGAAAGTCGCGGCATTTTCAGTTTATCAATTCTGATGTGATCACTTGTCTGTTTCGTCGGATTTTACATTGTCTGCATTTGCGCTGTTGCCTTCGGAAGCAGCGGTTTCGGGTTGATTCTGCTCTTTGGCAAGGGCCTTTTTTCTGCCGGAATACACCATTGCACCGGTTTCCACAATGAGCAGAATGCCGACACCTGCGGCTATCGCCCAGATGATTTTGCTGTTTGACTTCTTTTGCGGAGAAATATCGGTTTTGTTGTTTTTCTTAATCGGAATGGTTTCTTCGCCTGTCAGTTTCCCGCATCGATTGCAGTACTGTCTTTTGAGTCCCTCGCGCTCATAGTCCGAATCGCTGACAATTGTCCATTCGCCGTTGTCATGCTGCGGAGGAGTATATGTGTCCGTCCATGAATAATCGCAGCCGCGGCATTTGTGCGCTGTATAGCCCCAGTCAGTGCAATCGGGGGGCGTTACCGTTTCTTCATAATCCGGCTGTTCGCATTCTTCCGGGGAGAGAATTTTGGAGTAATCCCATACTTCGTTTCTTTTGAAGGAAACTCTGTTGCGGAACAGCTTTTTGGGAGGAGTGAGAAGCTCTCCGCCGATGGAACTGCAATAAGCGCGACGGTCATCGTTGTCTTCAAAAAAACTGATCTGTCCTTTCGATACGCAGTAAGAGATTTCTCTTACGGTATAATCCATTCCGCAGTGGTGATACATTCCGACTATGCCGCCATTATGCGCATATCCGTGGCATGAAACGTAACCGTTAATCTGCACATTGCATTTTTTGATCTTTCCGATACCGCATGACAGTATTCCGCCGAGAAACTGTTCGCATTTACCCTCTCTGTATCTGTCATCAAAGATCAGTTCCACTTCGGCATTGCATTCCTCAAAAAATCCGTTGCCGTAACCGACAATGCCGGCCACTCCGGCGTTGACACCGCTGTTTTTCATATGCACTCTGCCTTCGACAGAGCAACCGTTCACAACGCTGTTATCGCAATATCCCGCTAAAATCGCCGCGAAGCAGTGACTGCGCTCTGCAATATCCACAAACGCGCCCTTTAAAGTGAGATTTGACACCTCGGCATTTTCCAGAACCGAAAACAGGCCTGCAAATTCCGTGTCATATTCCTTCATATTGCCGTCACGGGTCACGCGCTTGTCCTGGCCGACGTCGGTAACATGCAGATTGTAGAGAATATGTCCGTTGCCGTCGAGCTTTCCTCTGAAAGGGATGGGTTTCCAGTCCGAGCCGAGGTCAATATCCTTCGTCAGCCGGTAATTGCTCTCCGGAGCGGAAGCGATCGCTGCCAGTCCCGCCGCGTCGGATATTTCGGTATACGGCGATTCCGATTCATTGTCTGCCGCAGCAGATAGCGGACACAGGCAGAACAGAGCCAACAGTCCCGCGGCGGTTATGCCTGAGAGAAACCGTTTTGCGGATAATACATGCTTCATTGACAAAGACTTCCTTTATTATAATAATGAATAAAACAATTGCACTTATTTCCGATTCATTCTACTACAGAAAACGCTGTCTGTCAATAACAGAACCGACAGAAATCTCTGAAAGGATTTTGCGAGAATTTTAATTTAGCGATTTACAAAACAAAAGATATGTGTTATAATATCATTTACGATTATTATTGACAAGGAGGAATACTCACAATGGGTATGACTATGACGCAGAAGATTCTGGCAGCTCACGCCGGTCTGGAAAGCGTGACCGCCGGACAGCTCATCGAGGCTAAGCTGGATCTGGTGCTCGGCAATGACATCACATCTCCCGTTGCTATTAACGAACTGGAAAAAGCGGGCGTAGACAAGATTTTTGACAGGGAAAGAATAGCCCTTGTAATGGATCACTTCACCCCTAATAAAGACATCAAGGCGGCCGAACAGGTCAAAAAGGTACGCACATTCGCTCACAAGTACGACGTTCTCAATTACTTTGACGTCGGACAGATGGGCATCGAGCACGCACTTCTTCCTGAACAGGGACTGGTAGGCCCTGGCGACTGCGTTATCGGCGCTGACAGCCACACATGTACCTACGGTGCGCTCGGCGCGTTCAGCACCGGTGTCGGTTCCACCGATATGGCGGCCGGAATGGCTACCGGCAAGACATGGTTCAAGGTGCCTTCCGCTATTAAGTTTGTTCTCACCGGCAAGCCGCAGGGTTGGGTAACAGGTAAGGATGTTATTCTTCACATCATCGGAATGATCGGCGTTGACGGTGCAAGATACAAGTCAATGGAATTTACCGGCGACGGCGTGAAGAACCTCTCTATGGATTCCCGTCTCTGCATTGCGAATATGGCGATAGAAGCCGGCGCGAAGAACGGTATATTCCCGGTGGACGAGATTACCGAGGAATACTGCAAGGGCAGATTCCAGCGCACTCCCGTTGTCTACACCGCCGACGAGGACGCGGAATACGATGAAACCTATACAATAGACCTTTCTTCGCTCCGTCCGACGGTCGCCTTCCCTCACCTTCCCGAGAATACCCGCACAGTCGATGAGATTGGGGAGAAGGAAGTAAAAATTGACCAGTCCGTTATCGGTTCCTGCACCAACGGCAGACTCGAAGACCTCAGGGCAGCGGCGGCTATCCTCAAAGGCCGCAAGGTTGCCAAAGACGTTCGCTGCATCGTCATTCCCGGCACACAGACCATATACCTTCAGGCCATGAGAGAAGGTCTGCTTGAAATATTCATCGAAGCCGGCGCGATTGTCTCCACACCCACCTGCGGCCCCTGTCTCGGCGGACACATGGGCATTCTCGCCGAGAACGAAAAGGCGGTCAGCACCACCAACCGCAACTTTATCGGCAGAATGGGACATATCACCAGCGAGATCTATCTTGCAAGTCCCGCCGTCGCAGCGGCAAGCGCGGTCACAGGCTACATTACGAACCCGGACACGCTGTAAGCGCTCGCGGTTGCCCGCTAACTGAAAACTGAAGACTTAAAACTGAAAAATGAATAATATATGAGCGCCGTTGGCGCTGGTATATAGTCGTTTGCGTTCGCTCACTTTTATCACTGACTACTCCAAACAGACTTTGAAGGGAGATTTTATAAAAAATGCAAGCACAAGGCAGAGTTCATAAATACGGCGACAATGTTGACACCGACGTCATCATTCCCGCACGTTATCTCAATACATCGTCCCATGCGGAGCTGGCGGCTCACTGCATGGAGGACATAGACGCCGATTTTGTCAGGAAGGTACAGCCCGGCGAAATTATGGTGGCTGGCAAGAATTTCGGCTGCGGTTCTTCCCGTGAGCACGCGCCGATCGCCATTAAGGCTTCGGGCATTTCCTGCGTGATTGCCTCCACCTTCGCCAGAATTTTTTACCGCAACGCCCTCAACATCGGTCTTGCTATTCTCGAATGTGAAGAGGCCGCCGAGGACATCAAAAACGGCGACGAGGTCAAGGTGGATTTTGATACCGGCGTGATTACCAATATCACCACCGGCAAGAGCTATCAGGCGCAGCCTTTCCCGCCGTTTATTCAGAATATCATCACTTCCGGCGGTCTGATGAGTTCTATAAAGGACAGACTGTAATTTATTCCGGATTATACAAAGAATATGCTGCGTGCAGCCGTATCGGATTGACATCTGATGCGGCTGTTTTGTTGTTAATTGTTGCTAAATCTGGGGACTTCATTTTGTTAGTGCTGATATTGACATTTTTTCATCACAGAATTATAATTGAGTTTGGGGAAAATTAGCATTTATAAACGACAAACGATTCTTAATACAGAGTATTCTTTTATGAGAGGAAGATTATGCAATGATGAGTAAAAAAAGCAAGACCGCAAAGCGCAGATTCTGGATACCTGCCGCTATTTGCGTTACGGCTTTTCTGGTGGCGGTTTCCATACTTGCGCCAAAAAATATCACCGGCGTTTTTGCCGCTGAAGCCGAAAGTCCCGTAACGGTAGAACCTTCCCAGACCCAGACCGACGGAGATGACCCCGTCACCGACCCGGTTGACGACCCCGTTACTGATCCGGTCACTGATCCGGTCACTGATCCGGTCACCGATCCGTCTACCGACCCGACCACTGATCCGGCTACTGACCCGACCACTGATCCGGCTACTGACCCGACCACTGATCCGGCTACCGACCCGACCGAAAATCCTGCCGACGAAATTCCCGATGACATCGCGGATTACCCGGTTGCATCCTTCGGATTAGACAGGGGTGACTCCCTTGGGATGAGCATAGCCGTTGATGACGGTGCTGCTGTCTATTATTCGCTTGGAAGCAGCGATGAATTCAACCGTGTCACCGGAATCAATACGGAGGATTCCTTTGGTTTTCAGAATATTCCGTTTGAGAAGGGGGATACGATCACTCTTTACACCAAGGGAAATATCCGGAGGCTGAGCATCCAGAATATCTCATCGGCAAATGTCACGAAGCTGACACAGCTGGAGTCATTGGAGGTTACTTATTCCGCATTATCAGCTCTTGATCTCTCCAAGAACGTCAATCTTGTTGAGCTGAATTGCAATGACTGCGGCATCAAGTCGCTTGATCTCACTAAAAACACCAAACTGAAAAAGCTGGATGTTTCCTGCAATCAGCTCTCTTCTCTTGATCTGACCAAGAATACGGCGCTGAAACAACTGACAGCCAACTATAATAAATTTGATTCATTTGGCAGCGTGAAGCTGCCTTCCGGGTTCCCTGTGAATGAGAGTCTGAAATCGGAGCAGGATATTTCGGAATTAGGAGAGGATTTTGGAAAGAGTGTAAAAGCCGGTGAGGTCATTGATCTTTCCAAATATAAGAGCTATAGCAACACAAAATCAGAATATGTGTCTCTCGTTCTCCTCCCTGGGGAAGATGGCGAGGGCTTACTCTCAACGGATCAATTTGCCATACCCGAGAGCGACAAAGACATGAAGCTGGTGTTCGGCAACGCCTATGCCGATAAATATATCGATATTGAAATATCCAACAAAGATTCGCTCTTATCATTTACCTACATCGTGCATATACTTAAAAACTCCAACGCTCCCGAGGCTCCGGGTGAAGCGTCCGGCGATATACCCGTCGACGACATTTCCGGTACAATTACCTCCGCGGAATCCACCAAGGATTTTGACGCGCAGGAAGTCATTTATGACGATGAAAAGGAAAAATTCGTTCTGGGTGAAAAGGTCGAAAAGAAAGATCTCAAATTAAGCATTTCTCCGGTTTCCACCGGTGAGACCCTTTACAGCGAGATAGCCAAGGCTGACAAGAACTTCAAGAAGGATTCCGCCAGACTGCTTGCCTATGATATAACCCTATCCAACGACAAAACCAGCCGGTTCAAGCTCAAGGATGGCATCAATCTCACGCTTAAATATCCTTCCGATATGGCAAAAGACTGGAACAAATACAACTACAAGGTTTATCATTTTGTCACCTTCGATTACGATCAGCTCAAGGATCTTGACGAACCCAAGATCGAAGTAATCAAATGCACCGCCGACAAGAACGGTATTCACTTCAAGGCACCGAGTTTCAGTAAGTTCAGTATCTCTGTGACTCCGAAGAGCGGCGGCAATTCTTCCCCACAAACCGGCGAATCTACGGTATCGCTCAATATCATTATTTTGGTTATTCTGCTCTCAACGGCTGGAATTACCGGCGTTTTGGCCAAGCGCAAAGGCGAGCTTTTCTGGTTCACTAAAAAATCAATAGATTAATCACTTTCCGGTTCTCTTTGGTTTATGCAATGGGAACCGGTTTTTTGTAATGATTTGTAAATTCTTTCTTATCCGCGGCTTTTTCAATTGACTTTCGGGTAAGGTTGATGTATACTTATTATGTGTAATAATAGTTAGTATGTGAAATCTGATATGTCAGAAAAAGTATGCTTCTCATAATAAAGAAAGGAATGATTTACCATGAACAGGTCACACAGTCGATTTGTTCCGCATAGTCGTCCGGTTCATCCGGGACGTAATGCGGGGGCAGGTCGGCAGGCTAATCATGTCCGTCCGGCAACTGTGAACCGTCCGGCATTCTCGCAGAGAACCAGCCGCCCCGCAGCCGTCAGCCGTCCGGTTTTTCAGCAGAGAGCCAGCCGCCCCGCAGCCGTCAGTCGTCCTGCTTATCATCAGAGAATCAGCCACGCAGCCATTCAGGCGCGTAAGCAGAGCAGATCCTATTGGTTCCCGATAGCCACCATGATGGCAGCGGTGCTGTTTGCCGTTTCCGCTGTCATACCCGGATCGATATTTGACGCGTTTGCGTCCTCTGACACAGACTATTCTTTCGGAATAGAATCCAAGGCGGGTGCTTATAGCGTTACGCTGACCGGCGGCAACTCCACAAGCATTGATCTTCCGGCGGAGAATGCGGAAAAAACGGTCAATTCCGACGGTACCGTCACATTTGCCATCGATCTTGACGAAGAAACCAATTACACCATTGAATCTCCCGCTGCGATGACAAGCATCTCCTTCGATGATGCTGCGCCTGCGGAAGCAGAGAGCGACGCGCCCGTCGTTGTCAAGAGTGCTGCGGAAGGCGAGGAAAACGAAGAAGACGAAGAGGAAGCGGAGGAAGAAACACCGGCCAAGGCGGGCGTTGAAGCCGTCACTTCCATTGACTTGTCCAAATCAGGCGCTTCATCGCTTGACATCAGCGAATGCACCGGCTTGACAAACGTGTCGTTAGCTGGTAACACCGACCTCACGGAAAGCGCGTTTACCAACATCACTTACGGTTCGCAGGATAATCTGACAGTCAGTCTTGATACCCCTGTTTTTGAGTATGCGGATCGAGGTGAGCAGGGCAAAGGGTACTTTTTTGATGCAGTCGGCGCAGGCGACGTTGCCGACCTGACTGCAAAGCTGTACGGTGATATTCCTGTCGCGAAGGAAGATGGCCGTTTCTACATTTCCTTTGATAATCTCGACGCTACTTTTGCCGCTGTGGATAGTCACGGCGCACCGGAATCAGAGATATATATCACAAACAGCACTAAGCCGGGCGTTACTTATAAGATGTTTTTCCATGCGGGCAGTGTTCCCGAGTATATGGAGCCCGATACCAATCCCGCCACAGATACGACAGAGAACGGGAACGTTTCTTCCAACAGTGAAACAGAGCCGACCGCCCCAAGCGACGATAACCCAAGCGACGACAACGAGTCTCCGAACGTCAAGCTGACTGTGGATACCAACAGCAAGAACGTTATCAAGGACGCATACATCGAAAACGTCAGCAGCGTCAAGCCGAGTGAGCTGAAAATCGTTGCCAAAGCTCTTTCGGCTGCCGATAAAAAGACATTCCTTGCCGCAGTCAAGAAGAAGGACAAGGATTTCAACGATTCCAACGCAAATCTCCTGGTTTACAACCTTTACGTTGTCGACAGCAAGGGCAATAAGGTGGATTTGAAGGGCAAGGCCGCCGCAACGGTCACGCTCGCATATCCGACCTATCAGGTGGAATATCTGAAGGATGAATATGAGTTCAAAGTCTATCATCAGCTTGCCGACAAGAGCATAGACACAGGCATTGACGCTTATCCCACAAAGGACGGTATTCAGTTCTCTACCGACAGTTTCAGTAACTTTGCGGTTTCAAGCACAAAGAAAGAACAGAATTATACCGATCTTGTTGTTCATGACAACAGCAAGAAAATTATCAGTTCTGCCAGGGCTCACGAGGGCACATATTTTACCGTTGATGAGGAAGCGTATGCGGATACCCATTTTACAGCGGATCAGACTTGGATCATTGCCGAAGCTCCTACCGCAGAGGAGAAAAAGGATTTCTTTGAAGCGATCAAGAAGGTCAACAAGGATTTCAATGAAAAGGATACCAACCTGATTGTTTATAAGGTCTCCCTGAAAAATATTCAGATTGATCAGCCGTCAAAGATGTCCCCGAACGGCAAGGTTGACTTTACGCTGGTTTATCCCAACGACAATCTCAAGAAGAATTATACCAAGTATAGTTATACTGTGTACCATCAGCTTGCTGACAAGAGCATTGATACGAAGCAGTTAGCAGTCGGTGGAAAAGACGGCATCACGGTGACGACCGACGGTTTCAGCCTGTTCGCTGTTGCAAGCACTATCAAGCCGTCCGGAAGCGATGTCCCGAAGACCGGCGAAAGTAATGTGGCAGCCAACATTGCCATGTTGCTTGCCATGCTCTCCATGGTGAGCTTCGTTGGTGTATACGCAAAGAACAAAGCCGAGCAGTATTGATTGGTAGATTGATAAACCGGCTCCTTAGGTTTCGACAACCGCGGGAGCCGGTTTTTTGTCATTCATTTTGTTGCATCTTTTATTCCGACATGCTATAATATAATCAAAACAGGGAAAGGGGTAAGAAAAAATGGATGAAAGACTTCTGGGATGCTTTGTGAAGGTGTATGAACTGGGCAGCATACATAAGGCAGCGGAGAAAATATTTGTCACACCGCAGGCAGTCAGCAAGATGATCAAGAAATTAGAGGAAGAGCTTGGACGCAGCCTTTTCACACGTTCGCCGCAGGGGCTTAACCCGACGGTCTACGCGCACAAGCTGTATTCGACGGCCAATGTCATTCTCAGCGAATGCAGCCGCGTGAGGAGCGAATTTACGGAAGAGAGCATCAACGCTGTTTCTACCCTGCATATAGCGACGACTTACGGTGTCCCGAAGTACCTGACACTGCAATTTGTCACCGATTTTTATGATTCCTTTCCTGACGTTCATCTTGATCTGGTGGAATACCCCGAGTACCCGATTTATGATATGCTTCAAAGCGGACGAGTGGATTTTGCTTTTCTGCCGCAGCCGATCGACTTGATCAACTACGAAGCCGACTTCTGTTTTTCCCACGATTTCCGCGCGATTGTACACAAGGATCATCCGTTAGCGGAGCATTCGATCATACGCTATCCCGACCTCAACGGGTATCCGATCATTCTCAAAGGACGCGATTTTTCCCTGTACCCGCACAATATCACGCGCTTTGTCAAGGGCGGTCTGAATCCGGAGATTCTGCTTGAAATAAGCGATGACTCACTGATCGTGGAGGCGGCGAGACAGAAGCGCGGCGTGGGTATATCCGCCACCTTCCTTGCCGAGGAATATGCCGATTCAGAGGTCAGGATAATCCCGTTTGAGGATGAAACCTTTGTGCGTCATGTGTTTCTTGTACACCGCAGAGGACAGAAAATGAGCCGCGCACAGGAGAGCTTCCGCTCTTTTACTACCGATTGGATTGAGAAAAACAAGAAGTAAAGACTCAAAAGAATAAACGTAGCAATTACCCAAAAGCCCGTCGCTCAGAATGAATTCTGATGCGGCGGGCTTTTGGGGTTTGTTTGTATATTGGCATAAATAGATGCGGTAAAGTCGATATTATAAATTGTATAGAATAAAGCTGTAGAGGCTTGCGAAGTGGAAGAGCGTACCTCCGAGAACAAAGAGATGCCATATGGTGTGCATATATCTTATTTTGTTGCCAAGTCCGTAGAAGATCGCTCCGACGGTGTAGACCACACCGCCTGCTATCAGCATTACGAGCTGATCGTGAGACAGCGCTGCGGCAATATACTTGTAGGCGAAGATGATGCACCAGCCGGAAGTCAGGTAGCATATCATGGAGGGAATGGCGTATTTTTTCAGATCAATGAGATTAAGGGAGATACCTATCACAGACGCGAGAGCGACAATGGCAAAAATAATCTTTCCCGCGAGGTTGTTCATCACCATGAGCGTGTAGGGGGCATAGGTGCCGGCTATCAGCAGAAAGATCGAGCAGTGATCCATGATCTGGAACTTCTTTTTAGCTGTCGTAAGCTCCCATCCGTGGTAAAGTGCTGAATTTGCGTAAAGAACGATCATCGTGATAAAGAAAACACACATAGAGAGCGTGGCAATAGCGTTGCCTGCGGCCATCAGCAGCTTCATGCTCATGATCCATCCGACTACTCCAAGGAGCGCGCCTAGCGCGTGCGTCACACAATTGAGCAATTCTTCGTTGAAGGTGTATATCGGAAGGCTTAGCGCTTTGATTCGGCTCTGTCTGCCGACCTCGCGCTGTGCGTACATCATCCTGTAGTCATTTATAGAAATATTCATAATTGGTTCTCCTTTTACTGATATGCTTGTTTCTTACATTAAGATTATAACATACTAATATTAATATGTCAATACATAGTTTTGAAAATCAGATCATATTTTTATTATATTTGTAAATATATTATTTCAACCATATTACGACAATATTATTCCACGCTCGCCATTAAAATATCATAAAACAAAAAATCCCACAAAGCTAATAAGCAATGTGGGATAATCTGTCAAAGTGGAATGTTTATCTTCTGCCTCGCTGACTGCCGGCGTTTCCGTCAGTGGGATTGAACTGATTCGGGCTGAATCCGGCGCGGTCGGTGGGATAGTAGTACTCGTAGGTGTATTCTTCGTCGTCCTCAACCGGCTGAGGAGCGGCTGCGCGATTCTGCTGCTCCAGGCGGTCGACGTGATCCGTCAATCTTTCACCCGACTGAGAGTACCCCTGCGCAAGGCAAACATTTCTGCCCTGCTGCGCTGCGTTTGACATTCCGGGAATTCTTTCATCAGGAGATGCGTTGACATATTGATTCGAAGGTGGCTGATTGCGATTGACGTTGCTTTGCAGACGTGCGATGGAATTATCCACTTCGCCGGTCAGTTTTTCCAGTTCGCGGCTCTGCAGCTCGGCTCTTCTGCGCTCGTACTGATACTTGGCGGCAGCTTCGTCGTAGGGATTTACATATTCCACCGGCTGCTGCGGTACAGGGTAGCCGCCGTATGGAGCATTAGGCGGTACGATGCCCTGATAGGGAGAAACGGGATAAGTCGGATATGCAGGCGGATAATACTGCCTCTGCTGCTGCTGCGGATATTGCCCGTAATATGCCGCGGGATTTGCGATATAGGACGGTGCCGGAGGATTCTGAGGCGGACGGGGAGGCCTGCGGTCGTTGACACCGCCGGAAATCTGCCCTCTGCGACCGCCGCCAATGGAGGCATTGACCGGAATATACGGGGATTCGTTTATATCGTCATCCAGCAGGCTATCCTCTTCCAGTTCGTCAACGGGAGTGTGCAGGATAAGATTGGGCTTGGGAAGATCGTAGGTTTCATAGAAATAGTCGTCCCATTCCTCGTCATCAAAATATTCGGCGGGATTGGAAATGTGAAAGAGTGTGCCAATGGCAAAAAATGCCATAAATATATCTGTCAAGACAAGCGGATTCATCAGAAGATCATCCGCAGAAGTGCAGTCGTTCACAAGCCAGTTGATGCTGTAGAGCAACGATGTCATAATTCCGATGCAGCCGCCCGCAAAGCCCCATTTAATGGAATTGGAATTAATGCAGCAGAAGAGCTTGCCGACGGTGAGCAGGAAAATGGTAAATGAACAGCACATTGCGATAATAGGAAGCTCTGCGCTGATGTCAGCCATGGACGCGGATCGCAGAAAAACCGAAAGCATTCTGTATCCGTACCACAGCGCAGGCGCGATAGGCACGGCAGGCATGGAGAGAATATAGTTTTCTCCCTTAAAAAATGATACGGAATAAACCATCATGGACAGAACTGCGAGAAGTCCCAATATCGAAAAGGCTATCCCGCCGGTACCGGCGTACATCTGCAAATCATCGTTGATAAGACCCAGAACGGACGAGTAACCGCAGGTAGCGGCAGTAAGCATGGAGATCGTTCCGAGCACCCCGGATTTTTTCGGGGAATAGGTGTGAGGATAATCGTCGCTGAAAATGGAGAAGGCAACCACAAGCAATAAGAAAACGGTCATAAGCACATTGCTGATGATGCTCACAGTGCTGACAAATTCATCCGACGCATTAGCCGAAAACATATTTTTATACAAAGAGATAGGTATGACCAGTGAGGCGATAATAAATAAAACCACCAGTGATCGTCTTATTTTCATTTGTTTCCCTCCCGGCAGGATCGCATAAGCGAAGCGGAATAAATACTCCTCCGATGTGATTATGCCAAAGTATTTTGCATACAATTATCTTGGATGATAAAAAACTGCATAATTATCTTTTTATATTTTATCCTATAATACACATAAAGTCAAGTAATAAAAAAATACAAGTAGTTAAAGTATGTTTACATGATAACAAAGAAAATGAAGAAAAAATACAGAGGTTGTGATCAATATGAAAAGAATAAAGAAGATTTGGTTAATTTCCTTCCTGTTTGTGATAATGCTGTCGTTTTTCCCCGTGGCATCGTCACTGATGTTTGGAGCCAGTGAGTCATACGTCAGCGCGCTTGTTTCACAGAGCAGTCTGAGTCTTGCTTCCGGCCGAATTCACACCGTGACGGTGGAAGATCCCGTGACAGGAGACAGAGAGGTGATGAGCGAAAGAGACTATCTGTGCGGGATCGTTGCCTCGCAGATGCCGATAGAATACGATGATGAAGCGATAAAGGCGCAAGCAGTGGCATCGTACACCCTGATAAAGTACCGCAGGATATACGGCACACCCGCAGAAGCGCAGAGTTTTCTATCGAAAAAGGAACTTAAGAAAAAATGGGGCGAGGATTACGTGAGAAATTATTCCCGTCTCAGGAAACTTGTGAGTTCGGTGTACGGCGAATATATTGCATATCATGGGGAGCCAATTCTTGCGGCGTATCATGATTATTCCTGCGGCGTGACCGAATATGGAGGAAACGTCTGGAAAGGAGATTATCCGTATCTTGCAGCGGTAGAAAGCCGCGATGACGTCTGCGCGGAGGATTATCGCAGTACCGTGAGGATGACAGCAGAGCAATTCAGCTCGGTGTGCAGTGAAAAACTGGGATTTTCTCTGAAGGGAGAACCGTCAGAGTGGGTGGTAGGATGTGTGCGTTCGGATTCCGGATATGTCATGAGTTATACTCTGTGTGAAAACACGGTAGGTGGCCAGCGTATGCGGAATGTATTCGGACTGCGTTCGGCTTGTTTCACACTGAAATACGAGGATAACGCATTTGTCTTTGACGTCAGGGGAAGCGGTCACGGTGTCGGAATGAGCAAATTCGGAGCCAATCTGATGTCTTTAAACGGAAAGACATACCGTGAAATACTGGGGCATTATTACAAGGGAACGAAGGTGATACCGTAAATCAGCAAAGGGGCAAATGGTTCGCCCTGCTTAAAAAACTTGACAAACGTGCTGTGGAAGTGGTATATTGTATAATGATGATTGATGAGTCATCTTTTTTTCGTTACGGTTGTCTTTTAAAATATCGGAGAGGGGAGGGCGAAGCCTGTATGAAAGGTATACCGATCACGCTTGAGATAGCCGCCGTTACCGATATTGGTCGCCGCAGGGCGCGGAATGAAGATAATTTTTTTGTCAACGGTGCGTTTATTGATCATTACAAGGTGAGAGCGGAGCGTTTTGAATCTGTTGATACAGAGGAAGTTCACGTGATGGCTGTATGTGATGGAATGGGCGGTCTGACTGATGGTGACGTGGCCGCCATGATAGGCGTCACCACCCTTTCGGATCACGCCGATGAGCTGCAGGCGATACGAACCGGAGAAGATGCTTCCTTCACGGCTAACAGGATTGTCAGAACGGCCAATGACCGTATTCTTAAAAGAATAAAGAAAACCGGCAAAAAGATGGGATCCACCTTCGCCATGCTCGTGGCATCGGTAGACTGTCTGTATGCCTGTAACCTCGGTGACAGTGAAATTTACATAAAGACCCGTTTCGGTATGGAACGGTTGAGCAAGCCGCAGACCTACGCGCAGGAACTTGTGGACAGCGGAGCCATTTCGGAGAATCAGGCCGGCCGTTCCTACGGTCGCAATCAGCTGTCGAAATACCTCGGCATGGATAATCTGAAGGCGCTGAAGCCCAATGAGAGCAGCGCGGAAATTCGCACGGGCGACATATTGCTAATCTGCTCTGACGGTGTATCGGACGTTCTGCCGAGCCATTCGATTTACGCGAGCCTCAGTTCCGACCGCCCTGTCAATGAGATAGCGGATACGCTGATTGAAAAGGCACTTCGCAAGAACAGCGGCGATAATATGACGGTCGTCATTGCCCGTGTTCTGGATGACGGCAGGGTGGCGAGACTCAGACGGAGGCTGGGAATTGCTCTTGGCATCACCGCCGGAGTCGTCATGCTGGCGGTACTGATCGCCTGGATGCTGTGAGGCAAGTTATACAAAATATACAATCGCACGGTGGATGGATGAATAACTTTTTCTGATAAGGTATATCTTTTCAGGCAGAGTCATTTTTCTGTTGACTTTTGAACTTTATACCGTTAAAATATCATTGTATCATGCTGTTAGCATAGTAAACTATTTGGGACCAAATATCCCTCGTGTGAGGTCATGGCATTGGGTGGCGTGATAATAGCCTGCAAGGACAGCGCGATGTGTGACAAGCTGGCGCACACGCTTTCCGCATCCGGCATCGATGTGCTGGGAACAGCCACAAAGGGCGCTTCCGCTCTGCAAAAGGCTGCCAGATACTACGGCGACCGTGGAGTGCTGCTGTGTTCGTATGCCATGAGCGATATGACCGCTTCCGAGCTTTACCGCATCATGCCGGAAGGTTTCGAGATGGTTGTGCTGCTTTCGGCGAGACAGCGGGCGATATTCGGCGGCGGAGATATGCTCTGTCTCGATATTCCGATCAACCGCGGCGACCTTATCAGCACACTGCGAATGCTCACGGAGCCGCAGAAGCCTTCTCCCTCCAAGCCGGAGAAGCGCAGCGAGAGCGACAGAGAGATCATCGGCAGAGCCAAGGCGCTGTTGATGGAGCGCAACGGCATGTCCGAGCCGGACGCGCACAGATTTTTGCAAAAACGCAGCATGAACAGCGGTGAGTCGCTGGTCAGCGTTGCTTTAAGTATTCTGAATGGAGTTTTGTAAATGATTCTTTCGTTACATTCATTTGTTATCGAAAACTTAACAGCTCTTTTCCAAAGTTAGTCCGTCAGGGGGTAGCAATTCATTTGCTATTCCCTTTTTTTTACCTGTTATTCAATGCTTCTGACCAACGAACGGAGGAACGGAAAAAATGAAATTCACAAAAATGCACGGTATTGGCAACGATTACATTTACGTCAACTGTATGGACGGTATGGATTTTGACCCCGAACAGACTTCAATCGCCCTGAGCGACAGACATTTCGGCGTAGGTTCCGACGGTATGATACTGATCTGTCCCTCTGACAAAGCGGATTTCCGCATGAGAATGTTCAACGCCGACGGCTCCGAAGGCAAGATGTGCGGCAACGGAATCCGCTGCTTTGCCAAATACGTTTATTGCAAGGGTCTCACCGACAAGACGGTTATTTCCATAGAAACCCTTGCAGGAATTAAAACCGCGTGGCTGATTCTGAACGGCCAAGAGGTCGTTTCCATCCGCGTGGATATGGGAAGTCCCGTGCTTGCACCTTCGCTGATTCCTGTGGAATTTGCCGGTGAGCGCATGGTGAACGAAGCCATTGAAGTCGGCGGCAGAGAGTGGAATGTTACGGCGGTTTCGATGGGCAATCCCCATTGCGTCACCTATGTGGATGACGTGGACGGGCTTGCTATAGAAAAAATCGGCCCGCAGTTTGAGCATCATGCGTTGTTCCCGGAGCGTGTCAATACGGAATTCGTCAAAAAAATTGACGACACCACGGTTCAGATGCGCGTATGGGAACGCGGCTCCGGCGAGACATGGGCGTGCGGTACAGGCGCCTGCGCCGTTGCGGTCGCGTCTATTCTGAACGGCGTTGTCAGTTCCGACAGCGTGAAGGTAAAGCTGCGCGGCGGCGACCTTCACATCGAATGGAACAGAGAGGAAAATACGGTCTATATGACCGGACCGGCGACCTTTGTCTATGAAGGAGAGGTATGAGCGCTCGCATTCGCTCGCTAAGAGAATAGTGAATAACGAATAACGAATAACGAATAACGAATAGTGAATCATTTCGGAGCGCTTCGCGCTTGAATAAATAATGGAGGAATGATAATGTTCAAAGTAAATGACAATTTTGTGAAGCTGCCGCAGAGCTATCTGTTCTCGGACATTGCCCGCAGAGTCGCGGCTTTTACCGAAGCCAATCCCGACAAGCCGATCATCCGACTTGGAATAGGTGACGTCACACGCCCGCTGGCTCCCGCTGTGGTGGAAGCGATGCAAAAGGCTTGCGCTGAAATGGGGCAGGAGGCCACTTTCCGCGGGTATGGCCCGGAGCAGGGATATTCTTTCCTGAGAGAAGCCATCGTAGCGTATGACTACCGCGCCAGAGGCATTGACATTCAGCCGGACGAGGTTTTTGTAAGTGACGGCGCGAAGTCCGATACCGGCAACATCGGCGACATATTCGGTCGGGACAATATCGTCGCGGTTTGCGATCCTGTCTATCCCGTGTACGTTGATACCAACGCAATGGCTGGCAGAGCCGGTGAACTCGGCGCAGACGGCAGGTGGAGCAACCTCATTTACATGCCCTGCACAGAGGAAAACGGATTTGCTCCGGCACTTCCCGAAAAGCGCGCTGATATGATCTATCTCTGTTTCCCGAACAATCCCACAGGCGCGTCTATCACATTTGAGGGACTGAAAAAGTGGGTTGACTACGCACTGGAAAATGAATCGGTGATTCTTTATGACTCCGCTTACGAGGCGTTCATTACCGAGGATATTCCACACAGTATATTTGAAATTGAGGGAGCCAGACAGTGCGCCATCGAATTCCGCAGTTTCAGCAAGACAGCGGGCTTCACCGGTACGCGCTGCGGTTATACCGTCGTCCCCAAGGCTTTGAAGTGCGGTGACGTTTCTCTCAATGCCCTGTGGAACAGACGGCAGACCACGAAATTCAACGGCGTACCCTACATCGTTCAGCGTGGCGCGGAAGCGGTCTATTCCGCCGAGGGACAGAAGCAGATTCGTGCAACCATCGCCTATTACCTCAACAACGCGAAGGTGATTCGCGAAGGGCTTTCTGACGCAGGTTTCACGGCATACGGAGGAGTCAACGCACCCTATATCTGGCTGAAAACGCCCGACGGACTTACTTCATGGGAATTCTTTGATGAGCTGATTAACAAAGCCGGTGTTGTGGGCACACCCGGCTCCGGTTTCGGACCGAGCGGTGAAGGATATTTCCGACTGACCTCTTTCGGTTCTCTGGAGAATTCCGTGGCCGCTATCGAGCGGATCAAAAAGGCGTTTGCTTGAAAGCTGTCTGCTTTTTGACCATATTTTGAGCAAAATTTGAAATAACATTCTTCTAAAATTAAATCATTGCATATTGAATTTGAAATAATTGTATGCTAAAATATTTAGAAATGTGCAACAGGAGTAAAAAAGACTCCGCTACAAATAATCACAAGAAAAGGAATGAACAGCAAATGAAAGCATGGCTGATTCTCGAAGACGGAAGAGTTTATCAGGGCGAATCCGTCGGCGCTGAGAGAAAAACCGTCTGCGAAATAGTATTCAATACTTCTATGACGGGCTACCGCGAGCTTCTTACCGATCCTTCCTACGCCGGACAGGGTGTTGTTATGACCTACCCCATTATCGGCAGCTACGGCATATGCATGGAGGACGTTGAGTCCCGCAAACCGTGGGTTGAGGCCTACATTGTCCGCGAGCTCAACAGAATGGACTCCAATTTCCGCTCGGAGGGTTCTCTGCGCGAATATCTCATTCAGAACAATATTCCCGTTATTCAGGGCATAGACACACGCGCCCTTACCAAGCACCTGAGAGAATCGGGTACCATGCGCGGCATGATCACCTTCGGCGAGAGCTTCGACATGGAGGAGTGCATGAAGGAAATCAAGGCATACACCCTTCCCGAGACCGTTCCCACCGTCACCTGCCATCAGAAGTATTTTGTCAAGAGCAACGGAAACAGATACAACGTCGCTTTGCTTGATCTCGGCTGCAAGAGAAATATTCTCATGTCGCTCGTCAATCTCGGCTGCGACGTGACGGTATATCCCGCCGGAACCACCGCGGAGGAAATTCTTGCGGGGGGACACGACGGCATCATGCTTTCCAACGGCCCCGGCGACCCCAAGCAGTGCGGTGCTGTTATCGAAGAACTGAAAAAGCTCATTGCCGCCAAAATGCCGATTTTCGCGATCTGCCTCGGTCATCAGCTCATCGCCCTTGCCAGCGGATTCGATACCTACAAGCTGAAATACGGTCACAGAGGCGCGAATCATCCCGTCAAGGATCTTAAGACCGGCAGAGTGTACATTACCTCACAGAATCACGGCTATGTCGTGGACGAAAAGAGCATTGATCCCGCTATCGCCGAAATGAGCTACGCCAATGTCAACGACGGCAGCTGCGAGGGCGTTCGTTACAAGAACGGTCACGTATTTACCGTGCAGTTCCACCCCGAAGCCTGCGCCGGCCCTCACGACGCCGCGCCGCTCTTTAATCAATTCTTTATAATGATGGGAGGACATAAATAATGCCGAAGAATCCGAATATCAATAAAGTTGTCGTTATTGGCTCCGGTCCCATTATTATCGGACAGGCTGCGGAATTTGACTACGCAGGCACACAGGCGTGCCGTGCTCTTAAAGAAGAAGGCGTGGAAGTCGTTCTGATCAACTCCAATCCCGCCACCATCATGACCGACAAGGACATCGCCGACAGAGTATACATCGAGCCGCTTACTACCGACACCGTCAAGAAGGTAGTTCTTGCTGAAAAACCCGACTCTGTTCTTCCGACCCTCGGCGGTCAGAACGCGCTTAACCTCGCGGTTGAACTGGAGGAAGAAGGCTTCTTTGCCGAGCACAATGTCCGTCTGATCGGCACCACTGCCGAAACTATCCGCAAGGCGGAGGACAGACAGGAATTCAAGGACACCATGGAGAAGATCAATCAGCCCTGCGCTGACAGCCTTGTTGTCCACAATGTGGAAGACGCTGTCGCATTTGCCGATAAGATCGGCTATCCCGTGGTTGTGCGTCCTGCCTTCACACTGGGCGGCACCGGCGGCGGCATTGCTCATGACAAGACCGAGCTGGAAGAAATCTGCGGTCACGGTCTGCAGGTCAGCCGCGTCACCGAGGCTCTCATCGAGAGATACATCGGCGGCTGGAAGGAAATCGAATTTGAGGTCATCCGCGACGGCGCGGGCAACTGTGTCACCGTCTGTTCCATGGAAAACGTCGATCCGGTCGGCGTTCACACCGGCGACTCTATCGTCGTGGCTCCTTCCCAGACACTCGCTGACAAGGAGTACCAGATGCTCCGCAGCGCGGCTCTCGCTATCATCGAAGAGCTGAAAATCTCCGGCGGCTGCAACGTGCAGTTTGCTCTCAATCCCAACAGCTTTGAATACGCCGTTATCGAAGTTAACCCGCGTCTAAGCCGTTCTTCCGCACTCGCTTCCAAGGCTACCGGCTACCCGATCGCAAGAGTGGCCTCCAAGATCGCTTTGGGATTTAATCTCGATGAGATTCAGAACGCTATTACCAAGAAGACTTACGCCTGTTTCGAGCCGACCGTGGATTACTGCGTTGTCAAGATTCCGCGCTGGCCTTTCGATAAATTCGTCTACGCCAAGAGAAAGCTCGGCACCCAGATGAAGGCGACCGGTGAGGTTATGGGCATTGGCGTGAACTTCGAGAGCGCCCTCATGAAGGCTATCCGCTGCCTGGAAACCAATATCTACAGCCTGCGCATGAAGGAAGTCATGGCACTTTCCGACGAATCCCTCGCACAGGCGCTGAACCTTGTCGAAGACAGAAGATTGTTTGTTATCGCCGAGGCACTTCGCAGAGGTTATACTCCGCAGAAGATCAACGAAATCACCACCATTGACCTGTGGTTCATCGATAAGATTGCATCCATCGTGGAGATGGAAAAGAAGATCGAGACAGAATTCTCGGTTGAAACGCTCCGCCGCGCAAAGTACCTTGGATTCACCGACAAGGTGATCGGCGAAATCTGCGGCAAAACCGAGGACGAAGTGCGCGAGCTTCGCTATGCGAACAACATCAAAGTAGCCTACAAGATGGTCGATACCTGCGCCGCTGAGTTCGACGCGGAGACCCCGTATTATTACTCCTGCTACGAGAGCGAAAACGAGGTTGATCCCGCGACCGACAAGAAGAAGGTCATGGTTATCGGCTCCGGTCCGATCCGTATCGGACAGGGTGTGGAATTCGACTACTGCTCTGTGCATTCCGTTTGGGCGCTCAGAGAAGCAGGTTATGAAACCATTATCGTCAACAACAACCCTGAAACCGTTTCCACCGACTTCGATGTGTCGGACAAGCTCTACTTCGAGCCGCTGACCCCCGAGGATGTGCGCAATATCGTTGAGCTGGAACAGCCCTACGGCGCTGTGGTTCAGTTCGGCGGACAGACAGCCATTAAGCTCTGCGAAGCGCTCGACAAGATGGGCGTCCGCATTCTCGGCACCTCTGCGGAGAATATGGACAAGGCCGAGGACAGAGAGCTGTTCGACCGCATTCTCAGTGAGTGCGAGATTCCCAAGGCTCCCGGCCGCACGGTTTACACCTGTGACGAGGCGATCGCGGCGGCGAATGAAATCGGCTATCCTGTTCTGGTTCGTCCTTCCTATGTTCTGGGCGGTCAGGGTATGCATATCGCTTTCTCTGACAAGGAAATCCGCGAGTACATCGGCATCATCAACCGTGTGCATCAGGATCACCCGATTCTGGTCGATAAGTACATCATGGGCAAGGAAGTCGAAGTCGACGCGATCTGCGACGGCACCGACATTCTTATCCCCGGCATCATGGAACACATTGAGCGCGCAGGCGTTCACTCGGGCGACTCCATTTCGGTCTATCCTTGCCAGTCCATCAGCAAGGAAGTGCAGGCCCGCATTGTGGACGACACCCGCAAACTGGCTCTGGCTCTTGGTGTTGTCGGTATGATCAACATTCAGTTCATCGTCAAGGACGATGTGGTCTACATCATCGAAGCCAATCCCCGTTCGTCCAGAACCGTTCCCTATATCAGCAAGATCACAGGCATCCCGATTGTCAAGCTGGCGACACAGTGTCTCTTCGGCGACAAGAAGATTCCCGATCTCGGTTACGAGTACGGCCTCCAGCCGGAGAAGCCCACCATCGCCATCAAGATGCCGGTATTCTCCTTTGAAAAGCTCTACGGCGCCGACATCAGCCTTGGACCCGAAATGAAGTCCACCGGTGAAGTGCTGGGTATTGCCTACACCTATGAGGAAGCGCTGATCAAGGCGTTTGTCGGAACAGGCATCCGCCTGCCGAGGACTCACAAGATCGCCATTACCGTCAAGGATATGGACAAGGAAGAAGTCGTGCCGATCGCAAAGGATTTTGTCGATCTCGGCTATGAAATTTACTGCACGGCAGGAACCAGCCGTTATCTCTCCGACCGCGGCATTCCCAACAAGGTTGTCAAGCGTATCGAGGACGGCAAGCCGAATTATATCGACATGATCATCAATAACGAGCTTGATCTCATCATCAACACGCCTACGCAGGGCATGGAAACCAACCGTGACGGCTATCTTATCAGAAGAAACGCTGTCGAATGCGGCGTACACTGCTTCACATCGCTTGATACGGCGCGCGCTCTGGCAAACTGCCTGAAGAACGCAGGCGGCGTCGACCTCGGTGTTATTGATATAGCAAAAATCTGATTTAGGTAAACTTACCAATTAATTGGCATCCGATTTGTGCAACTGCGCAAATCGGATGCGCGTATTTTAATGCGAAAAGAGGGAAAACAATGGCGTTTAGACTCAAATCTGCCAAACAATATTTGACTTATGCAGCTTTGCTTGCAACTATGTTTCTGGTATGCGCTGCCGTATCATGCGGAAATTCCCAAAAAGACGGAAAACAAAGTGTATCAGGGACGGATACTTCGATTTCATTCGTTGAACCGGTCGATGTTTCACTCAGTGATCTGCATATGGAAATTGGTTACGGTATTACGAAGCGGATTGACGCTGTCGGAGGGTCTGCATTGAAATGGTCAACCTCAGATGACAGTATTGCATCCGTTGACGATGAGGGCAACATCAAGGGCGTCGATCTCGGCGAATGTGTGATAACAGCAACCAATGAATTCGGCAGATCGGCACAGTGCGCCGTAACGGTCAAAAAGACATGTTATATTACCATTGATGACGGTCCGAAGGATTCTGTTAATTATCTTCTGGATGCGCTGAAAGAAACAGATGTAAAAGCTACCTTTTTTCTTGTAGATACGGCGTATTTTTCATCCGTCAAGCGTATGTACGATGAAGGGCACGTACTCGGTCTTCACACCAAGCGGTATCATTCCTATAAAAGTTACTATTCCAATCTTGAATTGCTGAATGATCATCTCGAGGAACTCACGGGTATCCGGTCTGATTTGGTGAGATTTCCCGGTGGAAGTAATAACACTTTAGCAGATCCGCTCACTATACGGAGAGTAGCCAATGGAGCACATGATCTTGGATACAGAGTGTTTGACTGGACCATCTCGACAGCGGATGCTTCACCGAAAAGAAGCTTTGAACTGTCTTGCTTAAGGCTGAGAACCCAGTGTTCAGGCAAACAGGAAATTATTCTTTTCCATGACCAGAATTTCACTCCCAAAGTTATCCGAACCATGGTTCCTGAATTAAGAGAACGGGGATATGTTTTTGAAACGTTGGATCATTATCCCGATGATTCATACGAATTCAAGTGCAGATATAATTGGAATAATAAAGATCTTCCTTCTGACGCTGTCGAATTGAATAAGACGGAGGCTGAACTTGAAACAGGTGGATTTTACAAACTGAAGGCGAGTATGACACCGGGCAGCAGCACAGACTATATCGCATGGCAAAGCTCAGACAAATCGGTTGTCAAAGTCAATCAGGACGGTCAACTGACGGGAATTGCCCCCGGTGAGGCCGTGATTACCGTGAAAACAACGAGCGGAGCAACTGCCCAGTGTAAGGTGAAAGTGCTGCCGGCTCCATAAGCAATTACGGATAATCTTTCAACGAAAAAAACGCTTTCCGTGGGAATGAACTCCCGCACGGAAAGCGTTTTTAATTGCAAAAATTTTTAAAACGCGATGTCCTTATAGCCTATTTCCGAAATATGTTCATTGATGAAGCATACGCCAACGCCGTTGTCGTCCAAATCCTCGCCGCCCCATGTGCGTCCAAACAGAAGAAAGATTTTTCTCCCGCCGTTCATCATGCAGTCGGGTGGAATGACGATGGTTTCGGGTGCGACAGCGTTTACCAGTTCTTGGTAAGTGTTGATGTCTGGCCACCAGAGCGCAGCATCTTCCTCGTTTTCGGGACCGTAGCTGTACTTTTCCTCTTGGTTGTAATAATGGATGAGAGCGTTCACCAGAACAGGTTCTATAGAAGTCCATTTTTCGGTAAAGGAAAGAAATGACTGTTTCTGACATTCTGTTATTTCAGTCTGGTCATCATCCGCCTGAATCACCAGATCCACATCATACTCTCTGTTGCCGAACGTAACGGCATAAAATCCGCTCCAACTGTTGTCATCATCATAATGCAACTGTTCCCAAAGCCCGTCTGTCATGCCGGATTACCTCATTTCAGTGGTGGTGGTGATGACCGCAGCCACATCCGCATTCCTCATCGTCCTCATGATGAGGATGCTCCATTCCACCGTAAAAGGCTTCTTCGAACGCGTCGTCAAATTCAATGCCTTCTTCCAGCATGGTCATCTGATCATAGGTGTAGCCCGGGTTGATGAAGGAAAGCACATCCTCGATAATGCTGCAATAGCCCTGCAGATACTGTGCCTTGGGTTCGTCTTCCTCCAGACCGAACAGCTCGTCGCCCTTTTCAAGGCTGAGCTCGTCGTATTTTTGTATAAATTCTGCTTCGGTGAGCTTTTCCATGTCCAGCCGCATTTCCTTCAGCGCGTCGCAGGTGCCGGTGTTGTACTCGGAATAATCCGCGGCGGCGGCGATCTCGTCGCGGCTGTGGAAGGACAGCATTCGTTCGGTGATGTCCATGATGGTAAGCTCGCAGACTTTTCTGTCGCTCATTTGTTTCATCCTTTATATTCTGAATTATGGCCCGATATTATTCGGCGTTGTAGTCACTCTGAGATTCCATGTGATCGGGTGCCGTGACTTTGAGCATGGCAAGAATGTTGGCGATGACCTGACGCACACAGTCGCAGAGCAGCAGACGCGCGGCGGTCAGATTGTCGTCCTCGTTGCCGAGTACGCGGCAGTCGTGATAGAATTTGTGGTACTTAGACGCTAACTCCATGACATAGCGTGTCATGCGGGAAGGCTCGTAGTCCTTGGCAGCCGCTATGATCTCATTCGGCAGGGAAGAGAGGTAACGGACCAGTTCCACTTCGGAGGGGTGTGTCAGCAGGTCGAGTGCTTCGGGAGAAACCGCGTCAAGGTCGAATTTCCTGGCTTCTTCCTTGCGGAAGATCGAGCAGATACGCGCGTGTGCGTACTGCACATAGTAAACCGGATTCTGTGAATCCTCGCGCACGGCAAGTCCCATGTCGAAATCCATCTGCGTGTTTGCCTCGCGCAGATTAAAGAAGAAGCGCGCCGCGTCCACCGAGATTTCATCGAGCAGATCGGCCAGCTGAATGGCCTTGCCGGTACGCTTGCTAACCTTCACCAGCACACCGTTATCCATCAGTCTGACAAGCTGCATCAGAACGACGTGCAGCTTGGAGCCGTCGAGACCCACAGCGTCCATCGCGCCCTTCATTCGGGCAACGTGACCGTGATGATCCGCACCCCAGACATCGATGCAGGTATCAAAGCCGCGCTTCTCAAATTTGTTGCGGTGATAGGCGATGTCGGCGGCAAAGTAGGTAGGATTGCCGTTGGCACGGACAAGCACCTCGTCTTTTTCACCGCCAAATTCGGTTGCCTTGTACCACAAAGCGCCGTCCTTCTCGTAGGTCAGTCCCTTCTGGGTGAGAATATCGATGATCTCCCTGACTTCACCGTCGTTGTGCAGCGTGCTTTCAAGGAACCATGTGTCGTAGGTAATGCGGTATTTGGCGATGTCGGTCTTCATTCTGGCGATGTTCTTCGGAAGGGCATAGTCAACCAGTGCCTTGCGGCGCTCCTCTTCCGGCTTGTCAAGGAAGCTGTCGCCGTGAATCTCCGCAAATTCCTTCGCCAGATCCATAATGTCCGCACCGTGGTAGGAATCTTCCGGCAGTTCCACGACGTCTTCGCCCTTGAAGATTTGCTGATAGCGCACATCGAGAGAAAGGGCAAATTTCTGAATCTGGTTGCCCGCATCGTTTACGTAGAATTCACGCTCCACGTAATAACCGGCGTATTCCAGCACAGCGGCAAGACAGTCGCCGAGAGCGCCTCCGCGGGAGTTGCCGATGTGCATCGGGCCAGTCGGGTTGGCGGAAACGAATTCCACCATCACACGCTTGCCTTTGCCGAAGTCGGATTTGCCGTAGTCTGCGCCGTCTTTATGAATGCCCAGAAGCACCTCGCTGAAATAGCGGCTGCTGACAAAGAAATTAATGAAGCCGGGACCGGCCACTTCTGCGCGTTGAATCAGCGTACCGGTGAAATCCATGCGTTCGCAGATCGCCTCGGCAATCTTGCGGGGAGGCATCCGGAATGCCTTTGCCGAGACCATCGCCGCGTTGGTGGCAAAGTCTCCGTGCGACGGGTCGGCGGGCGTCTCAATGGAGAAGGCGGGCGCGGGAACAGCCGGAAGCACTTCGTCAGCCACGCCGCGTCCCATTGCCGCCATGATAATTTCTTTGATTTGGGCGTGTATTTCCTGTATGGAATTAGTCATTTTCTTTTTCGTTCCTTTCGTCTGGAATGAGCAGCATTGTCACCTTGTTTGTCTGCGGTTTACCGTCAATATGCACTCTCGAAGTATACTCAACCGTGCCGCCTTCTTCGCTAAGCGTATGACTTGCCTCCAGCAGTGTGAAAGACATGGGAATGCTGCCGTAGGGGGTTTCACAGTCCGTACTGTGCGTAAAATCCTTTTTCAGAAGAATCGTGAATGAATTTTTTCGCCGTATCTCAATATCACATTCTGGTGAGATTTTCACTACCGTGAATCCCGCTTCATCGTCGGTGTATTTCAGGCGGTGATTGCCGTCCTGCAATGAGTATTTGCAGGGATAGGTCGCCTCAATACTGTCATTGTTATTATCGGCGGAAATCTGGGTGAATATTTTCAGATTATATTCCATAGGCTCAGTTGTTTTTCTCCGCGCGCTCAATGGCATAGCCGATCAGCTTGTCGATCAGCTCGGTCTTGCCGATGCCGGAGGCTTCAAAGAGCTTGGGGTACATGCTGATCTCGGTAAAGCCGGGAAGGGTGTTCGGCTCGTTGAGCATGGGCTGTCCGTCGCTCTTTCGCACGAGGAAGTCCACTCTGGCCATTCCTGAGCATCCGAGCATCTTGTAGGCCTGCAAAGCTCTCTTTCTGATAAGCGCACTGGTTTCTTCGCTCAGATTGGCGGGAATGAGCAGCTTGCTTGCCTCGTCGTTGTATTTGGCGTCGTAATCGTACCACTCGGCAGCGGGAATAATCTCTCCGACGACAGATGCGATTGGCTCATCGTTGCCGAGTACGGCAACCTCTACTTCCTGACCGGAGATGTTTTCCTCGACGACAATTTTACGATCGTGGCCGGCAGCAAAGCGCACTGCGTCGATGACATCGCCGCGTCTGTCACACTTGCTGATTCCCACAGAGGAACCTGCGTTGGCAGGCTTGACAAAGCAGGGATACCCCAGATTGTCCTCGATCTGGTCCAGTATTTCGTCCATATGCTTCTCAAAATAGGGAGCGTAGAACCATATGAATTTTGCCTGCGGGATACCGGCGTATTCGAGAACCGTGTTGGTCAGCGCCTTGTCGAGGCAGACCGCGGATGAGGTCAGGTCGCAGCCGACGCAGGGAAGGTGCGCAAGTTCACACAAGCCCTGAATGGTGCCGTCTTCGCCGTTCTTGCCGTGCATTACGGGGAAAACAGCGTCGAGCTTGATGATCTCGGCTCCGCTGTCGCGCATGACAACCATGCCGTGAAGCGCGGCGTCAGGCGAGATGAATGCCTGGGTTGTCTTGCCGGAGGTTTCCCATTCGCCGCCCGCGATGAGGTCGACGGGACCTTCATAGAGATACCATCTGCCGTCCTTGGTGATGCCTGTCATATATACGTTGTAATTTTCTCTGTCGATGTTGTTGAGTACCATTGTCACGGATACTCTGGAAACCTCGTGCTCCGAGGACTGTCCGCCGAAGATAACGGCGACGTTCATTTTTGTTGTGTTGCTCATAGTCGGATCCTGTCCTTTCGATGAAATGAGTATTTCTATATATTATACAACAAAAATCCGCAGGTTGCAATAGCTTTGCCGTTGAAACTTGTGATTTTTGGATTTTTCTGATTCTTCAAAGAAGTTGCGCAGGGCAGCATAGATGCATTTTCGGAGCGGTTGTACTAAAGGTTTTTGTCGCCGGACAGTCTTTTTTCATTTGACGGAAGAAGGAGCAGGCATCCGGACGGATTTCATTATTTCTGATCTGAAGAACTGGATGGCTGCAAATCATCACCAATAAATGAAAAGCACTTTCTTTGATTGACTCATCGAAAGTGCTTTTGGATACTCAGAGAACCGTTCCGATGACCTGCGGCAGCTCGGTGATGGAGTTTAACACGTACTTTGCCGCGATGTCATGCCCAAATCCGTATTTTGCCCATATGAAGGAAACACCGGCTTTTTCCGCTGACTGACGGTCAATCTCAGTGTCGCCGACGTAAACAGCGGCGTCAAGATGATTTCTATCGGCTACCAGGGTAAAAGCATTTACTTTTATTAGAAGAAGATGTAAAATAGAGGCATGGATATAAAAACACTAAAAGAAGAAATCAAAAATATCAGTGAGCCGAG
>CADBZY010000009.1 GCA_902799245.1 uncultured Ruminococcus sp.
GGTTCTACCCCCAGATACCAATATCCTCGCAAGTCCAAATATCATCATAACAAAAAATCTAATTTGTGATTTGCTTCACTAAGTTGTGGATAGTGATTTAAAAATGGCAAAAAATCACTGTAAATGATTATGACCGTTATCATTAATAATGCATGGGTATTTTTTAAGATTAAGAAGTAAAAAAACATGAATGGTTGGGAGAAATGAAAAACAGAAATGTAAATCCGATGGTGAAATCCTCGGTAATCTATATTTTAGCAACCGGTTTAGGTGAAGCAATGTCATTCTTGGGTATTATCGTATTCACAAGACTGATGTCGAAGGCCGATTATGGCAATTACAGTACGTACTATGCATTTGTGGCACTTTTTCCTATTTTGTTAGGAGTCAACCTGTATTATTCATTAAATAACGCTTATATTGATAAAACGAACAAAATAAAGGAATTTCGCAAATCTGTGCTTTTTTTATCCACTTGTACCGCTATATTTATGTCTGTTCTGATAATGACAGTGGGAATATTTTTCGTGAAAAATGTACGGTGGTATGTAATACTTTTTTCACTGTGCCATTCTTATTGCTTTTTCATCATCAATTACACGATATATTCTGCCAATATGGAAAACGATTATAAGAAAAAGCTATGGTTGCTGATCTTGCCCAATACCATGCAATTTATTCTTTCATTACTATTTATTCTTGCGATACCTTCCCACACTTTTATTGCAAGGGTTGTCGGCAGCGTTATTGGTGTTTGGACGATTGCTGCCGTTTGCTATTTTGGAATCATTCGTTCTCAAGGAAAATTATTTTGTCAGGATGACTGGCATTATGCTTTATGCATTTCTGTGCCGTCTATTCTGATGTCGGTGTCAAACCATCTTTTGCAACAATGTGATAAGATTATGATAACCAACATATGGGGGGCAGAGGAAACCGCTGTTTATTCTGTCATCTATTATCTCGGATACTCGATGATAGCTGTAAATATTGCCATTGGTCCGGTCAGACAAGCGTGGATATTTAAAAAAATCAGTCAAAATAACTTAGGTCAGGCAAAATGTCTTCAAAAATATTATTTAATGATTTTTATGTTTCTCGCAGCAGCGATCATGTTGTTCGGAAGAATTGCGTTAAACATTATTGCCCCCCCAGCTTATTGGAAGTACGAATACATTCTGCCGTTTGTAATAAGTGCTTGTATGATGGTTTTGTATGCTTTTTACACTGAAATTGTCTTGTTTTATAAGAAAAACATGATATTATCTTTAACCATCTTATTAGGTGCTATCATTAACGTAGTCTTAAATGCAGTTTTTATTCCAAAATTGGGAGCTATAGCAGCTTGTTATACGACTGTAATTTCATACTTCTTAATTTTTCTTTTGACTGGAATAATCTCTGATCACTACAAAAAAGGCGTATACTCCAAGAAATATTTTGTTATATTCTTGATATGGATTGGAATCATTGCTATGATAGATTATTTCTTTCATAGTGTTCTTATTGGTTATTACGGTTTATATTCCATTTTATTGGTTGTTATTATTTATTATACAATTCGTCATAGGGAAGAACTGAAGGTTGTTATTAAATCAACTTAATTAAATTATCTATATTACGAACTGTTCATTTTTTTGTTTTATAAATAATCTAATCTCAGGACAATAATTGGAGGAAGTTTGTTTGAAAAAAAAAGGTTTAGTAATCATTCATTCACCTAAAGAGTTGCATCAATTCGTATGGTATTACTGCAATAAAGGTAAAAAAATAAACTGGGATGTTCTATGCATGCCAAATGGAGAAAAAAAAGAATATATCCATAAACATTGTGAAGCAGCAGGTATTTTCTCGAATGTTATTATTTCGGATAAATCTTTTTTCTGGTCATCAATATTTCAAAAGATAAAAGTCTTTTTGTCAATGCTATTTTATTTTATTATTGGACAACAAAAGAAGCTTTGCCGCAAATTTCTTAACGCTCTTGTTAGATTAGATGATTATGATGAATTAGTGGTCGCTTGTAACACAGGAATAATTGTCGGTTCATGTATTGTGCTTGGAGAAGAAAAAAATGTTGTAATATTGGATGATGGACTTGGTGAATACCAAGAAAAAACCAAATGGATCTCAATAGACAAACTCCGTTCTCCTTATTATATTGAGGGTTTAATTCTTTCAAGAATGGGATATTGCAGCCCCGGATTTTTTTATTTTGAGGCAGAAAAAAATTGCACAAAATATTCATATTATCCGGAAAAGATGATATATCGCAATTATAAGAAGATACTTCCGTTATTCGCCGATGAAGGCACAGATTTAGAACTATATGACAAACTGTTGAGACGAGTTTATCCATTATTGAATAGTTTTAATTTCAATGATGCTGAAGCTATATTCTTTACGCATCCAATGAAGGATTATTCATCAGATTATGAAAAATATGTCAGACGTTTTGAGGCTTTTGTGAGCAATAAATATTCACGTATTTTTATAAAAAAAAATCCGTATGAAATAAGTAGTTATGAATTCGACGATCATGTCGTTTGCAAAGAAATAGACAGTTCAATTCCTGCTGAAGTTCTGCTTCCATACCTAAAAAATTTGGATGTTTATATTCTTGTGTGCAGTTCAATACTAATGTCTACCAAAGCATTAGATCTGAAATTTAGAATAATTGATTTCGAGGGTATTCGTGAAGAAAATTTAGAAAAAGGTCTTTATAAATATCCATCGGAGAAAGATGTTAGACATTTTTGTGACAATTTCTCGAGCGGTAAATATGAAATTATCGTTATTTAGCAATCAAAAAAATGGAAAGACAATTGACAAAGGTAGTATAATAGAAGCATAGAGGTCAGGGCTATGCTGAATAAAGAAGAGCGAGAGTTATTAACAAAGACTTTTGAAAACAATGATATTACGAGCAGGGAAATGAATGAGCGTCTGGGATTTGGCGTAGATGATAAAACAGTGAAACAGCACGTTGTCAAGCCAGGATATCGATATTAAATGAAGTCCGTCTATACTGACGAACCTACGCGTTCCCGATGTAGTTATAAAACGAGTGGCAGATGTTTTGACAAAAGCGGAGGCAAAAATCCTCTATCTCCCACTTTACAGCCCCGATGTTAATCCTATTGGTAAATATGGATTAAGATTAAATCCATTCTTCGTAAGTTCAAAACTCGTACTCTTGACGCTTTGCCTGACGCCTGCTTTCGAGGCTATTACTTCTTCCGAATGTATCAGCTGGTTAAGTCGTGCTTTTTGTCTTGCAAATTTGCTGGATAGTTATAATTGCAGGTTTGCCACCAAAAGAAGAAAAAAAGTCTGTTTAATAAATGGTTATTCAATAGCAGATATTTGATTTTAATACTGACCTTGCGGACATTAGTTGTAAAAATCGCTGCATAATACCCTTGGTGTTCACAAAGAATAATAAGAGGACTGATTATGGACTATTTTATTTATCCAATTGACAATAAGAGCCTATTAAGGAAGAAAATCAGAATTAAAAGGGATCTGCTTAGCAAAAGCGATCGTTTTATAGATAAACGTATAGCAGTTCTGGGCGGTTCTACTACGAACGAAATCGTAGACCAGCTCGAATTGTTTCTGCTCCATTATGGCATCAGACCCACTTTCTATCAATCAGAGTATGCTCAGTATTGGCAGGACGCCATGTTTGGCAATGAAGAACTTGACAATTTTAAGCCTGACGTCATCTATATACACACAAATTGGCGCAATATAACCGAATTCCCGACTACTTCCAGCTCACGTGAAGAAACCGATGTTTTGCTTGAGAAGACATATAACCACTTCGCTGTAATATGGGATAAACTTGCGGAAAAATTCAATTGTCCGATTATTCAGGATAACTTTGACCGACCTGCCTGGAGACTGCTCGGCAACAGTGATATTATTGATCACAGAGGTAGAACCAACTTTATTTCAAGACTCAACCAAATACTTTATCGCTACGCAGAGGTGCATAAGGCTTTTTTTGTCAATGATGTTGACTATTTAGCTGCCTGCTACGGGCTGGAGGCGTGGAGCAATCCGCTGTATTGGCATATGTACAAATATAGCCTGTGCCTTGATGCGATCCCCAGTCTTGCGAAGAGCGTTGCCGATATTATCAAAAGCATTTACGGCAAGAACAGAAAGGTGCTTGTCTGCGACCTGGACAATACCCTATGGGGAGGCGTTGTGGGTGATGACGGCGTTGAAGGTATCCGATTAGGGCCTGAAGTACCCGTGGGGCAGATTTATTCCGAGTTTCAGCAGTATGTTAAGGAGCTGAAATCCATTGGCGTATTATTGGCTGTCAACAGCAAAAATGATGAAGAAAACGCGATAGCAGGCTTAAATCATCCCGACGGTCCATTGAAACCTGACGATTTTGTGTCCATAAAAGCCAACTGGGAAAACAAGGACAGAAATATGCAGGCTATCGCAAACGATCTGAATCTCGGTATTGACAGTTTTGTGTTTATTGACGACAACCCAACGGAACGTGAAATAATCATTCAGTCAGATTTTGGAGTGGCTGTTCCAGTTATGGATAAAGTAGAGAATTACATCAGAGTGCTGGACAGAAACGGTTTCTTTGAAGTGACGACACTGTCTTCTGATGATTTATCCCGGGTTGAAATGTATCAGGCAAACGCAAAACGGGTTCAGTTGCAGGAAAGCGTAGGAAATTATGATGATTTTTTAAAGAGTCTTCATATGAAGGCAACCATAAGAGCGTTTGAGCCGATTTATATTCAGAGAATCGCTCAGCTAACCAATAAGAGCAATCAGTTTAACCTCACCACACTGCGGTGCAGCGAGAGCGATATCAGCAGTATGAGGGAATCTGAGAATTATATCTGTCTTTATGGAAAGCTTGAAGACAGGTTTGGCGACAACGGTGTGGTAAGCGTTATTGCCGGTCAGATTGAGGATAACCAATTGCATATTAGATTGTGGCTCATGAGCTGCCGTGTATTAAAAAGAGGTCTGGAAAGCGCGATGCTGGATGCGCTTGTCAGCGATGCCAGGGTAAGAGGGCTCGGACGCATTATCGGGTATTACTACCCCACACCCAAAAACGGTATGGTGAAGGATTTTTATTCTCGCATGGGATTTGAGAAAATCTCAGAGGACGCAGATGGCAATACAACATGGCGGCTGGGTTTGGATGATTACCGGTCCCAGGAAACAGCCATAGAAATACGCAGATAAAACGGAGGATTCACATGGAAAGAAAAGAAATTTTCAAGAGACTAGACGAAGTATTTCAGGATGTATTTGGTGATGACAGTGTAACTGTTAACGATAAAACCACTGCGTCAGATATTGAAGGTTGGGACAGCTTGCGCCATATCACGCTTTTGACGGCAATTGAAGATGAATTTGAAATCAGCTTCTCCTTGGAACAGTCTTTTTCCTTTAAGAATGTCGGCAATATTGTCGACGCTATCATTGCGCTGAAGAACTAAGGAGCCGAAAATGAACAAACTGTATATTGCCATGTACCATTATACTCGGGATATTACTCACTCCCGATATCCCGAAATCAAAGGATTAGATGTTCCTTTGTTCAAGCAGCAAATTGAATTTTTCAGCCATCACTTTTCCGTGGTTACGACGGAAGATGTGATTGATTCTGTAGAAAGAAACACCGAGTTGCCGGAAAATGCTTTGCTGCTCACTTTTGACGACGGATATATTGATAATTATACATACGCATTTCCTATTCTTGAAAATGCCGGTATGCAAGGCTCGTTTTTCATTCCGGGCAAGACTTTTGCAGAACACAAACTGTTAGACGTTAACAAAATTCATTACATATTAGCATCATCGGATATCAACAAACTTCTTTCGGATTTATTGGATAGAATGGATTATTACAGAGGACGTGAATTCGATTATCCGGATAACGATACCCTTTTCAACGAATATGCTAAAGCAAACAGATTTGACTGTAAGGAAGTAATCTTTGTAAAAAGAATGCTTCAAACTGTGCTTCCGGAGCATTTGCGCAATGTAATTTCGAGCGAGTTATTTGCAAAACACATGGGGGTTTCCGAAGAACAGCTCGCATATGAATTATATATGACAGAGGAACAGATTAGCACATTAAAAAGGCATGGAATGTTTATTGGAATACATGGGTATGATCATTATTGGCTTGGTAGACTGAGTCCGGAACAGATGGAGCAGGATATCACTACAGCCCTTCGTGTGATGGATCCATTCTTAGACAGGCATCACTGGGTGATGAATTATCCTTATGGAAACTATAGCGAGGATGTACTAAATTTTATCGCAAAACAGGGAGCCTGTCTTGGTCTTACCACGGAGGTCAGAACAGCTGACTTGAATGCTGACAATCGTTTGACTTTGCCAAGATTCGACTGCAACGATTTTCCGCCTAAAAGCGAAAACTATAAGAATTTCGTAATATAGATTTTCTGAGGATTGATTATGAATAATTATATTATTAGATTTGCCAATCAAAATGATACATCTTCCATTATGCAATTTATCAATGATTTCTGGAGAGCAAATCATATTCTTGCTCGTAATCGTGAGTTGTTTGATTGGCAGTATCTCAGCGACAATAAGCTCCATTTTGTTTTGGGCGTAGATAATGACAATCAGATACAAGGGCTGATAGGATATATTGCATATGATGTCGGAGACAAAAAAGATATAGCATTAGCTTTATGGAAGTCAAATCCGGGTTGCGGATATCTTGGTGTGCAAATATTGATGTATCTGATCCAAAATGAGCCACATCGTGAAATTGTCTGCACGGGGATAAATATGCGGACTACAGAACTGGTTTACAGAAAATTAGGATTCAGCATCGGAAAAATGAAGCAATGGTATCGTCTGTCTCCAAGAGAATGTTATCATATCGCAAGTGTAAAAGACAGCTTTATTCCTCCCATTCATTATTCTGCAGATCTGGATTTTGTCAGATGCAATTCAATTGATGAACTCCCCACAGAACTTTTTTCGGACACATCATGTATCCCATATAAGTCAAAAGACTATTTTGAAAGAAGATATTTTGATCATCCGATATATAAATATCTGGTTTATAGAAGCCATAATAACAACACTCGTTCCGATTCTGTTGTCGTATTAAGGAAAGAGCAGGTAGATGGAAACTGCGTAGTTCGACTAATTGATTATATAGGAGTTCCTGCTGATTTTGCTTTACTGACTTCTGAACTTGATCATCTTGTCAAACAATATGACGCAGAATACATTGATATGTATGAATTTGGATTATCGGATGCGGAGTTAATAAACGCAGGATGGTTATGTGTGGATGAACGTGAAAATATAATACCAAATTATTTTTCCCCATTCGAAGAAAAGAATATTGAGATTTATTGCAGTACAACAAATAATAAGGCACTTCTTTTTAGAGGTGACGGCGATCAGGATCGTCCGAATTAATTCGCACCTGCTCAAATAATCAAGTTTGTATACAAAAAACCGGATGTGAGGGATAATCGCCCAACATCCGGCTATGATTTTGTCTTTATTTGTTTGTCTTTCTACCCTTTTTCTCTCTTTTCAACTGCTACAATATTCTCATAAATCTCAGCAAAATCGATCCTTGTGGCAAACAGATACTTAGCAATCACCTGCATCAGTTCAAAGTCGTTGATATGATCCAGATCCAATATGCCCGTGTCTTCCATCATAATCACTTCGCAATATCCATCCAATACGCCCTTCTGAGTTCGTAGAAAATCGGGACGGTAGGCATACATGGATGCGTTCATATCAAATATTTCCGGAGCCTGCTGACGTGCCACAAAATCAGAAGCAATTACTTTCTTGTAGCCGTGCTCTGTCTTCATTACCATATTGAAGTAAGGGTTTCGCCTGGAATCCGTTACGGAAAATGTTACATCAGCATGGCAGGCTTTCTGTTTCTCAATCAAATGAACGATATCTTCCACCTTCCGCAGCGGTGAAGTCAGATCGAGATCCACTACCATGTCATAGTGCGTTTGAAATCTGTCTTCCATTTTGACAAGTGTGCTGCAAATAACCGCCGGCTTAGGTACTCTGTCACCGCCGAGTTCTTCTTCTCTGACGATAATTTCAACATCCACAAAGGGATTATTCTTGGCAATCTCAATCAGCTTTTCGCTGTCCGTATTCACCGCGACATCAATGCGGTCTTCCTTGTTGCTTTTTTTGTAAAGTTCGATTGCTGAAAAAGTATAATAAGGCAGAGGATATCCCAAAAAGTCTCTGATGTTTTTTTCAGGAATCCCTTTTGAACCGGCTCTGCCACAAATTGTCATTAGTATATTCATAAGTTCACCTCAAATTATTACATTACTATTCCTTGCGTGAGATTCATGGTCTGAACAGCTTCAAAAATCGTGCTGTCTGAGGCTGCGCCCGCAGCGATCTCCAGGAAGTGCCTTAATTCTGCCTTTTGAAAGTCATCACGGCTTTCCTCAAAGGAAATTATTTCGCCTGACTTCAAAAATCGAATCTCATTTTTTATCAAATCGGCAATGATCGTATCATCCTCAGTGAAAAGCATACATTCTCTTACTGTGCTTCTGCCAAAATAATCCAGATGAAGTTCGACAAATTTATCGTCGTATTCAGCCATATACAAAGCGGTATCTTCCACGTCAATTTCAAGATTTGTTTTTTTTCCGCTCATGTAGACAACTTTCTTCGGCTCACCAAAAAGAAATTTCAGATAATCCCACTCATGGATCAGATCAATACTGACGCCGCCGCCAAGCACCTTCTGCGCACTATAGGTACTGCGGTAGTCCTGCCCCGGTCTCCATTCGGGAAGATAGCTTGATGAAATGGCTCTGACGCCTATAATGTGATGATCAGCTACATATTGCTTCACATATTGAATCACCTTTTTATATCTCAGCGGACACGCTACATAACAGTTGACGTCATTCAGATAGGAAGAATTTTGGGCTTCGGATAAACGCCCGACAGAAGAAACCGGTTTTTCAATGAAAAACGATTTCGCTTTATCATGAACCGCGTTAAGCGTAGACATATGATATTCATTGGGATTGGTGATAAAGATGGCGTCGTACTGATCCAATTCATCGGGACTTGTATAAACCTTATGAATAAGTGATCCTACCGTCAGCCCTTCTAACGTGTTCTTCCTGCGCACTACATCAATTTCCGCCTCCACACCGTTTTCCGACAATATTTCTGACAGATTTCTGATGTGCCGCTGCGCGATGGAACCAACGCCAATAAAACAGTATTTTTTGATAGCCACTGTCCACTATGCCTCCATCTTATCAATCCAAACCAAAACCTTTTCATCGTCCTCAAAGCCGTATGAAGTATTTTCATTTTTTTCAACGGCAGAGAAGAAAGTGATGATTTCTTCCTGATAGGCATTTTCTACAATCGTTGCCTGATACCCGTTTTGGTGTTCATACTCTGTGTAAAGGTCGATTTTTTTCATCTCGCCCTGTTCAAATTTCTGCAACCCTTCCGGTGTACCGTTCCAGTTGATATAGAGATGCTCTCCATAGATTTCAAGATTTCTTACCGCTTTTGGACAGACAACGTCTACATGAAGCGTTCCCTTATGTCCGTTTTCATGCTCGATCTGAATCACATAGTTGTCGTCATAATCGATTTCCAGGCTGCTGCTGCGATCATGGAGAGAAGTGATGCTTTTGATCGGTCCAAAGACCTGAACGATCCACGGCAACTCAATTGCCATAATCTCGCGGCAGCCGTTGGTTCTTTTGTCTCCCACAAAAAACTGCTTATAGCTTTCCCACGGATGCCAGTCGGGAAGATACTGCCCGACATGATAAGAATAGTTCAGAGCTTTTGCGTAATCATGTACTTGTGAAAAAATGTATTTAATTTCTTCTCTGTACAAAAATGTTGACGACAAAAACAGCACCTTGTTCTTTTCTTTTGCCAAAGTAATATTTTCCTGGTAATAATCATTGATCAGATTAATTTCGGTGAATACATTCAACCCGTTTTTCAGACAGTGATTGATAATTTTTCCATGAGAAACGGGAGATGTGCAGACAAAAACACAGTCAACGGCATGTGTTGATAGCGCATCCTCTAAGGAAGAAAATGTTTCCAAACCGAATTGCTCGCTGACCTGTATTCTGCGTTCTTCACTGAAATCAACACCATAGATGTTCTCAACAGTATTCAATTGTTTCATTAACCGGATTCTTCTTTTTCCCATGGAGCCTAAGCCTATTACTACAACATTCATATTTTTCCTCCAAAACTGACGTCATAGAATTTCTTCTTAAGATCAATATTTCCTTTCATAACAACGTCAATCGCTTTTTCGGCAATTTTCACTGCCGCGTTTCCATCTCCGTAAGGACTTACCACCTGTCGGCAGATTTCTTTGTGTTCCGGCGAAAGCGCAGTATGAATGGCTTCCGCTATTGAAGCAGTGTCAGGCTGACAATTAATGATGCTTTCTGATTGCAGCCGTCCACGCTGACGGTCTCCGATATTCACTGTAGGAACGTGAAACGCCGGTGTTTCAATAATTCCGCTGGATGAGTTGCCGAGAACAAACGCACTGTATTTCATCAGTGACAAATACCTACGTACACCGAGAGAAGTGAACACATGCAGATTTGGCATCGTCTTTTCCGCTTCATCGAGCAGGTCATTGATTCTCGCACCGCCCTGATCGGCGTTGGATTTCGTGACAATAAACTCGATTTCATTAAATTGATTGATTGCCCGCAAAAACTCTTTTATCTGCTCATCTACCCCATTGCCTTCCATGGTAACTGGATGATAGGTGCAGACAGCGTATTTACAATCAGATAAGCCGATGCTGTGAAGTGCTTCCTCTTTGCTCATATTGGCGACTGTAAGTATATTGTCGATACTGGTTGAGCCATAATTGAACACGCGATCCGGACATTCACCGAGCTGAATCACTCTTTTTTGGCTGTCTATATTCGTGACAAAATGCAGATAACTGATTTTGGTAATAGAATGACGAATCCATTCGTCCAAGGCACCTTCTGTCGTATCTCCGCCACAAAGATGAAATACGGGAGTTCGAGTATTGCCTGCCGCGGCTGCGATAGCGAGAGTTTCATACCGATCGCCCAGCAGAATAACGGCGTCAAATCGTTCAGCGACAAACAAATCCGTAAATCTGACAAGGGCATCCGCTTGATTGGCTGAGATATCCTTTTCCGTGTCGGACTTGACAGAAATGGGAATTTTATAATCAATTCTGTCGTCAATTTCTCTGATCGTTAATCCGTAACTTTCGGTCAGATGAGTTCCCGTAACAATAAGGTCAACTTTTATTCTGTCGCATTCATATTGTCTCAGTGCTTTTATCACCGGAGACAATAATCCGTATTCCGCTCTTGTTGCAGTAACCACCGCTATTTTTTTCATAGTTCTATCAGCTCGTCCTCTTTAAAATCACGCACTGCTCTTGTTCCGAGTACCTCAAACCATTTCATCGGGCTTACTCCGCTGCCCGGTCTTTTTACAGTAATATTATCCTCGGTTAGTATTTCTCCTGCCATAATATCTCTTAATGCAACAATGCTCTTGCGGGCAATGACTATATTCTTTCTTTCCGATGGAGAAGGCGTTTTTTTGCCTGTTCCTAATGCGGCTTCTATGTTTCGTATGCTTTGAACCATTGCAGCCAGTTCATCCGGTTGCAGGCTAGCTTTGTGGTCGGGACCTTCCATATTCCGATCAAGGGTAAAATGCTTCTCAATCACCGTTGCGCCCATTGCAACCGCCGCAACGGGAACTTCTATTCCCTTTGTGTGATCGGAATAGCCGACCTCCAAACCGAAAGTCTCCCGCATTGTCTGCATTGCTCTGAGGTTGACGTCCTCAAAAGGTGTCGGATATTCGGTATTGCAATGAAGCAGCGTAATCTCTTTTGTTCCGTTTTCTTTAAGAACCTTTATCGCCGCTTCAATTTCGTGCAATTCACACATACCTGTAGACATGACGACCGGCTTTCCTGTTTTCGCCAACGCAAGAAGGTAGGGAAGATTGGTGATTTCTCCGGAAGGGATTTTCCAGAACGGCATATCAATAGCGTTGAGAAATACTATACTCTCAAAGTCAAAAGGGGTCGAGAGAAAACAAATTCCCACCTTATCACAGTAGGCTTTAAGCTGAATGAACTCGTCATAAGAAAGTTCTAATTTCCTGAGCATATCCTGCTGTGAACTGTCGCCGGTTGTTGCTTTTTGGTACTCCGCTTTTTTAGCAGTATGTGAAACCAGATTGGTCGATTTGAAAGTCTGAAATTTTATGCAATCGACTCCTGCGGATTTAGCTGCATCAACTAATTGGCACGCAATTGCAAAACTACCGTTATGATTGACGCCTGCCTCCGCAATAATATATACACTCATTATTCAATCACCTTACATGGATTTCCGTATGCTTTTACCTTATCCGGAATGTTTTTGACTACAACACTTCCGGCGCCGATAACCGATTCAGAACCTATCGTAATAAGTTGCCGGACAACACTTCCCGCTCCAACATGCGAATCATCTCCGACAGTAACCTGCCCGCATAGAACAGTTCCAGGACTGATGTGAGCAAAGTCACTGATAACACAATCATGCTCAACGACCGCTCCGGTATTGATGATAGAACAGATACCTACCGACGTGCCTGCATTAATGACCGCTCTCTTTCCAAGAAATGTTCCTTCCTTTATTTCAACATTCTTTGCGATTATTGCGGAAGGATCAATGATCACCGGAACATTAAGATTGTATGACTTGACCATCTGATAAAGCTTCCTTCTGACAGCAGTGTTGCCTACACTGCCGACTGTAATAAAAGCCTCTGTCCATCCATCTTTAATAAGTCCAGGAATATCATTATCCGCACCGATGACAGACACGCCCAGATAAGAATGATTATTGGTATCAACAATTCCGATCTCGTCATATAATCCAAGAGCTATGACACTATCAACAACAGAATGGCAGTGTCCTCCACCGCCAATCAACATAATCTTTTTTTTCAACCTATGATCCTCCGGATTACTCCCCGTACAGTCTCTTCCTCATTTTCTCCAACTCAGACAATTGCCCCATATCCAGCCATTCGCTTTCGCTGACGGGAAACACCGATACCTTGCGCCCCTTCTGCCGCTGCTTTTCGACAATCTCAGGAAATCCGACAGCCGTGTCATCCTCGATGTCCTCCAGCACTTCCGGTTCTACGACATAAATGCCGGTGTTGGCAAGGACTGAGATAACAGGTTTTTCTCTAATCTTTTCTATCTTGCCGTTGATGCCCATTTCAATGACGCCATAAGGAATGGGATAATATTTGTAGGCGCAGATCATGGTAATGACATTCTGGTGCTTACGATGAAACTGAAGAATCCTCTCATAATTGGCAAGCAGCAGATTGTCGCAGTTGGTGAAAAAGAAAGTGCTGTCAATTTTGTCCCGAAGAAGGCTGAGTCCGCCGCCAGTTCCTAACGGCTTTTCCTCGTCATACCAATGAATGTGATAATGTGCTTCATTTTCCGAAAAATACGCCTTCATCAGTTCTCGTTTGTAGTTGACAATAATATGAAACTGATCACAGCTGTAGCTCTGATATTCTTTCATAATGTGTTCGATAATAGGATAATCACCCACCGGTATCAAAGGCTTGGGAAGCACTCTGGTATAAGGATCCAATCGGGTTCCTTTTCCTCCGGCGTTGATTACCACAGGAATATGAAGCGGCGTGCGCTGTGTTCTGGCAGGCATTTTGCCGATATACAAATCCACCATTCTGCCTTCGTCGTTACAAATCGGAATGGCAATTAATTTTTTGTTATCATAAAGAGTGACGGCTTCCTCGAACGTGTGGGCGAATTTGGGATCAGGGTGGGCGGCCTTCTGCACATTGTCATCCAGATGACCTCCTGCCAACAGAAAGCGGCGAACATCTCCGTCCGTCAGACTGTATTTTAGCCTTGTCTGTTCATCGGTAAGAAACAGGATGCCAGATGAGTTAATATCTATTTTGCGCATCGCTTCCGCAACGGAGAGATCACATGTGCCGATAAATTTTTGAAATTCCAGATTATCCATTTGCCAGCTCCCTAAGCAGCTGCTTTATCTCGTTTGCGACATAATTGATTTCCTCTTCCGTAATCTGCGTACTGCAGGGAATATTCAATATTCTGGAGGAATAATAAGGCGCCTTTTCCAATTGGTAGGTATCATCGTCACGATAAGGCTTCTGCTCGTGGATCAGACCCCATACCGTTCTGGTCTGGATAGCTTTTTCATGAAGCCGTTTGACGATTTCTCGCATGGAAGCTTTAATTCTCGAAGTGTCAATCTTCAATGAATAAAACCACATATTAGAAAAAACTCCATCTCGGAAAGGCATCAGCTCCGCCAGTTCAAAGCCTTCAAACGCTTTCAGATAAAGATCATAATGATGCTGTTTTCTTCTGATAAATTCGGGAAGTTCCTCCATCTGAGCCACTCCGAGAGCCGCCTGCAGATTGGTCATACGGTAGTTGTATCCCACTTCATCGTGAATGAAGAACTGCGCGTCATCCTTTGCCTGCGTGGAGAGATAGCGCAAATGATCGACCGTGTCGGAATCGCTTGCAGTCAACGCACCGCCGCCGCCAGTCGTGATGATCTTATTGCCGTTGAAGCTGTAGGCGCCGAAATGACCGATGGTACCGGCAAATTTTCCAGCAAATCTTCCGTCTGTGTAATAAGTACCCAGAGCCTCCGTTGCGTCTTCAATAACAGAAAGGTTATATTCAGTTGCTATATCCATGATCGACTCCATATCAGCCATGTTGCCGAAAACATGAACGACAATGATCGCCCTTACGGCAGAACCTTTATATGTCAGAATTCCGTCTGAAAACACACATTCCTTTTCACAGAACTGACGCAGCTTGACTGGATCCATGCAAAGAGTGTCGTCGCAATCCATAAATACCGGCTTGGCAAACTGATATTTGACAGGATTAACCGCCGCGATAAACGTCAGGGTCGGCACGATCACCACATCACCCGGTTCCACGCCGGATTCCCTGAGTGAAAGATGAAGCGCGGATGTTCCACTCTGACACGCCGCAACATTGTTTACATGCAAAAACTCCGCCATTTTCTTTTCCAGCTCATTGACATAGCTGCCCGCGGTAGAGACCCAGCCCTGCTCCACCGCGTCCATTACATAATTTTTCTCATTTCCTTCAAAATTGGGAATGGAAAGAGGAATAAAATTCATGCTGATTGACCTTCCTTTTCTGCCTTACATTTTGCTGTCAAGCGATTTTCCGGTTTCAATATGCTCGAAATTCGGCAGATAATCTTTCATAATAGAAACAACTTCTCCCTTAGTTGTTTTATCCTTTTCAAACACATCGTTTAATTCTTCATAGAGTCTTTGCACCTTTCCCTTGTCAGGAATCTGTTTGCCGACGATTACGCCTAAGGCCTTGAAGCGCTCCATATCGGCGGTCTCGGTGTCGGTCACAAATTCCTCAAAAGGCTTTTCGCCCGATGTATCGGAAACAGAATAATGAACCGGATACATATTGCTTCCGTTTTTGAGTTCCTCTGCTTTTTCGACAGCTTCTTCATCGGAACTGCATTCCAGAACTTCATAGCCGTGAGCATGAAGCAGTTCGGTGGCGATGGCGTCAAAGGTCATCATCTGCGCTTCTTGCAGTTTCGGAAAGAAGATAGCCCGGTTTTCTCCCAGCATACAGGACAGCATACAAATCTGACCGCTTTCTTCGGGCGAAACGAAATATCTTCTGACATCAGACGGCGCGCCTAACGGCTGTAATTTCTGTATTCTCGCAAGGAAACCAGCGGGAAGCGAACCGTTGGAAAAAGCAACATTGGCAAAACGTGCGGTCTTAACCGGGAACTTGTCCGAATAACTGAAAATCAGGTCCTCCATGATCCGCTTGGAAGCCCCCATAATATTCACCGGATTGGCTGCCTTGTCCGTTGAAACGCAAAAGTATTCTTCCGGTGGATATTCTGAAAGCAGGTCGAGCAGCAGCTTGGCGTGAAGCACATTGTTCTGAAGAAGAGCTTCAACGGAATAAATGTCCTTTTCTGATCGAACATGCTTATGAGCGGAAAAGTTTCCGACAATATCAAAGCCGCCTCTGCTGATGAACATCTTTTTGAATACCGGAGAGGCAAAATCCATCGGGTAGGGAATATAATCCTCCGGCACATACATTCCTTTGGTAGATCGCAGGTCACGGGTCAGTTCCGCCAGCGCGTTTTCATTGGTGTCCACTACCACAAGTGCCTTTGGCTGAAACGGCAGCACTGCTTTTATAAAGGACGACCCGATACTTCCTGCGCCGCCGATGACGAGAACGGATTTATCCTTAATTTTTTCAGACAGAACATTTCGATTCGCTTCAATATCCGAAAGAAACATTGACCCCGGTCGCTTGGTAACATATTCTGAAATAAATTGATTCAGATTAAACATATATTTCCTCCATTTTCACCAAAATCGAATGCTTTCCAACTAATCACCAGAAAACATCGTGCTGCGAAAGCAAACATTTTATTTCTATATATGTAGCAAATAGCAATACTCATAGTGTAGCAGACTTCACATAAAAATGCAAGTATAAAAAAGCTGAAATTGTTACATAATAAATAAATATACCCGCTTACTCAGACTTTCACATAGAATATCGCCAAAATATCTGATAATACATAATTATCTCCCCTCTCACATCGCGTACACAAGCACAGCGAATTCCTTTCCGAAATGGTTGTCCGACTGTGCGACGACCCCGACATCCGCGACCCGATCAAATTCCTCCGGGCCAGGGAGATCGTGCATTACCAGCCGTTTCGGTGAAGCGCTCCGCCTGACCACCGACCGGCTGGACGCGAAGAATTTCTACGCCTTCCATCCGGCGTTTGACGAGTGAGATATATAAAAAAGAAAAAATCCTCTCTGTTTTCATTCCGAAAGACAGGGAGGATTTTTTCAGCAGATTGGAGGATCCTCTGTTTTTGGGTAAGCGTCAAGTTTATATCCTTCACCGTGCCGGATGATATTCCTGAAATCATCCGGCACGGGCTTCTTTATCTGCATCGCGGTTTATTTGATGCTTACTTGTATATCGTTATCTCGCTCTTCGTTTCCTGAGAACCGTGCCGATGGCCAACATGGATAGTATCGCAAAATTGAAGGCAAATACCATTGGCATGGCGCTTTCTCCTGTTCCGGGAGAGAGCGGCTTGTCAAGATCTTTATCCGGATCAGGAGAAGTCTTCTTTGTCCACTGAGCAGTCAGTACGATATTGCTGTCCACATCAATCACATCGCCGCCGGTAAGCAGTCCGTTCGCTGCGTATGCCCTCGGCGCGATAACCGTTCCTTTGCCGCCGGGAGCGGGATTCGGGTCAGGATTGGCCTTTGTCAGTTTCCAGCCGGCGAACGTATACCCGGCTCTGACGTATTTAAGCTCGGGGGCGTCGTTGGCGAAAACCGTGTGGTTTGCCTTGCCGTCCGCGCCTACGGTGACACTGAATTGGTGCGGTGTGCCGAGATCTTCGGTGTAGCCCGCGTCGCCTTCCTTGAGCCCGCTTCTGTAGGTGATGGTGTAGACTTCCGGCGGAGGAACGGTACCGTCCATGAAGCGTCCTGTCAGAAGCACATCCGATTCCGGCATGGTAAATTTTCCGGAAGCCGGCAGTGTCAGATTATCCGGCGATTCCACATTCCAGCCGTTGAAGGTGTATTCGTCATCGGTGAGAACCGGCGCAACCGTCACTTCGTCGCCGTTGTGGTATTCCTTCGGTTGGTAATCATCGCCGTCAAGGGTTATTTCATCGCCGTTGACGTCATACGCCTTGTAGCGGACGGTATACTTGCCGAGGAATTCCGCCACAAATATCACCTCTTCATCTGGCATGGTGAATCGGCCGTTTTCGTCAATCGAAAGACCGGATGGAGATTGGAGCTTCCAGCCCTTGAATTCCGCGTTTTCCTTGGTCGGGTCGGTCACGCCTGCGCCCTTGATCACTTCCGTGCCGTAGGGCTTGGTCTGCCTTGCGTGTTCGGTATCGCTGACCATGTAGATGACCGCGTGAGAATTCTTTCTGTATTCGCCGGTGATCACCACATCGCTTTGCGGCATGGTGAATTGTCCGGTTTCGTCGGTCGAAAGACCTGTCGGCAGCGTCCAGCCTTCGAAGGTGTAGCCTTCAATCGCCGCGGGCGCATCCTTAAACGGCACTTTAGCGCCCTTGGCAAAGCGCTCGGGTGCGTAGGCTGCCGGAAGGGTGTATGCCGCGCCGTCCTTGGTCGCGGAATAGCTCACCTGGAAGGTCGGTTCAAATTCTGCTGCAAATATTACGTCGTCATCCGGCATGGTGAATCGGCCGTTTTCGTCAATCGGAAGACCGGCGGGAGATTGGAGCTTCCAGCCCTTGAATATCGCGTTTGTCGCGGTCGGGTCGGTTACGCCTTCGCCCTTGGTGACGATCGTGCCGTAGTCGTGATTCTGGCTGTCATATTCCGCACCGTCCACCTCATAGATGACCTTGTGGGGATTCGGGGTAAAGAAGCCGGTGAATTCCACATCGCTGTCCGGCATGGCGAAGGTCTTCTCTCCTCCCTCGGACTCCGTGATGGCAAGCCCCGCGGGTTGGTTGACACTCCAGCCGCTGAATGTGTAACCCGGTGCGGTGGGTTCCGGCTCGACAGCGATTCCCGTCTGACCGGTTTCATAATCACTATCCACAACTTAAGCACTCCCCCAGTCGCTACGCGACAGCCCTCTCAAAGAGGGAGCCATTTTTTGCCTCCCTCTTTGAGGGAGGTGGCACGCCGCAGGCGTGACGAAGGGAGTTTATTTCCCTAAGTTGTGGATAGTGGTTTCATAATCCCTGTCGATCGGCAGCGCGGACATTCCTTCCGGCGCGTTGCCGGTCAGCGTGTAGGACACGGTGTGTCCGTTGGTCCAGACAGCGTAAAGCTCCGCGCGGAAGCAGTCCTCGACGGGATTATCGCAGGCGGAGAGCGGTACCCATACGCCGGAATCGGTGCGCTTAAGCAGCGCCGCGTTTGAATCGGCGTTTTCTGTCTTGCTCCAGCCCTTGAAGACATAGCCTTCGCGCTTCGGAGGTTGGGAAGTCATCTCGCCCTTGTCGCTGAATATCTTCGTGTCGCCTTCGCGGTTGAATTCCGAGGCGTCGCTGAGATCACCGGGATTCTTCGTCGGTATATTCGTCACGGTATCGCCGCCGGCGTTCGCGTGGAACATCACGGAGTATTTAGCTTCCCAGTTGGCGACCAGCCGGAACCGGTAATCGCTTGTATCCTCCATGATTCTGCTGTGGGCGATGCGGAAGGCGTCCTGTCCGTAGCTGCTCACGGGATAATCGTGGGTCTTATCCTGGTTGTATTGATTGTTCCAGTGCAGCTTCCAGCCTGTGAAGACATAGCCCCTGGCTTTCAGATCGCCCTTGAGCAGCGGATAGTAGCCCGCGCGGTTGTTTTCGCCTTCACCGAAGGTGACAAGGCTGTTCATCTCATACTGCGTGTAGACAAACACCCAATCCCCGTCCACCAGATTTGCGGAAGGCATATTGTCGCTGAGGTATTCGCCGCCGGTCAGCGCCTCCTCGTTTGGTTCATCCGACAAAGTAATAGCCCGTGCGCTTGGGTGCGCTTGCGCGGAAGACCTTGGTGCCGGTGCCGCGCCAGTTCTTGTATTTCACGAGGGAACTGAAATGATTGTTATCCGCATACGGCATATTGGTCACCGTGTCGGTGGTGCCGGGGTTGAAATGCACTTCGAACTGCGGCTCCCAGACGGCGTAGAGGTCAAATTCCATATCCACGGCGTCGTTGCGGTTGAACCATGTGCCGTAGATACCGTAGCCCTTGCTGAATGTACCGTCGCTGTTGAAGCGGTATCGGTAGGGACCGGACAGGCGCTTGCCATCCTCGTTGTTCGCCTTGCGGTAGTAGTGCATATCCCAGCCGACAAATCGATAGCCTGCCGCCTGGAGTCGGTTGTGCTTGAGGGGATAATAGCCCTCGACGAAGTTCGACGAAATGCCTTCTTCTTCAAGAACGTCCTCCCACTCGCCGTCTTCATTGACAGGAAGGGCGCTGAGTCCGTCGTTCGCCGGTTCGTCTATGTGGGTGATGTAGTTCTCGGAGGTTGGCTTTCCGTCGCCTCCGAGGTTCTTGTTGTATTTGAGGACGAACGTCCTGCGAGGTTCCCATCTGGCTTTGAGATAAACAACTGTGGGAGGTTTGACGGTGTTGGAACTGGTCTTGAACCAGCCGCTGTAAAGACCGACGTTGCTTGTCACGTCGGAAACATTCAGTTCTTTCGTCTCGGTCAGCTCGTAATGTCCCGGGAAGGCGGTTTCCGTTTCCGTCAGGTCGAGCACTTTGTCCTCGTCCGTTTCGGTCCCGTCCGGTTTGAGCGCGTAAGCCTTCACATCCCATCCGCGGAAGATGTAGTGATCGGACTGGAGCATACCGTTTTTCACCCGCAGATAGGACGAGGTTCCGCTGGTGAAGTAGTTCTCGCTGTTTTTGATGTCGTCCTCGTCGAGAACCTCCGTCCATTCCCCTTTGTCCCTGTTCCACATGGCATCGGTAAGCCTTGTGTCCTCTTTGCCGAGGTAATGACCCTGCGGGTAGTCATCCTGTTTGAGGCCGGGACGGTTCACCTGGTAGATGAAGGTGTAGGTGTTGAGCGGTTCCCACACGGCATAAAGCTGTGTGTAGAAATAGCCTTGCTTCTCGCTGTCGTAAACCGGATGGGTGCAGGTCGAACTGTTGACGCCCACGTAATTGGTACTGGTATCACTCAGAATTTCGCTGCTGCCCGGTTTCGTATCGGCATTCAGGCTCCAGCCGCGGAAGTTGTATTTCGGGCGGGCAGGCTTGGTGTAGTTGATCGCTTTTCTCTCGTCCGTATCTTTTCTGTATGACCAGACATTGGCACTGTTTCCGGTGGTCTGATACAAAAGTGACGCAGGGGTGAAATTGGTGACATTATCCACTTCATTTGCAGGGACATTCATGTCAAACTTCACCATGCGCTGCATGTCATAGAGCGCGGTGATGATAAACAGCCTGTCGTAATTTTTATCCAGATCGCCGTTGTAAATGCCGTGTTGGAATTCGCCCGAGGCGGGTACAGTAAACGTCGTCCCCTGATTGGATTTATAACCGTAGGTGACGTCGTCATAGGTGACGGTGACATCGGCCGTTTCAGCGGTCTCCGTGGAATAATCCACGACCTTCCAGCCCTTGAATCGATAGCCCGTTGCGGTAGGCATACCGTTTTTCAGCTTCAGGTATTTATTACCGCCGTTAGTGAAAACATGTCGTCCGTGATCTGGTTTTCATATATGCTGAAGACCCACTGCCCCAGCGGGCTGTTATTCAGAGCGGGATAGAAGTCGGCGTCAGCCAGTCCCTGATAGGTGCCGACATAGTAATCCGGCGTCATTTCCTCGTTGCCGTTCACCTTCTGCGCCCTTTTGAGTCCGGCGTCATGGACGTTGCCGTCGTTGCGGTTGAAAATGAAGGTGTAGAGTGTATACCTGTGCCATACGGCGTAGAGATAGACCGTGTTGTCATGGCTGTCCGCAATGTTGCCGGCCGTCACGTGATCTGTTCCGTTATCACCGCCCAGTATTCTGCCATCGTAGTTATACTTCCAGCCCTTGAACTGATATCCGTTTGCGCTCAGGCTTCCCGGATAATAACCGCCGCTTTCGAATTGGTCGTATGTCAGGGTCACGGACTGCGTGTCGGGATTATACCCGGTGGGAATGTCGGTAATTTCACTCTTTACCCTCTGACCTGTCTTTTTGTCGATCATATAGTGGAAGTCAAAGATAAAGGTGTAGGACTGCGGCACCCATTCGCCGTAAAGCTTCAGAATCGCGCGTTTGTTGGTGTTGCCGTAATAATTGTGATCAAATCCGGACAGAGGAATGGAGGTGGATTTTCCGCCTTCCGGTTCCGTACTCCATTGATCTACTACATATCCTTTTTTGGTGCTTGCGTTTTTATAGACGATGAACTCATAGATATTGCTCTGGGGCGTATCCTTCTGCAGCTCGAAGATAGCGCTGGTCGTGCGGGTGGTAGGATAGCTGCCGTTGTTGCCCTTTACATAATAGCTGACGTCGTAACAGATGTTCCACTGGGCATACAGAGTAATGTCCTCGCGGAATCCGGTCTGTGTTCCCGTATCGTAAGACGTTCCGCCGAAATCAGACGCTGTATTCCATTCAAGCAGGTAAACATCCTTGTAAAGATTGTAATTCTCCGACGAGATCGGACGGGTACTGTCGGCTTTTTCCTTGTTCAGCAGGTTGCCCTTGCTAGTCAGGGAAAAGCTCTGCGGATCGACGGACACCGTTTCGGAAAAGTCCACTTCCGAATCCACATAGGTGACCTCGATCTTTTCCGTCCAGACGGCGTAGTATTTCACTTCCCACGCACCGTTATTGTAAACGGCGCTGCCGGTATCCATGTTATAATGGCAGAAAGCATCAATATCCTGCGCCGGATGCCGATCGGCAGAAGCCTGCCTCTTCCTCCTTCGCGCACCTTACAGCCTGAACTGTCGTTCCGTTTCATGTTGTTCATAATGATACCTCCGTCTTACCATGACAAACCAATCACTGCATTGATTTTTGATAATATGTTGATGGAATTACTACAAAACTGACACCATTTATTAAAAATTATATCATAAATGGTGAAAAAAGTAAATACTTTTTATCGTTTTTTTTACCAGCCATCAGAAATAATTCTCCGGAGTCCTCTTCTGTCGGGCATTCCCGCCGGTTCGTTTCAATCAGACGCTTCGGTGAGGCGCTCCGCCTGACCGCCGACTGCCTTCACGCGATGAAATTCTACGCCTTCCATCCGGCGTTTGTCAAATGATGTCGGTCTAACAAAAAAATCATCCTCTTTGTCGGTTCTCAGCGAATCGGCAGAGAGGATATTTCTTTCACTTCCTCATGGAAGCGCTGCCGCACAGGCTTGGCTCCCGCCCTGTGCGACAATGTTATATTTCTCCTACATAGTATTTTTATACAATAATATTTTACAATTTCATGACAGTTATTGCAAGGGCTTTTTATGTATATTTCGTGAGAAAAAGGATATGCCAGAACGCAAGAGTTGCGTAATGAATATGGCTTTATCTCACAAACGGATATTCCACACGGTTATCCAGCAGCGCGTCGTAGGCGTTGACCTTGCGGAAGGTGTTGCCCAGCATTTCACGCTCCCTGTAGGAGCGCAGTTGTTCCATATCGAAATTTGCGTAGAACAGACCTTCCGTTTCCTCGTCGGCGAGAAGAAGGGTGTTGTCGATGCATTCCCCGTTTTCATTCCAGCAGATAGGGGAGAAGGCGCAGGAATGACCCGCGTTTTTTCCGTTCGGATTCGCCATGGCGACGCCGCACATATTCTCATAGGCTCTCGTGGAAAGCGCCTGCACGCGCGGTTTCATGCTTTCGCAGTCGTTGGGGACGAGAATGATCAGACGTCGTTTGGAATAATAATGACGCAAGGCTGTTTTTCATCCTTTTTGGGAAAGAAAAACAGCCTTGTTTTTTGTCTTTTATCTTTTCATCGACGGCTTGTGGTGTGACGTTTTCTACAAATGCAATGTTCTGCTAACAGAGCTTATCGCCTATTACACGCCAAGCGCTTGTATCATTTGTGTCATTTCCTTTAAGTCCAATCCATATAGTGGCTTTAAAGGTCTTGCCGTTATTCTCATAGGTACTCCAGCTGTTTGTGTAAACAATATGCTGCTCCGGCTTGTTTTTGTAGTCGGAATTAATCGTTTTGCCGGTAAACGGATTCACCGGATGATCGATTACCCCCGAAAAAGCTAATGTCGGTGTATCTGCGTTGGTCATAAACGTATCGTCTGTTGTGAGCTCCCGACTGTCAAAATCCTTAACCAGCAGCAGTGATTTAAACAAATTCACATCATTGAATACGTTGTATTTTGCCGAATTGTCGTCGTCGAAATTCATCTCAGGAAACGATAGAAATGCTCCGTGATCAGAAACGATGATGATTTTTGTGTTGTCATACACATCGTTTTCACGCAGATAATCAAACCATTTTCCGAGCTGAATCATTGACGCCATATTGCACTGATAGTGCATCATATGATTCAAATCGCCGATTGACATCTCATCTCCTGACAGCGAGTATCGGATCTGATGTTCTGCCTCATAGCTTGTGTTATCAATCTCGTGAGCCGGCTCATAGGCGGGTTCCTGGAGTAAAATCGGGTAATGCGTGGTGTCATTGCTGATCATGGTAAATGTGCCCTGTCCGCTGTCACAGACTCGCGTGATGGTTGGATAGTTTCTTAAGGCGTCGTATGCCTCGAAGAATTTCAGGTTTGCCCCGACCAAGCCGTCGCCGCTTGCTTGATAGAGATTCCGGATCAGTTGTACAGAAGCATCATTATCCAGATTGGCCTGATTGTAATAACCAGAATTATACAGTGTCTGATGCAGCAGCAGCGGAGAGGAACGGAAAAGACCGTAGGCGTAAAAATTTCGGTTGCGCAGATTATTGGTGTTTTTGCTGATTTTTTCCAAACTGTCTTCGGAAAAGAATCTGCCGTTGGTAATGTATTTGTTGATTTCCGGATAGTCATTGTATATGCTCAGATCAGGTATCCACTTATATCCGGCATATGTCGGGTCACAAACGGTGGCTTTATATCCGTTGGCGGAAAACAGGACGGGCATCACTTTTAAAGCTTCGTTTTGTTTCTCCGCCAGACTTTCATTCGAACGCTTGTCGTTTTCCTCGGGAATATACTCATATCCGCCGAAAAGTCCCGGAGTGCCGACGTTCGTATAATTACCGTATGAAATGGTGTTGGGATAGTAGGTAAATCCGGCAAATTGTTCTCGCAGTTCAGGCTTTTCCTGCATTATGTATGGAAAATAGGTGTTGATTGCTCTATCCAGCATTATAATGACAACATTCTTGCCTGTTTTATCAAGTGTAAGCACTGCCTGATTCGTTTTTGAATTGTTTCCGTCTGATTGATTTAAGAAACTGGACGAAAGGCCATTCCTCAGTGATGTATAACTGGATTGAATATGGAAGACATTTACGCACGACATAACCAGAATGCTGATACATCCGGCCACGCAAACCGATTTGACAATTGACGCGCGCTTGATGCAGATCAGAATAATTACAGCAGCGATAATGAATAATACTGCGAGATTAAGAGCTATTTGCAGACCGGAATTGATAAGCACATTGTCATATATTAATTCGGACGACATGTTTCCGTAGTTGTTGCCGAAAAACATATAATTCACGATGGATGCAGCTGCCATAATAGCCGAACCGACGCTGATAATCTTTTGGATGGAAGATGTGGAAAGGCGGTAAAAAATATTCATCCAGACTGTAAATGTTCCTGCTGCAAGAATAAAAGCGTGAAATACATATCTCAATGGAGAATGGAGATTGTTAATATCGACAAATTCATCCGGTGATGCATTGATGACAGCCGACGGGATCAGTAAGCCTGTCAGAATCGTCATAAAAACGCAGGCAACAAAAAAAATAAAATGATCGGTTCCGGTGGCCTCCGGCATAGAAAACAGGGACTTGCGTTTTTTCAGGAATAAATGCAATGCTAAAGGCACCAGCATGAGCAACAGAGCGAATATCGCAAAGTTTTGCTTACGGGCTGTGTTGAAGGGTTCTATAAAAAGAATATACGGCAACGAAGCAATGGAGATGACAGCGCTGATGATGCAGAGTACCAGTTTAGGATTACGAATCTTATAAAAGATATTCTTGATCAGTGAAAAGATATTATTCAGCGTCCAGTAAAACACAAGACCGGAAGGCGAATCGTATAAAAGAAGAAGGAAGATGACTGCCAGTCCGAAAGTCTGCAGCTTGGTTTTCAATGGCATCCCTTTTGTATAGATAACGGCGGATACCAGGTTGATCGCAGTCATGAGCAGAGGAAGGAGATTCAACGAATGGCCCGCAATGTGAAGCAGACCGTCCGGCATACACAAATCAGAAATAGGCCCGAAACTGGCGTATCGCAGGCGATCTAAACCGGAGAGATAATTGTATGCCGCAATGAAAAAAGGAATTTCCAGAAGAAGCGATAACGATCCTTTCAATCCGTAATACGGCTTATAATTGTTCTGGCGGTAATAGGTCTGGAGCATCATGAAGCGTTCGTCGCCTTTGAATGCTTTTTTGATGTGCGCTACACCGGGCTGCAGTTTCTGTGTGCGAAGCTTTTCTTCCTCCTGCATGGCATCGGCACGTCTGTATAACGGCAATGTGAGAAAATTAATTGCGAGACTCAATGCGATAATGGCAATTCCCTCGTTATCCGTAAAGCGCAGCATGTAAGCATATACAACGTCAAATAAGAGCCAAAGCGGCTCGATTATCAGATCATATAACACTGTAAAAATTGCCATTTTCACTTATCCTCATTTCTTCTCCGGATGCTGCACATATGCATTGGATGTGTTTGCGTCGACCGTCATTGCATTCTGTATGGTACATATTTTCTAAAAAAAATAATTCAAATAATCGTCTGAATCATTATATAGTATCAAATTATAAAAATCAATCGTTTATTTATTTTTTTGTAAATATGTATTAATCGCTTGCTCTCCGGTAATTAGTTTAAATGAACGGATTATTTGTAATACTAAATAATCAAAATGAGATGGAAGCTGTATAAATTGCCGATTTGTACTGGCGGATCAAAACTGAATGAGAAGAGAAAAAGAAAAAGCCGCCGGGAAAGGCGGCTGTCAGTATGGGATGGATGAATAGCGGAATGACTGATACCTAAGGGCGGTATGGGGAAATTTCCGGCTAAAGCTGGGATCTGAGAATATCCGCAAGCTCGTCGGCGGTGTCGGCTTTCAGGCGGAATATGCGGCGGAAATCCTTTGCAAGCTGTTCGTCCATGCCGCTTTCCAGCCATTCTATTATCACGCCGAAGAAAAGGCATTTGTAATACCCTACAATTAAAGACTTGTTGCGGGAAATGAGGGACTGGTCTATTTCGCCCTCGGCGGCAAGCGCGTCGATGTATTGGGAGATGAAATACTCGCCGGTCTTCATCAGATACCGCTCGAATACGTCCCGGCTTACGGAGCGGTAGATGTGCATGATCGCCCGTTTCCGGTGGGAGGCAAAATCCTCGATGGCATCGAAGCATTCCACGATGGAATTGACCGAGGAATATTTTTCTATTACGGCGTCGGATTCTTCCCTGATGATTTCCTCCAGCAGCGAGGGAAGATCCTGAAAGTGATAGTAGAAGGAATTGCGGTTGATGCCGCATTCCTCCACGATATTTTTGACGGTTATTTCGCTGAACGGACGCTCCTCCAGCAGTCTGAGAAATGTCGCTTTGATCGCTTCACGTGTGAATTTCGCCATTGTGTTTACGATGTCCCCTTTATATGAATCACTGTTGCATATCTATTCCGCTTTGCGGCTGATTATTCCATGATACAGATTTCATTTTACATTCTATCATAATGTAATTCAATCTGATTATTGTAAACAATTCAGCCGCGGGCAAAATTCAGACATTTGACCGTCGTTTGTCTGATTTTTATACATTTGCGCGAGATGTGTCTATTGATACCTCAAGCAAAAAAACATATCATTGTCATGATAACAAATTTATCGCAGCAAACGGGCAATGCCCGCGACAGTTTTATTTTGGAGGTATTGATATGAACGGATTCGGGAACCTGGTGGTAAAGCACAGAAAGCTGATACTGCTCTGTGCTGTGGTACTGCTTGTCCCGTCGGTGATAGGCATGGCGCTCACCAGAATCAATTATGATATGCTGAATTATCTTCCCGACGACATCGAAACGATGAAAGGACAGAACATCCTTCAGGAGGATTTCAACAAGGGCGCGTTTTCGATATTGATGGTGGAAGGCATGGCGCCTGAGGAAGTATCCGAACTGAAAGGACAGATCGAAAAGGTCGATCATGTCACCAGCGTCGTGTGGTACGACAGTATTTTCGGCTCGAATATTCCCATAGAATTTCTCCCCAGCAAGATCTACGACAAATTCAACAAAGGCGACACCACGCTGATGGCGGTATTCTTTGACACGTCCACCAGCGCCGACGAGACGATGAACGCGATTGGCTCCATTCGCCGCATAGCGGGCAGCAAATGCTTTGTCACCGGCATGTCGGCAATGGTCACTGATTTAAAGAACTTATGCGAAAAGGAGGAGCCGATTTACGTCGGTATAGCGGTGCTGTGCTCCGTCGTCGTAATGATGCTCTTCCTCGATTCCTTTATCATTCCGCTGGTGTTTCTCGCCAGCATAGGCATGGCCATTCTGCTCAACCTCGGCACGAATATCTTTTTGGGTGAGGTTTCCTACATTACCAAGGCGCTGGCCGCGGTGCTGCAACTGGCTGTGACGATGGACTATTCGATATTCCTCTGGAACAGCTACAGCGAGCAGAAGAAAAAATACCCTGACAACAGGGAACAGGCAATGGCACAGGCTATTGCAGCGACTCTCACGTCTGTGATCGGCAGCTCGATTACCACCATCGCCGGATTCCTTGCCCTTTGTTTTATGACATTTACGCTGGGTCTGGATCTCGGCATCGTGATGGCGAAGGGCGTTGTGTTCGGCGTGATTGGCTGCGTGACAACGCTTCCTTCCATGATACTGCTGCTGGACGGGCTGATCGAAAAGACCCGTCACAAGGCGCTCATGCCCAAGATGGACGGAGTGGCCGGCGGAATACGGAAGGTGTTTCCGGTATTCATCATCCTCTTTGTGATCATCGCCGGCCCCGCGTTTTACGGTCAGAGCAAGGCAAGCGTCTATTACGATCTCGGCGCTACGCTGCCGAAGGATATGGAATATGTCATTGCGACCAATAAATTGCAGGACGAATTTGACATGTCCTCTACCCATATGATACTCGCCGACGCAAATCTCCCGGAGAGCGACGCGCGGGACATGATCAATGACATCAAGGGCGTCAAGGGCGTCAAGACCGCCATAGGACTGGATTCGCTGATAGGCAGCAGAGTCCCTGAAAGCGTCGTTCCCGATTCCCTTCGTGAAATACTCAAGGGCGACAGGTATCAGCTGATGCTGGTGACGTCCGAGTACAAGGTCGCCACCGATGAAGTAAACGATCAGATAGATGAGATTAACAGTGTGATTAAAAAGTACGATAAAAACGCCATGCTGATAGGCGAAGCGCCGTGCACGAAAGACCTCATCAGCATCACCAACCGCGATTTTCAGGTGGTGGACGCCATATCGATTGCAGCGATATTCGTGATTATCGCCATTGTGTTACGCAGCCTTTCGCTGCCGTTTATTCTGGTTGCCGTGATTGAATTTGCCATATTCATCAATCTCGGAATACCCTACTATACCGGCACGCAGCTTCCGTTTATCGCGCCAATATGCATCAGCACCATTCAGCTGGGCGCGACGGTGGACTACGCCATTCTCATGACGTCACGCTACAAGTTAGAGCGTGTTAACGGCGCAGACAAAAAAACGGCGATCAAGACAGCGCTCTCCACAAGTATCGGCTCCATAACGGTCAGCGCCCTGGGCTTCTTCGCCGCGACCTTCGGAGTGGCTATGTATTCCGATGTGGACATCATAAGCTCGCTCTGTATGCTGATGGCAAGAGGCGCGCTGATCAGCATGTTCTCTGTGATACTTGTATTGCCCTCGCTCTTCATGGTCTTTGACAGACTCATCTGCAAGACCACGGCGGGTATGAGAACGATCTCAAACTGATCTGATATTCAATATTTAAAAGGTGGTTGTTATATATGAAGAATTCAATGACAAAAGGCCTTCGTGAAAAGGCAGGCAATATCTCGAAAAGAACAATGGCCGTCGCTCTGGCAGCGGCGCTGATTCTTTCCGCTGCCGCCGGCGCGGGAATTCATTCCCTGCTGACCGTTCCCGCAAGGTCTTCGGTGGAGGCAGCGCAGCAGGTGAAATCCGAGAGCGAAGCCACGGCGGAAAAGGACGAAACGGTTTACGTCATTGCCGACGCAAGCGGCAATCCACAGAAGGTAATCGTCAGCGACTGGCTCAAAAACGAGCAGAAAAACAACAGCATTGCGAGTATCGGCGACGACGGCAACGGCGGCTATACCATAGACTCGGACAATTCCTATTCGTGGGACGCGCAGAGCGGCGAGCTGGACGACAAGTCAAATCTTCCTGTCAGTGTAAAGCTGACCTATCTGCTGGACGGCAAGGAGATGTCCGCGGAGGAAATAGCCGGCAAGAGCGGTAAGGCGACCATCCGCTTTGACTACACCAACAATCAGAAGCAGACCGTGTCCATTGACGGCAGGGATGCCGATATTTATGTGCCGTTCACGGTTGTCACCGGCGCTGTGCTGGACGACAGCGTGTTCAGCAATATCGAGGTTTCCAACGGCAAGGTAATCAATGACGGCACAAGGAGTATTGTCATAGGCTTCGCGCTGCCCGGAATGCAGCAGAGCCTCGACTTGAACAGGGATGCCGTTGAAATTCCCGACAGCATAGAGATCACCGCCGACGTCCGGAACTTCTCGCTCACCACAACGCTCACGATGGTGACAAACGATGTTTTCAACGAAGCGGCGAGGGATTATGAGGAAAAGAAAACCGAGAAGGGCGATGAAGACGTATCGCTCGACACACTCACCGGAGGAATTACCCGGCTGGCGGACGGTTCATCGGCTCTTTATGACGGAACAAGTCAGCTTCTCGAAAAGTCCGGTATGCTGATTTCCGGAATCAATCAGCTTGCGGCAGGCGGACAGCAAGTCAGCGGCGGCGTGAACACGGTGCGCCAGACATTGCAGCTCCTTTGCAGCAAAAACAGCGATTTGCAGGACGGTGCTTCCAGAGTATTCGACACCCTTCTCTCCACCGCGCGGAAACAGGTACAGGCTGCGGGCATGGATTGTCCCGAATTGACCAAGGAAAATTACGTACAGGTGCTCGGCGCGATCAGCAGCGGTCTGAGCGAGGAGAACATCCGCGCGCTGGCGGAGCAGGCGAGACCGGAAGTGACCGCGAAGGTGGAAAGCGCCGTGCGCGATAATGTCGCAGCGCAGGTGGAGGCAAACAGCGATGCCATCCGGCAGCAGGTGACGGCAGGCGTGGAACAGCAGGTTCGCGGTCAGGTGATGGAAGGCGTGCTGGGCAGCATGGGCTTGACCGCCGAACAGTACCAGGGGGCAGACGAAGCCACCAGAGCCGCCATCGACAGCAACGTCGACGCGGCCACGCAGCAGCAGATGCAGTCGGAACAGGTGCAGCAGACCATTCAGAGCACCGTTGAGGGCAAGAAGCAGGAGCTGATTCAAAGCAAACTGCAAAGCACGGAAGTACAGGGGCAGATCAGTGCGATAGTTGACTCGGAGATCAACAAGGCGCTTGCCGAAAAACTGCCGGCAGCCAAGGAAGGTCAGAAGAGCATTCAGGCCGCCATCGAGCAGCTGAGCGCTTACAACCAGTTCTATCAGGGAATCATAGCGTACACCAACGGCGTGAAGTCGCTGTATGACGGCACCGCGCAATTGCAGTCGGGAGCGCAGCAGCTGAGCGACGGACTTGACAAACTGAACGGCAGCACAGACGCGCTTACCGAGGGAGTCACAAAGCTCAATGACGGCGCCATGCAGCTTTCTGACGGCATGAAGCAGTTCAGGGAAGGCAGTCTTGGCAAACTGGCGAGTCTGTCAGGCGGCAGCGCAGGTGATCTGAGCGCGAGATTCAAGGCGCTGCGCGACGTGTCCGAAGCGTACAAGAGTTATACGGGTTTGCCGGAGGGGGAGAGCGGAAAGGTGAAATTCATCTACCGCACAGACTCCATAGAGGCGCCGGACGCAGAATAGACTGTACCTCAACATTCACATAAAGGCACAGGCGGAGATGAATGATTCAATCCATCTCCGCCTGTGCCGCGGTTATCCTTTGTTGACATACGCCTGTGGGTATGATATATTATACCCTGTAATCTTTAGTTTCTGGCAAAGGACGGAAAGGCGCTATATGGTAGATAATGGATTTGTATCGGTTTTGATGGCTTTTGTATTTTTGCTCATATTGGTGAGTGTGTCAGGCTGTGTTGCCGTATTCTTCAGGAGAAAATGGGAAGAGTCCATTGCTCCGGTTATTTTTTCCGTGATTCTGACGGTGTATTTTTCGGGGCTGTTGTTCGATGATCTGTCCGTCGGTGTGCTGTTTGTCAAAGCCGTTGCGGTTTTATCGGCAGCGGCTCTCCTTTTCCTGCTTTATGAGGCAAGGAGGAATAAGGAAACAATGGATAAGATTCGGCAGTCTGTCAGACAGTATTGCATGACTCCCGGATTGATTTGCTGGCTGATCATGTTTGTGATAATATACGTTGTGTATTGCAACAAAATAATCGCCGGCTGGGATGAATTTTCCCACTGGGGTCTGGTAGTCAAAAACATGTTTGTGTTTGACAAATTCGGCAATTACGCGGAATCCACCACTTCCTTCCGGGATTATCCTCCCGGTACCGCGCTGTGGCAGTATTTTACCGCTAAAGTATTCAGCCGGAACCTCGGTGAGAATCACATTTATCACGCGATGGGCTGGCTGATTATTTCCCTGCAGGCGTCGTTTCTCCGGTTCTTCTCTTTCGATACGGCAAACAGCCCGTTTTCCGTCAGGAGCGGCGCTCAGGAGGGGATTGTCAGAAGAGCCGGAAACGTGGCGAGGCAGATTTTCTCCCATAAAAAGATGCGGGAGGCTTTCTTTGCCATGCTGCTGATCATGTTTGTGCCTTTGCTTTTCACGCAGTATATCTTTATCTATTTCAATTCGATCTATGTCGATATTATCCTCGGAATTCTGTTTGCTTACATACTGGCTTCGGGATTTTCCGAAGAAAGATTTGACGCTTTTTTCTACATCAGCGTATTTCTTTCCGTATCCGTTCTTTGCCTGATCAAGGCGATCGGCGTATTTCTGGCCGTTGCGGCGCTGTTGATCATTGCGGGATATAAGCTGACAGAGATCAGGCAGACCGGATTGCGTCAATCCCTGCTACCGGTTTCTCTGCTGACCTTATCGGGAATCACCGGTCTGCTTATCGGAAAAGTTTCGTGGTCGGTTTACTTGAAGCTCACCCATACGCCCAAGGCGTGGAACACAAAGCCCCTGACACTGTCCAATATTCTTGCGCTTGCCAAGGGGAAGGGCCAGGCCTACCAGTATCTCACCGTCAAGAATTATTTCAAAGCGATATTCGAGTGGCCGATCGGCATATTCGGAACATATATCGGCTGGCTGACGATTCTGGCGGTTTCGCTGATTATTCTCCGCAGAAAGCGCAGGAACAGAGAAAATGCGAAAAAAGCAACCTTTTATCTGTCCGGCTGTTTTGTTTTCGCGGTTATCTACGCAATCGGACTTCTGGCGCTTTATATGTTCACGTTTACCGAATCTGACGCGGTCAGCACGGCGGCCTTCAACCGATACCTTTCCACGGTATTTGTCGGGACATTCGTCTTTCTTGCGTTCTGCCTGATGACCTTCTTCTGGGGCGCGGTTTCCCGGTTGAAGCGGCCGATTGCCGTGCTGTGCGCCGTATTCTTCGTGTTCGGACTGTCACGCCAGTACATGAGATATAACAAAGAGGAAAAAGTCAGAATCGCGTTTTTATCCGTGTGGGATTCCGCTGCAAAAAACCTTGATTTTGACTATAAAAAGGACAATATCTATTTCATCTGTCAGAATTCAGACGGGCAGGAATACTGGTTTTTCCGATACGCCATCACCCCTGTGAACACCAATTCCGGCGGTGCCGGCGATTCAAGCCCGTGGAGTATAGGCACGCCGTATAATGCCGGAGACGCATGGACAAAGGATATTTCCTGCGCGGAGTGGCAGTCGATACTGAATGACGGAAAGTACAATTATGTGTTCCTGTACAGGGTTGACGATCAGTTCAGGGAGCAGTTCGCGGACGCCTTTGAAAACCCTGACGAAATAGGCTCTCAGCGGATCTACAAAGCCCAAACTGAAAACGGCGTTTCAATGCTTTCTCTTGTTAATTAACTGAAAATTGATATGTGACGGAAGCGGATTGTTGGCCGTACAAATCATAAGAATTAGTAGTATGTTTACATATTCGTAATAAAGCAGTCCAAAAGCTGTGCCATAATAATTCATATAATGTAATTTGAGGGGCAGTATCGTGTTCGGATATATACGCATCTACAAGCCGCAATTGAGAATATGCGAATACGAGACCTATCGCTCCGTGTACTGTACGCTGTGCAGATACCTCGGCAAACAGTTGGGCATTCCCGCCCGGCTGCTGCTCAATTACGATTATACCTTCATGGCAATGCTCATGATAGCGCTCAGCGGCGAAAAGCCATGCTTTGAACAGGGCCGGTGTGTTGTCAATCCCATGAAGAAATGCGGCCATTGCCGTACCAACGCCGAAGCCTTCCGGTACACCTCGGCGCTCACCGGCATCATGTTCTATTACAAACTGAAGGACAGCATAGCCGATTCCCGCGCGGGCAGGAGAATGCTTTACCGCACGCTGCAGCTCTATGCCTCGCACGTGCGCAGGAAGGCAAGGAAGCTCTATCCCGAAGAGGACGCTATGGTCAGTCAGTACATAACGCGGCAGTTTGACGCGGAACGCAGAGCGAAGGAAAGCGGTGAAATCATCGTCGATGAGCTTTGTGAGCCGACCGCCGACGTGCTGTCCGCCTTTGCCGAAAGGCTTTCGCAAAAGGAGAGCGACAAAGTTGTACTCAGACACTTCGGGTATTTCATGGGGCGTTGGATCTACATGATCGACGCGCTCGACGACCTTTCGGACGACCTGAAGGACGGCTCCTTCAATCCCCTTGCCCTTCAATTCGGACTGACAGCCGACGACGCGGTCAATAAAACCGAGCGTTGGGAGCAGGCGAGGATTTTCGGCAACGACAGTCTGAATATGTCGGTCGCCGAAGCCGTCAGATATTACGAGCTGCTCGACCTGGGCGAATTCAAGCCGATTGCCGACAATGTCATGTATCTCGGCGTGTCCGAGGCACAGAGAAACGCACTTTTTCCGCCTGATAAAAAAGGCGCAGAAATTCAGATAAGAATCAAATAAATACAGGAGTTGAAGAAAAATGAATGATCCGTATGCAGTACTTGGTGTTTCTTCAAGCGCGTCTGACGATGAGGTAAAGACCGCCTACAGAAATCTTGCCAAAAAGTATCATCCCGACAATTACGCCAGCGCGCCTGACGTTGCAGACCTTGCCGCGGAAAAGATGTCGCAGGTCAACGAGGCTTATGACGCAATCGTCACCGCACGCAAAAACGGCACCCCGATCGGCAGCACGTCCAATGCGGGTACAGGCGCAACCACTTCGGCCGGCAATGACTACGGCTCATTCCAGGGCACACAGCACACCGACTTTGCCGACGTGCGCAATCTTTTCAGCGCCGGCAGAATCACCGACGCCGAGCTGGTGCTCGACGGAGTGCCGAATTCCCGCAGAAACGCCGAATGGTACTTCCTCAAGGGCAGTGTGCTCTATCGCAGAGGCTGGATTGATCAGGCCTACGCCTACTTCCAGACCGCCGTCAACAAGGCTCCCAACAACGCCGAATACCGCGCGGCTTATACACAGGTTTCCCAGCAGCGCACAGGCAGAACCGCCGGCTATAACTACAGCGGCAGAAACAGCGGTTCCTCGTGCGGCAGCGGCTGCGGCCCCTGCTCTACCTGTATGGGTCTGCTTTGCGCCGACTCCTGCTGCGAATGCTTCGGCGGCGACCTTATTACCTGCTGCTGACGGTTTCAGGCATTGTTACTTTACTCAATCAGAAAGGCACATAGACTTCAGAAGGCAACACCCGCGTTTTTTGGTCAGGTGTTGCCTTTATATTCATCAAAAGGGGCTGATCGGATTATGAACGCGGGAAAGACATCTTCCAAGATCGCTCTATGCGGCATATTGACCGCTCTGAGCGTCGTCGCCATGATTATCGCGGGATTCATGGGAATACTGACCTACGCCGCGCCGATGATCGCCGGAGGCGTTCTGATCTTTCCGGTAAAACAGTACGGCAAGGGAACGGCGTTTACGATGTTCGCGGCGGTATCTCTGCTGGGATTGATGCTGATACCCGACAAGGAAATGGCGCTGTTTTATGTGCTGCTGTTCGGGCATTATCCCATCATCCAGCCTTCGCTCAACCGCCTCGGCAAAAAGCCCGCGAGAGTGCTGGTGAAAGCGCTTGTATTCAACGTCGGAGCCGCTCTGTCGGTGCTGCTTGCAAAGCTGATATTCGCTATTCCAATATTTGACCCGGACAAACCGATCTGGCTGCTGGCTGCGGCTTATCTGGTGATCGCCAACATCTGCTTTGCGCTCTACGACAGCGCTTTGCTGGGTTTCTATACCCTGTACGACGTGCGCCTCGCGCCGCTGCTCAATAAGCTGTTTAATCTGTGAAGTGAAAAAGATACAGGAGGAATTCACAATGAGTTATTCCATCATTCGCCTGTGTGACGTGCCGGAATGGAAGGAACGCGCTGCCGGATGGTTCCATGAAAAATGGGGTGTTCCGAAGGAAGCCTATCTTGAAAGCATGGAGGCGTGTTTAGCGCGGAACGCGGACGTGCCGCAATGGTATCTCGCGGTGGAAAATGACAGAATCATCGGCGGTCTGGGCGTCATTGAAAACGATTTTCACGACCGGAAAGATCTTGCGCCCAATGTCTGCGCCGTCTACACAGAGGAAAGCGAACGCGGGCGTGGAATCGCCGGCGCGCTGCTGCGCTTTGTCTGTGAGGACATGGCGCAAAGAGGCATCCGCACGCTTTATCTGGTGACGGACCACACCTCTTTTTATGAGAGATACGGCTGGGAATATCTCTGCATGGTGCAGGGCGACGACGAACCGGATCTGACGAGAATGTATGTTCATCGGATGTAAAAAAATACAAGGCTGTTTTTTGACCTCAAAAGGACGAAAAACAGCCTTGTTTTATTTGTTTCTGTTATTTACTGCTCCTGCGTCAAAGAACGCCTGAGCACCATGATCAGCGGGCAGATCAGAACACCGCAGAAGAAATTGCTGACGCCGTGTACCGCGTCCCACGGCAGCCCCGCGATGATCCAAGCGACAGTTCCCCGAAAATCCAGTCCGAAGAACAGCGCCTGCGACGGAGCGTATAAAGTCCCGTAAAGGAACCCGTGCGCTGCGCATACACACATATAGACGATCGGCTTCCATTTATCCGGAATGTTTTGCGGCAGCAGCATTGTCGCTCCCCAGAGCACCGTCCAGAGATACAGGTGAGGAATCCACCACACCGCGAAGCCGGAAAACAGTCCCAGCAGAAAAACAAAAAGATAAATCGGATAGAGCGCCTTTCTTCTGTAAACCACCGTCATCGAAACGGTAAACACGCCAAGCAGATGTACGTTAGGCAAAACCTCCAATGCGATCTTGGAGGCGTACATCAAAGCGCCCAGCATACCGAACAATGCGATTTCTTTAACGCTGAGCTTCATTATTCCTCCACTTTGAACGTATACTCCGCGCCTTCCGTTATTTCGGTGGAATCAACGCCGGTCATGGCGTATTCACCGTTGATATAGAATGCCCAGTACTTTCCGTCGGTGTTATAATCCACCGTTACGCCGTTTACCGTTTTGACATACAGACCGTAGGTGCTTTCCTCACCGGCGATAAGCTCTAACTCCAGCAGAGCCGCGCCGACGGTTTTCTGCTCCGTGTGAATCTCGAAGGCGGTTTCCTTGCCCTCTTCGTCGACTACCTTAAAGGAGAAGGAAGTCTGTCCCTCGCCAAGCGTTTTGACGTCGGTGGCGGCGTCTGTCTTGGCGTCAGTCTGCGATACGGCTGCCGCACTCGATGTGTCCTGCTTGTCCGCAGCGTCGTTTTTGGTGTCTTTGCAACCGGTTGTAAACAGTGCCATAGCCGCAATCAGCACGATACAAGCGATGAAGGACAACGATTTTGAAAACAGTGTCTTTTTCATAGTTGTACAACTCCTAAAAAAATAAATTATCCCTCAACCGGCGTTCGCGGTTTTTTACAGGGATTGTCTGCCATCGGATATTTCGACTCGATGCTTTTGTTTTCGCCTTCTCAGGATGAAGGAATCCCAATGGCCTTTCTCTGACTGCGGCGTCAGATAAGAAAACAAAATTGATAAATAGATCGCATCTCACGGCGACGGGCTCGTACAGGAATTTCACCTGTTTCCCCGAATGACTTTGGTATTATAGCATACTATCCGTTAAATTGCAAGTGTATTTCTTTATCGTGAATATCTCTTATTATCCATAAAAGTTTTTAATAAAACGCCTGTAATTTGTATTTATACTTGCAATTCTGAGAAAATATGTTAAAATAAAAGAGGCAGATGGATTTACAGAAAAACGAAAGACAGGAGAAATGAAAAAATGAAAAACAAAGCATTGAAAAAAGTGTTGGTATCATTCGGCGTGCTTCTGGGTGCTGTTGCCGTTTTTGTCGCCGGATTTTTGGTGTTTGCGAGCGTGACGACGCTGCCTGTCCAGGACATCGAAGCGATGGAGATCAACGGAAACGTTACCGGGAAGGTCGATAAAAACCGGGAAATACAGCTGTTGACATGGAATATCGGTTATGGCGCGCTGGACGAAAGACAGGACTTCTATTATGACGGCGGCACAGGTGTGGACGGCGAATCCGCGGAGGTCGTGCAAGCCAATATCAAAGCCATAAAAGACAAAATCAAAGAAGTCGATCCCGATGTGTTTTTCTTGCAGGAAACAGATATTGATTCCCAAAGATCCTTTCATTATAACGAAAAGGCTTCATTCGAGGAGGATTTTAAGGGAGACACATATCAGAACAGCTTTGCCCGCAATTTCAAAGCGGGTTTTATCCCCATTCCCCTCAATCATCCGATGGGGAATGTGGAAGCGGGTATCGCCACTTTTTCCAAATTCCAGATAACCTCGTCCACCAGGGAACAGCTTCCCATTCCCTTTAGCTGGCCGGTCAGCTTGGTCAATCTCAAAAGATGTCTGCTGATCAACCGTTCCCCTGTTTTGTTCAGCGACAAAGAATTCGTCACCGTCAATCTGCACCTGGAAGCGTATGACGACGGCGAGGGGAAAACAAAACAGCTCCGGCAGCTCATGGATTTTATGCAGGAAGAATATGACAAGGGTAATTATGTGGTGGCGTGCGGAGATTTCAACCAGACATTCTCCAACAGCGACGTATCGAAATATCCGAAGATCGTGGATTGGGAATGTCCCGTGATTGATGTCAGTGATTACCCCGACTTTACATTCAGCATGGACGACAGTGTGCCGACCTGCCGGTCTTTAGACAAGCCGTATTTTGACAGCGACAAGGCAACCCATCAGTACTATATGTTGGACGGCTTTATCACGAGCAACAATATCAAGGTAAATTCCGTGAAAACGATTGATTTAGGCTTCAAAAACACCGACCACAACCCCGTCGTGATGTCTGTGACGCTTGATTAGGGCTTGCGGAATGGACGATTGTGGCTGCTGGTTCTTCAAGAGAACTGCGCGAAAGATTTTTGGCAGCGATTCACTGTCTGAATGTTGACGAATGACAAAATATGTGGTATATTGAAATCAAATTCTTAATGGAGATGGTTTTAATATGGATAATAACAATCCTCAGGTAATTGTGGTCAACAACCCTGCCGTTTACACCAGCCCGAAGAGCAGAATCGTTGCGCTCCTGCTCTGTTTTTTCCTCGGTATCTTAGGAGGACACTGTTTCTATGTGGGAAAAGCAGGCATCGGAATACTTTATCTGTTTACCGGCGGTCTTTGCGGTCTCGGCGTGATTATCGATTTTATCAGAATCCTTGCCGGTACGTATACCGACGGCAACTCCCTTCCTATCAGAAATTGGTAAACGGTTGGGAAAAGAAAACAAAAAATTGTTTTCTATGCAAATTCACCCTTGACAATCGTTTGATTAAGGGATATAATCAAACTTACAATTTAAAACACAAGCAAATTATGCGTGTTCGGGAAAGTTATTCCACCTGCCCTCAGAGAGCGAGGTCCACGGCTGCAAGGCTTCGCGGGTGAATGCGGAGTGACGGCCGCCCGAATCCACGTCTCTGCCATGCAGGATGTGCAAACGCTCCGGCGATGAGTCGGACGTGCGTCAAGCGTTAATTGACAAAAAGCGGCTCACACGTTTCTTCGGAACGTCGGGCAATTAGGGTGGTACCGCGGCTCCGTTCGTCCCTGTTTTTCCCTTTGGGAAGGCATGGCAGACGGAGCTTTTTGTATTGCCGAAATAATAGAATTTTCTTATAGCTAAGAAAGGATGACAAGAAAAAATGGAATGGACAGGACTTAACGAACTCAGAGAAAAATATCTCTCCTTCTTCGAGAGCAAGGGACATCTGAGACTCCCGAGCTTTTCGCTCATTCCCAAGAACGACAACAGCCTGCTGCTCATCAACTCCGGCATGGCACCCATGAAGAAGTACTTTACGGGCGAGATCACACCTCCCCGCAAGCGCGTCACCACCTGCCAGAAGTGCATCCGCACGCCCGACATTGAGCGCGTCGGCATTACCGCCCGTCACGGCACATTCTTTGAAATGCTGGGCAACTTCTCCTTCGGCGACTACTTCAAGCATGAGGCTACCTCGTGGGCGTGGGAATTTCTGACCAAGACGCTTGAAATGGACGTCGACCGTCTGTGGGTCTCCATTTATGAGGACGACGACGAGGCATTTAAGATCTGGACGGAAGAAGTCGGCGTTTCACCCGACAGAATCGTCCGTCTGGGCAAGGAGGACAACTTCTGGGAGCACGGCGAAGGCCCCTGCGGTCCCTGCTCCGAAATCTACTTCGACCGCGGCGAGGAATACGGCTGCGGCAAGGACACCTGCGGCGTCGGCTGCGACTGCGACAGATACGTGGAAATCTGGAACAACGTCTTTACCCAGTTTGATTCCGACGGCAAGGGAACCTACACGCCCCTTGATCACCCCAACATCGACACCGGCATGGGTCTGGAGCGTCTCGCCTGCGTGGTGCAGGGCGTGGACAATCTCTTCCTGGTCGATACCGTGCAGAACATCATGAAGCACATCAGTGAGATTGCCGGTGTAAAATACGGCGACGATCCCAAGACCGATATTTCCCTCCGCGTCATCACCGACCATATCCGTTCCACCACCTTCATGATCGGCGACGGCGTGATGCCCTCCAACAACGGACGCGGCTACGTTCTGCGCCGTCTGCTTCGCCGTGCGGCGCGTCACGGACGCTTGCTCGGCATTGACAGAATGTTCCTCACCGAGGTTTGCGACACGGTCATTCACGAGAACGAGAGCGCCTATCCCGAACTGAAGGACAAGCGCGATTTTATCCACAATGTCATCGCCACCGAGGAAGCCAACTTCGCCAAGACCATCGACCAGGGCATGAAGATTCTCGAGGACTTTGTGGCCGACCACGACGGCGACACCCTCAGCGGCGAAGCGGCATTCAAGCTGCAGGATACCTACGGCTTCCCGATTGACCTGACGGTGGAGATTCTCGCTGACAAGGGCATGAAGGTGGACGTGGACGGATTCCGCAGGATATACGACGATTACCGTTTAAAGACCAAGATGGCAGGCGTTCACGCCACCACCGAAGCGTGGAAGGGCGACGCCGACCTCTTCAAGGATATGGAAGCCACCGAATTCCTCGGCTATACCGAGAGCGAATGTGAAGCGAAGGTACTCGCTATCGTTTCCGGCGGTGAACTCACCGACAGTGCAGCCGAAGGAGAAGAAGCCATTGTCGTGCTTGACCGCACGGTATGCTATGCCGAAAGCGGCGGTCAGGTGGGAGACATCGGCGTAATTAATGGAGAAGATGTTGTCGTATCTGTGGAAAATACAACTAAGAACAATTCCGGCGTATTCCTGCACACCTGCAAGGTGAAATTGGGTCAGATTTCCGTAGGCAATACCGTTAAGGTTGCCTATGACAATGAAACCAGAATGGCGACACGCCGCAATCACACGGCGGCTCACCTGCTCCAGGCGGCGTTGCGCAAGGTGCTCGGCACCCATGTCGAGCAGGCGGGACAGCTGGTCAACAGCGACGCAGTGAGATTTGACTTCACGCATTTCTCGGCTCTGACAGCAGAAGAGCTTGCAAAAGTCGAAGGCTTTGTCAACGCGGAAATTCTGGCGGCTGTGGAAGTCATCAATGTGGAGATGCCCATCGAAGAAGCCAAGAAGCTGGGCGCTATGGCTTTGTTCGGTGAAAAGTACGGCGACGTGGTGCGCGTGGTGCGCACCGCTGACGATTTCTCGATCGAATTCTGTGGCGGTACGCATGTGGACAACACTGCGAAGTTAGGTCTTTTCAAGATCAAATCGGAATCCTCCGTCGCTGCCGGCGTGAGAAGAATTGAAGCTGTGACCGGCGCGAATGTTCTCACCATGCTGAATGAAGCGCTTGCCACCATCAGCGACACGGCAGCCGCGATGAAGCTGAACAATCCGGCGGAGCTGGTGCGCAAGGGCGCTTCCATGACCGCGGAGCTGAAGGAGAAGGACAGACAGATCGAACAGCTCTCCTCCAAGCTGGCTGCGATTGAAGTGGATGCGCTGGTAGAAAATGCCGCTTGTGTAGGCGAAACCAAGCTGGTCGTCAAGAAATTTGAAGGTGTGAAGCCTGACGAACTGCGCACAATGGGCGACAAGGTGCGTGACAAGTGCTCCGACAGCGTTGCTGTGTTCGCCTCGGTGAACGGCGAAAAGGGAACGATATTCGTTGCGGTCGGCAAGGACGCGCTCGCCAAGGGAGCCAATGCCGGAAAGATCGTCAAGGCTGTCGCACAGGTGACAGGCGGCAACGGCGGCGGCAAGCCGGACAACGCCATGGCCGGTGCGAAAGACCTTTCAAAGTTAGACGAAGCTCTCGCCAAGGCGGAAGAAATCGTAGCTGAATTTGTGAAGTGAGTCTGTTGCATATACGCCATCAGAAAAGAGCACAGAATGATTCTGTGCTGCTGACGGAGGGAAATCCCGGAAGCCATTGGCATCGGCATACGGCAGACGCGTGTGGAATCGCTTTTCTTCTGCCTGCTGGCGTATTCCCACTGTATAGCAGGCGTTTGCAGAGGCGCCGGGAAGGCGTTTGTGCCTATGTTTGTCATGCTGTCGGTGTGGTGTGTGCTGCGCGTTGCCGTCGTCACGGCTGCGATGCATATTTCACACAATATTCTGCTGCTGTTCTGTGTCTATCCGCTGACATGGTTTATCAGTTCGGTCATTTATCTGATTTACTACCTTCGTTCGGATTGGATACACGGCTTTGAGCATTAAAACTGGAATATAACCGCAAAAAACCGTATCGGCTATGGAAAGCAGCCGATGCGGTTTTTTGCGCGGAGTGGGATGATTGCAGAATCAGCCGTAGTGCAGGGCGGACAGCAATTCAGTTTTTTTCAGACAGAACGTAAAACCCCCAAAGCAGGCGTTGCCGCCGCTTTGGGGGTAGTAGTAGTAGTAGTTGTTGTTGTTGTTGTCGCGGGCTTGCTGAATGCCCACATGTTGCGAATCTGACCTCTTATATCGCTGTATTTCCAGAGCTTGTCTGAGTTTATGTAACTGTTTGAATCATTGACCTTGATTTTGCCGTCAACGTAGTCAGTAAGTACTATGTAATGGCCGCCGGTAGTGAAGTAGCCCTTGCTCATAATGGCGATAATCGGAGTTCCTTTTTTGAGCTGTTTTTTTATGGCATCCTCGCTGTTGGAGACCTTTGTCACCTTCATGCCGAGCTTGGCGCCGCCTTTGTCCATCAGGCTCCACGAGGAACCGTTGCCGGGAATGCAGTAGCCGTTCTTTATGGCGAACTGCGCCATTTTGCGGGGGGTGAGAGTGGTGTCTTTGAGCACGTACATCGAAACCATTGACAGCGCGGTGGGGCCGCAGCCGCTTGTCCCGACGCAGCCGGTGCCGTATTTGTCATAGCCCCAGCGTTCGTCCCACTGCATAAACAGCGGAACGGATTTGCAGTCCTTGTATTCCGTCAGGTTGAAGGTAATATTCTTGTAGCTGTCCTTGCGGATAGGGTAATTGAGTACAAATGAAGCGGCTTCCTTGTTGCGACCCAGAAGGCTGACCAGGTATGACGGATAGCCCGCGGTGTCTATTGTAACGGTGATTGTCTTGGATGTCACCTTTTTGCCTACGTTGTCGGAAACAACGCACTTGACCTTCATGTTATGCCATGAGGCTTCGGAGATGCCGCTGACGATCGGGGAGGTGTTTTTGCCGAATTTACTCCATGTTGTTTCGCCGTCTTTTTTGATGTACCACTGATATTTCAGACCGATGCCCGAAGCGGCTACCTTGAAATCGGCGCTCTTTTGGATTTTGACGCAGACGTCTTCCGGCTGCGTGGTGATGCTCAAGGGAGCGTTGACCGTGATTTTTGCGGGGACAGTCTCCACTGTCCGGTCAACGTTTCCGGTGATAACGCACTTGACGAGCATTCCTTCCCATGTGTTGTTGACCTTTGCGGTGGTCTCGGAGGAGGTGCGTTCGTCCCATTTGTTCCATTCGGTCTGTCCGACCTTTTTGTAATACCAGCGGTATCGGACGTCTAATCCTGTCGCTTCTGCTTTGAATGTCACGGGGCTTCCTGTATCGAGGGTCATGTCCTCCGGCTGGGTGACAACGGTGAGCGGCGCGTCCACACTGACCCTGATGCTGTCGGTGGTGACAGTTTCGCCTGTGCTGTCGGTGATAACGCATTGAAGCTGCATACCCTCCCACGTCTTGTTGGCGACGGCGGAGGTGACGGCGGAAATATGTCCCTTCCACAGAGTCCAGAAGGCAAAGCCTTCTTTCTTGAAATACCACTGATATTTCAGACCGCTTCCGACGGCTTTTACGGAAAATTCAGTTGTTTCCCCTAAAACAGCCATAGTGTCCGATGGCTGACGTACTATCTGGAGAGGAGCTGTCACTCTGATTCTGGCGGGATTTGAGATGACGGTATTTCCTTCGCTGTCAGTCACTTCACAACGGATGAGCATACCGTCCCACGTTACATTGGCTGTGGCGGAGGTTTTGGCTGTGATATGCCCTTTCCACTCGACCCATGTGTCGGAATTGTCCTTTTTGAAATACCACTGATATTTCAACCCGTCGCCCACTGCCTTGACGGAAAATTCGGTTTTTTCGCCCGCCTGCTCAACGGTGTAGACAGGATGACGCACTATCTGGAGCGGCGCGTTGACCTTGACCTTGGCCGGATCAGAGGTGACGGTATTTCCGTCGCTGTCTGTTATTTCGCACCTGACCAGCATACCGTCCCATGTCACGTTGGCGGTCGCTGCGGTCTTGGCCGTTATGTGCCCGTTCCACGCCGTCCATGTGTCGGCGTTGTCTTTTTTGAAGTACCACTGGTATTTGAGACCGCTTCCCGATGCCCTGACGATGAAAGTGGTTTCCTGACCGGGCTCGGTTGTGACATCGGCAGGCTGTAATGTGACGGTTATCGCGTCATTTGTCCCGGCGGAGGCCGTGACATTATCGGTCGTGCCTGAGGCGGCCACCGCAGGCGCAGAGGGAATATAGGCTGTGGCAAGCAGCATGATCAATGCTGTGGCGCCCGCGAGGATTCTTTTTTTCAGCTTACTGTCTCTTTTCAAACAAACGCACCCACTCTTTTTCTTTCATTCAAGAATGAATTAGTAAACGGATTATTATCCGTTATCTTGGGGAAAAAGCCTTCTAAATCTTTCCATTTCTGCTAATTACAACTATTTAAAAATTATAACAGAATTATTACAAAATGTCAATTCAAATTAGTGTTGAGTATTTTTATTCTTTTTGTTTAAATTTTTGTACAATTATGCCTCGATAAGCGAGATTTATCTTTATAATAATAAATATTGAAGAAAAAAGATTGTTTATATAGAATGCATCAGAGAATCCATTCAAAAGGTAATTTGCAACGAAATTTACATATCTTGACAAATATTTATGTTCATATTATAATAACAGCAGAAATCTGTTGAAGAAATAGGAGGTCATTCTTTTGCGTATTGCTGTATTTCTGATGGAATGTGCTGTGAGCGTCATTCTCTTTACCTGCGCGATAATGATACCGCTTTGCAGAAATCCTGTCTGGTGGATTCACGATTATCCCAAGGATATACAGGAGAAGTATTTTGAAACGCACGAGAGAATTCCGACGCAGCCGCTCAGCGCGCCTGTGCTTCTTAAGAAAGGCATGGCTCTGCTGATCTGCCTCGCGCTTTTTGTGGGATTGGCGCTGCTTGCCGGTGCGAGGAATTTTTGGTCGGCGTTTTCGGCAAGCTACGGACTCTGGCTCGTGATTGACTGGTACGACTGCTTCTTTCTCGACTGGGTGCTTTTTGCCAATCTGAAAAAGGTAAGGCTTCCCGGAACGGAGCATATGGACAAGGCGTATCATCAGAAAAAATATCATTTTGTACATTCGGTTTACGGCATGGCGCTGGGGTTGGCTCCCTGTCTGCTGTGCGGATGCATCGTGGCATTGATGGTTTGACGGTATACACAGGAGGTAATATAAGAAAATGAAGATATTAATATTAAACGGCAGCCCAAAGGGTGAAAACAGCGACACCATGCACATCACCCGCGCATTCATCGAGGGCATGAAGGAAGCGGCGGAGCATGAGGTACGCATCATCAACGCCGTTGAGAAGCATGTGGAATACTGTACCGGCTGCTTTGTCTGCATGTTTAACGGCGGCAGCTGTATGCACGACGACGACATGAAGGAAATACTTGACGAAATACTGAGCAGCGATCTGCTGCTTGTCAGCTTTCCTCTGTACTGCTACGGAATGCCGGCGCCGCTGAAGGCCATCATAGACCGCACGCTTCCACTGTCCTCTATGGCAATGCAGAAGGTGGGGGACAGGTACGAGCATGTCGGACAGGCAGACGTCAGCCGCCTGAGAACTATGATGATCTGCGGCTGCGGATTCCCGAACAGCAAGCACAATTTCGAGCCTGCCGTCGATCAGTTCAGACTGCTGTTCCACGGCGACAGCACGGTAATGACCGTTCCGGAAAGCCCTTTGTTCAGCGTATCTTCTGCCGACGTGGTGACGGTTCCGAGACTGGAGATTGTGCGCAAGGCCGGCAGACAGTTTGCCGAAAGCGGAACTATCGACGCGGCGCTGCTGAATGAAATCGGTTCGCCCATGATTCCCGATGAGCAATACGCCGCGATCGTAAACGCCGGAGTCAACAAGGAGTGAAAGCCATGGCTGAATTTGTTACCTACACACCTGCCTGTTATCAGGCTGTCTGCGATTTTCTGACGGAACTGAATCGGGACGAGAAGAATCACATCAACTGGAACTGGGCGAGATTTGAATGGATGGCTGAGCACCCGGAATTTGACAAGAGTCTGATGGATTCCATCGGCTTGTGGACAGACGGCGGAAGGGTCGTCGGCGCCGCCATCTACGACATGTATTTCGGCGAGGGCTTCTGCGGCGCTTTGCCGGCGTACGATGATCTGTACCCCGAAATTCTTGCGTACGCGTACGATTATCTGAGGGACGACGCGGGATTCGGGTTTGTGGTTTGCGACGATGACACAGGGCTGGCCAAAGCGGCCAGGCATGCTGGATTCGCTCCAGCGGAACAGACCGAGACAATGATGAGAATCGATCTTGACCGTGAATGGAATGCGGCACTGCCGGAGGGCTTTGCTTTCGCTCAGCTGGATCCGGCTAAGGAACTGTATGATTTCCTGTGGCTTCTGTGGCAGGGATTTGACCACGGCACAGACAGAGCGGCATTTGAACGGGAAAACGAAACGGATCAGCCAATCGAGCGGCTGCGTGCGCATTTCAACCCTTATCTGAGCGTTGCTGCCGTTGACAGGTCGGGCGAAAAGGCGGCTTACTGCTGTCTGTGGTACAGCGACGCCACCGATTACGCCTATGTGGAGCCGGTCTGCACGGTTCCGGCTTTTCGCGGAAGGGGCATTTCCAAGGCTGTTATCTATGAGGCGCTGCGAAGAGCCAAGACGCTCGGCGCGAAAAGCGCCTATGTCATTTCGAACATGGAATTCTACCGCAAGCTGGGATTTGAGACCGATAAGACCTTTACCTTCTGGTGGAAAAAGTGATTTTTGCAGTTTAACCGCTGATTTCTGCACCTTACCGAAAGTCTGTTGATTTTTCTTTGAGGATTTGTTACAGTTAAATCATCCGGTAGATGATACAAAAAACATTTTCAAGGAGGTTCATTTACCAATGAAAAAAGGATTGAACGCAAGCCAGATTAAGCTGATCGCCATTATCGCCATGACAATTGACCATCTGACGTGGACGTTTTTTCCGGGACAGGATACCACATGGTATGTTTACGCCCTGCATATCATCGGCAGACTGACTGCGCCGATTATGTGGTTCTTCATCGCTGAGGGCTGTCACTATACACACAATATCAAAAAGTACGCCGGCAGGCTCTTTGGCTTTGCCATTATCTCGCACTTTGCGTACAATTTTGCCTTTGGCATTCCGTTTGTCCCTTTCTCGAACGGCAGCTTTTTCAATCAGACAAGCGTTATGTGGTCGCTGGCATGGGCGGTCGTCGCCATTGCCGTGGCTCGTGTTGAAAAGCTCCCGTGGCTGGTCAAGGTGCTTCTCATCGCACTGATCAGTGTCATCGCTTTCCCGTCCGACTGGTCGAGCATTGCGGTGATGTGTCCTCTGGCGCTGTACAGCGATCGCGGCAACAAAAAGAAACAGGCGTTTGACATCGTGTTCTGGTCATTTATCTACGCCGCTGTCCACTTCTTCTTCCTTGACAAGGCTTACGGCGTCTTGCAGATGTTCACCTTCATTTCCATTCCGGTTCTTCTGCTTTACAACGGCGAACGCGGCGGCAGAAAGTCCGGCAGACTGCCGGAAGGCACAGGGGAAGCGCTTGCTCCGGCGACAAAGGTTTCTCCTCTGGTAAAATGGTCATTCTACATCTACTATCCCGCGCACCTTGTTGTGGTGGGAATCATCAGGGTGTTTCTTTACGGCTGGGATAAGCCCCCGATCTTCGGATGATCAATTCATTCTCCCATCGATTACATCTCAAACAGGCGGAAGGCTTCACATCCGGATTTGTTCAGGTGGGATGTCTTCCGCCTGTTTTCTGTATGATAAATACAAATGGCAAAAACAACAGTCTTTATTGATGTTTATGGGGTGACTTGATATAATTTTATATATTGACTCTATCCATTGATGAATTGTGTCACTGAAATAACACAAATTGACGGAGGATGTTTATGAACAGGACAAACCGGCGCATCGCCGAGGAATCAAAGCAGAAAATCGGAAACGCCCTTTTTACACTGATGAAGGTGTACCATTTCAGGGAGATCACGGTAACGCAGCTGACGCAGGAGGCGGAGCTGTCGCGCAAGACCTTTTACCGTCTTTTCAATGATAAGGATGAAGTGCTGAATATTGTTTTTGACACCTTGTTCTGTGAGTTTTTTGCGCAGATTAAGACACGCAATATCCGGCATTACTGGGATCTTGTGCAGCTTTACTTTGATTTCTGGGAGAGCCGGAAGGAGATGCTTTTCCTGCTGGGCAAAAACGATCTGCTGGGTCGGATGTTTGAATACGTCTATCGCAGCGCGGAGAAGATATTTATCGCCGTGCGCACATCTGAAAAAGCGGAGGAGTTTGCGGAGCCGCTGCCCTATCTCCTGGCTTACAGCGTGGGCGGTATGCACAGTATGCTCATCAAATGGGTAGAGTCGGGAATAACAGTGCCTTCCTCCGTGCTGACGGCACAGTTAAAGGCGGGATTTACATCCCCGGAATTATGACCCGGAGCGGCGTCGCTGTCAATGGCTGGGGATGAAAACGGATCATTTAGCGGAAGGAAATGCTGCTGCGTGAGGTGTGTCAGCATGTCCTTCCGCTTTTTTTGTTCCGTATAAATCTTGATTCAGTTTGTGATTTGAATGAAACAGTTATGACAATGCTGTAAATTAGAGGCGTTTTTAGCCGGTAACTTGATTACAAAATTGTAAATTGTGCAGAATTAACCATTGAAGTATTAATATTTTGTTAAATTAATATGTTGAACTTTTTACATGTTGGTGATAAGATAATTCATATATCATTTTCTTGATCAGAAACCGTTTTTATGGTACACACAGGGAGGGACATTTCTTGAAGAAGCGCATGGTATCCTTTTTTCTTCTTACCGCATTGCTGACGATTTTGCTTCAGAGCGGCGTGGTCGGAATCACTGTCCACGCGGAGTCACTGGGGCTGAGTCAGCAATCGGGAACAATCAGCACCGCCAAGGCGATTGACCTTGCCCAGATACAAAAGGTGAGCAAGTTAGCCGCAAGTCAGACAAGCAGCGAATTTGCGGGAAGACTCAACGATGCTCTGTTCAAAGCCACCTACAGACCTACGGACATCGGCGGAAGCGACTGGGTGAAGGATAATAAGGGCAGAGAAGGTATTACCTATGTTTTTGATCCCGGTTTGGGGACAACAATATCATTGGGAACACCGGCATGGGGATGTTTTTCATATGCCGTATATTTTTCCCAATACGTAAGAGGCAGCAAGGGCACTGTGGTTGGCATCTGCAAGGATTCTATCCCTACCGTAGACCAAATTAAAAAGCTGTTCGCCGATTATGCCGATCCCGGCGAACATATCCGCTTTTTCTACAAGACGCCCGGCGGCTATGAGAGCGTACATTCGGTGGCTTTTCTTGCCAGCGACAGCGAGGGCTTCTATTTTTCGAGTGAAGATGGCGACGGCTTGAAGATAACCGTTCATTACTGCACGTACAGCCATTTTCTGACGGCTCTTCGGGTGCAAACCGGAGAATTCACGCTGAAAATTTACGACACCAACGGGGGCAAGGACGGTAAAAACGGTACGACAATTACCAAAACAGATACGTCCACGGGCAATAACAGTGTAAGCGCAACCTCCAAGCCGACGCCGAGATATACTCCCGATACTTCGGAATACAAGGAATCCTACAGCCGCTTGCTGATGTGGAGAAGCTCCAGCAGCCTTATGGTCGGAAATGACATCAGATATATCCAGGCCTGTCTGTATTATTTAGGATATAACATCGATATTGACGGATGGTACGGAAGCGGCACGGCGGGCGTTGTCAGACAGTTCCAGACGCATTACGGCCTGACGGCTGACGGTGACGTCGGTCCCAGCACGTGGTATGTCATTGAAAAGGCTGTCGCGGACAATCCGGCTCCCGGAGTGCTGAAAATCAGTACGCAACCCAAAGATGTGACCGCAACCGTCGGCAGCACAGTGAAATTCACCGTTTCCGCTGTCGGCTCCAAACTGAGCTATCAGTGGTACTATAAGAAATCATGGGAAACCGAATGGACGTTGTGGGGCGGACATACTACCGCTTCTACCACGGCAATAGCTAACGCCACCTGGAACGGAATGCAGGTTTACTGCAAGGTGACAGACGGCTCGGGAAAGAGCGTCAAATCCAATACAGCCGTCATCAGCATCGCGCAGGAGCTTAAGATAACCGAACAGCCAAAGAGCAGAACCATCAGTCTCGGCGATACAATGACAATCTCTGTGAAGGCACAGGGCTTCGGTCTCAGCTACCAGTGGTATTACAAAAAGAAGGGGCAGACCGTCTGGTCGGTATGGAACACAAGAACCCACGCGAGCGAAACCGTCACTCCCAATTCCACATGGAACGGAATTCAGCTTTACTGCAAGGTAAGGGATTCTCTCGGAAATTACGTAAATTCCACATCAGCGGGAATAACGGTTATCACGCAGCCGTTGAAGATTACGTCCCAGCCCAAAAGCAGGGAAATCGAACTCGGCACTACGATTACACTCTCACTCAAGGCGGAAGGTGTCGGTCTGAGTTACCAGTGGTATTACAAAAAGAGAGGCACGACCTCGTGGGTCAAGTGGAATACAAGAACCCACGCGTCCGAGACCGTGACCCCGAACGCCACATGGGACGGCATACAGCTTTACTGCAAAGTCAGGGACGCGGCGGGAAAGACGCTGAATTCCAATGTCGCCATTGTCACAGTGAATGACAATTCTCTCAAGATCCTCGCCCAGCCCAAGAGCACCGCCATAACACTCGGAGACGCCATTACCGTATCGGTCAAGGCACAGGGTACGGGTCTGAGCTATCAGTGGTACTACAAAAAGAGAGGTACAACCTCGTGGACGCTCTGGTCAGGGCGCACAAGAGCGACCGAAACCGTTACGCCCAACGCCACATGGGACGGCATACAGCTTTATTGCAAGGTGAAGGATTCCTCCGGCAAGACCGTGAATTCTGATGTGGCCATTGTGGTTATCAATTGAATATTCTGATGAAAAACGTCGACGCAATTCCTGCTATATTAGAGGAATGTGTCGGCGTTTTTTGATTGACACATGCGATGCAGCGGTGCTATAATACATATTGACAATTGCAACACGGTTATCGGGACTATTCAATGAAGGAGAATACAATGAAACAGAACAACGGCGCAAATGGAAGAAAATTTTTTGATATAGACGACAGGCTTCTGGCGCTTGCCGAACAGACCGAGCAGGACATAAAACCCGCTAAAGAACGCACAGAGAACATTGCATTTATCAATCAGCAGAAGGTGCTTGCCGCTTTCATCCATAACGGAGTAGGGGAGAGCTGCTTTACTTCTTCCACGGGCTACGGTTACGGCGACGTCGGCAGAGATAAGCTCGAGCGGGTATTTGCCGAAGCGATGGAATGTGAGGACGCTTTGCTCCGCCACAATTTCATGTGCGGCACCCACGCGCTGACAGTGGCGCTTTTTGGGGTGCTTCGTCCTGGCGACACCATGCTCTGCGTCACGGGAATGCCTTACGACACCATTCAGACAGTGATAGGCATCAGCAAGCAGCCGGCCAGCGGATCGCTGAAGGACTTCGGCATCGGATTTAAGAAGGTGGATCTGCTCCCCGACGGAAGCGTTGATATCGAAGGCGCTGTCAATGCCCTGCGGAGCGACAGCTCGGTAAAGATGGTCTACATTCAGCGTTCGAGAGGCTATTCCCTGCGCCCGTCGCTCACAGTGGAGCGGATTGAGGAAATTGGCGGGGAGGTCAGAAAAGTCAGACCCGAGGTCATTATCATGGTGGACAACTGTTACGGCGAATTCGTGCAGCTGACAGAACCCTGTGTTCACGGCGCCGATCTGATGGCGGGTTCGCTCATCAAGAATCCCGGCGGAGGGATTGCTGCCACGGGCGGATATATAGCCGGACGTTCCGACCTTGTGGAGTTGTGTTCCTACCGCCTTTCCACGCCCGGCACAGGCAGGGAGGTCGGCTGCACGCTGGGACATTCGAGGGAGATGTACATGGGGCTGTTTTCGGCTCCGCATGTGGTGGGAGAGGCCATTAAAACGGCGCTGTTCTGCTCGGGGCTTTTTTCCAAACTCGGATATGATGTTACGCCTCAGCCGAATGAGCTTCGCGCCGACATTATTCAATCCGTCATGCTGCGGGAGCCGGAAGCGCTGATCGCCTTCTGTCAGGGAATACAGAGCGGTTCGCCCGTCGATTCGATGGCGCTGCCTGAGCCGTGGGACATGCCGGGATATGACAACAAGATTATCATGGCGTCCGGCTCCTTTACGCTCGGTTCGTCGATAGAGCTTTCCGCCGACGCGCCCCTGCGCGAGCCTTTCGCTGTCTGGATGCAAGGCGGGCTGAATTACGCCGCGGGAAAGACCGGCATTCTCATTGCCGCGCAGCGTATGCTTGACAAGGGGCTGATCAGACTTTAACGAAGGGAAGGAATGAGCTTACCGGTGAAATCACGGAGAATTTCAGCAATACTGCTCGCAGTGGCAGTCTTGCTTATGATGTCGGTAGGGTGTTTCACATCCTGCCAGAGGGAAGACTGCGGCAGTCGTGTTCCTTCGGTTTACAAGTACGGAAGCAATCACGGATCATCTGACGAATCGGAGTCTGAAAATCCGTCGGCGTCAGGGGAGGATACATCGGACGAGGTGTCATCGCAGGAGGAAGTATCCTCTGAGGAAACGGAACCGTCTTCCACGACAGAGCCGCCAAAGATCACGACACAGCCAAAGAGCGCCGCGGTGTCCAAGAACAGTTCCGTCAAGATTTCGGTCAAGGCAAAGGGAAAAGGATTGAAATACCAGTGGTATTTCAAAACCGACGCCGAAACCGATTATTCCGCTCGGAAGGGGCTTACCCACGCCTCCGAGACGGTAAAGCATGACGGCACATGGAACGAGCTGCGCTGTTACTGCCTTGTTACGGACAGCGCAGGCAATACGGCGGCATCCGACGCGGCGATCATCACCTTGGAGAAACCGATGAAGCTGCTGGCCGTGGGGGACAGCATTTGCAGAGGCGGACGCAATTCCCGCAAGGGCTTTGTCGGCGATCTGGGGCTTCCGTATGTCAATTTAGGTCAGAACGGCGCCACACTTTCCACCAAAGAGACGGCTGTCACCAATATTCCGGAACAGCTGGCGGGAGTAAGCGATTACACACCGGATATTATCATTGCTGACGGCGGAGTGAACGATTACATCTACAATGCTCCGCTGGGAAAAGTGCCGACAGCGATGGCTGCCAGTGTCAATAAGCTGAGCGATGATGATCTCGCCACGGCGATGGGCGGTTTGCAAAAGCTGTTTGTTCTGATGAGAAGCAATTTCCCCCATGCAAAGCGATATTTTGTCATCACGCACAAAACCACCCAGAGAGTTCCCAAGGTAGAGAACGGTAAATATGTATATACGGACAACGATAGATATGTTGACTGGACAGTTACCAAAAACAAGGCGGGATATACACAGAAGGAGCTTCATGACGCTATTGTTTCCTGCTGTAAGGTGTATGGCGTCGAGGTCATAGACATTTACCAAAACAGCGCCCTCAATACCGCCGATCTGACGTATTGCAGCGACACGTCGTATTTTGACGATCCCACGGTCACAGACAGGGAATGTGTCGATATCGACGGGGTTCACCCTCTTGACAAAGGATACAGCGAGTATTATCTTCCTTTGATACGCAAACAGATCAAGACGACCCCGCAGGCGGCTGCGTTTCCGCTTGAAATACTGATTCAGCCGACCAGCAAGGGCATTACGCTCGGAGATCCGCTGACGGTTTCGCTCAAGGCGAGCGGTACCAAGCTGAGCTATCAGTGGTTTTATCAAAAGGCGGGTCAGACCTCTTTCTCGGAGTGGAAGGGTCGTACACACGAGTCTGAAACCGTTACACCCAACGCGTCCTGGAACGGAATCCAGCTGTACTGTGTTGTCACTGACAGTCAAGGCGAAACGGTAAAGTCCAATATCATTACGGTGACGGTGAAATGAGAAAATAACATAAAAAGCAATAGCTCCCTGTCGGTGCAGGAACATTGATATGTTCTGACCTGAGGGAGCTTTTTTTATTCAAGTATAGTTACGACCGATGGTTTTGACTCCATTGTGTCGCCGTATGCGTCGGTTATGACGCACATGACCTTCATTCCATCCCATGTAGGGTTGGAGATGGCGGAGGTATATGCGGTGTTGTGTTTCTTCCACATGTGCCAGCGGCCCGTACCCTTCTTTTGGTAATACCATTGATAACGCAGCCCTTTTCCCTGCGCGATCACGGAGAAGTCTGTCAGTTCATAAGCCCTGACCGTTACGCTCCGGGGCTGTCTGAGAATATCAAGCGCGTCTGTGATCCAGACATCGGCTGTGTCGGATGAGATGGTTTTTCCGGTGCAGTCGGATACGTCGCAGCGCACCTTCATTCTGTGCCAGTCCCTCTCGGCGGGAAGCTCGGCTGACTGTCCGTTCTGCCCTTTCCAGCTGACCCAGACATCTTTGCCTTTGTCCATTCGCATCCATTGGTATTTCAGATCTCGCCCGGATGCTTTTACAGTGAATTTCACTTTCTCGCCTGACGGAGCGGATATATCCTTGGGGGAGGATGTCAGCGTCAGAAGGTTGTTGACCGTAATAACGGCGACCTTTGAGAACACGGCGGGGCAGCCGTCTGCGGTGATCATACATCTGAGCTTCATCCCGTGCCATGGGCTGTCAGCCATTCCGACAAATTCGCTGCTCGTCTGTCCTGCGAGCTTTTTCCATCCGAAACCGTCGCCTTTGTCGCCGTACCACTGGAAATGTGCTCCGTCCGCGTCTGTCGCCGTGCGTAGGATGACTTTTTCGCCCGGGCTTACCGTTGTATCCTTTGGCTGGAGCGTGATATTGATTTTGTCATTAACCGTGATGTCGGTGGGGAGCGACGTAGTTTTGTTTCCCGAGCGATCTGTCACCTCGCAGCGCAGTTTACCGCCCGAGAGCGCAGGAAAAGCAGTCAGCGAAATATCCGACCCTGTGTGCCCGGCGAGCGGAAACCACACGTTGGATTGACGCTGTCTGAAATACCATTGGTATTTTAATCCGTCGCCGGAAGCCCTGACGGAGAAAGTCATTTTTTCTCCGGTCTTTGCGGCAACAGGCTGCGGAGAAAGAGTGACAGCCGGCGAGCCGTAACGGCTTATCGCCGCTTTTTCCGTAATAACTGTGCTGCCGCCGGGACAGCTCAGTGCGCAATAGTACTGGGTCTGGTTTTCTGATTCTGATGTGGTAATGGAAAGATCCGATTCGTTGCGGTCTTTCATCCTGATTCCGTATTTTGTCTCTTTCGGAACGCTGAACCACTGATAGTGAAGCCCCTCTGTGCCTCCGTTTACCGAAAGCCTCGCGGTCCCTTCGGCTGACAGCACCGTGCTTTCAGGCTGTGAAAGCACGGTTGGCGAGTCGATAACGGTGATGGAGGCGGGATCAGAGGATACCGATCCTCCGGTGCTGTCGGTGACAATACAGAAAACCTGCATACCGTTCCAGGAATTATTGGAGACAGCTTCTGTTTCGGGATACGTATGACCTCTCCATTTTGTCCAGAAGAAGGAATTGCTTTTTTTGTAATACCACTGGTATTTCAATTGACTTTCTCCGCTCGCTTCGACGCGGAAATAGGCCGTTTCTCCGAGATTGACCGTAACGCTGCGGGGCTGCGAGCAGATGACAGGCGCATTCCCGAGAGAGATCAGCGCGGCGCGTGTGGCTATGGAACGGTTGTATTTATCTTTAATACAGCAGTATACCCTCATTCCGTTCCACGTCTCGTTGGCGATGGCGAAGGTCTTTGGCGTGTCGTGTCCTTTCCATATCTTCCAACCCGAAAAATCGTATTTCTTGTAGTACCACTGATATGTAAGCCCCTCACCCTGGGCGGACGCTTCAAAGGCAACATTCTCACCGGCTTGGGTCTGAATATCAGACGGCTGCGCGGTAATCACAGGAGCAGCATAATATTTCTCGTCAGTTCCGAAAAAACAGCCGCAGAGGATCAGCGCAAGGGCTGTTGCTGCGGCTGCCGCTTTCATGACTATTCGATTCTTCATTATGTGATTTCTACGCCGCTCAGAACTGGACTTCAACATAATCTCCGAGGGCGTGGTTCACTTCAAGAATGAGCACAGGATCGCCGTTCACGTCGAGATAGGAGTTGCAGTTCGTCTTGCCGCTGACGGTGTATTTGCCGCCGGAATTTCTGATTTTTATCATGTTTTCTACCGAAAGGGTATTCTTGATTGTTTCTTCGTTAAACTGACTGAAATAATCAATGATATTCTTTTTGGTGACACCGTCGGCACTTCTTGTGAGCGTCCATGTGTCGTTGGTGATGGCGTCCGCCGCCTTGTCCATATTCACCGATTCAGAGGGAATAACCGTGTTGCCCGTGGCGAGGTCAATTGTAATGGCATAAGCACAGGAATATCCGTGGGCAGCGCCGCTGTAAAGGCAGCTCTCGCGGAATACAATGCTGAGGGTATCCTTTGTTTTGTATTTTACCTCATAGGTGCCTTTGAATGTTTCGATAGCGGCATCCTTGAGCGCGCCGGTACAAAGTTTTTTGAAGTAATCGTTGTAGAAGCTCTGCATATCTTCGTCATAAAGACCGGTGATCTGCGGGTATTTGTATTTGAGCTTGCCGTCATCCGATGTGTAATTTTTGTATGTCACCTTATACTTGTTGTTCAGCTGAGGCGCGGGCTGTGTGGTGGTGGTAGTCGTGGCCTTAGTGGTGGTTGCCTTGGTAGTGGTTTTGGTTTCGGTCGGTTTGGCTGTCGTTGTTTTTTTGGTAGTGGATTCAGTGGTTGTGGTGGTGGTCTTTTTTGTTTTTGAAGGCGCGGTTGTAGTGGTGGTGGTTACGTCCTCGTAGTCTCCCGATTTCGTCTTATTCCCGTCATCGTCCTCTTCGTCGCTGTCGTCAAATTCGATGATATTTGGGCCGTCCTTTGCGCGCGTCGCCTGCGAGGTGCTGCGGGTTTTCCCGGTGTTCTTTTCTTTCTTCTCGTCGCTTCCACATGCCGCAAGACCCGAAAGCAGCGCGACAGATATAAGCAGCGCCAATGCTTTTTTTGAAAAGCTGTGTTTGGAAAATCTGATTTCTGACATGACATTTTCCTCCTGTTGTAAATCAATTATCTGTTTTTGCCATATGTTCGCTTATGGCAAGACCCCATTTTTCCACCTCATCGCAGTGGTCTGTGATCCCTACGTAGTAGGCGTCGAGATCGGAAAAATCGTTGAAGATTTCTTTGGAGTCGCACACCGTGTACATAATATCGTTTGTATAAATGCTTTCTAAATGTTCGACGTATTCCGAGGGAATGAATTCGTTGGCATAATACAAATCATGCGCCCCGAAGCAATGCATCATCTCATGGGCGTAAGACGCCGGCTTTGTGAGAAAATAATCGTCAAACCGAATATATATATTGCAGAATTCAATGTAGTAATCGGGAGAACAGGAATACCCTAAATACCACGGATTGACCTGATTGGTGTAATCCGTATTGAAGAAGAAGAAATAGATCACATTGTCGGCGGAATATGTGTTTCTGAGTGTTTCTGTGTCAACGTTCTTTTCTACCCATTCCTTCTGAACATTGTACATATCGCCGTATTCCGTGACAAGAGATTCCTCAAATGAGGCGGTGTAATACAGATCAGGATACAGCTCCCAGTCCCAGATAAACTCTGCGTCCGAGCCGTATCTGGCGGCCTGTTCGGTGAGATAAGCGGTGCTGATGCTCAGATTGTCGAGAGTGTCGTAGATCATCTCGTTGTCCTCTTGGGAGTTTGCGTTCCATGATGTTCCGGCGTCGTCGGTGAATATCGAAACGATGACGGTGCGTCCCCGAAGGGAACCCGCCGACCCCTGTCCGCCGTCATAGAAGGAAACGTATTGATTGTATGGTTCCGAGGAAGTGTCTGAATATGATATGACCGGATCCGGTTTGTGATAACCGGATTTAGAGGAATTTCCACAGCCTGTTACACTGATAACCGCTGCCATTCCGCAAAGCATCAAAGCTCTTAAACAGTTCATCATTTTTTTGATATGGATCGACTCCTGACTGATTCATATTCGGCTTCAATGATATTTTATAACAAAACTCTCCTAAAGTAAATATTAATTAAAGCATTGTAATCCCGCAATCAAAAAATGTAAATATTTTTTAAACGTTCGGTTAATATTATAAAAATTATGTAATGACATCGTTACACCGTTACATTATTTGCGGAAGTAATCGTAGAATTCCTCCGGCGTCATACAGTCGTTGATGACGCCCAGCAATGCTTTGGCGGTCATTTTTTCGGGAAGTCCGAGGTGCCTGAGAAGCCTCGCCCTTTCCGTCGCGCTGTTTTCTCCGCCGGAAAGCCCGCAGCGGTAAAAATCCGCCTGCGTGATGGTTTGCCTTTCCTTATCGGACGGCTGAATCGTCGGGGATTCTTCGCACGTCACACCTGCCCTTTGAAGCGCTGCCAGCAGCGCCTCGGTAGACATTCCTTCCACGCCCAATTTGCCTTCCTTGGAAGGGAACGCCTTGCGGCGTTCCTTGCCGAAAACGTCGGGAATATAGGCGTGCCTGATGCGTTCCGGCGGAATGCAGGAGCGCAGGTGGTTGCGTATGACAAAGCCCGCTGAATCGCTGTCGGTGATCACCAGCAGACCGCGCGTTTCCGCAAGCCGCCGCAGCAGGTTCATTTTTTCTTTGTCCTTGAATATCCCGAAGCCGTCGGTGGTGATGATAAGCGCGTCAATCAGGGAGGATAGTCTGATTTTGTCGTACTTGCCTTCCACGATGACCGCTTCTTTGATTTTTATCATCTTGCCGCATCCGCTGCCGCGAACATTTCGGCAAGCAGCTTTTCCATAAGTATTTTGCCGTCCACGCGGCTGCTTTTCAGTGCCGCGTCGGTGCGGCAGAGCATGGAGCACCAGTTCCTGAGCAGCGAAACAGAATACCTGCGGCAGTCGCGGAAGGAAAAGCTCAGCCGCTTCTCCTTGCCCTTGTATTCCTCGCCGAACAGCGCCGCCATGTCGTCCGCGTTTTTTCTTTCGCCAGAAGCGAGCTTGGCGCGGTAGAGGTCGATAAAAGCGCCGGACATGATGGCCAGCACCGCAACCGGCTCGGTGCGCTCGTCAAACAGCTCTTCCAATATGCGGTAAGCGTCCCCGCGTTTGCCGGAAATGACGTTGGAAGCCAGCATGTACGCCTTCACATCGACGCTTTGTGTGGTGTTGGCGTCGATGGCGGCGCGGGTGATTTTGCCCTCGCCCTGCGCGCTGCATAAAGAATGCAGCTTGGCAAGTTCGCTGAGCAGGTTGGTGATGTCGCTGCCGCAGCGTTCCACCATGTAGGCCGCGTCGGCTCGGCTGATTTTCGCGCCGGTATTACCTGCTTCGGTCAGCAGAATGTCCGTTATTTCGGCGGCTGTTGGCGTTTTGCAGTTGATCACCGTACCCGCTTTTTTGATGAGACTGCGCATGGCGCCCTGTTTGTCGCCGCTCTTGGCGCTTGCTTTTACCGATACGTTGAAGAAGATCAGGACGCAGCTTTCGTTGCTTCCCACGGAGCCGAGGAAGGACTCCAGTTTGCGGTACTGTTCCGCGCTGATGGCTGCCGCGTCCATGTCCTTGACAACCACCATGCGGCGCTCCGCCATCATCGGCAGCGTTTCTGCAGCGGCGGCAATTTCATCCACTGTGCAGTCAGAGCCGTCGAATTCCGTGTAATTGAATTCCGGCAGCACGTCCGGCATGTATTTCCCTTTCAGCATTTCCAGGCTGCTGCGCCGCAGATAACCGTCGTCGCCGGCAATCAGGTAGACCGGCGACGGCTTGCCGGTAGCGATATGCCCGCCTAACGCGCTGTAATTGATCTCCGCCATTGTTTCAGACCTTTCGATTTTTGGTATACACTAAGTATAAATTTCTATTTTAGGGTTGTCAAGGGATGACGCATATTTTCTTGGATGCGTCACGCAATTGTGCTATCTTACCGCAATTGCAAGAATGATAAATTCACTTGACTGACCTGTTAACGGTACTGTTTTCGGTACATTTAACCGCAGATAATGTTGTTTTAATTGACATCTTATTCACTTTTTGGTATAATAAAGCATAGAACAACCTTCATTAAGTAAACCAAAAGAGAGGTTCAGCACTATGAAATATCTGCATGTTTCCGATCTCCATTTCGGCAAAGTGATACACGGCGTATCCATGCTGGAAAACGGAGATCAGCCCCACTGGGCAGACAGATTCCTTGCACTGGCGGAGGAAGTCAGACCCGACGCCGTGGTGATAGCCGGAGACGTTTACGACCGCAGTTCGCCCTCCGGTGAAGCGGTCACGCTGATGAGCCGTATGCTTGTGGGGCTGGAATCGCTGGGGATCGCCGTGCTGCTGGTTGCCGGCAATCATGATTCAGGGCCGCGTCTGGCATTTGCAAGCGAGATACTCGCGCGGCAGAACATACATATTGCGGGACGTGTCAAACGGAAGATGGAACGCGTCATGCTGCGTGACGGATTCGGCGAGGTGCATTTCTGGCTGATGCCCTATGTATTCCCGGCGGCGGTCGCGCAGGTGCTTGGCGATGAAGAAATACGCGATTATGACACCGCTGTGCGCAGGCTTATCGCGGAGCAGGAGATCGACACTTCCGTGAGGAATGTCATTATTGCCCACCAGAATGTCACCGTCAACGGCAAGGAAATGGAACGCGGCGGTTCGGAAAGCGCCGTGGGCGGTGTGGGACAGGTGGGACATTCCGCCTTTGACGGCTTCGATTACGTCGCGCTGGGGCACATTCACGCGGCTTACAAGGTGGGGCGTGAAGCCGTCCGTTACGCGGGTTCGCCGCTCTGCTATCATTTCGATGAAACCCTCCGTCCGGCAAAAGGCCCGATTCTGGTGGAAATGGGAGAGAAGGGCAGCGATCTGCGCATGGAAACGCTGCATATAGAGCCGCTTCACCCCATGCGCATCATGAAGGGCGAAGCCGGCGCACTGTATGAGCAGGAGCTGGCGCGAGGAACAAGGGGAGAATACCTGAAACTGATCATCACAGACAAGCCCATGACGCCCGAAATTTCCGACAGATTCCAGGCACTTGCCGAGAGCCGGGGCAGCGTGCTGATGGAACGGGTGTCTGAATTCCGGCACATCTCCGCTGAAACGGAAACACCTGACGGCGTGGTCGTCAGAGAAAAATCACTGGAAGAACTGTTTGCGGATTTCTATCAGCAGCGCGTCGGAGAAGAACCGGACGATAAAGATTTCCGGCTGCTTCACTACGCCGGTGAGCTGCTGAGAAACACCCCCTTCGAGGGCAGCAAGGCGGATGTTGCGGACGAAAAGCTCAAAAACCAGCTGCTGACATTTCTCATGAAACAGGAGGAAAGCAAACAATGAGACCTGTAAAATTGACTATGAAGGCGTTCGGCTCCTTCGCCCGGGAGACGGTTGTGGATTTTGACAAGCTGGGCGGCGGACTGTATCTGATTGTGGGAAAAACCGGCGCGGGCAAGACGACCATTTTCGACGCGATTTCGTTTGCGCTTTTCGGCGAGCCGAGCGGTTCCGAGAGAGACGCCAAAATGTTCCATTCCGACTTTGTGCCTTTGTCAGAGGATACCGTTGTCAAACTGAGCTTTGTTCACAATGGGAGACAATATCTGGTTGAAAGAAACATTCATTTCAAAAAGAACCGGGAAACCGGTAAGTATAAATTCGATAAGATAGATGTCGTACTTACCGGCGAGGGAATGGCTCCAGTCGAAGGTGCTAACAAGGTAAAAGATAAATCCGAAGAGATTCTCGGTATGAACGGCGACCAGTTCCGCCGGATTGTCATGCTTGCGCAGGGCGAATTCCGCGAATTCATGAAATCTGACAGTGAGGCAAAAAACAGAATACTCGGCAAGCTGTTTGACAGCACGGAATTTGTGCGTTATCAGAGCCTTCTCAAAGCCGCGCGCGACGATCTGAACGGCAGGGTCAGGCAGCAGAGTGACAGTATCAACAACGCAATGAAGCACTTTACCCTGCCGGACGGCGAGGAAGAATCCGATTATCTTCCCGGCAATCCACATCTGGAGGAAAATCTGCGCGGTCTTGCGGCGCGTGAGCAGGAAAAGCTGACAGAGCTTCAGACGGCCTGTGAGCAATGGAACAAGGCGGTAGGCGAACTGAACACACGCAAGGGCGCGGCGGAGACAAACAATTCCCTGTTTGACGAACTGAGCCGCAAACGGGAGCATCTTGCGGCGCTTGACACGCGGAAAGAAACGGTTGCGGAGAACCGGAGGATGTATGAATCCGCTGAAAAGGCGCAGCACGGTGTCAAACCGTTGGACGACGCTTTTACAAATGCGCGGAAGGATTATGATGATACCGTGAAGAAACTGAGTGAGCGCAAAGCGTTATCAGCGGTTCAGCGGGAAGAGGTTCGCAAGGCGGAAGAACAGGTGCAGGCGGATGCTCCTTTGACAAAGGAGAAGGAGGACTTGACGGCAAAAGCAAAAGTCCTTTCGGATTCGCTGCCGGGTTATAAAGTGCTTACTCAAAAGGAGGCTGCTATCAAAGCACAGCAAACGTCGCTTGCGTCGCAAAAGCGTCAGCTTGATAGACTGTCGGAACAAAAGAGCGCGTCGGAAACGCAGCTTGCGGCGATGGAGAAGGAGCTTGCAGGACTGCAAGGCTGTGAGCGCGAGGAGGAAAGACTTACCATCCAGGGTCAGACCGCGCGAAAAAACTATGACGCCATCGCTCCGGAAAACAAGAAGAGTGTTTCGGTGGAAGTCAAGTCGGTTTTGCAGGAAGAAGCTGCGCTTGCGGAGGATGAAAAAACACTCGCAGGCTTTGCAAGTGCCGTACTTGCCGCCGAGAACCTTTACCACGATCAATACCAGAAATTCATAAGCGGACAGGCGGGGCTCATGGCGCGGAAAATGGAGCAGGAGCTTGCCGAAAAAGGCGAAACGTTCTGCCCTGTCTGCCACACACATTTTTGCCGCAATGACGGGCATCATTTCACAGAACTGTCGGTGGAAATCCCCTCACAGGCGGAAGTGGACAAAGCGAAGCAGGACTGGGAATCGGCGGAAAAAAAGTACCAGGACAAAAAGACATGGATTGACGGAAAACGCATTCAGCTGCAAGAAAGAAAAGGCGGCATTGTCAGGGAAATGGGGGAACTGGGGTACGATTCCGTTGACTGGAACACATTGGTCTCTCCGGGTTATCTTGCTTATATCTGTGAAGAACGCAAACGAGAACTGAACGAAGTGATTATTGAATACAAAGCGGCAAAGGCAAAGGTTGCCAGAAAGACAGAGCTTGACACAGAGAAAAAGAACACAAGCGACGGGCTGACCGAGCTTGCCAAGCAATATGAAGAGAAGGACAAAGAAAGGCAGCAAACCGAGCTTGCGATTATCAGAATGCAGGGAGAAGCCGAACAGATCAAAAAACAGCTTTCCTGCGAAAGCGAGGCGGAAGCCACTCATGACCTTGCCGATCTGAATAACCGGATCAGTGCATTGCAGTCGATTCTCAGCGCGCACGAAGAGACGCTTAGAAACGCCCGAGACACAGCCAATCGCACCGAAGGCGCTGTGAAACAGCTGGAAGATTCTCTCCCCGGCAAAAAGGAAGCCCAGCAAAAGGCGCAGCACGATCTTTCGGATTCTGTCAGGGGAAACGGGTTCGGATCCTATGATGATTACCGCGGCGCTCTCGGATGGATTGTCGGCAACGCCGAAAACTGGCTGAGAGCAAAGAAAATGGAGATCGATTCCTATCACAACGATGTGAGGAATACAAGGGAGCGTATCAGTGACCTGGAACAGCAGACGGAGGGCAAGGAAATCATTGACCTTGCCAAGCTGAACAGTGAGTTGAATGACGCGCAATCGAAGCAGGCGGAAACGGAACATGCCAAAACCGTACAGTACAATCTGCTGAGCAGTCATCAGGGCGTGCTGGCTATTGTGGAAAACGCCAACAAAAAGCTCGCCGGACTGGAAGGCGCGTTCAGGCGTATGGACCGCCTTGCCAATCTTGCGGGAGGCGTCTCCGGAGAAGGCGGCAAGCTGAGCTTTGAGCGATACGTGATGGGCGCCATCTTCCACGAGGTGCTTGTAATGGCCAATCGCAGGCTCAACATCATGACCGGCGGCAGATTCGAGCTGATTCATAAAATCGAAGCGGACCGCAAATCCTCCGCGGCAGGTCTGGAAATGGAAGTGCTTGATATTTCCACCGGCAAGCAGCGGCCTTCCGCGAGTATTTCGGGCGGCGAAGGCTTCATGGTGTCGCTCGCGCTGGCACTGGGTCTGTCCGACGTGGTGCAGAGCCATGCGGGCGGAAAGAAGCTGGACACGCTGTTCATCGACGAAGGCTTCGGTACGCTCGACGACGGCAAGCTGGACAACGTCATTCAGGTGCTCCAGCAGCTCACGGAGGGCAACCGTCTGGTGGGCATCATCTCCCATGTCGACAAGTTAGAGGAGAGCATTCCCCAGAAGCTCCGCGTATCAAGCGGCGAGCACGGCAGCACCGTTTCCATGGAGCTGTCCTGACGAGCGGTACGATTGTGCTTAAGAATAATTCTTTATAATCAATGTAAAAAAGCCTCCCGAATCGAATTTATGTCGGGAGGCTTTTTGCGTGACGCTTACAAAATATTGGCTATAGTGGGAAGCTCTGTTTTTCTCAGATGATCGAGAGCGTCGTCTGTTTCGTGAAGCGTGAGGTAAAGCTCATCGTATTGGCCGCTGTCGTACAGCGGACGAAGTTTTTTCACCGCTGACGATACGCGTTCCAGCTCGTCGTGACGGGAATAGGTTGACACGATCGGCTCGTATTTCATCCAGCCGTCGGATAATTCGGTGATTTTTGCATCGAGCAATGCAAGGTTGTTTTTGTCCGGCTTTCCGCCGTCGGTCATGGAGATGGCTTCTTCGGTGATCTGCGACATTCTGCGGCTGACGTTGACGGTATTCAGCAGAGCCGATGTGCAGAACGTCAACAGCAAAAAGAATAAAATCACCGTAATGATTTCGCGGTTCAGTTTCATTGCTGCACCTTCCTGATTAATTTGAATTGTCCGTCGTTGTCGCCGTACATAATGAATACGTCGCTGAGGACGACCTTCTGATTCCTGAGCGTTTTTTTGATTTTTTCGGGCGTCCAGCCTGTCAGCTTTGCGGCTTCCTTCTGTATCTCGCCGTCACTGATGATAAGGGTGTTGAGCGAGTCCTTTCCGTCGTCCTTTCCGGCCTGGGCAGCGGTCAGCGGAAGCTCTCCGCTTTTTAGCAGCACGCTCATGACTCCGTCAGTTTCAAAAATCGCGTATTCCACCGTGCCGGGATCGAAAATGTCCTTCTTGCGCAGTTCTTCAAATAAATCTTCATTGCTCAGCCGCAGCGAACGCATGGCGGCCTGGTTGACTTCTCCTTTTTCGATGACCACAACGGGCATACCCGAAATGAGTTTGCGGAATGGCCGGTATTTCAGCATGATATATGACATGGTGATTTCCGTGACTACGAGTGTGATGATCGGGATAATGCCGGTGAAAATGGATATTCCCACTTCTTGCATCGGCATGGCGGCAATGTTTGATACCATCAGTGTCACCACGATCTCGGACGCCTGCATTTCCTTGATCTGACGCTTTCCCATTACGCGAACGGCAAATATGACCACGGCATATAGAATAACCGTTCGAATAAAAGAGACAAACATTTTGCAATCACTTCCTTTTTGCTTTATTATTTCCTGATTGTCTGATAAATATGTTGACTATTTCATATCATTCGTATATAATTGATGGTAAATAATTGTCCATCATGTTGGGAATTTATTTATATTTAATTCACGGCAAGGAAGATGATAATGAAAAATGAGATAAAAAAACGTATTGACAGAAATTATTTAAAAAACAATTTACGAGCCAATTTGCTTTATATACTCTCATCCGTTGCTCTGCTGATGGTGGTTACACCGTGGTATTCGCATATAGTAGTAATGGGTGTCGGAATGTTTCTGTTTCAATTTGTTTTTACCGTATTATTTCAGATTGCTGTTTTCTCGCAGGTTTCATGTCTTTCCGACAATGCAAAAAAAGCTCCACGCTATGTAAAAATCCTTTCCGGGGCTTCTACAGCCGGCATTTGCAGTTTTCATATTGTTGACAGGATTGCAGCGGTTGTTCGATACAGGGAGATTATCAACGCTTTTGCCGCCCGACATTTGTCCTTACATATTGATTTTTGCATACTGTTTGGCATTGTGATTGCGTTGCTGTCTTTGGCTTCTGGTTTCATTGTTTATACTTTGACAGTTTTAATTCTTAAGACTGTGACAGGTGTGCTTCGTGAGTCTTTCTGCTCCTTTTCACGGGCAGAGCGAAACATTTACGCAATCGTTACGTTTGTATTGATCTCGTTTGTTTGTGGCTCATTTTTTATTGGAAAAGCATTTTGGGGAAATGATCTTCCCCTGGATGTGCTGTATACGAGTGACTCGTCAATTCTGGTACGCGAGAATGCATATTTGTCTTTAATGCATTCCGAAAATGATCTGAGACAGCCGCTGTTTGCGGTATTCGCCGCACCGTTTGTGGGCATGGGATATGCTTTCGCTTTGCCGTTTTCTTTTGTCAGCCCTGTAGTCACTCCGCTGTGCATGAATATCGTGCAGGTGCTGATGCTTGCCGCGGGAAATTTGATGCTGGCTGATATGCTGTCATCAGACCGGCGCGAGAGAATATGCATTGTCCTTTTTACATCGGTGACGTATACAACCATTCTGTTCTCTGTCATGATGGAGCAATATATCGTCTGTTATTTTTGGCTGATGTTCGCGGTTTATTCTGCCGTAAAGAATAAAAGGGCATCCGGGCTGTCCATTTGTGCCAGCGGAGGCACACTTCTTACCGGGGTGACGCTTTTGCCGCTGGTGCATGATTTCACCGATAAGAAGGACAACGGTCTGAAACAGATTGCGATTGAAATGGGCAAATGTGTTTCGCTGTTCATTGTGCTTCTGCTGTCATTCGGAAGAATTGACGTTATGTTGAGTTCTTTTGTACAGACCCAAAACCTCTCGAGGTTTGCCGGAGGAGAAAGCTTTTCTGTCCGTTTAAAACAATATCTGTCATTTATATCCTCCTGCTTTGCGGCGCCGGAAACAAAGGTGGTTAACAATTATTCCCTTCAGTTGAGCGAGAGCAATTATGCCAGTGTCAGCATACTTGGCATAATACTTCTCGTGGTTTGTCTGGTCAGCGTGATTCTGAACAGGAAGGATAAGCTGGCAGTGATTGCGGGTTTGTGGTTGTGTTTTTCGTTTCTGTTAATTGATGTTATTGGCTGGGGATCAGTGGAAAATGGGGAGATACTTTATTCGCTATATTTTTGCTGGACTTTTATTGTGTTACTGTTCCGGTTTCTTGATTGGATTTCCGAAAAGCTCGGATGTGTCTGGTTTACTATGACAGTGGGCGGCGGTATGGCTGCTGTGCTTTGCCTTTTGAATTACAGTGGAATAAAAGATCTTTGGCGTTTTGCTTTCGCCTATTATCCTCTTTAAAGGTGGTTCAGCGAAAAATGAAAATCAAGTACTATATAAAAGAGATGCGTGTGCATCATTATATCAAAAATATACTTGTGCTGATGCCGCTGGCGTGTAGCGGTAAACTGTTAAATACTGATAAACTCACAGCGGCAGGATTTGCTTTTGCTTCGTTTTGTTTGGTATCCTCCGCTATATACTTTATCAACGACATTGCAGATGTCGAAAAAGACAGAAAGCACCCCACAAAGTGCAAACGCCCCATAGCAGCGGGCGATATTTCAAAAAGGGCAGCTGTTGTATTTGCTGTTTTTCTCATTGCTTTTGCCGGATTATGCAATGCTTTTAGTTTTCATGTGAAGTCAACGCTGCTGCTGGCACTGTATTTACTGATCAATATCTGTTACAGCTTCGGACTCAAGAACGTGCCTTTGCTGGATATAGCGCTGCTTGTGTCAGGCTTTGTCATACGTGCCCTTTACGGCTCTGTGGTGACGGATATACATATCTCCAATTGGCTGTATTTTGTTATCATTTCTGGTGCATTTTATCTGGGTTTGGGCAAGCGAAGAAATGAGCACAAAAAGCAGAGCAGCGGCGACACCAGAAATGTAATAGCAAAATATCCGCTTGCGTTTCTGGACGGTAACATGAATATGCTGATGGGACTTATGATCGTTTTTTATGCTTTGTGGACGGTAGACAGCAGGACGGTAGAAGCTTATCACAGCGCCAGACTGATCTGGACTGTTCCGGTCGTTATGCTCATCTTTTTGAAATACAGCCTTACCGTGGAAGGCGATTCAGACGGAGATCCGGTTGAGGTGCTGATACATGACAAGGTTCTGGTATGCTTTTGTCTGGCTTATATGCTGATAATGTTTATGATGCTGTATGTTTTCAGGTGATAGAATGAATGTATATGATTTTGACGGAACGATTTATGACGGTGACAGCTCGATTGACTTTTATCTCTTCTGTATAAAAAAGAAGCCGGTGATCTTTTGGAAAAGCATTTTCAATCAGCTTTCAGGCGCTGTATTGTTTAAACTTGGTATCATTTCAAGAAAGCGCTTCAAGGAAAAATATTTTTGCTTCTTGAAAAGGATTTCAATTGACGATGCACTTTTGAATGAGTTTTGGAATCAAAAGTACTCTCGCGTCAAGGCATGGTATCTTAAACAGAAGAAGTCTGACGATCTGGTCATTTCGGCATCCCCCGAATTTCTGCTGCGCCCGGTCTGTGAAAAGCTGGGTGTATCACTGATAGCGTCTGAAGTGGATATTCTTACGGGACACTTTGAAGGAGAAAACTGCCGCGGAGAGGAAAAAGTGAGACGCTTTCAAGAGCAATTTCCGGACGGTGTAATAGAAAGATTCTATACCGATTCAAAGGCGGACCTGCCGCTGATGCGGATCGCCAAAGAAGCGTTCTTTGTACAAAAGCAAACAGTCATCCGATACTGCTTTGACGGCCAAACCAAAAGCTGAAAAATGGGCTTTCGAAAAAAATGCGATTCTCCCGAAACAGTGTTTGCAGGAGGATCGCATTTTTTATTGTCTTATGCTGTTATTTTTGATAAAGGGGATGTTTATCATCAACTTCATACGGCGTGCAGAGAAGCGCCCAGAGAATATTGCCCAATTCGGAGTCCGTCTGGATGTAAGCGTAACGCGGCTCTCCGTTCTGAGAAGCGATCTCATAGAAATAACCGTATTCGGTGCTGTCGTCCTGTTTAATGCCGACATTCGGCGCACCGAGCGCTGCTGTTAAGATCGGACTGTCTAAGCGTCCTCCGTTTTTCAGCAGTATACGTAATTCTTCCGCCGTGATACCGGATGTCCTCGTTTGCGTCCAGAGATACGCTCTGCCGCCGATCATGCGGGCGTTAATCTCGCTGCTGCTTCTGATGTCGCACACCGGAAACGAAGCTGTGTGGCCGTATGATTCTTCTGAGCCGTAATAAACCGCTGCGGCCTCGAGATTCATGACCCTGAATTTCGTAACGCCGACCTTGTCGGGTTCATCGGAGTTGCGGTAGCAGTATTCGACTTCAACAAAATACCATTCTTCGTTGAGTCTGCATCTGAACGAAAGGCTGTCTGTCTTGACGCTGCTTTCCTCGTCATTTGCGGCGGATTCGCTTCGGGTCTTGTCGTGCTTTTTGCATTCCCAAAGTCCGGCGGGATATGACTCGAAGAAATCGTTTACGGCTTTGTCAAAGCCGCTTTTCTTTTGCAGTTCGGGTGTGAAATTCATGGAAAACGCTTCTCGGCTATCCTTATCGGCGGAGAGCAGCAGCGCTTTGATGATCTCGTCCTCAGCGCTGGATTGTGTAACCGATTCGTTTCTCCAGATGTCCGGAATGCATTGGTAATGCGCCCGGTCGTAGAGTGTTTTGACCGATGTGGATATTCCTGTAACGGCAAGTCCCGCAATGACTAATATCGGCAGCGAAATAAACACAATACCGGTAATCATTAATGCGGCAGGAGTTTTGCTGCCTTCGTATTCCGCGAGCGGTTTTTTCAGTAAACCGCGCACAAGCAGGATCAGTCCCACGAAAAACAGGATCACTATAACGACTATCGCCAAGATGATGTATAAAAGCGACATGAAACCAGACATCATTGTAGATCACATCCAATTCTTTTTATATATTGGTTCATTTTTATAATAGCTGATACAAAGGAAAAAATCAACTGTTTTTTTATTCCCCGTTTCCGTCGTCCAGGAGAGCATAGTCAAAATCAAACGCGTAAGGGGTGGAAATGCAGGCGCTGACGATTTCACCGAAAGGCGAATCCGTGCAGATATAGGCGTAGCAGGGCAGACCGTTCCGGTCGGCAAGCTCGTAGTAATAATCATATCCGTTGGAGAATTCGTATTTGCAAAAAGCGTTGGGTTCACCGAGTTGCGCGCTTAAAGCCGGAGCGTCAAGCCTGCTGTTTTCTCTGAGCAGGTCGCGCAGCTCGTCAGCTGTGAGCTTGCGGGTATCGGTGGGCGTCCAGAGAAAGGGCCGACTGTCAATCAGACGTGCGCTTACTTCGTCCGGGCTTTTAATGCCGCAGAGCAGATAGACGTCGCTGGCATAATCCGTGTCCCGGTAGTATTCGTCAAAGAATACGGCGGCGGCTTCGAGATTCATGATTTTGAAATCCGTAACGCCCACCTTGTCCGGCTCGTCGGTATTTTCGTAGCAAAACTCGATGCTGATGTAGTACCAGTTTCCGTCGAGTGTGGTGTTGAAATGTACCGAATCGGTCCTGACATTGTGACCCGCGTTGTAGGAACCGGAACCGCCGCTGCTTTCATTGCTTTTTTCGCAGTTTGAAAAGCCCTTGGGACAGACGGCAAAAAACGCGTTGACGGTTTCCTCGAAGTCCTCTTTCCTTTGCAGCTCCGGCGTGAAATTCCTGCCGAACGCTTCGCGGTCTCCGCTGTCCGCGGAGGTTAACAGCGCGTCGACGATTTCGTCCTCCGCCTGGTAGTCCATGACCCGTTCGTTTCGCCAGCGATCCGGCACACATTCATACTTCGTGCGCTTGAACGTATTTCCCACAGCGGAAGAAATGCCCCATATTCCCAGCCCTACCGCAGTAATGACGGGGAGCGCAAGCAGCACCGCGCCGGTGACAATGCAAACGACGGGAGATTTTTTGCCGATGTTTTTCTTATTGCTTTTTCTGACAATGCCGACAATGAGCAGCGAAAGCCCCGCAATCAGCAGCACCCCGAGAATGACAGCCGCTATGAGTAGAAAAACGATTACCATTGAAACAAATGCCATTGCAATACCTCCTGTCTGTTAAAATATCCTCCACATCAATCACCCGGAATCCGTTTTGCAGCAGCATCGACGCAAACACGCCGGCGCCTTCGATGCGTTTGCCGGAGAAGGAACCGTCGTAAATTTGCTTCACACCGCAGGAAGGGCTTCGGGACTGCAATATCGCAAGGTCTATTTTATGCTGCTTTGCCACCGCAAGGCATTTTTCCGCGCCGTTGCGGAATTCTTTGTCTTTGCTTTCTCCGGCTGTATTGATAACCTCGCCGTTTACGATTTCACAGGGAATACGTGGCACCGGCAAGCCGCCTGCCACTTCGGGACAGACGGGAATGACTTCATGTCCTTCCGTGAAGGAAACTACTTTCTCATTAAAATTGTCGCTGCCGTTGTATTTGCATTTCTGCCCGAGCAGGCACGCGCTGACTAAGATTTTCATATGCGTTCGTCCTTCTCGTCGTCAATGTACTCCCCGTCCACAACGGTTCGGAATCCTCCTCCGAAATACCAGCCGTTTGCCTCGATAAATGCAATGAACTTATCAATCACTTCATCAGAGGAAACATCCGGTGGAATTTCAATGCAGCCTTGTATTTCGATTTCTTTTGTCATAGCTTCTACTTCCTTTATTGTGACAGTATTTTTTTAATAATCCAAAATCTAACCCTCTTCGGAAGTCTGTCCAGCAATATCAACAGAATATTGCGGTTGATGGCGTAGCCGAATTTCGGCTTTTTGCGGGTGAATATGCGGTACAGCTTTCGGGCAATTTTCGCGGGCGGAATCTTGCGGGCTTCCACGCTGTCAACGATCTGCTTGAAGCGCCTGGCGTTGACGGCGTAGAGCTTGGTGTTCCGGCAGAAGGTGTCAAGCGCCTTTGTCGAAGCGCTGATCATGCCGGTGTCCACCGCGCCGGCACGAAGCACCGACACGCTGATACCCATGAGCTGTAGCTCCATCCGCAGGGAATAGGCGTATTTGTCAAGCGCCGTTTTGGTGATGCTGTAAAGACCCGTGAAGGGGAGAGGGTCGCGCACGGCGAGTTCGCTGGTAAGCAAAATGATTTTAGCGCCATTTTTCAGCAGAGGCAGGAAGGTGCGGTTGATCAAGAACGCACCGCCGAGATTGACGCGGAAGATGCGCTCGAATGACGCGGGCGGCATTTCCACCAGAGAATCGAGCAGATAGATGCCGGCTAAATGGATGATGCCGCACAGCTCCCGCGTTTGAGCGGAAACGGCTTCCAGCGCAGCCGTGACGCTGGCTTCCTCTGTGACGTCGGCTTTCAGCGGAATGACGTTTTCACGCGGCTCACACGCGTCCCTGTCCAGAGCGAAGACGCGGTAGCCGTTTTTAACAAACAGATCGACAGTTACTTTTCCCATGCCGCCGTTGGCGCCGGTGATTAGAATGTATTTCATAATGCCTCCGCCATCTCCAGCGCAATGAAAAATTTGTCCATGTTGTGATTGGCGTCGCTCAAGCCTTCGGGACGATAGTCCGTTTCGGAGAGCACGTCACCGGTCGCAACGAAGCAGTACAGTTCCAGCCCGTGGAAGTCGCAGACCGCCTGCACGCCGGCGATTTCCATTTCCACCGCTATGCAGCCCTCGTTTTTCCGGCGAAGCATCTGCCCGACAGTTTCCCGCATGATAGCGTCGGTCGTCCACACTCTACCCTCGACATAGGGCAAATGCAGCTTCCGGAATAGCTCAGCAACCTTCCCGTGGTTCTTTACCTCAATGTAATCCGCCGGGGGCGCATAGTGATAGGACATTCCCTCGTCGCGGTAGGCGTGTGTGGGAATGACGAATTTCCCGGCGGTTTTTTCGCCGTCAAGACTTCCGGCGGAACCGAACATAATGTATTTGGTCGCTCCGACCAGATAGCTTGATTCAATGCACAATTGAGCCGCCAGAGTGGAGCCCATTCCGTTGAGGTAGAAGCCGATTTTTCTTCCCTTGTGGGTGAATTGATAGATGGGAATACTCCCGTTTACCGTGTGGATTTCCGCGATCTTCTCGCAGTCAAAGGACGCAAGCACGCTGTCGTAAATCTCATTTGAGAAGGTCGGGACGCAGATGTCCACAAGGTGTTTCCTTTCGCCGTAAAAATCGGCAAAGCTCACAATGGGCTGTGTTTCGATGTCAAATGAATCGGTTATCATAGATCATTACTCCTTTCAGAAACAAATCTAATCGCTGAGGTAGTAGGTAGAAGGTAGTGGGTAGAAGGTAGTGGGTAGAAGGTTTGGTAAGAAAAAACTCGGAATAATAATGTGTGTCCGTTCTTTTGAATAATCAGTGTAGAGATGAGAAAAAAATGACTTTACACCCCTACCTTTTTGAAAATCTTCACCCTTCACCCTGCTACCTGCGGAAGCTATCACAGGCTGTCCAGACTCACGTCGGCAAAGCCTTCGCCGAAAATATCCTCGGCGTTGCAGATAATGACAAAGGCGGTCTTGTCCGTTTCCATAATGGCGGATTTCAGCTCTGATATTCTGCTGGGCTTGAAGGCGCAGACGAGAATATCCTTTTCACTGTCGCTGTAACCGCCGTGGGCGCGTATAATGGTAACGCCTAAGTCAAGCTCGATGAGCCGTTCCTGGATGCGTTTTCCCTCGGAGCAGATGATACAGGCAACCTTTGAAGTGTTGCGTCCGTAGACCACAGCGTCCATCGCAAGGCTGCTGATATACATGGCAATGGCGGCATAAAGACCGTCATTGATATTTCTGAAAACCAAGGTGTACAAGACAATGACACAGAGGTCAATAAAAAGACAAATCTTGCCTATTGAAATGTGTCGGAAGTGGTATTTGAGCAGCCGTGCGGCCAGCTCTACACCGCCTGTCGTTGCACCGACCATCAGCAGTATTCCCATGGAAAGACCCACCATGCCGCCGCCGATCAGGCACGCAACCAGATGATCCTCTATGGGCTTGAATTTCACCGCGTAGCCCAGTACATCGATAAAGACCGAGCTGAGCGACATGGCAAGAACCGAGTCCAGCAGCAGCCGGAATCCCTGTCGCCGGATACCTAAAATAAACAGCGGTACATTCAGCACAATGACCGTTACGCCGACAGGTACTGCCGGAATAAACCGGTTGAGCGTCTGAGCAAGACCCGTAAAACCGCCCATTACAATGTTGTTGGGGATAAATAACGAATCAAAGGCAAAAGCAAATATAAGGCTGCCCAGCGTAATGAGCAGCGTGTTTTTTACAATACGAGATTTTTTGATTTTCTGCCGGATCTTTTTCATTACAATCACCCTGTATCAAATTGGTAACAATCACGAAATAATCATAGTATAAAGATTTAATGATCATAATTATATTGTAATTATATGAACTTTTCAACCTGTTGTTAACCTAAAACCTCTTTTGTCCCGGCGTATGCTGTCAAGACAAAAGAGGTTCTTAATAAGCGTAAGACTGTTTTTATCAATGCGCGGTTGTCAATTGTCCAATTCAAATCGATGCGCTTTCCATGATCCTATAAAAATCTAAATCTTGGATGGTTCGCTCAGAGCGATTCTGACACTTTCCACGTCATATGATTTGAGCTGTCCGGGTGATCTCTGAGGAAGACTGTCAAGCTCATCCCACGGAACAAGGCAGATATGGCGTTTTTCCAAGGGATGTTTGGTTTTGAAATTCTTCTGTTCCTCAGCGGTCAGTTCATTGACGGGCAATGGCATCCATCCATGTGCAAAGCTGAAGGCCATCCAGCGGAGATGTTCATATCTGGCCAGGAAATCCAGTGTCTGCGCCTGCGGCGCTTTGGACATACGATAGAGCTTCCTCTTGATAGGAACATCAAGCGCCTGCGCACGGTTGGAGGCCTCCAGAAATGTTCCGATATTATTCCATAAAGTACCGCGGTTGCTCAACTGGTTGTAATAATTGTTTGCATCCTTGGCGATAAGATCAGTGCTTCTTCCGATAAGCGTTTTGTAATTGATCAACTGACTTTCAACGTCTACGACTTTAATGTTCGGGAATTTTCTCAGCAGATTATTTGCACCCGCGTAACTGTTGTGGAAAATAACAACAATCTGCGGTCTGGCATCAGATATGCCGAGACTGTCATAAGTGCGGCAGAGCTTCATGGCAATGTCGATATTCGCCTTTGTATCCTCGGTGGAAACGACTATCTGCTTCCATTCGGCTGCATGTTTTTTAACTGTCTCAAAATATTGTTCGGAATTATACTCGGCGTTCACAAATTCAATCTCTTTGCTCTCCGCAAAATGAGGAACCTCCGTCAGAAATGCCGCTTTTTTTGCATCCAGATTATCGTCAATTACCAGAGCTTCAAAGAACCTGCCGTCTTTGTTTTTGGACGGAAACGCGGAATTCTCATACGAAAGAAGAAGGAATTCCTGACCGATGACGCTGAATCCTATCACGCACTGCTTGAAGGAATCTGTCAGATAAGGCAGTCCGCTGGTTTCAAAGGAGTTTGTTTGCGCCAGAATATCGATGGGCGAACACTCCTCCAAAAAGCTCCTTACAGCAATTTCTTCCTTTGAAATCACGCAGGTGTCAAGATTATCTGCTTTAAAGTCGCGGAATCTCTCCAGATCGTTGTCCAGAAAAACGGATACTCTGACCGCGCCGACCTTCTTTTTATTATTCTCAACCCATTCGTTGAGTGTATGAACCCTTTCCAGATTGACATATTCGTCGTCCGGAAGCAGAACTACGGTGTAATTCTTGTGTCGTTTTAGGTGATTCAGATAGCCTTCTTTTTCTATGCGGCAGATTTTGTAAAGTTCGCTGTCATCCGGCAAAGTCTCTGTGGGAATGTAGATGATGCGCGGCTTAAACAAGCTCTTCATGGTGTCAGCGACAAGTTTCTTCGCGTCATTGATCTTACCGACAATAATCGTCTGGTTCTTTGCGTGCAGAACCTTAAATCTGAGTTTGGCCTGCGCAAAGACCCTGTAAAAAATGGTCAGCAACAGACGCTGTACATTTGTGACAGCAGCAAAAAAGACAACCAGCCATGCCTGTGTCTCCTGCCACCAGTCGCCGATACCTGCCCATTCGCTGACATCACCGTCGAAAGTGAGGTTCTGTACGGAATTATATAAACTGCGACCGATAGAGATAATAGAAGTATGATCATTCGTGCCCGAATCCGTTAAGCGGAAGAAAAGCTGCGTACACAGCACAAACAAGAAATTGTATGACAGTATCAGGTAAGTTCTGTGCCGCGCCTTCCACTTGCGGGAAACCGAAAAAACGAATACCAACAAAACAAAATATGCTAAAAGTATCATAATTTATCTCCTTAATATAAAAAGAATTTGTGTAAACTACATTAATTATACCACTGATAAGACAGCAAGTCAAGAATTTCATTCATTATTTCATAATTTATCCATCAGGCCATCATCAAAAAGCCTCTCTTATCCCGGCATGAGCTGCATCGGACAAGAGAGGCTTTTGATGTAAAAAAAGTGCCGTTCAGAAGGGGAGAGGAAAAGCTATCGCTTCTTGTAAAGAACCAGTTCGGGGTTGGCGCCTTCCGCCTCGTAGGTGGAGATGAGGAGAAAATCCATGTTGGCCAGAACGCCGAAGCAGCGGTTACCGCCGAATTCCGGTTCCAGCTGGTTGCCAAGATAGGTCGTTCCGTCGTCGAGGAATTTTGCCTTCTGTCCCCCTGGAAGCCGGTATTCCAGATTGACAAAGCTGCCGACAAGGGCGTTGAGTGTTTTGAGTTCCGGCATTCCTTCAATGTGAAGAGCGTTGATTTCGTCGATTAGTTGTTGTTTGAAGGCTTCAAACTCCCCGTTGTCGCTGAGTTCTTCATACCGCTTCCAGTAATCCAGCTGCGGGAGCTTCTGCTTCATGTAGGCACGCGCCTGTTCCACGGTGAGAGACTCACCGGTGAACTTTTCATTTACCATGTGCTTGACGCAGACATCGATCAGATCATCCATATCGCTGTAGGTGTAGGTTCCGTCGGCATAGCACCATTTGCAATAATCCTCGTTGAGCGAGCCGTCTTTGTTTCTGCCGATAATTTCATCTTCCAGCGGCATTCCGCAGCACTGGCAGATCAGCTTTTGCGGTGAACCGAGCAGCGTGTTGATGGAAACATTGAAAAGGTCCGACAGACGTTTGAGCGTTTCGGTATTCGGTACGGTTTCGCCGTTTTCCCAGCGCGAAACCGCCTGCCGTGTGACAAAGACCTTTTCCGCCAGCTCGTCCTGCGAAAGTCCCTTCTTGGTTCTGAGTTCGTAAATGACGTCCTTTGTGTTCATGAAAAACACCTCCTGACTCTATTGTAATGCGGAGAACGGATGATTGCAAGCAACCTGCTGTTGCTTTGAATATCCTACAATGCCTTGATCATGATCATTTCCATAGGCTGTTCGTAGCCGGGAATATCGACAACAAATCCGCCTGCGTCTTTGTAGCCGATTTTGCGGTAGAAATGCTGCGCTTCTTCATTCACCTGTGTGGAGATCATCGCCATGCCGCAGCCGGCGAATTTCATATCCTGCTCCCAGTGCTGCATGAGCTGCCGACCGAATCCGCGTCCGCGGTACTCGTCGTCTATATACAGCAGATTGCAGAAAGGGATGCTGTCCCAGAAGAGACCGTACCGGAGAAGACCGACGATTTTTCCGTTCTCGATGTAAACATAGCCCTGCCGGTTTCTCACCTTTTCCTCAAAGACGGATTCCGGAAGATCCTCGTCCATCCGGTACCAAGCTTCTTTATCTTGAAATTCAATATATCTGATCATCATATCACATTCTTTCCGGCTTTTTCGCCACGATTAAAAACCTGTGTATTGTGCCGGTAATATTTCCTTCGCTATCAATCGTTTCCTGTAACGTCAGCAGTCTGTCAAAGCAGCTGTCAACCGAAAAGCCGGGAAATTCCCATTGAATGATACGGGCAAACCATACAAGCGCGCCGATGTCGTAAAAGTGAATAGGACGGTACGCTTCGTCCGCTTGCAGGATTTCAAATCCCGCATCCTCAAACGCCTTTTTCTGCTCCGGAAGATTGTCATGCGGAAACGGCTTGGCGGTGCCGGGAAGGACAGCTTCCACAAGCTCCCTGTCGTTGTCGGAGCCAACCTGCTGGGTGATGAACAATCCGCCGGGTTTCAGCAGACGGTACAGCTCCGGAGGATAAAAATCTCCGTGCCGATTGATGATGATGTCGAAGGATGCGTCCGCAAAGGGAATACGCGAAGCGTCGGCGCACTCGCGCAGGTCGATTCCCAGCGGCAGCAGTTTTTCCCTGCAAAGCTGCACATTGGGCGGATAGCCTTCTGTGGCCGCGGTGTTTTCATAAGGGTGATGAAGCGACAGCAGAAATTCTCCGCCGCCGGTGTCGTAATCCAGCAGTTTCATTTCGTCCCTGAGAATGCCGCGAATGATTTGCTCATAATCCCACGGCAGATCGTCTTCTTCCTCATACCGTCCGTGAATATGCGAAAAATCCCAGCCCTTGATCATGGCGCAGTCTTCCTCCGCCTTCCATGCTGTCCGGAATTCGTCATGTGTCATTTTGGGTCAGTCCTTTCTGAGAAAATCGCGTGTCACAGCTCCAGACGCATGAGAACAAGCTCCTGCCATTTCCCCGATCTGGTTCTGAATCCTCTGGGGTTTCTTCCGTACTCCTTAAAGCCGTATTTCAGATAAAGATTGACCGCGCTTTGATTGTCGGCAACCGCGTCAAGCTCCAGCTGTAAATATCCCGCTGCTCTTGCGCATTCAATGCATGCTGCCGTCAGCGCGCTGCCTATTCCCAGACCCCAGTAATCCCGGAGGATCGAAATACCGAATTCCGCCCTGTGCTTCGTCTTGTCACGGGGATTGATCCTGTTAATGCCTGCGCTGCCCACAATCCTGCCGTCAAAAACGGCCACTATTTCGATGTCGCAATCGCTTTCTGCCGTAAGAGAAAGCCGCTCTGACATTTTACCGAGGTCGCATTCCGCTTCGTCGGGATAGGTGGTCAGGTAATCCGTTTCTCCGTGGGCTTTCAGAAAATACCCAAGAAAGCCCTCCGCGTCAGCACCTTCGGCGTTTCTCAGAAGGCATTCCTGACCGTTTTTCAAATGAATGGTTTGATTGTACAGCATATTTTTTTCCTTCTTTCTCTATGAAATCATTATATCATACGCCGTGCGCATAAGTAATAAAAAAACCTCTTTTGCCCCAGAATCATTCCGGAACAAAAAAGGCTTTTGTTCAAACCGATTTCCGATGGCAAAGGTAAACATCAAAGCGAGTAGCGCAGGAGGTAATACAACACATAAATCCAGCCGAGCAGTCCGTGTAGAATTGCCCAGCCAATGGATTTCCACGCGGTATAGCTGATGACCATTGCCAGTGCGCTGCCGAAAGAAACGCCTGATTTGACCGTCTTTTTAATGACTACTTTCTTTGATGACTTTTTGTTGTCTTCCATAATGAATTCCTCCTGATGGTCTTATTGAAGTTCTTTTTTGAAAAAATATTTGCTCAGTTTCGGATCACTGTTTTCCCGGATGAATTCCACTTCAAACCCCAGCTTTTTGTAAAATTCCGGCGCCTGAAAGCCGAATGTAGTGAGAGTGATGAAGTCATATTCCGTTCCTTTGAATGTACTTTCCACCGCGCCGACGAGTCGGCTGCCGAGACCGCTTCTTCTGTATGCCTCATCGACGATTAAGTCCCGGATGTGAACCTCGTTATAATACGCGTGGCCAATGATCACTCCGATGATACTTCCGTCGCTGCTTTCAGCGGCAAAGCAGAATTCCTCATAATGCAGCGCCACGTCATTCTGTGCGCTGTACCGGGTGAATCCTTCATTGATCAAACGGTCGATTGCCTCGTCGTTCGCGCTGACGCGTCTGATGACCGGTTCTGACATCTCTTTTTCCTCCTTTCGCTTGCGGTTGATTATTGATTTTTTTTGATTATTTCGAATATTTATACAGCTTCGGATAAGCCTTTTTGTCGAGCGATTTGAGAAGAACTGTCACCGCGGCAGAGGCAACCGTCACGCCTAAGATAAGCGTCCACGCCCAGCCGGAACCGGCGCGGTCGTAGAGCTGTCCCACGCTGAGATCAATGCATCCCGTCACCGCCGTGTAGGCAACGCTCATCAAGCCGTTGATCCGTCCACGATGGCTGGCCGGAATGCGGGTGGAAACGTACGGCCCCGAAGAAAGCACATCGAAGATTTCTCCCCATGTAAAAATGAGCATGGCAAGGTAATACCCGGGGACAAAGCCGATCAGCAGGATAAACACCATATATCCCGCAAAGACGAGCATTCTTCCCATGAGCATTTTTCCCGTATCGCGCATTTTCGCGAAGACCTTTGTGATGATGGGTGTAAAGAGAACAACTGTAATGCAGTTGAGACTGGACACCGTTCCGAAGAGAACCGCGCCTGCGTCCCCATGGACAGCCGCCATGTCAAGCGGCATAATAAAGGTGTACTGCCCGTAGGCAGAAGCATACAGCGTGCCGCAGAGCAGATAGAGAATAAGCATCGGGTTTTGTCTGAGAATGGCAAAGACGCTGGCGCCGTCTTTACTCTCCTGGTATTCCGCCTCTTCGCTGTTGTCCTCGACAGGCGTGACGTCTTTGATGAGGACGGCAATGAGAACGGTGGACAGTCCGATGGAAATGCCGCTGATAAGGAAACTCAGCCACAGGTAATTCTGAAAGAGCAGCCCCGCGATGGTAGGCGAAAGAACAAGACCGAGATTGCCGCCGAGGTAATCAAGCGAATAGGCGCGTTCTCTGTCCTTGGTCGTGGAAAGATCGGCAAAGAGTGCTTCATATGCCGGGGATTCTATGCTCTGGAAGATACCCGCGAAGATGAAGAGCAGAACCGTTCCGGTGCCAAGCGGCAGCGCCGCGCTGATAAAGAAGCTGATAATGCTGATACTGTCGCAGAATACGATCAGCCATTTTTTGTTGACGCGGTCGGTCAGCCTGCCGCCGATAATGTTGGCCGGCAGCATGATCAGGCTCGAACCGACGAAGTAATAGGAAATTTCCGCAGCCGACAGCCCCAGTTTCTGACTGAGAATCATGGTCATTACGGGCCAGATCATGCTGCCGAGACTGGTGACCATCTTCCCGAAAAAGAGAATGTAGATTTCCCGCCGCAGTCCGCGATATTGGTCAAATAATTTTGGTATTTGGGTTTGTTTCATTAGTTCCTTTCCGATGGATGTTCCATCTTTAGCGCAGCTGCTTCTTTAAAAAATTGCCGTAATCGTCCTTTTTCAGAAAAACATATCCGCATTTGGCATATAAATTCCGTGCGGCAGCATTGTCATTCGCCACGAACAGGACGCTTTCCTCGCAGCCGTGCGTTTTGGCGTGCTTTTCCATTTCACCCAATGCGGCTGTCGCATATCCTTTCCGGCGTTCCGGTTCATAAATCACGAAATCACACAAAAAGACCTGTTTCACGCCGCCCGTCCATTCCGATAGATACCAGATAAACCCGACGATTCTTTGATCGGCCATTTCTTCTATGACCATTAAATGATTGTCTTTTGTGTCCAGTCCGTCGGGCAGCATTTCTTTCAGCTCTTTTTCGGTTTCCTGCAATGCCTCATCCGCCGTCAGATTGATTTCCTTCATCAATTCGTCGGCGTGGTGAATTTTGCTGTATGTTAAAAAATCACCGTATTCCCTCGCCGTCATGGTTCTGAGCCGGATGTTCACAGTGATTCCACTCCGTTCCGGATCATCTCCATCGCTTCATCTATAGAAACGCAATCGGCAAAAACACCCGGCCAAACTTCATTGAAGTAATAGGCGCAGGTGGTTTCGCCGGTCATATAGGGATTGTCAACGGTGGAATTGGTTTCCTCGGGAATGACCACGTAGTAACCGCGCTCAAAGGCGGATTTCACGGTTGCATCCACACAGAAATTGGTTTGCAGACCGACGATCATCAGGTCTTCATCCTTCGCTTCTTCGAGATAAGCGGCAAAATCTTTGTTGCTGAAGCTGCTGCATACGGTCTTGACAAACACCTTTTCATCCTCGTGCGGGGCGACCTCATCGGCGATCTCAAAGCCTTCGTCTCCCACAGAAAAGCCCGTGCCGGCGCCCGCGTCGTGCTGCACATAAATAACTTCCACCTTGTTTTCTCTGGCGGCGGCAATCACCTTCACGACGTTCTCCATAAGCCCTTTGAGGTTGTAAAGATCGTTATCCAAAAGCGCTTTTTGCATATCCATAACAATCAATTTCATATTTTTTTACAAACTCCTTCCGATAGTTGGAATCAGCTAATCTGCAATTTCCTACAGCCTGAGCACCGCCGGCATTTCGTCCCCTTCGTCATAAAAAGCAGGGTTTTCCTCAAAGCCGAAGGAAGCGTACAGTTTTTTCGCAACCTGGTTTACCTCAAGGTCGATGAGCGCGTTAAAGATTTTTCTGTTTACTTTAATAAGCCTGATGTTGTTGTTTTCCATCTTCTCTTCCTCATCGTATCAGTCATAATAAAAAACAATATCCGTCTTGCCTTCCTGATTGGTTCCTTTATATACCTCCGTGTCAACCCCGCCGATACGGAAGCCGCTTTTGACGTAGAACAGACACGCCGCAAGGTTGTTGTCCTGTCCAATGGTGTAGACCCCTCTGTACCCTTTTTCGAGAGCGACCGCCTTTGCCTCGGTTATCAGAAGACTTCCCACGCCGCGTCTGCGATAGTCTTTGTTTACCTTGAGATCATAGAGGTACATATATCTGAAAAAACCGGGCTGCAAAATGGCAAGGCCAACGCAGGTATCTCCGTCACAAGCGCCGAGAAAAACGCTGTCGGCTTTCATTTGCTCATAGCAATAGTTTTCGTCGGGAAAACACATTTCGGATACCTTGCCTGACTTTTCAACCGTAAAACTCCATCTTCCGTCCGCCAGGCGCGGCACCATCCGTCCAAATAAGGGAAACGGCTCGTTGGGGATATTGATATCTTCCTTGTGTGTGTCGTCGATTCGTTTTATTTCAATCATATGAATCCTCTTAACGCAGTTTCTTCATTATCATTCATTTCGGTTTCCGCTCCTGGAAGGATATGAACCGGCATACACCTCTCTGTATGCTTCATGTCAGTTTTTTCCCTGCAACACATGCTTCATCAAGTATCTGTGTCCGTCATCTCTGTATATGGAAAATCCACATCTGTCATAAAGACGCAAAGCCGAATGATTTGTTTTCTCGACATGCAGCAATACCGCCGGGATTCCCTTCTCTCGTGCGCAAGATTCCGCGGTATGGATCAGTTCCGAACCGATGCCTTTGTTTCTGTAACGGAGAAATCATCAAGATAAATATATCTTTCAGGTTCATTGTGAACTTCAACAGACAGAAAACCCACTACTTCACCGTCTTCCGCGACAAAAATCTGACTTTCACTTTCTGTCCAGAATCTGTCCAGATCTGCGTCTTTATATCCTTCCACATCGTCAGTGTGCTATATCGACCGCAGCATTTCCAGAAACAGTTCCCGTATTTTGTTTTCATCTGCCGGAACAGTCTTCCTGATTTTATACTTCATCCTGTACCTCCACGAACGGCGATTGATCGAGATTATTATACCATTGTTTTCCGCGACGGTCAATAGAAAAAACCTCTCTTGCCAGATGACAAAAGAGGTTTTTTGATGGCTGCGGAACTAGGATTCGAACCCAGACAAACAGAGTCAGAGTCTGTCGTGCTACCCTTACACAATTCCGCAATATTTCTTTGTTTCCGCTCGTTATCTCCAAGCGACTTATATAATTATAATCGGAAATTTCATTTTGTCAATAGGTTTTTACTATTTTTTTTGAAGAAAGTAAAAATTATAAAAAACATCAAAATATCAACTGAAAAATTGAAAATATATATAATTTTAACAATATTCCTGTTGAATTGATTAATTGCAGGCAGTATAATACTTTTTAAAGGTCGGTCTATCGGCTGAAAATAACATATCGGAGGAAAATAAAATGTTTGACATATTTGATAGGGGCATTGAGGAAGCCAAGCGCGAGGTTTATTCCTCACAGGAAGAGCTGGAAGTAAGGCTTGGCGAGCTGCAGCGCGAAATGAAGGCAGCAGGTATTCCCACCGTCGTAGTGTTCGAGGGCTGGAGCGCGTCCGGCAAGGGTACGATGATAGGACGTCTGATCCGTTCGCTCGACCCCAGAGGCTTCAAGGTATATTCCATGACCAAGCCCACCGACGAGGAGCGGCGCTATCCGCCCATGCGCCGCTACTGGCTCAATCTTCCTTCCAACGGCAACATGTCCGTATTCGACCGCAGCTGGTACCGCTGCATTGACTTCAAGGAGGGCAAGAAGCTCAAGGAGGAGGACGAGGATACAATCTACAGAATCCTTGATTTTGAATCTCAGCTCACTGCCGAGGGCTATCTGGTGATCAAATTCTTCCTGCACATCTCCAGCGACACACAGAAGAAGCGCTTCAACAAGCTGAAATCCGTCAAGTCAACCGCGTGGAGGGTCAAGAAGTCTGACGTTAAGCAGAATGAAAATTACGTCAAAGTGTACCGTATGCTGTGTGAGCTGTTTGACCGCACCAACACCGCCGCCGCACCGTGGCATATCATCGACACCACCGATAGAGATAACGCGTCCATCACCATGTATTCTGTCATGATTGCCGCGATGGAACGCGCTCTCGAACAGAAGAGCAGAGGCCTGCGCATCAATCCTGAAGCGATAGACATTAAATCTCCCACACGTCCGCAGGTTTCCGTCGCGCTGAGTGACGTTGATCTTTCTCTGAAGGTTTCCGACAGCGATTACAAGAAACGCCTGAAGACCCTGCAGGACAGACTTTTTGTGCTGCAAAACGAGCTTTACCGCCGCAGAATTCCGCTGGTTATCGCCTACGAGGGCTGGGACGCTGCTGGCAAGGGAGGCAATATCCGCCGCATCACGCAGGCGCTTGACCCGAGAGGCTATGAAGTGCTGCCCATCGGCTCACCCACGCCGGATGAAAAGCAGCGTCACTTCCTCTGGCGCTTCTGGACGCGTCTGCCGAAGGACGGACATACCGCGATCTTCGACCGCACATGGTACGGCAGAGTGCTGGTGGAACGCATCGAGGGCTTCTGCACCGAGGATGAATGGAAACAGGCATACGACGAGATCAACCGCTTTGAATACAGCCTGACCAGCTTCGGCGCGATTGTGGTGAAATTCTGGCTGCAAATCGACAGCGATGAGCAGCTTGTTCGCTTTACCGCACGTCAGAATACGCCTTCCAAGCAGTGGAAGATCACTGACGAGGACTGGCGCAACCGCGCAAAGTGGGGAGAATACGAAGTCGCGGTCAATGAGATGATCGAAAAGACCAACACTCCGAGCGCTCCGTGGATTATCATTGAATCCAACGACAAAAAATATGCCCGTCTGCGCACGCTGGAAGAAGTAATCGCTCTGATTGAAAAACGCCTTGCGGTCAAGGACTGAGTTTTTCGTGAAAATGCCGCGAATTCGGGAAATTGTTTTGAAGAATTGTAACAATTAAACACTTGTAAATCACCGCCTTGTTTGATATACTGAATTAATCGGTAAAACATCCATCAAACAGGACGGTGATTTTTTTGGCGCGTCTGGCAAATCGCAAAAAGTATCAGAAAAAAAGAGAGACATTCATGCAGTTTTACAACAAGACCTGTGACAGAGTGTTCGGCTACGCTTTTGAACGCTGCCTGAATCACGCTGACACAATGATCGTCTGCCGCGAGGCATTCATCGACATGTATTTTGATATATCCGAGCTGCGCAAGGCGCCGAGCGTGGAGTATTGGCAGCGCAAGCAGGTGGACAAGACGCTGCGCTACCTTGTGCGCAAGGACAGGCTCAGCATGATTCACGAAAAGACGCTGGCGGATATTCCCGACAGCATTTCGGTCGATGAAAAGGAAGAGCTCTGGCGGCGCATCAATCGCACTATCGATATTGACCCGTGGCGTCTGGTGCCGATTCCGGGCAAGTCCTCCATCTTCACCGTGCTTTCTGATCAGTTGGCGTCCGATATGAGCTACATGAGCATATTTGACATCGTCAAGGCAGTGGGAATCGTGCTTCTGATCATCGCTGTGATTGGCGGAGCAGGTTTTGGCGCGTATTATTTCCTTTTCAGAGGTTCGTCCGGAGGCGTGGAGGCGATGGAAGAAATATTCCTCGATGAACGCAGCTACGACATCTACAACGAGGAATCAAGAGTACGTGTGACCGATGAGGAGATCAACGCGCTTATCAAACAGGCGTTTGACGGTCTGGAGGACGAAGGCGGCCTGAGCGGTCATTCAACGGTTGTATCCCACAATTCCTCAAAAGATCCGGTTTACACTGCCGACGACGCGATCAACGACAAATTGAAGGTAATTCTCGATGAAATTTTGAAGGACGATATGAGCGACAACGAACGCCTTTGGGCGATTTATTACTATATCGGCACTCACATCCGCTATGAAAATGTGTCCGACAAGAGCGAGGAGCAACTTACACTGCTGCGATATTATTTCAAGCACCAGACAGGCGACAGCCGGCATTATTCCATGCTCTTCAAATCGCTCTGCAATGCCGCAGGCTATGACTGCGAGATGATCAAGGGACGTTTCGTGCTCAACGGCGACACCGAATTCCGCCGCGACATCCTCCACTACTGGAACAGAATGAGGCTCAACGGCATGTATTACTACTATGACTGCGAAGCCGACACCGACGAATTCGGCACCCAGGTGCGCGAATACTACTTCATGGCGACCGACGGCAACATCAAATGGTCCGTCTGGAACAGAGACCACCAATGAGCGCGGCGCGGTTGCGCATCTAAGATAATAGAGAATAACGAATAGATAATAGATAATAACGGAGGAAGGCGCGTTGCGCCTTGGAATAAAAACAAAGGACTTGATTCGATCATGAGTGATAATACAAACCCCACCTCATCTGAAAAGACGCAGGAGGAAGCCATGCAGCTGGTGCATGAGCTGCAGCAGGTGACGCTTGCCATGCTGAAAGACATTGACAAGGTGTGCAACGAATACAATATCCCGTATTATTTGGGTGAAGGAACCATGCTCGGCGCGGTGCGTCACAAGGGCTTCATTCCGTGGGACGACGACATCGACCTGCTGATGATGCGCGACGATTACGAGCGCTTTCTGAAAATCGCCCCGGAAGCGATGGGGGAGAGGTACGAGATTCAGCACTATACCACCATGCCAAACTGCTGGACGCCGCTGCTCAAGGTGCGTTTGATTACCGACAGTCCGAAGTTCCGGCAGTCGCACATTGCCCACGTCACCCCGAACAACGGCCCGATGATCGACATTTTCCCGCTTGACAGCGTGCCGAAGCTGTCCTCTCCGTTGCAGACGTGGCAGGGAACAAAAATGCGCATACTCCGCGGCACACTTTCCCAGAAGATGGGTACCGCCGAAGCCAATTCCTTCGCGGCGAAGGTGCTGCGCTTTGCGTCGCATTTCGTGACACGGGAATTCCTTTTTAAATGCATCAACAAAAATTACGTTAAATACAACAGTCCGGATAACCAGTACATTGTCTGCCTGGCCAGCTATTATAAGGTACAGAAGGAAACCTTCCCGAAGGAAGCCTTCGGGGAGCCTGTGCGCGTTCCCTTTGAGGACGGGTTGTTTCCCGTGCCGCAGGACACCGACCTCATTCTCACCACCATCTACGGCGACTACATGACCCCTCCGCCGCCGGAAAAGCGCGTCATCAAGCACCACTTTTAAAGCGCGGCACATGCGTGCCGCTAAGATAATAGAAAATAACGAATAGATAATAATATCGAAGCTAACGCGCAAGCGCGGCGCTGGAATTTATTATCTTACACCATACTACCGGAGAGATTATCATTGGGATTGAAATCATTCATCAGGAAGCTGCCGACTTTGGCACTGGCGGCGAAATACGCCAAATATTACAAACGAACCGCGGTTGACGAGAACGTGATCTTTTATTCATCGCATCAGGGAGCAGGAATGCTCTGCGGCCCTTACGCGATGTTCCGCGAGCTGATGGAATCGCGGGACTTCGACTATTACACCCATGTGTGGCAGATCAACGATGCCCGCGAGAAAAAACAGCTGAAAAAGGAGCTCTGCGACTGGACAAATGTGAGATTTGTCAAAAAGAACAGCCGAGGATATTTCAAGGCGCTGACCGGCGCGAAATACTTATTCATCAACAACACCCTTCCCTTCTACTTCACCAAGAAGCTGGAGCAGGTCTATGTCAACACATGGCACGGCATACCGCTGAAAACGCTGGGCTACGATGTGCCGGACGGCAAATACACCGCGCGCAATATGACGCGCAATTTCCTGCTGACCGACTTTTTGATTTCCCCCTGCCGCTTCATGACAAAAATTTATCTGGAAAGCTACAAGCTCGGCGGCATTTACACCGGAAAGCTGCTGGAAAACGGCTATCCCAGAAACGACATGATTCTTTCCACTAAACGCGACGACATTATAGAAAAGCTCATCAATCGCGGCATTCCCATCGACGAAACCAGAAAAATCATTCTCTATGCGCCGACGTGGAAGGGAGCTTCCTTCCAACGCGCGGAAAATGACATCGCAAGCTATGACGAATTCTGCGATTATTTATACAACCACATCGACACTCAGAAATACCAGATTCTGATAAAACCTCACCCGATGGTCTACAAGCAGCTGTCCAAGAGGGAAAAAAGAAGAGGCCGATATATTCCGCAGTCGATAGACACCGACGAGCTTCTATCGGTCACGGACGTGCTGGTGTTGGATTATTCGAGTATTTTCTTTGACTTTCTGCTCACCGACCGCCCCATTATTTTCTACATTCCTGACCTTGAAAGCTACAGGGAATACAGGGGCGTGTACTTCGGGCTTCACGAGCTGCCGGGGCCTTATTCTGGCGAAATGAGCGATATTGCCGGCTGGATCAACCGCGCCGAAACGCTGCGCAGTCAATACGGCAGCGCTTATGAAAAAATGAGAACGTGGTCGTGCGAATTCGACGACGGCAGGGTCACGGAAAAGGTGCTGAAAGCCGTTATGGACGGCAATCCATCCGCATGCCGCGTGGTGCAGTCCGACAATTCCGACAGGAAAAAAATGCTTGTCGCGGGAGGCAGCTTTGTTCCCGGAGAGCATACCGAGAAGATACTTCAATGGCTTGACGGAATTGATTACGATGCCACCGATGTGACCCTGTTGATCGATGACGGCGGCCAATGCACCGACGAGATCATGAGGGTCAATGATCATGTGCGCGTACTCTGCCGCAACGGACTCATTCCGCGCGGTATTCTTTCCGCCCTGCGTGCCGAGATGATCTCTCCCGACAAGGCAAGCACATCCCGGCTGCTGAGGATATTCAATTCCGCTGCGATCAAGAACAATTACAGGCGTATTTTAGGGGACAGCCGGTTTGACGTCGTGGCGAATTTCGCGGGCGAATGTTTTGAACAGGCGCTGACCGCCTATCACGGAGGACAGCGCGAGGTCATCTCCGAAAAGAACTTCAACGGCTGGACAGCGGCGTTTGAAAATACGCACGGCGAGTGGAAATGTAAAAAGATTGTGCTATAATATAGAATCAGGCGATAGTAAAACAAAAAAGAAAAATAAAAGAAAGCGCGCAGCGCCGTAACTAGCGAGCGAATGCGAGCGTGGGAGTCGAGGGGGTCTGGACCTCCTCGCGGGTCAAGGGCAGGACCCTTGCGGGGTAGCTTTTTGCCGAAGGCAAAAAGCAGGGGCAGAGCCCCTCGCTGCAACGCGCTGCGACATAAGACGGACTCGGGCGCAGCCAATAAGGTAAAATCCTAAGATTTGTCTTGCCCAAAATGGAGAAAAAGCGGCTGTTTCAAATATTATAAAGCCCTGATTTTCGCAGCTTTTCCAGTTTTACAATCACTATCCACAACTTAAGGGTAAGAGCAAGAAGCACAAAAAAGAAATAAAATCTCGTACAAAATACCACTTGACAAAATGAAAAAGCCCAAAGAAA
>CADBZY010000010.1 GCA_902799245.1 uncultured Ruminococcus sp.
TAAGTAACCTGATTTCAGGTCTTCAAGTCGAAAAACGCAAAAAGAAACGACCTTTACAGATGACAAGCATCTTAAGTTAGTGCATATGGGGCAGAGCCCCTCGCTGCAATAACCTGGGATGAAAAAACACCCTGGGCGTAACCCACAAAGGAAAAAATGAATAATCTCTTACCCAAAATCGGAGAAAAAACCTGCAAATTCAATTGAGCGAATCCCCTGTTTACGCTATTCTTACACTTTTACAATCACCTGAAAAGGAATTACTTCGGAGGAAAAAATATGGAATTTCTAATAGTGACGGGACTGTCCGGCGCGGGAAAATCGCTGGTAGTGGACGCGCTCGAGGATATAGGATATTATTGCGTGGATAACATGCCGCCCGTGATGATACTGCGGTTCTACCGCATCTGTCTGAATTCGCAGGAGGAATTTGACAAGGTCGCGGTTGTCACGGATATTCGCGGCGGAGAACCATTCCGCACGCTGATCACCGACCTCGAAGTGCTTAAAGTAGAAAAAAAGCCGTTTAAGGTATTATATATCAATTGCAGCAAGCATGTGCTGCTCAACCGATACAAGGAGACCCGCCGCAAGCATCCTCTCGCGGAGGATTTTGAGGGCTCGGTCGAACTGGCTATTGAAGAAGAAATCAGAATGCTCGAACCGGCCTATAAGATGTCGGATTACCTGATCGATACCACTGAATTGTCCCCTGCGCAGCTCAAAGAGCGCGTGAAGGAGATGTTCGGCGGCAGTGTTTCGGCACAGATGGTCATCCGTGTCATGTCTTTCGGCTTCAAGTACGGCGCCAATAAGGAAGCGGATCTGATATTCGATGTGCGCTGCTTCCCGAATCCCTATTACGTGCCGGAGCTGAAACACCACACGGGTCTGGAAAGCTGCGTCAGGGAATACGTGATGAACGATGACTCGACGATGGGCTTTTTAAGCCGACTGTATGACATGATTGACTATCTGCTTCCGCTCTACAAAAAGGAAGGCAAGAGCGAGCTTGTAATAGCGATGGGCTGCACCGGCGGCAAGCACCGTTCGGTGACGATCGCTGAGAATTTAGGCGGCTACCTCGCATCAAAGGGAAACAAGGTCATCATTTCCCACAGGGATATTAACAAATAACCTTTTAAAGGGGTATTTCAAAGCGATATGTCATATTCAACAGTAGCGAAAAATGAATTATGCGGTATCAGACCGGAAAGCGACTGCTGCGCACTGGCGGAGGCTTACGGTCTTTTGCTGTATTCGCGGCTTCTGAGCGAGGGGCATGATTCATATGCCACCGATACCAAAGAAATTGCCGTACTGATGGGGGAGACAATGGCTTCGGTTTGCGGCGTGTACACCGATGTGATCACACTCGCCAAGAACGGCAGCGGAAGCAGATATATGGTCAGTATTCCGAATGACGAACAGAAAAAGCTGATCTGTGCGCGGTTCGCTGGAACAAGCGGCGGCATCTTGGAGAAGGAATGCTGTGTCGCGTCGTTTCTGCGTGGGGTTTTCATCGTCTGCGGCACAGTCACCGAGCCGAGCAGGGATTATCATATGGAATTCCTTGCGGGAAGCGAACGCAGGTGTGATATTTTGTCAGACACGCTCGAACGGCTCGGAATTCACGGCAACAAGCTGCAAAGGGGCGACCGCTGGCTGTTTTATATCAAAGGCGCGGACGACATTATCCGGCTGATGAAAGCCATTGGTGCACGGAATGCCGTGCAGCACGTCGAGCAGACCAAAAACATGCGTGACTTCCGCAACAACGCCAACCGGCTTGTCAACTGCGATCAGGCGAACATCGACCGTACGCTTTCGGCTTCGGCGCAGCAGTGCGCCGCCATCCGCAGACTGATAGAGAAAAGCGGGTACGCCGGAATCCCACCGGAGCTGCGGGAGATAGCGCAGCTTCGCATAGAAAATCCGGAAATGACCCTTCGGGAGCTGAGCGAAAGCCTGAGCGAACCGATTACCCGCAGCGGCGTCAATCACCGGCTAAAAAAGCTCATGGAGCTTGCGGGAAAATAATTCCAGAAAAAATAATGAAAAGAGGCGTTATTATGATACATTCATTCAACCTGAAAAATACGGACAAGCCATTCTTGACCCAGTCGGAGAACGGATTGGAAGGCTTTGCACCGATTATCGCCGACAGCCGTGCGCAGCGGGATGTGAGCAATATGTCTCCGTCGGAGCTTTTTGAAGCGGCTCTTGCGAGCTGCACCAACATGACAGTAAGCGGTGTGCTGCGCAAGCGAGGCATTCCGTATGACGATATTTTTGTCGATGTGAGCATGGAAACCGAGAACGGCAAAACGGTTATCACACGGAAGGTCAGGGTTCTGTCCGACGCGCCCGAAGCCGACGTGAAGGCCGCCGTCGAGCGCGCCAAAAACTGCCACCTTTACAAGGTGCTTACCGGAGAGATAGAAGTCACGGACGAATAAGCTATAGTTGCTAAGTAGTTTCCCACGGGAAAGGAGGTTTGAGGATTTGTTTGCTCATCTGCATCTGCACAGTGAATACAGTCTGTTGGACGGCGCCTGCCGCATCAAGGAACTTGTAGCGGCCGTCAAGGAACTGGGGCAGGAGGCTGTCGCCATAACCGACCACGGCGCGATGTACGGCGCTGTGGATTTCTATAAGGAAGCCAAAAAGCAGGGAATCAAGCCGATCATCGGCTGTGAGATGTATGTTGCCCCCCGAAGCATGACCGACAAGACACACGGCGTCGATTCGGACTATTCACACCTTGTGCTGCTTTGCGAAAACATGACGGGCTACCGCAATCTGATCAAGCTGGTTTCTCTTTCGTGGACAGAGGGCTTCTACGGCAAGCCAAGAACCGACCGCCGGACGCTTTCCAAGCATACAGAAGGATTGATCGCGCTGTCGGCTTGTCTGGCGGGCGAAATTCCCAAACTCCTGCTGAACGGGGACTATGCCTCCGCCTACAAGCGTGCGCTGGAATACCGTGAAATGTTCGGCGAGGACAATTTCTTCCTCGAACTGCAAAATCACGGCATCGAGGAACAAAAGACTGTCAGCGAGGGACTTCTCAGGCTGCACAGCGAAACGGGAATTTCCCTTGTCGTGACCAACGACTGCCACTATATCAGAAAATCCGACGCGCGAACCCATGAAATACTACTTTGCATACAGACCAAAAGCACAGTGAACGACCCGGGCGCGTTTAAATTTCCCACCAATGAATTCTATCTCAAAAGCGAAGCCGAAATGCGTTCGCTTTTTCCCGACTATCCCGAGGCGGCCGACAACACCGTGAGGATAGCTGAACGCTGCAATGTGGAATTTGAATTCGGACACACCAAGCTGCCGCACTTCGAGGTGCCGGGAGGAATGGATCACGCGGTTTATCTGAAAAACATGTGCTATGACGGACTGCGTGCAAAATACAGCCATCCCGACGACGAGCGGCTTCTGTCCCGTTTGCAGTACGAGCTTTCCGTCGTGGACAAAATGGGATATACCGACTATTATTTGATTGTCAATGACTTTGTGCAGTACGCCAAATCACACGGCATTCCGGTCGGACCGGGACGCGGATCCGGTGCGGGAAGTTTAGCGGCTTACTGTGTGGGAATCACCGACGTTGACCCCATGAAGTACGACCTTCTCTTTGAGCGTTTTCTGAATCCCGAGCGTGTGAGTATGCCGGATTTTGATATAGATTTCTGCAACGAGCGCCGGCAGGAGGTCATCGATTACGTTATCCGGAAATACGGTGCGGAGAATGTCGCGCAGATCATTACATTCGGCACCATGGCGGCGAAGGCCGCCGTCCGCGATGTGGGACGCGCTTTAGGACTGCCCTACAGCGTTCCCGACCGGTTAGCCAAAATGATACCCAACGCCCTTCATATTACATTGAAGGACGCTCTGGAAAGCTCCTCCGATCTTCGCAGGGAATACGACAGCGACCCGCAGACAAAGGAGCTTCTGGATATTTCCATGAGCCTTGAAGGAATGCCGCGCCACGCCTCCACGCACGCCGCCGGAGTCGTTATCACCCGGCTTCCTGTGAGCGAATATGTCCCTTTGGCGGTCAATGACGATGTGGCGGTCACCCAATACACCATGACCACGCTGGAAGAACTCGGGCTGCTCAAAATGGACTTTTTAGGCATCCGCAACCTGACGGTCATCAAGGACGCGGAAACCATGATCCGCCGTACAAACCCGGAATTCAGCATGAAGAATATCCCCTATGACGATCCGGCGGTCTTTGCCATGATGGGAGCAGGGGAGACGTCGGGCGTCTTTCAGTTTGAATCGGCCGGTATGCGCAGCGTGCTCCAGCGGATGCAGCCCAAGAGCGTCGAAGATCTCACCGCCGTGCTTTCGCTCTACCGCCCGGGCCCGATGGCTTCCATTCCGAAGTACATCGAAAACAGCAAAAATCCATCGAAGATAAAATACGATGACGAACGATTAAAAAGCATACTTGACGTGACCTACGGCTGCATTGTCTATCAGGAACAGGTTATGCAGATCTTCCGGGCGCTGGCGGGCTATTCGCTGGGACGCGCCGACGTGGTGCGCCGCGCCATGAGCAAGAAGAAGCACGACGTCATGCAGCGGGAACGCGAGGTCTTTCTGAACGGACTGAAAGACGACGACGGAAACGTGATTGTTGAGGGAGCGATTGCACGGGGCGTGAAGCGGGAAACGGCCGAAAAGATATTCGGTGAAATGGAGTCCTTCGCATCCTACGCCTTCAATAAAAGCCACGCCGTCTGCTATGCGGTGGTGGCGTACCAGACCGCCTACCTCAAATGCAAATATCCCGGTCAGTACATGTCGGCTCTGCTGACAAGCGTGCTCGACTGGCGGGGCAAGGTCTCGGAATACATAGCCGAATGTCGGCACATGGGAATACCCGTTCTGCCGCCGAGCATCAACGAGAGCGACATGGATTTTACCTATACCCCCGAAGGAATCCGGTTCGGATTGCTTGCCATCAAGAATTTAGGCAAGGGAGCCATTATCCGCATACTGCGCGAGCGTCAGGCAGGGGGCAAATATAAAAAATTCTATGAGTTTTGCAGCCGCGCCTGCGGAGGAGACGTCAACCGCCGCGCGGTGGAAAGCCTGATCAAGAGCGGTGCGCTCGACGGGTTTGCCGACAACCGACGGCAGATGCTCATTTCGGTCGGCAGGGTGATGGATTTTCTGGAAGAGGACAGGCGGCACAACATCGAAGGGCAGCTGAATCTCTTCGGCGGCGAAGAAACCGGGCAGAGCATAGAGCTTCCCACGACGGAGGAATTCCCGCTTGGCGAGCTGCTTGCCATGGAGAAAGAAGTCACCGAGCTGTACCTCAGTTCGCACCCGCTGGAAGCGTATTCCGATATAGCACGCGCCATCCACGCCTCTCCGATTCTGGAAATCCTTGCCGGAGCGGAGGACGAAACCGACACGCGTTATTCCGACGGAAAGCATGTGCGGCTGCTGGTGATGATCGAAAAGCTGAAACTCAAACTCTCCAAAAACAACGAGAAAATGGCGTTTGCCGATATAGAGGACGCCGGCGGCACACTGGAAATGATCATTTTCCCCAAGGTACTGGCGGAGTACGCGGGTTTGGTGGCGGAACACGTGCCGCTGATCATCGACGGAAGGATCAGCCTGCGCGAGGAAGAAGAACCGAAGATTATCTGCGAGCGGATTTTTACACCGGCACAGGCAAACAACCTGCCGCCGTCCGAGTACGACTCCGGCATACCGCAGCGCGCAAGTTCCCCGCAGACTGAAAAACGCCCTCCTGTTCCTGCCGCACGACCGCAGCACAGAGGCAATCCCATTTTGTTCCTGCGCGTGCCGTCGATGGACTCCAACGAATGGCACCGAGCGTTGAAGGTGATAAAAATATTCGACGGAATATCCAGAGTATTCATCCGCTGCGCCGACAGCGGCGAACTTGTCGAAGCCCCTGTGCAGTACCGCGTGATGATGAACAGCGTCATGCTCGACGAACTTACCCGCATTTTAGGCGAAGGCAACGTCGCGGTGCGATACGAATCGGTTTGATGTGGTGTGCATCTTGAAGTATGACGCTGAAAACACTAAATGATAATAACGTTTTTCCGGCTTTGAATAGAACAGATGGACGGTACGGCAATAAAAATATATGAAAAACAGAAAAAACCTGAAAAAACCTGTTTTTTTGGCAAAAAGTTGTTGCGAAATTCTAATATTATGCTATAATTGATATGAGCGTATTGTCGGGAATTGATTTTTCCGGCAGCGAACGGATACATAATTAGATTTCAGGGAGGATATTATAATGAGCAATCCTAATTCAATCGCGGTTCTCACCAGCGGCGGCGACGCACCGGGCATGAATGCAGCGGTCAGAGCGGTCGTCAGATCGGCTATCTTCAAGGGTATGGATGTTTACGGCGTCCAGAGAGGCTACAACGGTCTGATTACCGGCGAAGTCGTCAAGATGGATCTGAGAAGCGTTTCCGATATTATCCACAGAGGCGGCACTGTGCTTTACACAGCCAGAAGCCCGAAATTCAGAACACCCGAGGGCGTCAAGCAGGCTGCGGATTACTGCCGTGAGCTGGGCATTAAGGGCGTTGTCGTCATCGGCGGCGACGGCTCCTACAGAGGCGCGCGCGACCTGACCCACGCTGGCATTCCCTGCGTCGGTCTGCCGGGCACCATTGACAATGACATCAGCTCCACCGACTACACCATCGGCTTTGACACCGCTATGAATACCGCCATGCATATGGTAGACAATATCCGCGATACCTCGCAGTCTCACGACCGCTGCAGCGTCGTCGAGGTCATGGGCAGAAACGCGGGTTATCTGGCGCTTCACACAGGCGTCGCCTGCGGCGCTACCGCCATTCTTGTGCCCGAAGTTCCCTTTGATCTGGAGAAGGATATTATCCCGAAGATCACCAGAACACAGGCGACCGGCAAGAAGAATTTCATCATCGTCGTAGCCGAAGGCGTCGGCGGCACCGAGAACATTGCCCGCCATATTCAGGAATTAACCGGCATAGACACCAGAGCCACTATTCTCGGTCATGTACAGAGAGGCGGTTCTCCCACAGTGCGCGACCGCGTGCTTGCTACACAGATGGGCTATCACGCCGTCGAGCTGCTTGAGCAGGGCATCGGCAACCGCGTTGTCGGCATCAAGGAAGATAAGGTTGTTGACTTTGACATCGATGAGGCGCTCGAAATGACCAAGCCCTTCGAGGCGGAGCTCTTCAAGATTGCCGACGTTGTTTCCATCTAAGCATTATATGATTTATCACTAACGTAAAAGGCAAGATTTTCTGTTTGTACCTATATCAGTCCATCATAAGATGTTCTGTGCAGTAAAGAGAAACTTGCCTTTTGTTGGTTTTATAGCGCAAGTGTAAAAACTTATTTACAAAAAGGAAGGATTTTATCTATGTCTGTTTTTTCCAGGAAAGTAGCCATCATCATGGGCAGCGACAGCGATCTTCCGGTAGTCAAGCCTGCCATTACCACATTGAAGGATTTCGGTGTCGAGTACGAAGTCAGAGTCATGTCGGCCCACAGAACGCCAGACGCGGCGGCTGAATTCAGCAAGAACGCCAAGGCAAACGGATTCGGCGTGATCATCGCGGCAGCCGGCAAGGCGGCTCATCTCGGCGGCGTACTCGCGGCACACACTGTGCTTCCGGTCATCGGCATTCCGGTTAAGTCCTCCACTCTCGACGGACTTGACGCGCTGCTTGCCACTGTCCAGATGCCGAGCGGCATTCCCGTTGCGACCGTCGCCATCGACGGCTCGGCCAACGCTGCACTGCTTGCGATACAGATGCTTGCCCTTTCGGACGAAGATCTTTCCGAAAAATTTGCCGCTTATAAAAAGAGCATGGCCGAAGGCGTTGCGAAGAAGGACGCTGCATTGCAGGAAAAGCTTAACCAGATAGAAGGTTAAAGGTAGGAGGTAGAAGGTAGAAGGTAGAAGGTTCGATGGTCTACTGTTTTCCACTTTTTGCTGACTGCTAACAGCTAAATGAGATATGGAGGTTTTTACCCTTTGGAAAAAAAGGATAGCTTTGAAAAAGACAATTATGACAGTTTAAGCGAAGAGTGCGGCGTATTCGGCATTTACTGTTCCGATGAAAAGAAGGTGCTGGAGCTGACGCATCTCGCGCTATATGCCATGCAGCACAGAGGACGCGTCGGCGCGGGAATGGCATTTTCTGACGGCAAGACGATCCGCTGCTATAAAGATCTGGGGCTGGTGGCAGACGTGTTTACCGAAAACATGCTTAAGAGAATCCAGCCGGGCAAGATTGCCATTGGTCATGTCAGAAATTCCAGCAAGGCCGTTGTAGAACGCGTTGCTGCACAGCCGCTGGTCATGCACTACATGGAGGGCGTGATGGCGCTCTCCAATAACGGCGCGCTGGTCAACGGATACGACCTGCGCGAATATCTCGAACACGACGGCGCTATGTTCCAGGCGGGAAGCGACGCAGAAACAATAGCGTATCTGATCGCCCGCAAGCGTGTGAAATCCGGTTCTATCGAAAAAGCCGTCGCGGAGGCCATGGAGCAGGTACAGGGAGCCTATTCCATGGCAATTATGAGCCGCAACAAGCTGATCGCCGTTCGCGACCCAAGGGGAATGCGTCCGCTGTCGCTGGGAAAAATCGGGGACGACTGCTGGGTCGTCGCCAGTGAGACCTGTGTATTTGACGGCATCGGCGCACAGTTTTTGCGCGATGTCGAGCCGGGCGAAGTTGTCATGATTGACGACGACGGCATCCATTCCGACAGAAGACACTGCGGCAAGGAAAAACAGGCGCTCTGCATTTACGAATACGTCTATTTCGCGCGTCCCGACTCGGTGATCAACGGCAAGAGCGTCCACGAAGTGCGCATGGAAATTGGTAAGCTTCTTGCAAGGGAGCATCCGGTGGAGGCAGACATCGTCTGCGGCGTGCCTGATTCGGGTATTTCTGCCGCCATCGGCTATTCGCAGGCAAGCGGAATCCCCTACGGCACTGCGCTGATTAAGAACAAATATATCTCTCAGGGACATATCGGCAATGATGACGAATCCTTTAAGATGGCGCTGAATGTCAAGCTGAATGTGCTTGAATCCATCATCAAGGGCAAGCGTGTCATTCTGATCGACGACTCGATCATCAAGGGCATGACCGCGAAGCACATCATCGGACTGCTGCGCAAGGCGGGAGCGACCGAGATTCATATGCGCATTTCCTCGCCGCCAGTTTTCAATACCTGCTACTTCGGCACCACCATCAACGACCGCGGTTCGCTTATCACCAACAGCATGAAGGTGGAGCAGATCTGTTCGGCGATAGGAGCCGATTCCCTCGGCTTCGTGTCGGTTGACGGTATTCACAACGTGGCAGGAATGGGCGAAATCGGCATCTGTGACGCCTGCTTCACGGGTCATTACCCCATGCAGGTGGAGGAACGCGAATATTTCAACAAGTACGATTTTAAGATAGGCGAACAGCCGAATGTGTAGGAAACAAAGAAATTCAAACTTATGGAGGAAAAAACATGAGCAATACTAAGAGCTACAGCAACAGCTACAAGGAAGCCGGCGTTGACGTAACCGCGGGTTACAGATCGGTGGAACTGATCAAAAAGCACGTCGCACGCACCAATATTCCCGGCGTTGTGTCGAGCATCGGCGGCTTTGGCGGTCTGTTTGAACCGAACTTCTCCGGCATGAAGAAGCCGACCCTTGTTTCCGGCACCGACGGCGTCGGCACCAAGCTGAAAATTGCCTTCCTGATGGACAAGCACGACACAGTGGGTATCGACTGCGTTGCCATGTGTGCCAACGATGTGGCTTGCAGCGGCGCACAGCCCCTTTTCTTCCTCGACTATTTAGCCGTGGGCAAGAACATCCCCGAGAAGGTAGCCGACATTGTCGGCGGCGTCGCGGAAGGCTGCGTGCAGGCCGGCTGCGCTCTGATCGGCGGTGAAACCGCTGAAATGCCCGGCTTCTATCCTCCCGAGGAATACGACCTCGCGGGCTTCTGCGTGGGTCTGGCCGACAAGGAGAAGATCGTTGACTGTGCCAACGTTAAGGTTGGTGACACTCTCATAGGCGTTGCCTCCACCGGATTGCACTCCAACGGCTTTTCGCTGGTTCGCACCACGCTGAGAGTCAGCTCCCAGAATATCGGCAAGCACATTGATGAATTCGGAAAGACGCTCGGCGAAGAGCTGCTCACTCCCACCAGAATCTATGTCAAGTCCGTCCTTGCCCTGCAAAAGGCGGTCAACGTCCACGGTATTTCCAACATCACAGGCGGCGGCTTCTATGAGAACATTCCGCGTATGCTGCCCGACGGCATGATGGCGAAGGTGCAGAGAAGTGCTGTCAAGGTGCTTCCTGTGTTCCACTACATCCAGAAGATGAGCGACGGCAGGATCGACGATCACGACATGTTCAACACCTTCAACATGGGTGTTGGTCTGGTGGTAGCCGTTGACCCGTCCGAAGCGGACAAGGCCATCGAAACTCTTAAGGCCAACGGCGAAGAAGCCTACGTCATCGGCGAAGTCGTCAGCGGCACAGAGGGCGTTGAAATATGCTGATGAATACCGTTGAAAATAATGCAAAAAATATTGCCGTGTTCGTATCGGGCGGCGGCACAAACCTGCAGGCCCTGATCGACGCGCAGGAACGCGGTGAGATCAAAAACGGACGCATCGTCTTTGTGCTTGCCAGTAACGACAAGGCATACGCCATTGAGCGCGCAAGGAAAGCTGGAATCGAGTACCAGGTTGTTTCCCGCAAGGCATACGCCGCAAGCGAGGAATACGACGCGGCGATTCTTTCAGCTCTGGAAAACCGCGGTATTGACTTGATTGTGCTTGCCGGCTTTCTCTCGATACTCGGTCCCACTGTTATCGAAAAATACCGCAATAAGATCATCAACATTCACCCCTCGCTGATACCGCTTTTCTGCGGCGACGGCTTCTACGGCAAGAAGGTACACACCGCCGTTCTCGCCAGCGGAATGAAGGTGACCGGCGCGACCGCTCACTTCGTCAACGAGATCACCGACGGCGGCGCGATCATCCTGCAAAAAGCCGTTCCCATCGAACAGGGCGACAACGAGGACATTCTCCAGTACCGCGTCATGCGTCAGGCGGAATGGGAAATTTTGCCCAAGGCGGTGAGCCTTTTCTGTGAGGACAGAATCCGCATTGTCGGAAACCGGACGGAAATTATTGGCACTTCGTTTTAGATAATAGATAATGGATAATAAAGAATAGGTAATAGAATAGGAAGGGCTGTCGCCCTTGAAATGAATTGTTTAAGGAGATGTCAATCATGCCTGAGAATGAGGTTGTTGAGTACAAATTTGACACACAGTTGCTCATCGAGGGAACCGATCTCGATGAGGACGCGATCAACGATTATTTTGTAGAGAATTTTGTCGGCGACTGCCTGCTGGCGGTGGGGGATGAGGAAACCATCAAAATCCACTACCACACCAACGAGCCTTGGAAGGTGCTGGAATACTGTGCTTCCCTCGGTGAAATCCACGACATCATCGTGGAGAACATGCAGCTCCAGTCCGAAGGACTGCACGGTTAATGGCAGTGTGGAATTTGGAGTGTGGGGTTTGGAGTTAAGGAAAGGTTGCGCCCTTGAATGAAGGAGTGAAGGATAATGGAAGCCGTTAATTTTCCCTTTGCTATCGCTGAGGAAAAAACCGCCGACAACGGGCTTGTGAAGTATGAATTCCATTATCAGCTTCACGACAGGATCCAGTGGGGCAATATGCTCTGCGTTGTGCTGGCGGGCGTATTAACGTGGTATTTGCGGATGCGGTTTGCAATTGACCTGAAACTCTGCGCTGTCTGCCTGATCGCCGTTTCCGCTTTGCTGCTTGCGGTGTTCTCATTGATGCACGACTTAATATTCTTCCATGCGGTGGGTCATTGCTGGCGTGACGGAGACAAAATCATGATCGAGTGTGGCGAGAGCGAATACCGCATTGCTTCGGTGAAGGAAATGATCGGCGGTGAAACGCGGTTTTTCTTCGCTAAATGCGCAACCCTTAGCATGACGACCGAAAGGGATATTTTTGAAATTTTTTCGCTTCCGCTGAAAGCGAATGAGCAATTTGAAAATTCTTCTGTCTATCCGCTCTGTCAGTTTGTTCTGGGGAGCTTTCCCTATCTGCAATCCGTTCAATTGCCTGGACAAAAGACAAAACACCGTTATGTAAGAATTGATAAATAATCACCAAAACAAAGGAGATTTGAAAAAATATGGAAATCATCAATTACGCGCAGGAAATCGGCGCAACCACCTATCCCGGCAGAGGAATTCTGCTGGGCAAGAGCAAGAGCGGTAAGTATGCCGCCATCGCCTACTTCATCATGGGCAGAAGCACCAACAGCCGCAACCGCGTATTCATCGAGCAGGAAGGCGGCATCCGCACCGAGGCATTCGACCCCTCCAAGCTGGTTGATCCTTCGCTGATTATCTATGCTCCCGTTCGCGTGCTGGGTGACGACACCATCGTTACCAACGGCGACCAGACCGACACCATCTATGATTTTATGGCGCAGGGCAAGACCTTCGAGGACGCTCTCAGAACCCGCACCTTCGAGCCTGACCCGCCGAACTACACCCCTCGCATCAGCGGCATTGTCCACAAGAACGGCGACTATCAGCTCTCCATTTTGAAGAGCGCCAACGGCAATCCCGATTCCGCGCAGCGTTTCTTCTTCGACTACAATAACACACCCGCCGGACAGGGACACTTCATCCACACCTACAAGTGCGACGGCACCCCCATTCCCAGCTACGAAGGCGAACCGACATGGGTTTCTATCGATACCGACTCCCTTGACGAATTCACCGACGCAGTGTGGAATGCCCTCAACGAGGACAACAAGGTTTCCCTCTTCACCCGTTTCATTGACCTTGCAACAGGCGAGGTGCAGACAAAAATCGTCAATAAGAATGTGTGAGAAATAAAATGAGCATTGCACAGCAATACATTGACGGCTTAAAAAACGCCTATATCCGCGCCGGCGATCTGAGCGCCGAGGAATGGATTCATTTCGAGAGCGTCAAGCACGGCATCTCCGCCGAAGATGAAATAAAGCTCCTGGAAATGTACCCCGAAATTCCCGCGTCGCTTGTGGAACTGCTGGAATTTGCCGACGGCACTTATTGGCGCAAATACGGTGATGAAGAAATCGCCTTCTATTTCCTCGGTTCCGACGTGGACGAGGGCGGTTATCCCTATTATCTCTACTCGGCGCAGCAATTGATCGAGGATAACGACATGGATTACGGCGACAATTTTGCCGATCTGTTTTACTGGTACGAGGAGGAAGTGGCGCAGGGTGAAACCGACCTTTTTGTGGATCAACGCATCCGCTCGGACGGTTCCCGCTGCGAGTGGCTCTGTTTTTCCGACTGCATGAACAACGGCGGCACGTCCAGCCTTTTTATCGACTATACGCCATCCGAATCCGGCAAAAAGGGACAGATCATCCGCTTCCTGCACGATCCTGATCGGCTCGACGTGATCGCCGACAGCTTTGACGATTACTTAAAGATGGTCATGGACAAGAATTTTGCCTTTATACAACCGGAATTTTTCTGAACATATTATCATATGTAATGTAACGAAAGGACGCTTGAAAACAATGAACGAAATGATGTTGAAATACGGCTGCAACCCCAATCAGAAGCCTTCCAGAATCTTCATGGAGGACGGCAGCGATCTCCCGATTGAAGTGCTCAACGGCAAGCCCGGTTACATCAACCTGCTTGACGCGTTCAACAGCTGGCAGCTCGTCAGCGAACTGAAAAAGGCGACCGGCTACTGCGCGGCAGCCTCCTTCAAGCATGTCAGTCCCGCAGGCGCGGCCATCGGCACCCCTCTTTCCGACGTGCTGAAAAAGATTTACTTCGTGGACGATCTCGAGCTTTCGCCCCTCGCCTGCGCCTACGCCAAGGCGCGCGGCGCGGACAGAATGTCCAGCTACGGCGACTTCATTGCCCTTTCCGACGTCTGCGACGTTCCCACCGCCAAGATGATTCAGCGCGAAGTGTCCGACGGCGTGATCGCCCCCGGATACGAGCCGGAAGCCCTCGAAATCCTCAAATCCAAGCGCAAGGGAACCTATTGCATCATCAAAATGGACGAGAATTACAAGCCCGCCGAGATCGAGCGCAAGCAGGTTTACGGCGTGACCTTCGAGCAGGGCAGAAACGAGCTTGTCATTGACGACGAAATGATGAGCCACATCGTCACCGAGAACAAAGACCTCCCCGAAACGGCAAAGCACGACCTCATCATCTCCCTCATTACTCTGAAATACACCCAGTCCAATTCCGTCTGCTACGTTAAGGACGGTCAGGCAATCGGCGTGGGCGCGGGTCAGCAGTCGAGAGTCCACTGCACCAGACTCGCCGGCAACAAGGCGGACAACTGGTACCTCAGACAGAACGAGAAGGTTCTGAATCTCCCCTTCAAGCCTGACATCCGCCGCCCCGACCGCGACAACACCATCGACGTCTACATCAGCGACGATTACGACGATGTTCTCCGCGACGGCACATGGGAACTCTTCTTCACCCAGAAGCCCGAACCCTTCACCAAGGAGGAAAAGAAGGCATGGCTCGCCACCATGAGCGGCGTAGCTCTCGGCAGCGACGCGTTCTTCCCCTTCGGTGACAACATCGAGCGCGCCAAGAGAAGCGGCGTGCAGTACATTGCCGAACCCGGCGGCTCCATCCGTGACGACAACGTTATCGAGACCTGCAACAAGTACGGCATGACAATGGTATTTACGGGAATTCGTCTTTTCCATCACTGAGTGCGCTCACATGCGTTCGCTAACTGAAGACTGAAACTGAAGACTTAACAATGAAGAATGAAGGAGCGCTGCGCGCTGAATATGCAAATATCTGGTTGTCGCGGCGCTCCAATTAAAAAAGGGATATGGAATGGAGTATTTTGCTGATTGGTTTTATCATCATATAAACCCGTGGAGCAGTGAAGAACATCTGGCGTATGCTGCTGTGGCGGCGTTTGTGTTGATGACTGCATCCACCGTGGCAATATTGATATTGGCATTTGTTGCCAAGAAAAATCAGATAAGCAGTGGGAAGATTTATTTTGCTGTCACATCATTTTGCACCCCGTTGTTTTCTTTTGCAATGAGCCTGCTTTTCAAGTGGGTTGTTTCTGCGGTAATTCTGACACTGATTTTTGCTGCGGTGTTTTTCTCTGCAAAACAGAAAAAAGAAGCGTTTGCGACTAAAAAGAACTTTGCCTGTTTTTATCTGGCAAATGTTTTGTTGCCAAATCTGATTATAATTTTATTATCACTTTCGGGTTTGCCATATAAATTATTGTAGGAAGTATTTTGGCAAATCAGACGATTGAAAGGAATGACACGAAACAATGACATATTTAGTAGTCGGGGGCGGCGGAAGGGAACACACCATTATCCGCAAGCTGAAGGAAAGCCCCGACGTAGAAAAAATCTACTGCACGCCGGGCAACGGCGGCATTTCAAAGGACGCGGAGGTATTTGATGTTGCCGCGACGGACATCGACGGCGTTGTCGCTCTCGCGCAGAAGCTCAAGGTGGACTGTGTATTCGTTGCCCCTGATGATCCGCTGGTGGCTGGAATGGTGGACGCTCTCACGGAGCAGGGAATCCGCGCCTTCGGCCCCAATAAAAAAGCCGCCATCATCGAGGGCAGCAAGGTCTTTTCCAAAGAGCTGATGAAGAAGTACGGCATTCCCAGCGCGGCGTATGAGGTATTCAATGACCCGAATGCGGCACTGGAATACATCAAGACCCGCAACAGCTATCCGGCCGTCATCAAAGCGGACGGTCTTGCTCTGGGCAAGGGCGTTGTCATCGCCGAGAATTTCGGAGAAGCAAAAGCGGCGATTCACTCCATCATGGAGGACAAGATTTTCGGCAATTCCGGCAACAATATCGTCATTGAGGAATTTCTGACCGGCCCCGAAGTATCCGTTCTGGCCTTTACCGACGGCAAGTGCGTCAAGCCGATGGTGTCTTCCATGGATCACAAGCGTGTCTTCAACGGCAACCTCGGTCCCAATACCGGCGGCATGGGTACCATCAGCCCGAATCCATTCTACACCGATGAAATCGCGCAGGAGTGCATGGACAAAATCTTCCTGCCGACTATTAACGCCATGAATGCCGAGGGACGCACCTTCAAGGGCTGCCTTTACTTCGGACTCATGCTCACTCCCAACGGCCCGAAGGTGATCGAGTACAATTCGCGTTTCGGCGATCCGGAGGCGCAGGTTGTCCTTCCGAGGCTTAAGACGGATTTTTCCAAGATTATCAATGCCATTATCGACGAAAAACTCTCCGATCTCGACATTGAATGGGACGACGGCGCCTGTGCCTGCGTCATCATGGCTTCGGGCGGCTATCCCGGCAAGTACGAAAAGGGCATTGAAATAGAAGGTCTCGACCGCAAAGGGCAGGTGGAAGGCGCCACCGTCTATCACGCGGGAACCAAATGCTCGGAATTCGCCGGCGGCGCGTTCCTCACCAACGGAGGACGTGTTTTAGGGGTAACCGCCAAGGGCGCGACGCTTGACGAAGCGCTCGCAAAGGCGTATGCCGCGGTTGACAAGATTAAATTCAAGGGCGCGCATTACCGCACAGACATCGGAAGAGCCTACAAGAAGTAATATGCAACCTTACCGAATAACCAAGGGGTGAATGAAATGACTGAACTTGCATTATGCTTTGAGGAATTAAGAGACGAATTTCCCGATATGGAATTGTCTCCGCGCACGTGCGGGGATGAGATTATTGAAAAGCTGCCCGAGCCGCTGAGAGAGTTTTATTCGATATACGACAGCGCGGACTTTCCGTTCGGTCATATAGACTCACCGGAAGAAGCGCTGGATGACCCGGTTGCAAAGCAGGCCTTTGGGGATGAATGGTTTGAGTTCGGCTGCGACGAGTATTTTTCCTTCTGGCTGTGCCGCTTTGAACCTGACGGGGAAGGGCTGTGGCTCACTGCGTGGGATCACGATTCCGAAGCTGACCCGGAGCCTGCTTTTGCCGATCTGCCGACATTACTGCGCTTTTTGGCAAATGAATATGATGACCAGACGTGGATGTAATTCCACTCACTCATCATCTGTCAGGATACTGCCTATATCGGTGAGAGGATAGTCCGGGAAAAAGTGAACCGATAATCCCCTGGCTTCAATAAACCCCCTGATAGCGTCATAATCAGGATGAGCGGAAAGGTCGCCATTGAATATTATTTCATTTTCCACTCTCCCCGAAGCGCCGCCTAAAAAGCCGTATTCAAAATGATCAAGTCTCACATAGCCCTGACTAATCGGCAAAACGTCGATGTCAGGGCATTTTTTCAGCGCATGGATGATGCCTATGTCTGCTGTAATAATGGAATGGCCGTCCACCACAACGCAGTTGCATTTTGTGTAGCCTTGTTTGACATGAATCAATTGCAGCTTCATCTCCCTCGCTTTTTTGAGCAGTGAAGGAGATGTGTATCTTAGATTGTGAATGAAATATCCGTCAAGACAGACGGAGTTGAATCTGATGTTTTCGGGATAGGCCGCGCCGATTTCCTGGGGATTGCCTTTGAAAAGTCTGGCGTGTTTGGTGACGCCCATTTTGCAGTAATACATATCGGGGTGAGCATCTACTGCAGGGTAAGTTCTTCCTCCAGGGGGAATAAGATGCAGTGTCCGGTCATGAGAGGAAAGATAATCGATCAGTCTTTTGTCGGCAGTTTTTGAGAGAAATATTGTTTTCAATCTTATTCATCCTTTGATAGTATCTTTTTGAAACAATTAACATTTGTTTTGCAATGCTCAATATCATATAAATTATCACAAAATAGTATCGTATAGAAACAAAGTGGATTTTCATTGGAATATTGAGTTAAAAATGCATATTTTTACATTTTTTCGAATTATTTTGCCTTTGAAGTATTGACATTCCCAACATTTCGTGATACAATTTCAACTGGAGGCTGTGTAATTGCACCACTTACACATCTTTCGTTCAGCAGGACAGGTGATTTATTCATTTGTTCTGCTGTTCTTTTTTGTTTTGAAAGTGAATATATTATTTGTATTCTTATTATATATGAAATGCGGTTTTTTGCAAGTGTCACAGGGAAGATAATAAGAGAAATTGAGAGAGAATTCAGTAAATTCAACTAATTAACAGTTGACAAATGCTGTAATTTATGGTTTAATAGGCTGTAAGCATATTTGCGGAGGTGAGAATTTATTATTTTATCTCGTTTTAAACGATATTATTAAGCAAAAAGCGCCTGAGCCGTTTTGAGCGAAATATATTATGCTTTATCGCCAACCGGCTGACGAGGGTGGAAGTTAATCGAAATATTCGGCGGATGCTTCCCGGCTTCGCAGAGAAGCTGCATATCGGCATACAAAATCCTCGGGTGACCGGGGAACAGAAGTGCCGTTACTCTGTTATTTTTTGGAGGTATTATAATATGTGCGGTATCGTAGGATACATAGGTAATAACAATTCAACGGAGATTCTTCTTGATGGGCTGAAAAAGCTGGAATACAGAGGTTATGATTCGGCCGGTGTCGCTGTCTTTGAGGGCAGCGCGGTAAATGTGATCAAGGCCAAGGGCCGTATTGCCAACCTGGAGGAAAAAATCGGAGAAAACGTCCCGCAAGGTGTATGCGGCATAGGTCATACCCGCTGGGCGACGCATGGCGAGCCGTCCGACGTCAACAGCCATCCGCATCGCAGCGGCAAGGTTACGCTGGTACACAACGGCATTATTGAGAATTACGCTGAGCTTAAGGAAAAAATGATCGAAGAGGGACGTGTGTTCCTTTCCGAAACAGATACCGAAGTGGCAGCGCAGCTCATTGACAAATATTATGACGGCGATCCCATCGACGCGATCTACACGGCGGTTGCCAGGATCCGCGGCTCCTACGCCTTCGGCATCCTGTTTGACGACTATCCCGAAAAGCTCTTTGCCATCCGCAAGGACAGTCCGCTGATCGTCGGCATCGGCGAGGGCGAGAATTACATCGCCTCCGATATTCCGGCTATTCTCAGCAGAACCAATCAGTATTATCTGCTGGAAGAAAACGAGCTGGCGATTATTACCGCCGATTCCATCAAAATCCTTTCCGCGGAAAGATCGCCCATCGAAAAGGAAGTATTCACCGCTACTTGGGACGTTTCGGCTGCCGAAAAGGGCGGCTACGACCACTTCATGCTCAAAGAAATCAACGAGCAGCCCAAGGTGCTGGCCGACACCATTCTGCCCCGTCTGAAAAACGGCGCGAAGGGAATATTCGCCGAGGAGATGCCTGACATTTCCAAGATAAAGCGTCTGCATGTGGTTGCGTGCGGCAGCGCGCTTCACGCCGGCATGGTGGGCAGACACATGATCGAGCGCATCGCGAAGGTGCCTGTCATCACAGAGGTTGCCTCTGAGTTCAGATATTCCAACCTGCTCTTTGAGGAAGGCGACGCGGTAGTGGTTATCTCCCAGAGCGGCGAGACCGCCGACACATTGGCTGCCCTGAGAATCGCTAAAAAGCGCGGCATTCCCACCATTGCCATTGTCAATGTCGTAGGTTCCACCATTGCCCGTGAAGCCGACATCGTGCTTTACACTTGGGCGGGACCGGAAATCGCCGTTGCCACCACCAAGGCCTACACCTGTCAGGTCGCTGTTATGCTGATGATGGCGCTTCGGTTTGCCTCTGAACGCGGAACCGTTTCCGACGCGGAGCTGGAGCGTTATTCCGATCTGCTCAGAGAGATACCCGACGTTGTCGCCGAGGTCATCCAGAACGCCGATCTCTACAAGGAAATGTCCCAGAGCTACAAGGACTGCGAAGACCTCTTCTTCATCGGCAGAGGATACGACTGTGCCCTCTGCTGGGAGGCTTCCATCAAGCTCAAGGAAATATCCTACATTCACTCCGAGGCATACGCCGCAGGAGAACTCAAACACGGCACCATTTCCCTGATTGAGCCGGGAATGCCTGTCGTCGCCATAGCTTCCGGTGATCAGCTCTTTGAAAAGACCGTCAGCAACGTCAAGGAAGTCAAGGCAAGGGGCGCAAAGGTCATTCTTCTCTGCAAGAAGGGCGCAAGCGTGGACAGCACCATCTACGATCACAAGATCGAGATTCCCGCCGTGGACGAATTCATCCGTCCGATCGCCGCGATTGTGCCGCTCCAGATATTCGCTTATTACACCGCCGTGGCAAGAGGCTGCGATGTGGATAAGCCGAGAAACCTTGCCAAGTCGGTTACGGTTGAGTAATAGAGCAGGTAGAAGGTAGCAGGTTTCTGATAATAATACCGATTACGCATAAAGCAACAGATTGGACGTGTTTTCGTTCATCTGTTGCTTTTTTGTTTTGGCGTCAATGAATGATTAAAAACCTCTTGACATTTACAGAATATATGCTATAATAAACATATAAACAAATGAATAGTTGTTCATATGTTGAATGGAGAGATAATGATGGATGCTTTTGAGAATACAATCATGGATCCCGAAGCCGAATTTGAGAGCGAAGAAGTCGGGTCCGGCGAGTCGCACGGGGATTATGTGGAGCTTGTGCGCAGCGATATGTATGACATTGACCGTGTGTACGATCTTGCGGAGCTGTTTAAAATCTTCGGAGATTCCACACGCTTGCGGATTATGTCGGCGCTGCTCAATCATGAGCTTTGTGTCTGCGACATTTCCGAAGTGCTGGAGATGAACCAGTCTGCGATTTCGCACCAATTAAGGGTACTGAGAACAGCGGGACTCATTAAGGTGCGTCGGTGCGGCAAGTCGGCATTCTATTCGCTGGACGACGACCATGTTAAAAAAATCATCGAGATGGGCTTTGAGCACATCAACGAGAAGGACTGAACAGGGAGGAACGGCAATGGAAAAGATCAAATATACGCTGGAAAATCTCGACTGCGCGGGCTGCGCAGCCAAAGCGGAAGCCGCCGTCAACAAGGCGCCTTGGATAGAAAAGGCAACGGTGGATTTTATGAACAAGCGCCTGACCGTCCATCTCAGCGACATCAACCCGAATGCCGACGAGGATATTCAGAAAATCATTGACAGCGTGCTGGTGGGTGTGAATGTGGTGCTGTACGAGGGCGAAGACGCCGCGGACGCCATGAAGCGCGGCCGCAAAAAGCAATGTGACTCCGAAGCCTGCGACTGCTGCGACGGTCACGAAAGCGAACACGGTCATTCCCATGAACACGGCGGCGAGGAAAACGAAAAGCTCATGCTTGTCACGACAATTCTCGCACTGGCCGCCGGAGCTGTCGGAATTGCAGCGCATTTCATTACATTTCCGCACCATGAAATCGTTTCTGCGGTAGGATATTTAGGTGCTATCGTATTTGCCGGTTACGACGTGGCTCTTAAGGGCGTTAAGTCGATTTTGAAAAAACGTCTGGACGAGAGCGCGCTGATGGCGATCGCCATGGTGGCGGCCTCCATTCTCGGCGAATTCTTCGAGGGCGCGATGGTGGCGGTGCTTTACCGCATAGGGGAATGGCTGGAGGACAAGGCGGTGGACAATTCCCGCGAGAGTATAGAAGCCCTTGCGGAGATCCGCCCCGATACCGCCAACGTCAAGAGAAGCACAGGCGTTAAAGTGGTGCGCGCAGAGAAAGTGGAGATAGGGGAGACGATTCTCATCCGTCCTCATGAAAGGGTTCCGCTCGACTGCATCGTCACCGAAGGAAGCTCGGACATCGACAGTTCCGCACTCACGGGCGAATCGCTCCCTATTGTCGCCGAACCGGGCAGCGAACTGCTCAGCGGGATGATGAACGGCGACGGCTCCCTGACGGCAAAAGTAACCAACAATTACGAAAATTCCGCTGCGGCGAGAATCATCAGCCTTGTCACCGAATCGGCGGAAAACAAGGGCAGCGCCGAGAAATTCGTCACCCGCTTTGCGGTGGTCTATACGCCGATTGTCGTAGGACTTGCCTTTGTCATTGCGCTCCTTCCTCCGCTGCTGGGCTTCGGCACATTCAGGGAATTCATCTTCCGTTCGCTGACCTTCCTTGTCGCGTCCTGTCCCTGTGCTATCGTTATTTCGGTGCCGCTGGCGTTCTTCTCGTCCATCGGCGGTGCATCCAGATTCGGCGTGCTGGTCAAGGGCGGCAACTTCGCGGAACAGCTGGCAAGAGCGCACGCGATAGCTTTCGACAAGACGGGAACCGTCACAGAAGGCAAGCCGAAGGTGCATAAGTTGTCAAGCGGCGAAGGCTTTTCCGAAAAAGAAGCGGCGCAGCTGGCAGCGGCAGCGGAAATCAATTCCTCACATCCCTACGCGCAGGCAATCAGGGATTATGCCGGCGCGGTGGAGAACATCACCGGATATAAGAATTACACCGAACTGGCGGGACACGGCGTCAGCTGCGAAAATGCCGAAGGAAAGCAGATACTCTGCGGCGGCGCCAAGCTGATGAAGAAATACGGTGTAGCCGTTCCCGAGGGAATAAATGCGCAGGCATATGTAGCCTGTGACGGCAGACTCGCGGGAAGTATCTTCATCAGCGACAGTCCGAAGGAAGGCGTGGAGAAGACCATCGCCGAGCTGAAAGCATTGGGCGCCGATCAGGTGACAATGCTGACGGGCGACGGCATAAGCAGCGCAAAGCAGGTGGCGGAGAGCGTGGGAATTGATAATTACCGCGCGGAGCTGCTGCCTGAGAACAAGGTAGAAGTCATCGAGGAAATGAAGGCAAAGGGCTTGATCACGGCGTTTGTGGGCGACGGCATCAACGACGCGCCCGTACTGGCGGCTGCGGATGTGGGTATCGCCATGGGGCTTGGTTCCGGCGCGGCGATTGAGGCGGCGGACATGGTGCTTTCGTCCAACAATCTCGGCACGCTGCCCAGAGCCATACGGCATTTCCGCCGGACAATGGGCATCATCAAATTCAACATAGCCTTTTCGCTTCTCTTCAAGGCGGCAGTGCTGATCGCGGCAGCGTTCGGTTATGCTCCCATGTGGGCGGCTGTGTTTGCCGATGTCGGCGTGTGCCTGATCTGCGTTGCCAACGCGTCAAGGCTCATTCAGCCGAAGAATTGAATTTTCTGTTGATACAACCGGCAGAACGGAACAATATAAAAAAAGAAGTAACCGCTGGGTTTATAGAACTTCGCGCGGTTACTTCTTTTTTTGTTGAAAGGAAAATCAGATTCCTTCGCCTTTCGGCTCTGCTTCGGTGTTGAAGTTGACAAACGTCACCTTGTTGTGTGTGGAAATTAAATAGCTGTCGTCGAGGGCTATTTCAAATTCAATATATTTGTAAATGCTGTAGGCACCTCTCTTGTAGGAGAGAACAGTGGAGCTTTCGTTGTTTTTTATCTCGAATGGCTCGCCGTATTGATTAAAAATTTCCTGCGCAGTAGTGAATTTGTCAAATATGAAATTGCCGGGGAGTATGATATAAGGAAAGCCGCGGCTGAATTGCAGCTCCACTCTGGTTACAACTCCTTCCGAGTAAAGGAGTTCCCTGTCGGTGGGGTTGTAGATGTAGGACCAAATTTCCGTGTCACCCTTGCGGAATATCCGTCCGATGGCGTAGTAATCCGGCTTGAGGACGCCGTTCTCTCCCTGAAGCTCCCATCCGTTTTCGGTAAGCTCCGTCACCTTGAACGGCACGGTGAATACCTGCCCGTCAATGACAAACTGGAAGCTGTCAAGAGCGTCGGCTATATCCGTTGCCGCAACGTCCGAATAATCCGGGCGTGTTTCATCGACAGCATCCTTGCCGTTGGTGATGCGCACATAGCTGTCGTTGAATTTTTCGGATGTTCCAGGCTCGTGCAGGCCAAAGCTGATGGCATTATCGATGTCCTTGCCGTATTGGTAGGAGGTACTGTCGGGGTTGTCGTATTTTTTGTCAGGCTGTCCGTAAAGTGAAATCAGGTCGCTTTCCTTTGTGTATTGGTCAAAAAGCAGACCGCCGGGAATGATGACCTTCGGAGTGTCTAAAACATGAGCCGTCACATCAAAAACAACGCATTTTGACATTTTTGCCTTTTCCGTACCGGCGTTGTATATACCGACTTTGATCGAGTAGTTTGCTTTTCTCATCGTGCCGTAGTTTTGAGATTCGCCGGGCGCGAGATCCTGATCGCTGCTGAGAATCCAGCCGTTTTCAAGAAAATCGCTTGCCGGGCAGGGCACGGTGTAGGTGTGACCGTCGATATTGATCTGATAGCTGAAAAGGTCATCTGAAATATCAGTTCCGCTCACGATAGGCTCTCTTAACGAAGCAGGGTCGACGCTTGATTTGCCGGAACAGGCTGCGGTGTTCACGATGAGCGCCGCCAAGGCAATACCAAGATAGAGGATTCGTTTTGGCTGTAGTGTTTTTCTGGCGTTATTCATAATAAAACCTCCCTGTATTCTCACTCGTCATCTTCCGCAAGTGCGGAAAGCCCGACAGAGTGGGCGAAATTATCGTCTTCTCTTTCCTCGTCGGTACGCTCGTCGACCTGCGGCTTTTTCTCCGGCAGGGGCGATAGGGGCGAATTTCCGCTGTACCGTGAGGCGTATGTGGTTTTATCGTACTGAGTTTCCGGGAGATGAGAGACGATCAGATAAGAAATGACAGCGCCGATGGCGGCTCCGGCGATGCAGAAGGGTATGGCCGACAGAAAATCGAAGCCGATATGGAAGGCGACCAGTCCCAAGCCTATTTCGCCAACGAACCACAGAAGGGCGGTCAACAAGCCGTAGCCAATGCGGCTGTGTCCCTTTTCCTGCGCGATATTGCCGATCTTGCCGGCAAGAATAATAAGCAATACTGTTTCAATCATGGTTTTCACCTCCTTCTGGTAAGTTTATTCTCCGGGCGTCTTTCTGATGATGACCGTGCGTTCCTCGGGAGAAATTGCGGCGTTGTCCTCACGGGCGATAAAGAATGTGACGAAACTGCTGCCGCTTTGGTTAAGTTTGTAATGCAGATGATAGGAATTCCCGAAGTCTTGCAGTTCGTAGGGCTGACCGTACTGATCGATGATTTCCTCTACAGTGGTTCGCTTGTCAAAGATGAAGTTGCCGGGGAGAATGACAAGTTCCGCACCGCTGCGGAGAGAAATATAAAATTCCGTTATCAGAGAGTCATCTTGAGGCGGTGTAGTATTATCGGGATCGTTAGTGCCAATCCATATCTCCGTATCGTTTTTCACATAGCTGATAGAAGAATCCTCCTTGACTTTCCAGCCGTAATCCGTGAATTCATTGAACTTCATAGGAACGGTGCAGAGATTGCCCTCAATCCACACCTCACAACTGTCCAGTTCGTCGGCGATATCCACCTTCTGAATTTTGGAACGGTCAAGAATTGACAAATCCTTTTCAAATGTGCGATTGAGAACATAAGCCGAAATATTCTCTATCCTTCCGGATTCATCGGGAACGCCGAAAAAGCCTATTTCATGGTAATACGTCTGAATGTAATACCTTGCGATGTACGATTCCTCATCAAATGTCGAATCAGGTTCTCCGTATTGCTTCATGATGTCGTCGTAGGAGATACTGCTGTCAAAGGCAAAGCCTCCCGGCAGAATGACGTCATATCCTTTATCAGGTTGAAGGTAAACGCCGACAACGAAACTCCCGGAGGGTTCCATTATTTCCGCGGTTGGATTGTAAAGATCCACTCCAAGAGAAATCTCTTCGTTGTCCGCCCTTTCCAGAAGAAAAACCTTAAACGGATCGCCCGGTTTTATCTCACGGTCGTCATCAATTACCCATCCATGCTCCTCAAATTCGCTCACGGGACAGGGCAGTGAATAGACGTGTCCGTCAATCGAAAGCTCATAGCTGAAAAGGTCGTCGGAAAGGGTTTTTTCTTCCATTTCTTCCTGCATCTTCTTGGTGCGGCAGGCGGCAAGGCTTCCCGTCAGCAGCAGAAACGCCAGAAGAATAGCAGCAAATTTCACAGTTTTTATTTTCATGCAGAAATCTCCTTCGCAATTTCAAATTTCACATTCTCAATATATCATAGCTTTCCTAAACTGTCAACAAAAACTTTTTCTAAAAATATTCATAAATTATTTGCTATTTGTTTTACCGGAAGATATTTACTTTTTGAAATTGTTGGTGTATAATGAACTCCGGACTTTGAGAGGACATCTCGCAGTCCGGCTTGAAATGGGGGAATATAAAATAGCTGCGGGAAATTTCAAAAGCACCTTTAAGCGCGGCGCGACGGCACTGCTTGTTCTGACGCTGCTGCAGGAGCGGGACATGTACGGGTACGAGATTATTCAGACGCTGATCAAGCGGAGCAACGGCAATTTTTTCATTCCCGAGGGAAGTCTGTATCCTTCGCTCTATAAAATGATTGAAAACGGCTTTATCAGCAGTCGCGAGGTGACAGTCGGCAGGACCGCCACGAGGGTGTATTACCATTTGGAGGATGCCGGCAGGCTGCATCTTAAGCAGTTGCTTTCGGATTATCAGGCAGTCAAGAATGACATCGAAACGATCTTAAGCAGAAGTGGAGAAAACGCTACAGATGAAGAGTGATAATAAAGACGCGCAAATGAATAAGGTTCTGGATAACTATTTTGACAGAATTGCCAAAGCCCTGCCTCGGAAGGGCAGAAAGACGCTGCTGCCGGATATAAAGGACGGTGTGGAGTCCTATCTCGCCGAAAATCCAGATGCGACCGTTGACGATGTGATCGCCTATGTCGGTACTCCGGAGGATATAGCGTCCGAGTATTATGCCAATTTGGACGGCAGGGAAATCTCAAAGGAAATCAAGATCGGCAGGAAATTAGTGATAATCCTTTTGCTGTTCCTGCTGGCGCTTGCGGTCATTTTCGGTATCACGTTGGCGGCAATGCTGGTTTACAACTATTGCTTCCCGCACGAAATGATTGACCTTGGCACCGTAAAGGTTATAACAAACTCGGATTTGTATCCGGGTTCTTTCTGATGGATTCCTGCATAACCGGAAATAGGAAACATTATTTCTTGCCATCATTTAAAAGCAAGCAAGGCGGATGAAGTATATGAAAAAAGGAATAGAAACCGATTTAAAGAGGCACTATAAGCAGATCGACAAAGCGCTGCCGTGGGAAGGCAGAAAGGATCTGCTGCCGGGCATAAAGTCAGGCGTCAATTCCTATCTCGCCGAGCATCCCGAAGCGACTATTGACGATGTGATTGCCTATGTGGGAACGCCGGAGGATATAGCCGCGGAATATTACGCAAATCAGGACGGCGGGAACATCACCAAAAAAATCAGGATCGGCTGGAAGATTGTCATCATTGTTTTGATCTGCCTGTTGATAGCCGCGCTGATTTTCGCGGCGGTTATTGTAACGGATATGATCATAAGCGGCAACGGCTACTTTGTCACCGAGACGTTTGTGGTTTCAACGTCGGACGTTACGCCGGCTGATTTCATCTGACGTTAACCGCGGATTGAAATGTGATATGAAAATTATCGTTCAAAAGTGAGGAACACACAGCAGATGAAGCGTATGAAAAAAGGAATAGCAAAAGAGTTAAAAAAGTACTACAAACAGATTGCCAAAGCGCTGCCGCGGGAAGGCAGAAGGACGCTGCTGCCTGATATTAAAGCAGGCGTCAATTCCTATCTCGCCGAGCATCCCGAAGCGACTATTGACGATGTGATTGCCTATGTGGGAACGCCGGAGGATATAGCCGCGGAGTATTACGCCAACCAGGACGGAACAAAGATCACAAAGAAAATCAAGGCAAGCCGTCTGATATTGACCGTGGTCTTATCCATTGTTCTGTTTGTAATGGCGGTTTACATTTGCTTTATGCTTTATACATTTATCAAGGACGTTCTCTATTATCCCCTCTATTCCGCGGAGGAGCTCGAAATGGGGAAGCCGTTTGTTGTCACCGAAACAGACTTGCTTTAGGCAATCATAAAGGGTCATTCGCAGCTTGCAGCTATTCTCCGGCTGCTGCGGCATCAAAGCGTACCTGTCTGTAAAATGTCATTTCTGCCCCATTCAGGCAACTGGTGGCGCTTCTGGTACGGACAGTATTAAACACGACAACCCCTAATTTTTCTGTTGACGCGAAAATCCGCGCGGTGTGTTTTTTTAAACGCGCTGTGCGGGTTTTTGCTTTTTCTATAATTTGTAAGAGGAGTATATTTGTTGAATAATTTCAAATAAAAAATCTGAAAAAAACTCAAAAAATAACTTGACATTCGGAAAAGGCTGTGTTATACTTTAATAGCTGTCGAAAGCACGGGGCATTAGCGCAGTTGGGAGCGCGTTTGAATGGCATTCAAAAGGTCAGGGGTTCGACTCCCCTATGCTCCACCATTTGATGTCTTGCGGATTTGTTTTCGCAAGACATTTTATTTGCCGGTGTGATGGAATTGGCAGACGTGCCGGACTCAAAATCCGGTGGTAGCGATACCGTACCGGTTCGACCCCGGTCACCGGCACCATTGTTTTTCAGAGAATAGCGATTGATTGCGTTGCTATTCTCTGTTATTTTTTATGAAGGTATTAGTCAGGAGTGAAGTTGCATGATCAGAATAGAGCGCACAAGCGTGATGAATCTGGAAAACGCGATCAGGGGCGCGAGAAATCCCATGAACAGCTGGGCGAGAAGCGACAGCTTCTATGACGAAAACGGCCAATACGTACTCGGCCCCAACGACCTCGACCTTGCCCGCAGACTGCGCAAGGCAGGCAGCGATCACCGCAAGTATCTTCGACAGATATTTGTATCGGTGGACGTCACCGCACCGATGTACTGGTGGAAGGAATACGATACCTATAAGGTGGCGACGGTGGCCAATTCCACCAGCACCATGCACAAGATCACGAGCAAGCCGTTTGACATTGACGATTTCAGCCACGACCACATGACACCGGCTACAGAGGCCTTCATGCAAAGCATTGTGGATGAACTGGAAAAAATACGTCTGCGCTATCTCGAAACCAAGGACAAGAGCGACTGGTACGACATCATTCAGCTCCTGCCGTCGAGCTACAACCAGATGCGCACCTGCTCTTTCAATTACGAAACGCTGATCAATATCTACTTTGCCCGCAAGGATCACAAGCTCGCGGAATGGCACACCTTCTGCGACTGGATTCTGACGCTGCCCTATGCCAAAGAGCTGATCGTCTGCGCGGAACCCAACGAATGACATTTTCACTACCTGCCGTGTTTAACGTGTAAACGACTCGGCAGGTTTTTTATTGATAAAAAATAAAAAAATGACTGATTTATGAAAAAAAATTAGGTAAAATCCTTTTCTTTTGAAAAAAGACGTGTTATAATATATAAAAATACCCGAAGGGAGAAAAACAAATGAAAAAGATCAGACGAATGCTGGCGCTGTTTGTCGCCGTCGCTTTAGCTGCGGGTTCCATCGGATGCAGCAAGGAAGTCACCGCAGAGGATTTGATGGCGAATGTGGAAGCCACAAATGCTTCTGAGGTATATATTGACGAGGCCGTATGTGATAAATACAGCGTGGCCGCATTCAAGATGCTCAAGAGTGAATATCCGCAGGACAACACCAATGTAGTGCTTTCTCCGCTTGCCGTCTATTACGATTTGTCCCTGCTATCCAACGGAGCGACAGGAAAGACCCAGACCGATTTACAGAGCGCATTGGGCAAGCTTTATCCCTCTGATTACCTCAACTCCAATATGCATTCCTTCAATGAGAATCTCATTGATTCAGATAAATCCAAGCTGTATTTTGAAAATGCGCTGTGGTTTAATTCGGATAAGAACATAGCGCCCGCCTCGGAATTCCTTTCCGTTGCCAAGAATTACTATAACGCGGACGCCTACAAGGAGAGCTTCAGCAAGGATGCCGTCACCAACATCAATAACTGGGCATCCAACAAGACCAATATGTATTCCGAGCGAATCATTAAAGAAATACCCAAAGACGCGCCGTTTTATATGGTGAACACCACACTCCTCGAAGCCGACTGGGAATCGCCGATTCGTCCCGCCGACATATTTGACGGCAAATTCAACTCGTTGTCAGGCGACGAGCAGGATGTACAGATGATGTCAAGCTATGAAAAAACTTATATCGGCAATGAATCGGTTGTCGGCTTCATGAAGAGCTATGCTGGTGGAAATTACGCTTTCCTCGCTTTACTTCCTGTCAATGAAAGCCGCAGTTCTCTGACAGAGCTGGTTGATTATCTTTCGAGGGAGCGAGTATACCGTGAACTGATTAAAGGCCGCAAGGACTGGAGAGTCGTGGACGCAAGTATCCCAAAATTCTCCTGCTCCTACACCGGCGAAATCAATAACCTGATTGAAAAAGCCGAACTCGGACAGATTTTCAGTTCCGAAAACGCGGGATTTGACAATGTGGGAACTTGCGACGGGAAGATCTATCTGGGCGGCATCGCTATTTCCACAGGTCTGACTGTCACAGAAAGCGGAACCAAGAAGGGCACAGGCGCCAATGTGGGTAATAACGACGCCGGCGTGGATATGATTCCGATTAACCTCAACCGTCCGTTTGTTTTCGCCGTAGTGGAAACAAAGCGCTATCTGCCTGTGATGGTTGGTGCTGTCAATTCCGTCAAGTAACGAAAGATTTTTCAGCAGAATAATGCCGCAAAGGTCGATATCCGTTTTTTGCGGGTATCGGCTTTTGGATTTATGCATATAATATATCCTGTTCTATTTGGAAGGGAAGTGGACAACAGGTGTTCCTCACAGCTTTGGTTACAGATCAACCGTGGTGGGAGATCGCATGGGAAACCGTCTGCGGATTTTTTGTCTCGCTGGGCGATTTTACCGCAATAGCGAGATGGGTGATTCCCGTTCTGGCGTTTTTAATCGTCTTCCGCTGTGTCAGGTCGATGCTTTCGGGGCATGAAGCGCCGGAGGTATGGGCTTATCTTGACGTAAACGGTTACGGCAGACTTCCTGTCAGCCATTGGGAAAACACCATAGGCAGGGCGTCCTCCAGCGATATAGTCATAGATTTTCCCACCGTTTCACGCTCACACGCTGTTCTGATACGCGATGAAAACAAGCGCTGGACGATTTCGGATCTCGGCTCCACCGGCGGGCTTACCGTCAACGGCAAAAAAATCGACGGCACCGCCGCGCTTCCTGCGGGCAGTACACTCAAATTGGCGGATGTGGAGGCAAGATTTCTCGTCACCCGTCCGAGAGGCTCACAGAGGGAGACAAACAAGCGACTGGCCCGCAAGCTGCGACCGGTGAATACGCTTATGCTGCTGAGCATCTTCATGCTGCTCACAGTGGCCGAGCTTTACTGGAGCGCCAAGGTGGACGACACCTCGGTATTTATCTGCTACGGCGGACTGTTTGTTCTGATGTGGGCGTATTACATCGTCATGCGGATTCTTGTCAAGACCGGCATAGAGGTTGAAATGCTGGCGTTTTTCCTGTCGACCATAGGCTTCTCGGTGGCTGCGTCATCCAAGCCGGGGGAATTGTACAAGCAGTTTTTCGCCTTCCTTCTGGGATTCGGACTCTTTGTGATGTTCGGCTGGTTCCTGCGTGATCTCAAGCGAATCACCTCGGTCAAGCTGCAGGTGATGATCGCCACGGTGGGTCTGCTGATGTTCAATATCATCTTCGGTCAGACCAAGAACGGCGCGAAGAACTGGATCTCCATCGTCGGCGTGTCGCTGCAGCCCTCGGAGCTTGTCAAGATCGCGTTCGTATTTATCGGCGCCGCTACGCTGGATATACTGCTTACCAAGAAAAACCTTGCCTATTTCATTGGCTTCTCTGGCGTGTGCATCGGCTCGCTTGCGCTTATGGGCGACTTCGGAACGGCGGCCATCTTCTTTGTCGCATTCGTTGTGATCGCCTTTATGCGTTCCGGCGATTTCTCCACTATTGCCCTTATCTGCGCGACGGTGGTCTTCGGCATCATGCTGGTGCTGAAATTCAAGCCGTATGTGGCGCGGCGTTTCGCTATCTGGGGACACGCGTGGGACGACCCGTATAATTTAGGCTATCAGCAGACCCGCACCATGTCCGCCTCCGCGAGCGGCGGCCTTGCCGGCGTAGGCGTCGGCAGCGGCTGGCTTCGCAGAGTGGTTGCCGCCGATACCGACCTCGTATTCGGCGTTGTGTGTGAGGAATGGGGTCTTTTGATCGCCATTATTACTGTGGTCTGTATATGCGCTTTGGCGGCATTTACCATCAAGAGCGCTGCCAACGGACGTTCCTCCTTCTATGTGATTGCCGCCTGCGCGGCCGTCAGCATGATGGTCTTCCAGACGATACTCAATACCCTCGGATCGGTCGATGTTCTTCCGCTCACAGGTGTGACATTCCCCTTTGTGTCCAACGGCGGCTCAAGTATGCTGTCAAGCTGGGGACTTCTCGCCTTTGTCAAAGCGGCGGACACCCGTCGCAACGCGAGTTTTGCCGCTGCGAGAGAGAATTTCAAGGTGCGCATCCAGAGCGGCGAAGGCTTGACCGACAGTTCGGGACAGCCGCTCCCGGAGGTAAAAAATATCATCGGCCGCAGCGAGTACGATTTCAGTAAGCTGGGGCAGATTGCCGAGCGCATCAGAATCAGGCTCATCGAAAAGGGCATTCTTAAGCCCGTTGCAAACGTGGACTTCACTGAGGCAGAGCCGGAGAACACCGACGGCATGGTGGAACTGGACGACAGAAAGTTTTCCGCCGAGGATGTCATCTATTCCGACCCGCTGAAAAACCCGGGGTATCAGGCGAAGATTCAGTCGGCCATGCAGTCGCCATCCGTTCCGCGGCCCGCTGCGCCCGCGAACCCCGAGTCCTCTGACCGGAGCGGCGCACAATCCTCCGCCGGAAGGCGCAGAAAGCACTCCTACACAGGCGATGAAGGCGGCAGCGAGGACTACATCGGCAGCCGCCGTAGACATTGAACGGTGGAGGTGACTTGATTTGAAAAAGGTACAAAGACGCGCGCTCAGCGTCATTCTGATCATTGTATGTCTGATGGGCGGAATCGGATTCTTCACCTTCCGGTTCTTTACCCAGGGATCCAAATGGGTCAATTTCACCGCCAACAGGCACGTGTATAACAACGGTGTCATCATCGACGGCGCGATTTACGACCGCGACGGCAACGCCCTGCTCGATACGGTTGACGGCAAGCGAAAATACAGCGATAACGAAAGCGTCAGGTGTGCGACAATGCACATCATCGGCGACAAAAAGAGCAATGTTGCCACGTCCATACAAAAGGTCTACGCGGATAGGCTGGTGGGTTTCAATATTATTACAGGCATGTTCTCCACCAAGGTGGCAGGCAATATTATTCACACGACCCTCGATTCCGACGTCTGCGCGGCAGCCTATGAGCAGATGAAGGGCAAGAAGGGGGCGGTGTGCGTCTTCAATTACACAACCGGCGAGGTAATCTGTCTTGTCAGCACACCCACCTACGATCCTGAGAATCCTCCGGTCATCCAGGACGGAGACGACAATTTTGACGGTGTGTTCATCAACCGCGCCATTTCGTCAAGATTCACTCCCGGTTCTGTCTACAAGACCGTGACGGCGGCCGCGGCGATCGACTGCATTCCCGATATAGACGCGCAGAAGTTTAACTGCGAAAAGGTAATGACCATCAACGGTCAAAAGATCGTCTGCTCGGGAACGCATAAGGAAGAGGATTTCCAGACAGCCCTGAAAAACTCCTGCAATGTGGCATTCGGCGAAATATCAATGCAGCTCGGCTGGGAAAACACTGAGCTGTACGCCCGCAAATTGGGCATTACCACCGGCCACAGCCTGAGCGGGATACCCACCGTGAAGGGGAAGGTCGCTTCCTCGGGAGGACTGAACGAACTGGCATGGACGGGAATAGGGCAGAATACCGACGAAGTCAATCCCTTCGCCATGATGCGGTACATGGGAATCATCGCCAACGGCGGAATCTGTGTCGAACCGTATATTGTGGAAAAGATCACTACCGGTTCCGGTATTCCGCTGAACATAGACAAACAGCCCGATTCACAGAGAATTCTCAGCAAAGCCACAGCGGATAAGCTGTCCGACATGATGCGCTACACGGTAAAGAACAATTACGGCGACAGAAATTTCCCGTCAGGTATGGAATTCTGCGCAAAGACCGGAACCGCCGAGCTGGACGGTGACAAGAAGTCGCACGCGTGGTTCGTGGGCTTCACGAGAAACGAGAAGTACCCGTATGCCTTTGTGGTCGTGGTGCAGAACGGCGGCGGCGGATATGCCGTGGCACGTCCGATCGCTTCAAAGGTGATGGAAGCTGTCAAAATCAAGGCTGACAAAGCAGAGGAAGCATCTGAGAATTAATAATAACAAAAAATCAGCTAAAATATTTATATAATTCATAAAAACTATTGACAAAACGCAAGTTCGGGTGTATTATGTAAATGCATTATTAATGAATCCTTAAATGAGCATTCATAATCACCCGAAATTTGTCGTTACTGCGAATCAGAAGCGCGTATGTGAAAAGGCGGAAGGGAGGTAGGCAAGTGCCGATGAATTCTTTTTCCTCCCAATCCGATGCTGCGCTGGCGCAGCTGGCGGCGCAAGACGATCAGGAGGCATTTGCCTGTCTTTTGGGGCGCTACAATGCCATGATTCACGCAAAGGCACTGGCCAAGAGTGAGCGCTGCGGGTGTGATATTACCGACGATATGGCGCAGGAGGCGGCCATAGGCTTTCTGAACGCCGTTCGGAGCTACGATCCGGCCAAAGGAGCGAGTTTCCGCACATATGCGGAGCGCTGCATTGACAATGTGCTGATCTCGGCGGTGAGAGCGTATTTCAGCGAGAAAAACACGGTTTTCACAGGCCATTCGCAGCTGGACGATCCGGGTGTAGGCAAAAAGGCGTCCTTGTCGGAAATGGATGATCCGGAGGGGTACGTGCTGACGGGTCAATCGGAATCGGCCGTTCTTTCGGAGCTGAGTGAGCTGGAACGCGCTGTCATCAGTATGCGGCTCAAGGGCATGAGCTATGAAGAAACGGCGCAGGCTCTCGGCGTGAATGTAAAGGCGGTAGATAATGCAATTCAGCGTGTAAGGCAGAAATTCATATCCTCCAGGAGATAGTCAATTTCAGCCTTATTGATAAATGTCCCTGTAGCTCAAATCAGCAGCGCCGCGTATTATGTGTAAAAAGCATGTGCGCGGAGATGGCGGTGGGAATCCGCCCCGGGGCGAAACATTCTATTTTTCTCTAAAGCGAGGTTTTTAACAATGTACGAAGACAAAACTCTCAGATGCAAGGATTGCGGCAAAGAATTTGTTTTCACGGCAGGCGAGCAGGAATTCTACGCAAGCAAGGGCTTTGAAAATGAGCCCCAGCGCTGCAAGGAATGCCGTGACGCAAAGAAGGCAGCCACCAGACAGCAGCGCAAGACTTACAAGGCAGTCTGCGACGCATGTGGCGGCGAAGCAACCGTTCCGTTTGAGCCCACAGAAGGACGTCCTGTTTATTGCAGCGAGTGCTTCGAAAAGATGAAGAACAACTAATCTGACTGCTCGATTCAGTTGCAATTCATGGCTTTGCCAAGGTCATTTATATGAGATTTTTGTTGTAATAATTTTATCTTTTTATCAATAATAGAGGATTACGCCAACAGAACCTTCGTGAAATACATCGTGGCAAGAAATCAAGAGCCGGGTAAGGGTCTTTCAAAAAGACCTTTGCCCGGTTTTTTTGTGTCCATTTTTTCGGCACAGCATATTGTGTAGTAGCGTTGTTCAATAGTCTTTATTCTTAGGGATACGCTGATGAAAGGCGCAGCCGTCGATTCGCCCGCGTGAGAATACGTCACTGAGCGTGGGCAGAATCGACTTGATCAGCGTTTCCTTAGCAAACGAATATGAGCGCTCAACGGAGGTTTTTTCATTGGATAGATCAATTTTTGCGGTGGTGGGAGGAGATGCGAGGCAGACCGTGCTGGCCAATATGCTGGCCGCGGAGGGAAACACGGTGTACTGTTCGGGATTCGAGCATTCCGCGCAGCAGCTTGTGGGCACAGCATCCACCGATCCGCTGACAGCTGTGCTGATGTCGGACATCGTCATTCTCCCCATGCCGCCTACACGCGACGGGATAACGCTCAGCGCGCCGCTGAGCACATACCGTATCGAGCTGAATGACGACTTTTGCGCGGCGCTTGTCGGCAAGGCGGTCTTTGTGGGGATGGCGGAACGGCTGAGAGCCGTGTCGCCGGCATTTTCCCAGCTGAATTTATATGACTACGGAGCAAGCGAAGGATTTCTTCTCCGCAACGCACAGGCGACAGCCGAGGGTGCTCTCGCCGAATTAATCGCGCATTATCCCGGGACAGTCTGCGGGAGCCGCATTCTCATTACCGGCTGCGGCAGGATCACGGGCTTTCTTGCGCCCATGCTGAGGGCTTTGGGCGGCCATGTGTCGGTAGCGGCGCGCAGGCCTTCCGACCGGGCGAGAATCGCGTCGCTTGGCATGGAGGCGCTGTCCTTCGGCAGAGCCGCAAGAAGGGCAAAGGAATTCAGTGTGATCATCAACACCGTTCCCGCGAAGGTGCTGGACAGCCGGTTCATCGACGGTGTGTCACCTGACGCGCTGCTCATCGAGCTGGCCACGGCACCCGGCGGGATAGATGCCGACGCCTGCGAAAAAAGGAATATCCGCGTGCTTCACGCGCCGGGACTTCCCGGAAAATACTCGCCCATTGCGGCGGCCGGGATTATCAAAGAAACAGTGATGTCCATTTTAGAGGAGGGTTAACAATATGGAAGATTGGAAGGATATTAAAATCGGGTACGCCCTATGCGGCTCTTTCTGCACCTTTCGCCGATCGATCGACGAGATGAAGCGACTCAGGGAGGCTGGCGCGGAACTGTACCCCATCATGTCGCAGAACGCCTATTCTCTCGATACCCGCTTCGGCAATGCAGCGGATTTCGTGAGGGAAATTGAGGAACTATGCGGCAAGAGCGTGATACACACCATTCCGCAGGCGGAGCCGATCGGCCCCAAAAAGCTGCTCGATGTGCTGGTGATCTCGCCCTGCACAGGCAATACGCTTGCCAAATTAGCCTGCGGTGTCACCGATACCGCCGTGGCGCTGGCCGCAAAGGCGCATTTGCGTAACGCTCGTCCGCTGGTGATAGGCGTCTCGACAAATGACGCTCTGGCAGCGGCGGCGAAGAATATCGGCGCGCTGATGAACAACAAGAACATTTATTTTATCCCCATGTCGCAGGACGATCCGGTTAAGAAACCGAATTCTGTGGTGGCTCATTTCGACAAAACGGCCGAAGCGATTCAATGTGCGCTCCATAAAACGCAGATTCAGCCGATGATTCTTTAATCTTACGGCAAAAAAGCCGCAGCATGATTTCTTTCAGAAAAGGCCATGCTGCGGCTTTATGCTCATGTTCTGTTTACCGTGCCAATTTACGCCGGTCAATGATAGTTTATCCTTTGTATTCGGTAAGCGTGATGTCTACCTTGTAATCGCGTCCGTTTCTTCTGATGACCATGTTGACGGTGTCGCCGACCTGAAGATTCTTGGTCTGCGCCTGAATATCCTCTTCGTTTGAAATCTGAGCGCCGTTGATGGAAACGATCATGTCGCCTGCCTGCAATCCGGCGGCGTAAGCGTCAGACCGCATATCCACTTTGGAGATAAACACGCCGTAATCGTCGTAGCCGTAGAGCCACAGGGAAGCAAGGTTGTCGATTGTCACGTAGGAAAGACCGAGAGAGGCGCGCCCCTTGACGTAACCGTATTCCATGAGGTCGCCAATGGTTTTCCTGACGGTATTGGCGGGAATGGCAAAGCCAAGACCTTCTATGCCGGAACCGCTGGATTTTGCGTTAACAATGCCGATGAGATTGCCCTTGTCGTCAAAGAGACCACCGCCGGAATTGCCGGGATTGATAGCCGCGCTGGTCTGGAGAAGGGTCATGGTTTCGCCTTCGACTTCGATTTCACGTCCGAGCGCACTGACAATGCCGCTGGTAACGGTGCCGCCGAGTTGTCCTAAGGGATTGCCGATGGCAATAGCGGTCTGTCCTACCTTCAACTGATCGGAATCGGCGACAAGCACAGCCGGAGTAAGTCCTGTCGCTTCGATTTTCAGCAGAGCAAGGTCGGTTTTTGCATCGTCGCCGATCACCTTTGCGCTGTAGCTGGTTCCGTCACGTAGGGTGACGTTGATCTTTGACGCACCGTTAATGACGTGGTGATTCGTGACAATATAGCCATCCGTGGTGAAGATAACGCCGCTGCCTGCTCCCTGTGAGATATACTGGCCAAGGAAAGAACTGGTCGTCACGATCTCTGTAGTAATCTCCACAACGGAATCGCTGACGGCTGCCGCGACGTCTTCGACAGCGTAGGAGGCCTGACTTCCTATGTCGGTGGTGCGATCTATCTCCTGAAATACGACCTTGGAACCGTCTTCCGTCTGAATGACGGTGGTGCCGCTCTTGCCGAGTTTAGCGCCGAGGAAACCGCCGCCGAGACCGAGCAGGAGAGCGAGCAGCGCGGACAGCAGTATGGTGGAAATACTGGTTTTGCCGCCGTTATTGTTTCCGCCGTTGTTGAGAGGCGGCTGCACCTGGCGCTGAGGCTGTGAGATGTACTGAGCCTGGGGGCGCTGGGTCATGGCCTGCGTAGGCATACCCGGCTGAGAACTGCGGTAATTGCCTTGATTGGGAGTGTTTGCTGACATTTTTCATTCTCCTTTGCTTTGTTTTTTTTAGATATATTATACAACTGTTCATATTATATACATAAATTTATAGTAAAGTATTATGTAATTGTAAATTTTGTTAAATCGGAGGATGGTAGCGTGAAGGATTATCTGAAAAAACACCAAAAGACAATCATCAGCTTTTGCGGCATTGCGTGTGTGCTTGCCGTGGTGGGAATACTCTGGCTGACAATGGGCAGTTCCGGACAGAAGGAAAAACTGACCGGAGAGGATAAAGCGTCCGGGAGTGATTATTATCTGCCCAGCGCGTCGGATGCCGGCAATATTTCAGTAGACGACATGAAGATCGAACGGGTCGTAGTGACAAAACTCCTTGACATTTACGAAACGGGCGGCGACTGGGGCGGAGAATCCATTGTACAGCGCACGCAGACCTTTATGGTAAAAATCCTCACAGGTCCCTACAAGGGCGTGGAAGCGGAAATGCAGCTGGACCTCACCGATCTCACCGGAACCGGAAAGGGCGTCATCATCGCCAAGGAAGGCGACCGCCTGCTGGGGTATTTCGTGATGAATTACGATACATATGAGCTTTCCGGCACATGTACGGGCTTTCAGAGGGACATTCCGCTGATGTGGATAGCACTGGGCTTTATTGTGCTGCTGATACTCTTTTTCGGTCGGAACGGCGTCAAATCCTTCTCAGCGCTGATCATAACCTGTGTCATGCTGATATTTGTCATGATACCGCTTGTCTACAACGGAATGGATCCCGTGTTGGCGGTGGCGATATTCGGCTCTGCCACCATTATTGTTACGCTGCTCATGGTTCACGGGCCTTCGGTATCGTCGCTGGCGGCGGGAATGGGCGCGATCGGCGGCGTTCTCACTTCGGCGCTGATCGCCTACATATTAAAAAACGTCATCTGGATTACAGGCACGGCGGATGAGCAGGCCATCAGTCTGTTATACACCGACAACGGACATAACCTTGATGTGGCGTCGATCATGTTTGCTGCCATCGTCATAGGAAGCTTAGGCGGCACGATAGACGTCAGTGTTTCCATATCTTCCTCGCTGGAGGAATTGAAGGGCAAAATGGGGAAAGATATTACCGGCTGGGAGCTTGCCCGTTCGGGAATGTCCATCGGCTGTGACATTATGGGCGCGTCGCTCAACACGATGATACTGGCCTATGTGGGCAGTTCGTTCCAGCTGCTCATGCTTTTCAGCGCGTATAATATCTCACTCGAAGAAATCATCAACAATGAGATGATCGCGGTGGAGCTGCTCCGCGCGCTTGCGGGCTGTTTCGGACTGCTTATGTCGGTGCCTATCACGTCGCTGACCGCGGCTTATCTTTCGAGCAAGGGCAATATGGGAGAGTTAAGGCTGCATGACGTGAAGTTCTTCCGCTTGGTTTCCGGTGCGAAAGGGAAAATGTCTGGAGCGTGGCAAAAGGCGCTGGCCGAGGCAAAAAGCAGCGCCGCCAGGCAGGAGAAGCCGGAGGAGCCGCAGATCAATCTGTTCGAGAAGGCAAGACAGCATTACGACGAGATGCAGTCTGAGGAAGATGAAAAGGGAGAGTGAACGACACGGAAAACAATCACACTAACAGAGAAGGATCCTCCTTCTTCGCAATCATTTCGCGCATGAAGTATATTGACCGCTGGGCGCTCATGCGCAACACCCACAGCGAAACGTTAAGCGAACATTCGCTTGACACGGCGATTATCGCGCACGCGCTGGCGGTGATACGCAACAGGCGGTTCGGAGGGAACATCAACCCGGAACGTGCCGCGCTGCTGGCAATATTCCACGATGTGCCGGAGGTAATCACCGGCGATATGCCGACGCCCGTCAAATATTTCAGCAGCGAAATTCGCAGAGCGTACGCTGGCGTGGAGAGCGCGGCGGAGAACCGATTGCTTTCGCTGCTGCCGGAGGATATGCGGGATGAATACCTTCCGCTCATTACCCATGAGGGAGAGGACGCGGAGCTGCTGCGTCTGGTCAAATGTGCCGATAAGCTGAGCGCGCTGATCAAGTGCATAGAAGAAGAAAAGGCGTGTAATAAGGAATTTACGGCAGCGAAGGCGACCACCATTCAATCGATCAGAGATATGGGACTGCCGGAGGGAATAGAATTTCTGGAAAAATTCATACCGCCGTTTGAGCTGACGCTCGACGATCAGAATATGTGATCCGGTATGCTGGGAAAATGGAAGAGAAAACTAATAATATACAGTACGGAGACGAAATCAATGGAAATTACAGAAATAATCAGCAAGGTCGATCACACGCTTCTCAGGCAGGACGCGACATGGGAACAGATCAGAGCGACTTGTGACGAGGGAATGAAGTGCGGCACGGCGTCAGTCTGTATTCCGCCGAGCTATGTCAAAGCAGCTGCGGAATACCTGCGCGGCAGGCTTCCGATCTGCACGGTGATAGGCTTTCCTAACGGCTACAGCACGACAGCGGTGAAGGTCTGCGAGACAACCGACGCGATCAGAAACGGAGCGGACGAGATTGACATGGTTATCAACATCGGCTGGGTGAAGGATAACAGAACAGACGACATTCTTCGCGAGATCAGGGAAATCAAGAAGGCCTGCGGAAAGAAGATTCTAAAGGTCATCATAGAAACCTGTCTGCTCACGGAAGAAGAAAAGGTGACCATGTGCCGTATCGTTTCGGAATCGGGAGCGGATTTCATCAAGACCTCGACCGGATTTTCCAAAGCAGGTGCCACGCTCGAGGATATTCAACTGTTCAAGGCAAACGTTGCGCCGCATGTGAGAATCAAAGCGGCCGGCGGCATCGGTTCGCCGGAAGAAGCGGCGGCTTTTATTGAAGCCGGCGCGTCTCGCATCGGCTCAAGCAGAATTGCAGCAGGGGTGAAGGCGGAAAGGTGATGCGTCTTCCTATCGTTGACGGATTCATAAAAATGCAGCGTTTTGTGGTTGACAATACACTTAATTGTCTGCGCTACCCTCCGAATTACTGCTGGACAGTGGCAAACATGACGGATAATGACAGTTGTTTTGTTGCATTTATGATAAAAAGCAATTTGCCGCTAAATTCGATTCAAAATTCTGTAATTATTTGTTAAATTAGTCTTGACTTTTTAATTCTTTTGTAATATAATTGTTGGTGTCAAAGGGAAAGACCGTGCGGCGAATGTTGCGGACAGGCTGCCGGGGATTCCGCATTTCCTTTGACCGTTACATAGATTGTGTCTTTTTATATCGTTCCCCATCCACAAAATACAAAGCCGTCCTCGTAAAAAAGGGCGGTTTTGTATTTTGTGCGTTTGTATTTAGTGCGTTTATGAACTAATAATGAATATAAATGAATTTTTGTGGTTTTTTGTTGATTAATGTTGATTTTAATAATTGATTCATGTATAATAAATTGCGGGGTGAATAATTATGCAGGAAAAGGTCAAGGTCTTGCTCATAGAGGACGATCATGAGCTTTGTGAGAGCTTTGGGGAATGCTTTGCCGAAACCGAGGGAATCGAGCTTCTGGCGACCACGGACAGCGCGGAACAGGCGCTGGAGTATGTGCGTTTACTGCAGCCCGACGCGGTGATACTGGATCTTGAACTGCATTTGGGTGAAGGCAACGGCATTGTGTTTCTCTCCAGGCTTCGCAAGCTAAGGGGAATAAAGCAGCCGTATGTGCTGGTCAATACAAACAATTCAAGTCAGGTGACACACGAAATCGTACGGAAATTGGGTGCGGATTTTGTGATGTACAAGCATACACAAGGTCACAGCCCCGCGGTCATCGCGGAATTCCTGATGATCGCCGTGGGGCGCCTCAGACAATCAGGGAGGCCGGATCTGACTGACGAATCGGTCGTGTGTGAAAATCTGTCCGAACGGAATGACCTTAGAAAAAGGATATTGGATGAGCTGGACAAAGTGTCTATCAGCCCGAAGCGAAAGGGATATAATTATCTTGCGGACGCGATAGAGATCTACTGCGGCGGCTCTGTGGCCAATGTATCTGCCTTGATCGGTGAGAAATACGACAAAAAAGCGAAGAGCGTGGAACGCGCTATGCAGACCGCAATCGACGAGGCATGGGACAATACCGACCTGGAAGAACAGGGAAAGTATTACAAGGCGCGCTACAGCTCCAGACGTATGTCTCCCACCGTGAAGGAATTCATCGGCTATTACGCCTCGAAATTGAATAAGGAAAACTGAGAATTAATTCCTGCTTGTGGGAATTTGTGGATTTTTGCGTGCGAAATAAAGTTTGCAATCCCACAAAAAAGCAATCGACATGCGCTTCAATAAGTGGTATGATTTTCTTGTAATAAAAGTAGTGACTGCGAGAATTTTTCATATCACCACCAAAGCCCGTTGCCGTGCCTGTGCAACGGGCTTTGGTCTTTTTTCCATCAGGTTGAAGACTTTTTATCAGGGTGAAAGTTGAAGGTTGAAGGTTGTATGCCTTGGTTTTGGTGTGTGACATATCTTTCAGTGAGTTGCATTATGAAGGAGGTTATGGTATGGGGCCGTCTGCGGCTGAATTGAGTATAAAACATATAGGGATTTTGCTGGCGGCATATATGATCCTTCTGAATTCACTGGGTGTCAGACAGACTTCCCGCCAGAAGTTGCTCGGTGGGGCGGCGGCTGTGATGATCGGAACATTGACAGGGTGTGTTTACAACATTTTTCCCGTAGGTTGTATTATTGTGGCGCTTTCGCTGTTCTGCGGCATGATGGTAGCCATCCATAAACTCAGCAAAAGTAATGCGTTGACGCTGACGATTGTTTCTTTTGGGATAAGCTACATCTTGTGGTTTCTTGCACTGGCGGTGCTGATTTTTTTCTTATATCTGAATAAACAATATGTTTCGGACAGATTTGAGAGATCGGTTGACGCGTGGATCTATATCACCAAATTTGTTACGAATTTCCGTGGAGGAATCATAGCGAGAAGCTTTATCTTTGCCGTGCAGTTTTGTCTGCTGTTGGTGTTGCTGAGACCTAAATGGACAAAAGATAAATTGAACGCGCTGCTGAGAGTCGAAAGAAACGATGTGCTTATCTTTTTTTGTGCTTTTGTGCTGACATTGAGAGTGCTGTGGATCACGTCGGTTTTTTATAGGTCTGACATCGGAGCGGTTATGATTATCGTCGGTTTTGTCATGATTCTGCTGTTTTTGCTTACTTACTTCTGGCTCAAAAAAGAGTATCGGCTATCCTATAATATCGCGTTGCGGGAGAACGAACTGCAATTGCTGGAAAAAAGTCTTGACGGCCAGAAGGCCTATTTCAAAAATCTCAGCGCCGTCAATGAACGTCTTGGAAAGCTGATACACAGGGACAACAAGCTCATTCCGTCGGTGGTGATGTCCGTCAGGCAGTCTGTGCAGGAAGGATGGAATGCAGCCGACAGCATCCGCGCTGCCGAAGCCGCCAATTCCCTCGATGAAATATCTTCGGAGCGCTCTGACGCTCTGTCGGAATACGAAGCCCGTGGAAGGCATCTTCCGGTAACAGGCGTGACGGCCATCGATGCGGTTCTGCTGTATCTGAATGACAGGGCAGATTTCCTCCGTATAAAGTTCCAAGCCGAAATAACGGCAGCTCCTGAGAGTATTCCCGAAAAAGCGGGAGAACGCTGTGAATTCATCGCCGTTCTTGCCGATTTGTGTGAGTATTCATTTTCTTCCTTCGCTTCGACAGACAGCAATAATGACGCCGTTTGGGTGAATGTGGGACAGGATAACGACAGATTATTCATTGAGGTTTCGGACAACGGAAAGCAATTCAATATGAAAGACCTGAAAAAGATAGGGAAGAAGAGCAGTGTTCCCGCGGAGGACAGGAATGGCGAAAAAGATTATCCGCTGCCGCTGTTCAGGATTCTCCGTCACAGCGGAGCGATTCTGTCGGTAAATGAATTTCCGAAAAATGAGAATTGTACCAAATCTGTGAGAGTCACATTTCACAACTAATTATATAGGGAGGCAGCTAAAAGATGAATAAAGAGGTTGTTCTTCCGTGGCTGGATTTAGGAATCAAATACGCGGTGCTTATGTTCAGCAACTACTATCTGTTCATGAGATGCGTCAGCGAAAAGCGCGATAATAAAAAGATTGTATACGCTTTGTTCTTTTCGGCTGCGATGGGCATCTCCCTGATCTGGCTGAGAAATAAGATAGATCCGATGCATCTTCCGTTAATGCTTGTATACACTACCGTGACCAACTGTCTGCTCTATCGCAATGAGATAAGCGGAGAACCTCATGGTGAGTCACGTCAGGGCAGACTGAAACTGAGCGACATAGTGGTACTTTCGCTGCTGTGTTTTGCCTTTTGTGAAGCGCTGTTCATGCTGGTGGGTTTTGTGGCTTCTGTACTCCTTTCGATATTTTATTACAATCTTATGCCGGAAAGTCATAATTCTGTCTGGGACTTTCTGAATGATACGCCGGTTCATGTTGCCTCCTATATTGTAATGATAACGCTGGTGTGGGTCGTGACATATCTCTCCGCCAGAGTCCGGCGGTTACGCCGTGGTCTTCTGAGCATCGTGGAGCGGCGCAGGAGCGGTACGGTTATCATGGTAGCACTGCTGATGCTGATGGTTGTAATGTCATTCGGCAGCAGAGGAGCGACGGATACTTCTTCTTCAGAGGCAAAAACAGCGCTGTTAATTCCTGCCATGGTGTTCTGTGTGGCCATGATTGTACTGACCCAGCGGGAAATCAAGTCGGATCACTGCATGAAGATAAGGGAGCGCAACCTGCTTCTTCTGGAGGGAAGTCTTTCGGAGAAGGATAAAGAAATAGCCGGACTGGTGAAGGACAACGAGAACCTCGCCGGCATCATCCGACGCGATTCGGAACTGCTGGCAACATTATCAGATGGACTCAAGAAGGGAGCGGATTCCGACGAGATAACCCGTGAGGCGGAGACCGTGGAGAAGCTGTATGCCGGCCGCTGTGAAGCAGTGTCGCTTTTGGAAAACCACGGCCGTAAAGTGACGGAAACCGGAGTGAATTCAGTCGACGCCATACTCTGCTACATGGCGTATTTAGCGGAGGGCAGAGGCATTGATTTTGAGGTAAACGTTCAGTCCGACATGAACGGAGTGATCGGAGAAAAGATAAACCGTCGCGAATTCAACACAATCCTTGCCGATCTCACCGAGAATGCTATTATTTCAGCGGGCGCGGTGAAGGAACGGCATGTGGAAGTCATGCTGCTGAGAAATAACGAGAACTTCCGCCTTGAAGTGCTGGACAGCGGCGAAAGATTTGACGTAGGCGTGCTGAAAAACATGGGTAAAAAGCGAATCACGACACATTCAGGCGAAGGCGGCAGCGGAATTGGAATGATGACGCTCTTCAATATTCTTCGTGAGACGGGAGCCAGCTTTGCGATAGAGGAATTCGCAGAAGGCGCCAAATACCATAAAGCGGTCAGCGTCACCTTTGACGGTGCGAGGAAATTCCGCATCATCACCGACCGAGCCGAAGAACTGAAACAAGCCCTGCGTTCCGACCGATTTGCAATCGAGAAACGATAAATAAGAAATAGCCAAATCGAAAAAGCACTTGATTTCGGGGGGAACCCCGGTCAAGTGCTTTTTTGCGTTAATTTTTCCATTTTCAGACTAAAGTATTACGTATGCCGCGTGGAATGGAGCAACAGATCCTCCCCACGGCGATCTCACGCATCGCAGGAAATATTCTATGTCATCACGCTTTCTTTATTGTTGAATAGACAGCCGCAATGGTGCAATGAAGATTTTTATTGAAAACCATTGTTATAATATCACTGATCATTTTCATTGTCAATATATTCATCAACCGTAAACTCAGCTCACGCAGTTGATTGCAGCGGTAAGCAACGACCGAAAAAAACAGCCGTATAGAGCAGAAAATCAAAAAACTTATCAATAAACAGAAAAACCGCTGAGCGCCATCAATACGACATTCAGCGGTTTATTGCTGGTCCGAGTGGCGAGAGTCGAACTCACGGCCTCTTGAACCCCATTCAAGCGCGCTACCAAACTGCGCTACACCCGGATTTCTGCAACGTTGATATTTTAACACAGGCAAGCGGAAATGTCAAGCAGTTTTTTTGTAAATTTGAAAAAAATTTTGACTGTAGGCGGTTTTCTCGCTTTTCTCATAAATTTATACCGAATTTCGGAACTTAGTTGTTGATTTTTTTTGATTATGTGTTATAATGAAAAAGAATATAAGGGGGAGAGAGCGTAAAACGTGAGTAATATAGAACTGTTTTGTGAAGCAATAAAAGAAAGGCTTCATTCCGCTGAGTGCAGATCATTCTCCGGCAAGGTGGAGTGCATTACCGCACTTTTTGAAGCCATTCAGCTGGGCACAAAGGATTGTGTGTATGTGTCTGCGCTCGCTCCGGGGTATATTGTGAGAGCTATCATTGCCTGTGGTGCCGTTCCGGTATTCTGTGATGTTTCGGCGGACGGCTTTGTCATTGACCACAAAGCGCTTGCGGAGGCGGTCAGACAGACTGCCAATGAGGATAAGCTCTATCCTCGCGCGGTGATAGCGGAGCATTTCTGCGGTCTTCCGTTTTCCATCAGGGCGGTCAAAGAAATCTGCGACCGTATGGGGCTTTTCCTGATTGAGGACTGCGGATCCGGCTTTGGCTGCCGCTGGGACGGCGTGGAATGCGGCGGCTTCGGGGATTATTCGTTGATTTCGCTGGGGGGTTCCTCGGTGTTCGGCACAGGCGGAAGCGGCTGTCTGATTACGGCCAACGGCGCCAATGAATTCCGTTCGCTGATCGGCGTATGCGACGGCTCCGGCTGGGATACTGCTGATGAAATCTACGGCAAGAGCCTTCTGGCTTCTTTGAAAAAAATGCCCCAGACGCTTGATGGCGCGGAAAAGGCGCTTGCTGAAATCAACGAAATGATGAAAGGTTCCGACTTCTGGCTCCGAAGAGGAGGCGGCAGGCAAAAGAGTTCCTGCTCCGCAACCATCGTAATCGCGCAGAGCGAGGCGGATTGTGATGCGGCTGTCGCGGCTTTTACATCGGCCGGACTGTCGGAATATGTCAAAAAACTGCACGTACATCGCAGAGCTTGCTTTGAGCACAGCTGCCGCGGGTTCAAGACGCTGGATAACGCCTCGGCTCTTGCTCCCAGAGCGTTTTCCGTCGATATTTTCCATGCGATGCATTCCGGTAAAATTCTGGATCTGATGAAGCAGCTGCGCTTCGTTGCCGAAGAGATACACGCATAGATGCGTATCATCACAGTGGTTTATGAAAAGTGAAAGGTTAATACGTTCACTCTTCAATCTTCACCCTTCAACCAAAATACAAACGGAGGACTGAGAACTTGGACAATCAATTTACGAATATGACTTCCGCGCCTTCTGCGGCGGCGGACTTTGACGGAAGCACCGGCTGTTCGGTGACAATATTTGACTACAGCCATGTTCCCGACGAGTACAATCTGATGGCGTTCGGCAAGGAGACGGTTTCCTTTGGCCGTGACGATACCAACGACATCATGATAGCATCCGACATTGTTTCTCGCAGACACGGTCATTTCACCGTGAGCGAAGGACACTGCTACATCACGGATGATGACAGCACCAACGGCATTTATGTCAACGGCAAGCGTATCAAGCAGGCTGAGCTGAAAGACGGCGATTCCATCCGCATTGACGACATCGAGCAGTCGCTCTACAGCGGCATCAGCATGGTCTTTTCCGACAAGAATTCCGGCGCGGACTGGAACAGCGTTCAGCTCACCAAGGACGTCACCACGGTCGGCAGGGACAAGCGCTGTGACATTTCGGTGGACGATCCCAAGATGGAGGAAGAGGCCGCGGAAATCCGCATTGAAGGCGCTACTTCCTACGTGTTGTGCAATCAGGGAGAGCTTCGCGACATTCTGATTAACAACGAGATCATGGAGGGCGAAAGATACTATCTCAAGGACGAGGATGTTTTTGTGATAGGCAACACCAAGTTCTCTTATTCCAAGGGCTGTGTCTACTACAAGCAGGAAAAGTCCGGCCTTTCCATCGAATTGGTGAACATCTCCAAATTTGTGCATCAGGGCATGGGCAAGGACAAGAAGATTCTCGACGACACCAGTATGCTGATTCTTCCGGGCGACTTTGTCGCCATCGTGGGTGGTTCCGGTTCGGGTAAATCCACCCTGATGAACTGCATCAACGGCTTTGACAAGCCCACCACCGGAAAGGTGCTTGTCAACCGCCGCGACCTCTACGAGAATTACGATGAATTGAAATACAACATCGGTTACGTGCCGCAGCAGGATATTGTACACGAAAATCTGACGCTGATCAGTATGCTGCGCTATGTGGCAAAGCTGCGCCTTCCCGACGGCACGCCGCGTGCTGAACGCGAAAAGCGCATTGCCGATGTATTGCGCACCGTCGAGCTGACCAAGCATAAGAACAAGCTCATACGCAAGCTGTCGGGCGGTCAGAAAAAGAGAGCCTCCATTGCCGTGGAGCTGATGAGCGATCCGGGACTTTTCTTCCTCGATGAGCCTTCCTCCGGTCTTGACCCCGGAACCGAGCGTACGCTCATGCATACCCTCAAGCGCATGACCGACGAGGGAAAGACGGTCATCATGATCACTCACAACACCAACAACATCCACCTCTGCGACAAGCTGATTTTCCTCGGTGCGGGCGGATATGTCGCCTTCTGCGGCAACCCTGCCGACGCGCGTTCCTTCTTCGGCATCCCCAAGGATCAGGACCTGACCGACGCCTACACCAAGGTAGAGGAAGACCCGAAGGGCTGGGAGGAAAAATTCAACGCATCGCCTTACAATAAGATACAGACCATCGGCGAGCTGAAAACGCCGCCTATGACTTCCGAACAGAAAAAGGAGCGCAAGAAGAGACTCCAAAAGGAAAACCACAAGTCCTTCCTGCACCAGTTCAGCGTGCTGGCAAGCCGCTATATCAATCTTATCTGGAATGACAAGATGCGCTTGCTCTTCTTCCTGCTGCAGGGGCCGCTGATTGCCTATCTCTTCTCTTTCGTCACGGTGGAAAACACCTTCAAATCCTACTTCGATGCGCAGTCGATGCTCTTCTGCCTTTCCTGCGCCGGTATCTGGGTCGGCCTGATGAACTCCATCCAGGAGGTCTGTAAGGAGCGAAATATCGTGCGGCGTGAATACATGTCGGACGTGCGGCTCAGTTCGTATATCTGTTCCAAATTGGCTGTGCAGACGCTGCTCGCCATCGTCCAGTGCGGACTCATGTTGGGTGTGTTTGTCTATACCATCGGCAAGCCGGACAAGGGCGTTATCTTTGGAAATTCCACGATAGAAATGATGATTACGCTTGTGCTGATCACCGTGTCCTCTTCTTCGCTGGGTCTGCTGGTTTCGTCTCTCGTCAAAAACACCGACCGTGCCATGGTCTTCGCGCCGATCATCCTCATTCCGCAGCTGCTCTTCTCGGGCATTCTCTTCAAGCTGGAGGGAGTCACCGAGGTGCTGTCGTGGATCTGCGTCAGCCGCTGGGGAATGCAGGCATTCAGCAACACAGCTGATCTTAACGGCGTGCTGTGGAACAGTCTTTCGCTCAAATACAAGTCCGCAGATATGCTTCAGCAAGCGTATGACCTGAATAAAAATTCACTCTATGCACATTCCACAAGCAACCTGCTGCTCTCGTGGGGCGTTATGCTGCTGACGATTGTTGTATTCAGCATTATCAGCGCAACGGTTCTCCGCAGCGTGAAAAATGACAAACGATAAGATGACTGCTTTTTCAGAAAACCATTCATGCGGAAGCGACGTCGTCGACGTAGTGATAAACGGCGGCGTCTTCCGTATGGACGAAACAATTTACCAAGGCACCGACAGCCGGATCTTCTCCGCTCATTTATTGCAAGGCGGCGGAGATTCGGCTTTTGTCATTAAATACTGCTGCTGCAAGCGCGGCAGCGAGGTCTGGAAAAAGACAATGCGTGAGATCGAAGCGGGAAACATGCTGAGCAAATGCCCGAACATTGTTCCGCTGCTCGGTTACAGTGTCCTCACCGATAAGCAGGAAGCAGAATACAGAATCTTCCTGCTCTTTGACCGTCTGCAATGCCTGGATGATATGAGAATATCTCACACGCGCACGGTTCTGGAGATATGCCGCGACATCTGCCGCGCGTTGGAATCCATGCGAAAAAAAGGGCTGATACACGGCGACATTAAGCCGCAGAATATCTATTACGACGGGCAAAAATGGCTGCTTGGCGACCTCGGAAGCGTCTGCGTGGCGGGAGAAGCGCCGCAGTACGGCAGCGAGGGCTATTATTCGCCGGAGGCTGCACGCGGAGAGCCTTGCGACATACGCGCCGATTTGTATTCACTCGGCCTCACTATTTATAAATTTCTGAGCGGCGGCAGGCTGCCGTTCTGCGCCCTGCCTTGCGGCGAAATGGAGGAAAGCGAAGTAAATTTTTCCATAAAAAGGCGGCTTGGCGGAGAAGAAATCCCGCTTTTGCCTGATGTGAGCAGCGAAGTGAACCAACTTCTGCGCAAAATGTGCGGCTTTGACCGTCGTGACAGATTCAAAAAGCCCTCAGACGTTGCAAAACTCGTGGAGAAGCTGCTGAATGAGTGATGATAACCAGAAGATGATAAAAATTTTTTACATTATACTCATAGAAATATCTGTATAATGATGTATAATAATAAAGTTAAGAAATAATCTGAATGTATGCAATAACGGGGTGAGCGTTTGGAGTACACCGAGAAGGAAAAGAAGGGCATTGACAAAGTCGAACACATGAACAGGCTCTTTGACAAAATCCTCCTGCCTGCGATAGGTATTCTGATTATTATGCTGCTGTTTTCCTTCATTGTCAATAAATACCGCGAAAAATTCGGTACAGAGATCAATCCCTTCGCCGAAGCGGTCACACAGAAGCCCGAGCCGGAAGTTTTCGCTCTGAGAAGGAGACTGCTTGCGGATTACGGCCAGTACCAAAAGGAATTTGAGGCATACGGTTATAAGCCTGTTGACGGTTTTTCCTATGATCTTTCCCTCTGCAAGACGGTAGACAAGGAAATGTCTATTTTTCAGTTTGCCGACAGCAAACTCGGTGAACTGACCGTCATCAATTACATTCCGAAGCAAGAGAACACCCCGTATGATTCCCTTTCCATTGCCGTTTCATCGCCGAATCTGATCACCGTCACAGCAAAAAGCGGGGAAGAGAGTCACACTGTCACATTCTTAACGCATGATTTTTCGTCCTACAAATCCGATGACACAGACCAATTCAATTCCCTGATGAAGCTCACCGACATCGACGAAATCACCGCAGTCTATGAGATCTTTGAAACCGACATTTCCAACATAGCCGAAAACTGCGGACTCGGCAGTTCAGGCAGGTAGAAGGTTGAAGGTTGAAAGGTTGAAGGTTCGTCAGGCGGGTCTGTGTGCGAACATTACTTTTCGGCGCTGGTGCGCCTTTCGACACTTTGCTTTATTATTATTTTAGTGAACAAATGGGAGCGGCCAAAGGAGTGTTTTGATTTAATGAAGGTAAGATTGGCGCGGGTAATGGCGTTGGCCGTGGCAATGATGATGATTGTTTCGATTGCGGCGGAGCCGGTTTTTGCCGCGAAGATCAAGGGCAAGACAGGCATTGGCATGGCGGAATGGGCATTCAAGGCGTACAATGAAGGATGGACATATAAATGGGGCGGATCGAGCGCCGGCAATGTGGACTGTTCGGGTCTGATACGTTCCTACTGCAACGGCAAAGGCGGCGGCGCAAAGGCACTGCTGGACGCTTCTTCGGTCAACGGTAGCGCAAACGACATGCCGCGTATTCACGGGCTTGGCCTGTGGTGCGACGGTCACGCCGGTGTTTACGTCGGCAAGAATAAGGACGGCGTTGACATGGCAATCGACATGCGCAATTCCAAGGTGAACGTCGTTTATTCCGCTATGAAGACAAGGTACTACAGCCCGTGGGTCAAGTGGTTCAAAATCAGTATGATTTCATACCCGGACACTGGCTGGTATGAATTCCGCGGGGATACATACTATTATAAGAACGGCGAATTTGTCGTCGGCAAGGTGACAATAGACGGTAAGACATATGATTTCGGCAAGTCCGGCGCACTTAAGGGAGAGGTTGCGGCTGAGCCTACCACCACGACGGCCAAGAAAACAACGACCACCACCACAACCACCACGACAGAAGCGCCTACAACCGTCACCGATGCTCCGACGACAACAACAACTACGACTACCACCACCACTACAACAACGACGACGACCACTACCACAACGACCGAGGCTCCGACCACCACCACCCTGTACAGCGAACCGGAGCCGGAAACAACTACGACGGTGAGGTCGACGACAACGACAAAAAAGCCGACAACCACAAAGACCAAAAAGACGACAACCCAAAAGACAACGACCGAGAAGCAGACAGAGAAAAAGACAACCACTTCCACTGCTTCCGCCAAGAAAACAACGACTACCAAGGCGACAAAACAACAGGAGAAAACCACAAAATCCACAAAAACCACATCAAAAAAGACCACTACCACCACGAAAAAAGCCACTTCCCAAAAGTCGACAACTACAACGGCCAGCACGACCACCACAACAACGACCAAGAAGCCTACCACAACGACGACAACAGGCTACAAGTCGTATGAAGGCGGCATGAAGGGCGACGTTGTGGGAAGAATACAGAAGCGGCTTTATGAACTGGGATATTATGACCAGGATATAACCGAATACTACGGGCCATTCACACGCGACGCGATCAAGGCATTCCAGAAGGCGCTCGGCGTGCTGCCCACCGGCATCGCGGATGAAGCCACGCAAAAGGCGCTCTTTGCGGAGGACGCACCTATCTATTCCGAAGACAATTCACTGATGAATGACGAGGATTATCAGATTGACGAGCCGGAACAGGAACAGACCGAAGAAGAGAAAAAGCAGGAGGAAGAAATTCCCGTTATTGCTGAATCTGTGGGAATTGCTTCGCTGAGTATGAATGCAAATCCATACAGCTTTACACGCACATACGGAGAATCCGGCCCGCTGCAGACCATGGGAGTTTTCTCCTATCAGTCTCCGACAGTGGTGTTTTACCGCAACGGTGAGAGCTATGAAGTCACCGAGGAAATGATGGAAACGCTGGATAACTGCGTTTTTATGTAAGACAATATAAATAAGAATAAATTATCAAAGAAAGGTGGTACCGCCGGTATTATGAGCGAAGGAATGTTACGTCTGGTCATATTGCTATCGGTGGTTTCCGCCGTTTTGTTGATAGGAATGGTCATTTTTGGCTTCTGGATGTTTGATTTTGCCCTTGTACGCAAGGAACAGATGAATTTTGACGCGGGCGACGACCTTCTGCCGCATATGGATGTCATCCGGTTCCGCAGCCGTGAAGCGCAGAATAAGATCAAGAGCATGAAGCACGAGGAGGTCTTCATCAAATCCTATGACGACCTGCTTCTTCATGCCACATTCGTGCAGTCCTCTTTCTTTTCCCGCAAGGTGCTGATTGCCGTCCACGGCTACAACAGTTTTGGAATGTTCGATATGTCGTCTGTAGTGCCGTTCTACCGCGGAATGGGCTATAACGTGATTATTGTGGACGACCGCGCGCACGGCAAGAGCGAAGGCAAGTACATCGGCTTCGGCTGGCTCGACCGTCTTGACGTGATGAATTGGATCAGGTACGCCACCGAACGCTTCGGCGAGAACTGCGAGATCCTTCTCCATGGCGTTTCGATGGGGGCGGCTACCGTTCTCATGACCTGCGGCGAGGGCTGTCTTCCCGAACAGGTCAAGGGCGTTGTTGCCGACTGTCCTTTCGCGGGAGCGTATGAGGAATTCGGCTACATCATGCGGAGCAATTACCGCGTACCCGGCCGACCGCTCCTGTATTTTGCCAGCATGGTCTGCAAGCTGCGCGCCGGCTACTCCTTCGGACAGGCGTCCACCCTAAAGGCTGTCAAAAGCATCCGTATTCCCGTACTCTTCATTCACGGAGACAACGACACCTTTGTGCCTCCCTATATGACAAAGCGCATGTACAAGGCTTGCAAAGCCAAGCAGAAATACCTCTATATCTGCCCCGAAGCCACCCACTGTTACAGCGCGTTCCAGGATATGGACACCTATGTCAGCCATCTGACGGATTTTGTCTACAATATACACCATCCGGAATAAAGCGCGTCCATTTGCGCTGCAATAAATAGTCCATGGTCACCTTTGATGATTCTGTTTATCAGTGCGCCGTTCCACGTTTCGGGACGGCGCTTTTTCATTTACGAGCGTTTTGGGATGAAATGTCTGCACAAATAATTCCTAAATAAATTCATGCATTTCTTTATATTTGGCTAAAACGGCGAATTATCCCTGAAAAATGCAGGATTGCAAAAAAACACTTGCAAATTTCCGCCGATTGTATTATAGTAGAATACAGCGTTTTGTGTGTGGAATGTGTGTGTGTGAATCATTCTCTGAGAATGACAAAAACTTCACGTCGCCAATTCCACACGACACACTAATATTGAGGGAGTGTTTTTCCAATGGCATCGTATAAGGATATGAGCAAGCAGGAGCTTCTTGAAGAAAAAGAGAGATTACAGAAGGAATACGACAGCTACAAGGCGGAGAATCTCAGCCTGAATATGGCGAGAGGCATCCCCGGCAAGGCACAGTTGGAGCTTTCCATGGGTCTGCTCGATTCGATCAACAGTTCCACCGACCTCACGGGAATCAACGGCGCGGATTACCGCAACTACGGTATTCTTGACGGCATTCCCGAGGCAAAGCAGCTATTTGCCGATCTCTTCAATGTCACCACCGATCAGATTATTGTGGGCGGCAATTCCAGCCTCACACTTATGTTTGACACCATTTCCTCCGCAATGGCTCACGGCCTTTTAGGCAGCACCCCGTGGGCAAGTCTTCCCGAGGTCAAGTTCCTCTGTCCGGTTCCGGGCTATGACCGTCACTTCGGCATAACCGAATACTTCGGCATCAAGATGATTCCCGTCGAGATGAATGAGGACGGCCCGGATATGGATTTTATAGAAAAGGTTGTGGAAAGCGATCCCTACGTCAAGGGTGTGTGGTGTGTTCCCAAGTACTCCAACCCTTCTGGAATCACCTATTCCGACGAAGTTGTGCGCCGGTTTGCCAACCTTAAGCCCGCCGCAAAGGATTTCAGAATTTTCTGGGATAACGCCTACTGCATTCACCATCTCTTCAACGAGGATGTAAAGCTCCTTGACATTCTCGATGAGTGCGAAAAAGCGGGCAATCCCAATATGGTCTATATGTATTTCTCCACCTCCAAGATCACCTTCCCCGGCGCGGGTCTTGCGGGAATGGCGTCCTCAAAGGAGAATATCACCGCCATCAAGAAGCGTATGTCGGTGCAGTCCATCGGCCCCGACAAGATTAACCAGCTGCGTCACATGAAGTTCTTTGTCAATCTCGACGGACTTCTCGAACAGATGAAGAAGCACGCCGACATCATCCGACCCAAGTTTGAAGCGGTGGAAAAGACACTCACCCAGCAGTTCGGTGACAGCGGCATCGCCACATGGAGCAAGCCCAACGGCGGCTATTTCGTCAGCCTGAATGTCCTTGACGGCTGCGCGAAGAAAACCGTGAAGCTCGCCAAGGAAGCGGGCGTCACCCTCACCAAAGCCGGCGCGACCTATCCCTACGGCAATGACCCCAAGGACAGCAACATCCGCATCGCACCCACTTCTCCCACCGTCGAGGAGCTCACCGAGGCGATGAAGGTTCTCGCCTGCAGCGCCAGACTCGCCGCCGTCAACAAGCTCTTGGAAGGCTGAAGGTTGAAGGTTAAAATGTCCTTGACCACTGCCGGAAATCTGCCAGATTGTAAAATTTTTGCTGAATCTCAAAAAATTAGCACAAAATTATTGACATATCGGTTAATTGATTTTATAATATATCTCGTTACGTCCGTTATCATCGGTGTGATAACGGACTGTTTGCTTGTATGCACGGTTCGCTTACGGGCACACTGGCAAATCAAATAGTCAAGGAGGAAATAAAATGAAGCGTGTAGGCAAGCCGTGGTTTTTTGTGGTTGCCCTGCTGATCTTCGCTCTGGCGTTCACCTCGTTTTTCGGCGTGTATGAGCAGAACGGAGACCTGCAGAACACAATTATCCGCAGCGCAAAGGATATCAGATGGGGCACCGATATTCAGGGCGGCGTAAACGTCATCTTTGGACCCGAGGAAAATATCGACGCTACCGACAATCAGATCGACAGCGCAAAGTCGATCCTTGAAATACGTCTTGTTTCTTCCGGCGTTACGGACTACGAGCTGTACGCCGACAAGGACAACGACCGTCTGCTTGTCAGCTTCCCGTGGAAGGACAACGATTCCCAGAATGTGGCAGGCACCATCAAGAGCCTTTCTCAGAGCGCTGAACTGCTCTTTATCGGCGGCGCTCCCACTTCCATCAAGATCGAATACAACGAGGACGGCACCAAGACTGTCACCGATCAGGACGGTGAGCCTGTCGACATCGTTATCGAGGGCAAGGACGTCAAAAAAGCGGAATACGGTACTTCCGGCGACAAGAACGAAATAGTGGTCAGCCTCGAACTCACCACTTCTGTTGCCGAAGGCGAGACGCAGACCGGCGCGGAGAAATTCGCGGCAGGTACCGAGAAATACCTGAACCAGCAGATTTCCATCTGGATGGACGAAAGCTGCATTTCCGCTCCCACCGTCAACAGCGTTATCGCTGACGGCAAGGCGCAGATCTCCGGCAACTTTGACGCGGCTTCCGCCAAGGATCTCGCCGACAAGATCAACGCCGGCGCGCTTCCTTTCAAGCTGGTGACAATTGACTATTCGTCCGTTGACCCGACTTTGGGTTCCGACGCTCTGACAGCCATGCTGCTGGCGGGTATCATTGCGTTCAGCCTGATCTGCGTATTCATGATTGCCTACTACAGACTGCCCGGTTTTGTCGCCTGCATCTGCCTGCTGGGTCAGGTGGCGGGTACCATTGCCGCTGTTTCCGGTTATTTTGCCGCGTTTGACAGCTTCACACTGACGCTGCCCGGTATCGCCGGTATTATTCTTTCGGTCGGTATGGGCGTTGACGCCAATATCATCACCGCGGAGCGTATCCGCGAAGAGCTGCGCAAGGGCAAGACCCTGGACGGCGCTATCAAGGCGGGTTCCGCCAACAGCTTCTCCGCTATTTTTGACAGCAACATCACCAATATTATTGTTTCTGTCATTCTCATGGGTGTATTCGGACCTCCCGACACGGTTTGGAGCAAGCTGCTCTATCCCTTCCTCTGGATGTTCGGGCCTTCCACCACCGGCGCGATCTATTCCTTCGGTTACACCCTTCTGGTCGGCGTTGTGCTGAACTTCATCATGGGCGTAGCTGCCTCCAGAATTATGATAAGCTCCCTCTCCGGCTTCAAATTCCTGCGCAAAAGAGTTCTCTATGGAGATTACAGCGAAAAGAAAAAGCAGGAACTGGCCGAAGCACGCGCTAACGCGGTAACAAAGGAGGCGTTTTAAGACTATGGTTAAAAGTTATGTTGACAGAAAAGAATTCAAATTTCTTGAAAACCGTAAGAAATTCCTTCTTGTCGCGCTCTGCGTGATCGCTTTAGGTGTTTTATTCAACATTTTCCGCGGCGTCAGACTGGACATCAAGTTCACCGGCGGCGCTATGCTGAAATACTCCTATTCTCTCGATAAGAACGTTTCCGAATCCGACGTTTCGGCAAGCGACTATATGAAGCTCGACAAGGCCAAGGTCGCTTCGATCGTCAAGGATGTCACAGGCAAGGATTCCACCGTCACCATCGCCCAGAGCGCTACTTCCGAGGGCGGCGTGAAGAACACCGTTACCATATCCATGAGCGGTAAAAAGACTATGTCTGAGGACGCGGGCGAGCAGGTCGCCCAGAAGCTGACCGAACAGTACCCGAAGGTGAATTTCTCTCTGCTCGAGTCCAACTCGGTTGATGCCACCACAGGCGGCGAATTCTTCGCAAAGTGCCTTGTTGCGGTTGTGCTGGCGGCGGTGTTCATGATCATTTACGTCGCGCTCAGATTCAAGAAGATCGGCGGTATGTCAGCGGGCGTTACGGCAATTATAGCCATTATCCACGACTGCCTGATCGTCTACTTCACCTTTGTCATCTTCGGATTCTCCATTGACGACAACTTCATCGCCGTTATCCTGACGATAATCGGTTACTCCATCAACTCCACCATCATCATTTACGACAGAATTCGTGAGAACCGCACCGTCATGGGCAGCAAGGCGACCTATGCCGAACTGGCTAACCGCAGTCTCAACGAGACGCTCGGCAGAACCATCAATACAAACGTCACCCTTCTGGCGGCAGTGCTGACCATTGTTATTGTTGCTTACATCTATGACATCAGGTCCATTATCACATTTGCCGTTCCCATGATGGCAGGCGTTATCGCCGGCGCTTATTCGTCCATGTTCATCTCCAATTCTCTGTGGGTCACATGGCGCGAGTACCGCGACAGGAAGCTTGCTCTTCAGAAGGCTGCTTCCTTCGGCAAGAAGTCCAAGAAGTAATTGTTTCAAGTTTATACGAGGAGGTATTTTTATGAAAAAAGTGTTGGCTCTTATTCTTGCGCTGATGTTGGGCATTACACTGGCAGCGTGTGGCAAGGATAAATCGGACGAGAAAGTATCCGACTCTGATGTGATCACAGGCGGCTGGACTGAACCCGAATCAACCGAGGTAACGGATGAAGTCAAAAACCTGCTTAACAAAGCGACCGCGCAACTGGCAGGCGGAACCTATGAGCCTGTTGCCTATATAGGCAGCCAGGTTGTTGCGGGCACCAATCATCGCATTCTCTGCAAGTTTACCCCTGCCACCAAGGATCCGAAAACAACCTATGCCATCGTGACAGTTTACGAAGATCTCGAGGGTAATGCGGAAATTATAGAGATACTTCACTCCGAGGCTGAAGTAATGGTCAAGGAAGAAGTGATCGACGGCGGATGGTTCGCTCCCGAAACTTCCAAACTCAGCAAGGAAGTCCTCGACGTGCTTAAGAAAGCCTCGGCAAACGTTGCCGGTGCAGTCTATACGCCTGTTGTCCTTCTTGGCACACAGGTCGTTGCAGGCTTCAACTACAGTATGCTCTGCGAAATCACCCCCGTTACCGAGAATCCTGAATCCCATTATGCGATCGTCGTGGTGAATCAGAGCGCAGACGGCACTACAAGCATTCTGGAAACCTATGACTTTGTCGCAGAGGACGCAAAGTAAGCCCTTCTGCCATTTTCAGCAGTTTAATAACCTATGATTCGTTCATCAAGCCGGAAATTCAGCCGCAAAGCAGAATTTTCCGGCTTTTTGCTATCTCATTTTCCCGTTAATTGTTAAATAATTGATAAAAATGCACTCTCAGCCTTTACATTTTATTGTATTTTGTGTAAAATAAATTGAGTATATTATTGTGCGGTTTATCCCGCAGAAGAAATTTGATTGGAAAGGCATGATCAATATGCAGGCTAAATATTCCCGCGTGCTGCTCAAACTGAGCGGTGAGGCTCTGGCAGGAGACAAGCATTTCGGTCTGAATGACGAGGTCATCCGCAGAATCTGTACATCTGTCAAAAAGTGCGCCGACATGGGCGTGCAGATCGGCATTGTCGTAGGCGGAGGCAATTTCTGGCGCGGCAGAAGCTCCGAGGGCATGGACAGGACACGCGCCGACCATATCGGAATGCTGGCCACCCAGATGAACGCATTGGCGGTGGGAGACATGCTCGAACAGTTAGGCTGCGACGTCAGAGTGCAGTCCGCCATACCGATGAACACAGTGGCCGAGCCGTATATCCGTAACCGCGCGGTACGGCACCTGGAAAAGGGCAGAATTGTGATCTTCGGTTGCGGCACAGGCAATCCGTTCTGTTCCACCGACCTTGCGGCGGCTCTCAGGGCAGCCGAAATTGAAGCGGAGGTCATATTCAAGGCGACCATGGTAGACGGCGTTTACGACAGCGATCCGAAGAAGAATCCCAACGCGGTGAAGTTTGACACCATCACCTTTGAAGAGGTTCTTGTCAGAAATCTTCAGGTCATGGACAGCACAGCCGCCGCCATGTGCCGTGAAAACAAGATTCCGATTCAGGTCTACAACCTCGAAAACCCCGACGACATGGTACGCGCCATGCAGGGCGAACCCGTCGGCACACTTGTCACCCCGTAAGTCAGGGCGAAGGGTAAAGGGTGAAGGTTTCATCACTTCTCACTTCCCACTTTTCACTGACCGCTGACAACTAATCATTAAATGAAAAAGGATGAATTTTTATGCAGAAGAAAATTGACGATATGAAAGCAAAAATGGAGAAGACGCTCGACGTTCTCGCCGGAGAATTCAAGACACTGCGCGCGGGCAGAGCAAACCCCGCCATCATTGACAAGGTGAATGTGGATTATTACGGCGTACCCACGCCCATCAATCAGCTTGCCGTGGTGAATGTTCCCGAGGCACGGACGCTGACCATTCAGCCGTGGGATTCACACACCCTCAAGGCAATCGAGAGAGCCATCAATGAAGCCGACATCGGCATCAACCCCCAGAACGACGGCAAGATCATCCGCCTCGTATTCCCGCCTCTCACCGAGGAACGCCGCAAGGAGCTTTCCAAGGAAGTTCACAAGATGGGTGAGGACAGCAAGGTAGCCGTCCGTTCCATCCGCCGCGACGCTGTAGACAAGCTCAAGGCGATGAAGAAGGCCTCCGAAATCACCGAGGACGATCTCAAACAGGGCGAGAAGAAGATTCAGGATCTTACCGATAAATATTGCAAGCAGATCGACTCAATGGCTGCTGACAAGACAAAGGAGATCATGGAGATCTAAATAACGTGTAAAAGAGAGAAAAGCTGTGTTATTTAAAAAAAAGCAAACCGAAGAAAAAATTGACCGTTCACAGAGAATACTGCCGACACACGTGGGCATCATCATGGACGGCAACGGCAGATGGGCCAAAAAGCGCGGACTGCCGAGACAGGCAGGGCACAAGGTCGGAGCTGCCACATTTAAAAAAATAACCAGATACGCCAACAGCATCGGCATCAAGAATCTGACGGTCTACGCCTTTTCCACCGAAAACTGGAGACGCCCGAAGGAAGAGATCGACGCGCTGATGGATATTTTCTATGATTATCTGATAGAAGCGCTGCGCGATTTCAGCGAGGAAAATATCCGCACCATATTCATCGGTGACGTGACGGCTTTCAGCCCGAAGCTGCAGCAGCTGATTCACGAAACAGAGGAAATATCCTCCGACAAGACCGGAATGCGGCTGAATATCGCCATGAATTACGGCGGCAGAAACGAGATTGTCAAGGCAATGCGAGAAATATCTCAGGAGGTTGCCGACGGAAAGCTGAAGCCCGAGGACATTTCTTCGGAAATCATCTCTGATCATATGTACACCTTCGGACAGCCTGATCCCGATCTCATCATTCGTCCGAGCGGCGAGTACCGCACATCCAATTTTCTTCTGTGGCAGTCGGCCTATTCAGAGTACGTTTTCATGGACGAGATTCTGTGGCCGGATTTTTCCACAGAGGATTTAGAACGTGCGCTCGATGAATATTCCAGAAGAAACCGTCGTTTCGGAGGTGTTTGATCCGATGAAAACCAGAATTCTGACCGCATGTGTGTGCGTGCCCATGGCGGTAGCTGTGTTGTGGCTGGCAGTTTATTTTCCGTGGATGTTTACCGTAACGCTGCTGGCGCTTTGCTTTATCGGTATACATGAATCGCTCAAAACCGCAGGCGCAGACAGTGTCAAGATCATCTATGCGCCCTGTTTTGCCTATGGCGCTGTTGTGCTCCTTGCGCCATATATCACCGATAAAGTCAAGATGTACGGCGCTGTCATGGCCGCCTCGATGGTGTTTCTCTTTGTGATGTTCGGCATTTTGCTCAAAAAGCATTCTGTGCTGCGAATAGAAAAAATCTGCACTTCGATGATTCTCACCATGTTTGTCGCCATTCCTTTTATGGTGCTTGAACTCATTTTCGGCGTTTCATTGAAGTCTGACTGTGGAGCGTCCGCGCACGCCGTGGGTCTTGCACTGACGGTATACTGTCTGGTGGTGGCATGGATGGCGGATATTGGCGCCTACTTTATCGGCAGAGCCTTTGGCAAGCACAAGCTGGCGCCTGTTCTCAGCCCGAAAAAGACCATTGAAGGTTCGGTCGGCGGCTTTGTGATTTCGATGATTTTTTCCGTCGGCGTGGCATATCTATATTCCGATGTGTTCCATGGCACACCGAACGGCGTCAATTTTCTCAATCTGACGATCATTACCGCGATATGTATTCTGATGTCGATGTTCGGAGATATTTCCTTCTCCACCGTCAAGCGTCAGTACGGTATCAAGGACTTCGGAACGCTTCTCCCCGGTCACGGCGGAGTGCTGGACAGATTTGACAGCGTTCTGTTTGTCTGTCCGACATTTTTCATGCTTAATTATCTGCTTCCTGTGCTAAAATAGTGTGGAATTTGTAATCTGTAATCAATGAGCGCAACGCGCTGCATCTGTTCTTTTCGCGTTCGCTCACTTTCGTTTGTTTTAGTAGGATTAATAACTATGATGGATATAAAAGATTTCAAAAAAAGGCGGAATATTGCCATTCTCGGCTCTACCGGCTCTATCGGCACGCAGGCGCTTGACGTCGTGCGTGGAATGGGGCTGCATGTCACTGCGCTCTGTGCCAACCGTTCCATTGAACTGCTGGAAAAACAGGCGCGTGAATTCAAGCCCGAAGTTGTCGCGGTGATGGACGAATCCGCCGCCGCAGAGCTCAAAATCAAATTAGCCGATACTTCCGTCAAGGTACTGCAAGGCATGGACGGCTTTATCCAGGCGGCGACGCTCGACAGCAATGACGTTGTGCTGAATTCCGTTGTGGGAATGGTGGGACTTGTTCCGACGCTCGCGGTGATTGAAGCCGGCAAGGATCTGGCGCTGGCCAACAAGGAGACGCTTGTCGCGGGCGGACAGCTTGTGATGAATGCGGCTCGTGAAAAGGGCGTTCCGATTCTCCCTGTTGACAGCGAACATTCTGCTATTTTCCAGTGCCTTCAGGGTTCGCCGGGAGCGCACGCCTTCCGCAGAATCATTCTCACTGCGTCGGGTGGCCCCTTCTTCGGCAGGAAGCGCGAGGAACTGCTTGACGTTACGCCGGAGCAGGCGCTGAAACACCCGAACTGGAGCATGGGCGCGAAGATCACCATTGACTCCGCTACCCTCATGAATAAGGGATTAGAGGTCATCGAAGCGGCTTGGCTCTTCCATAAGGGCGTGGATGATATTGAAGTCGTGGTTCAGCGGGAGAGCATCATTCACTCCGCTGTGGAATACTGCGATAATTCCGTCATCGCGCAGCTTGGCACGCCGGACATGAGAATTCCGATTCAATACGCCATCAGCTATCCTGACCGCGTTCCGTCACCGGCAAAGCCGCTGGATCTGTTCGAGGTCGGCAAGCTGACATTTTTCCGTCCCGACACGGAGACCTTTGTGTGCCTTGCGGCTTGCAAGGAGGCCATGCGCAGGGGAGGACTTGCACCGGCCGCCGCAAACGGTGCGAATGAGAAGGCCGTTGAGCTTTTCCTTAAGAGAAAGATCGGTTTTCTGGACATAGGCAAATTTGTCTGGGAGGCGATGGATCGACAGCCCAAGGTGGACAGCTTCACGGTGGAGGACGTTCTGGAATGTGATAAGGCGGCGCGGGAATATGTGATGCAGGCGTCGGGCAATATATAGCTGTATAGCTGATAGGAGTGGTCATTATCTCAATATTTTACATTGTACTGACGGTGATCATTGCCGTCATTCTGTTTGCGATGATTATCGGAATACATGAATTCGGTCATTTTATCACCGCAAAGAAGTTCGGCGTCAAGGTCAACGAATTTGCACTCGGCATGGGGCCGAAGCTCATTTCCAAGCAGGGCAAGGAAACGCTTTATTCTCTCCGTCTGATTCCGATCGGCGGCTACTGCGCCATGGAGGGTGAGGACGAGGAAAGCAGCGACGAACGCGCCCTTAACAACAAAAAATGGTGGCAGCGCGGCATTATTCTTGCCGCAGGCGCCTTTATGAATATCGTGCTCGGCATCGTGTTTATGTTCGTAATTCAGGTGCAGGAGCCATATTTCGCATCGACGCAGATTGCATATTTAGTGAGTGATTCCACAAGCATGAACGCTGGAATAGAGCTGGGCGACGACATTTACTCCATCAACGGCTACCGCACCCACTGTGCCACGGATATCAGCTTTGCCTTATCTACCGCCAAGGACGGCGTGATCGACATCGCCGTCAAGCGCGACGGAACCAAGCTGGAATTCAACGATCTGCACATGCCGGTCGAGGATTTCAACGGCACAAAGGTGACAAGGATAGATTTCAAGGTCAGGCGGGTGGACAAAACCGTCTGGACGGTCATTTCCAACACCTTTACCGAGACATATGCCTATGTGCGCATGATCTACTCCAGCATCATCATGATGGTGACGGGTCGTGTCGGATTCAATGAAGTATCCGGCCCCGTGGGAATGGCGTCGGCAATAGGGCAGGTCGCCGAAGCGGGTTTCAAATACAGCTTCATGGACGGACTCAACAACATCATTAACTTCATGGCGCTGATCACGGTCAACCTCGGTATTTTCAATCTGCTGCCGCTGCCTGCGCTGGACGGCGGAAGGCTGCTGTTCGTGATTATTGAAGGCATCAGACGCAAGCCTATCGACCCCGAAAAAGAGGGCATTGTCCACTTTGTGGGATTTGCCCTGCTGATAATCCTGATGATCATTATCACCATCAAGGACGTCTGGTCACTCTTCTGATTTTATAAAATATAGGCAATCCGTCTTATTTTGAAAACGGATTGCCTTTTTTAGGTAGCAGGTAGCAGGTAGGAGGTAGTAAAGGTTGAAGATAAAAGCATAGCGCAGCGCCCTCTCGCTGCAATAACCTCGGATGAAAAAAAGTCCCGGGTGCAACCCACAAAGGAAAAAATGATTATTGCCTTGACCATAATCGGAGAAACAAACTGCAAATTCAAATGAGGCAATCCCCGATCGACGCGATTCCTACACTTTTACAACCGCCTGATTTGATGTATTGAAAGGAGTAATTCCATTGCTTATTACCAATAAAAAAATCGACGGCGGAAAGGCGTTCGACTGGGGAAGAACCTCGGAGGATTACGCGAAATTCCGCGATATATACCCCGACGAATTCTATCAGAAAATAACAGACCTCGGCCTCTGCGTCAAAGGACAGGATGTGTTGGATATTGGCACCGGAACGGGCGTGCTGCCGCGGAATATGTTCCGATACGGCGCCAACTGGACGGGAACCGACATTTCACCCGAACAGATCGCGCAGGCGGAACGCCTTTCACAGGAGGCGGGAATGAAGATTTCCTATTTCGCCGTCCCGACCGAAGAATTAGCATTTCCGCCGGAATCGTTCGATGTGATCACCGCCTGTCAATGCTTCTGGTATTTCGACCACGCAAAAGTAATGCCGATGCTGTGGAAATTCCTGAAACCTGGCGGCAGGCTGCTGATTCTGTATATGGCTTGGCTGCCGTTTGAAGACGAGATAGCTGGAGCAAGTGAGGAGATTGTCCTGCAATACAGCCCCAATTGGAGCGGAGCAGGGGAGAGAATGCACCCCATAGACATTCCCGAAGTGGCGTATCAGTATTTTGCATTGGAGCATCACGAAGAATACAGGCTGGATGTACCCTTTACCCGTGAGAGCTGGCACGGACGCATGAAGGCGTGTCGCGGCGTAGGCGCGTCGCTGTCCGGCAAGGAACTTGCCGCGTGGGAGCGCGATCACCGGAAAATGTTAGGTGAAAAAATTGCTGATGAAAATGCGGTGTTCCCAGTGAAGCATTACGCGTCAATGGCGGTGCTGAAAAAGAAACCGTCAGAATAAGCTGGTCTGTTCAAATCCGTCGTCCGGGAATTCATTCAGATAGGCGAATATCTCGCTTTGCCTGTACATGATTCCGTTGCTGCGGCAGAAAGAACGGAAAATGTGCATCAGCTTCGCCGAATTCGGAGAGTCGAGAACATAGGAATTGCCGTAGAGAGAAATATATTTTTCTTTCAGTCCCGGGAAGTGCCTGTCGAGGGCGTCGTAATAATATTCCCTGTCTCCCTCGCGCAGCGTCATTCCCATGCCGAAGCAGAGAATTCTCTTCACGCCCGCGTCGGCGCAGCTGTTCAGTATGCCGAGAAGGTTTTCTTCGGTGTCGTTGATGAAGGGCAGTATCGGACAGAGCCACACGACGGTGGGAATCTGATTGAGACGCATTATGTTGAGAATCTCGACCCTCTCCGCGGTGGAGGAAACATTGGGCTCCACAATACGGCATAATTGTTCGTCGTGCGTAGTGAGCGTCATCTGCACCACGCATTTGGCCTTGTCGTTAATGCTTTGCAGCAGATCGAGGTCGCGGAGTATCCGAGCCGATTTAGTGAGTATCGACAGCCCGAAACCGTAGCGGTCGATCAGCTCCAGACAGCGGTGGGTGAGCCGCAGCTTTTCCTCTATGTGCAGATATGGGTCGCACATGGCGCCGGTGCCGATCATGCACCGGTTTTTCTTTTTGCGCAGCGCCTGTTCCAGCAGCTCGGGCGCGTTGATTTTTACCTCAATGTCCTCAAATTCATGTTTCATTCCGTAGCATTTGCTGCGGGAATCGCAGTAGATACATCCGTGGGAACAGCCGCGGTAAATATTCATACCGTTTTTGGGGGATAGGATGCTTTTTGCGTACACCTCATGCATTTTTTCTTCCTCTTTTCAGCTCCACTTTCGGTTATCAGTATACAGTAATTTCCTGTGGAAGTACATACAAATGATGTATTTTCACGGGAATTTTTTTTGCCTGTATTTTTACTTGTTTCCTTTAATTTCCTTGCCAATTTTAGAAAAGTGTGGTATAATTGATTTAATAATGTAAACTAGGCTGAGTGTATGCATTTTTGCGTACAACGGAAAAAGATTTTTATGAAAGGACGGATTTTATTTATGGAAAGAAGAAAGAGCAGAAAGGTTAAAGTAGGAAACCTCTACATAGGCGGAGACTCGCCCATTACCATACAGTCCATGCTGAATAAGCCCTCCACTGACATCGAGGGCAGCGTGGAGCAGGCAAAGGCTTTGGAAGCCGCCGGCTGCGAGATCATCCGCGCTGCGGTGCCGGATATGCCCGCCGTGAAGCTCATTGCCGCTTTGAAAGAAGCGGTTTCGGTGCCGATCGTGGCCGACATTCATTTTGACTATAAGCTGGCGATTGAATCGGCCGCCGCAGGCGTTGACAAGATCCGCATCAATCCCGGCAATATCGGCGACGAAAGTCGCGTCAAGGCGGTGGTGGACGTCTGCCGTCAGAGAAATATTCCCATCCGTGTGGGCGTTAATTCCGGGTCTGTGGAGAAGTCCATTCTGGCAAAATACGGCGCTCCGACAGCCGAAGCACTTGTCGAAAGCGCGTTGTATCATGTGTCGCTGCTGGAGAAATTCGACTTTTACGACACAGTCATTTCGATGAAATCCTCCACCGTGCAGACGATGGTGGAATCCTACCGCATTGCGGCGGAACGGTGCGATTATCCGCTTCATTTAGGCGTTACCGAAGCGGGAACAGAACGCATGGGTCTGATCAAATCCTCTGCAGGACTTGGTTCGCTGCTCATGGACGGCATAGGCGACACGGTGCGTGTTTCGCTGACAGCCGATCCTGTGCGCGAGGTTTACGCCGCCAAGGATATTCTGCGTGCGCTCGATATACGCAAAGGCGGCATTCAGTTTGTCTCCTGTCCCACCTGCGGAAGGACCCGCATCGATCTCATCAAACTGGCGGAGGACGTGCAGGAAGCGTTGAAGGACGTGGAAAAGGACATCAAAGTGGCCGTCATGGGCTGCGTGGTCAACGGCCCCGGAGAAGCCCGTGAAGCCGACATCGGCATAGCCGGCGGCGTGGGCTGCGGCCTCATCTTCAAAAAGGGCGAAGTCCTTCGCAAGGTCGCCGAAGAAGACCTTCTCACCGAACTGCTTAAGGAAATAGAAAAACTTTAAGATCAGGTTGAAGGGGAAAGGTTGAAGGGTGAAGGTTAGCGGTTGTTACCGTTTTTCACTGTCCTATATTTATTCAGTAACCGTCTTTTTTCGCAGCAAAAGGAGTGTGTCGGCATGGCTGAAAAGGCGTATAACAAACGATATAAGATACGGCGCGGTCTTTTGAAGGGCGTTGGATTGAAGGGCAGACACAGAAGGCTGCTGAAGAGGGAATTCAAAAAGACGCTGCGGTCATATGTCGGCCGTCGCGCGACACTTGCCGCCGGAGCGGCAGCGGCTCTGGTCGGGCGAAAAATCAAGGCGCTGCAGGAGCGTTCTCCTTCCGGCAAGTCGCTGACTCCAAAAGCCCTGCCGGACAGAAAACAGCCGAAATAGGCGGAAGGGTGAGGGTTTGCCAGAACGACATGACTATATTAAAATTATTGACTGTGAAGGCAGTTTCCGAGATGAAAAACATCAGGCTGTCGAGAAGAAGCAAACGAAAAATCAGAAAGGCGGCCAACACTTCCGTTGATGCCGCTGTAAGCGTTGCCGCGGACGTATTGAAGGGAATGCGGAAAAACGAGAAAAAGTAGGAGGAATCATTATCATGGCAAAAAAGAGAAAGCTGACGACGGAACAGAAAATCGAGAGATACAAAAAGAGAAGGCGCGTTAAAACCGGCATCATCGTGATGATCGTAGCTCTTATCATTGCGGTGATGATTCCCGTATCGTATTATGGCTATTATTATCTGGTCTTTACGGTCTTTCCGCAAAACAGCTATGATCCCGACAAGGTGACAGGCGTCGGATATATCAAGCCGCTGAATGCCATTCCCAAGGATAACACCACAAGTTCATACGTCCTTGCGTATTATTATGACGACTGCTGGCACGTGGTGGACGATTCGCAGAAGCTGAGGGACAGCCGTGATTCATTTATTATCTACAAAGAGGACAACGAGTGGCACGAGGGGACTCACCTCCAGCTCATGCTGATAAAAGATACCTTTATGTATGACAATTTTCCTTTGAGCCCCAAAATGCTGATTGATGAACGGTGCTTCAAAGACTGCATGAAGATCATGACTATGGAGGAATTTGAGAAATACATCTCAGAGAACGGTTTTTCATCGGTTTTTATCAAGTGATTTGTTTTGATAGGCAATTGTAAAAGAAAAAAAGGAAAGCGCGAAGCGCACTAACTAGCGAGCGAATGCGAGCGTGGGAGTCCAGGGGGAACTAGTTCCTCCTGGCAGGTCAAGGGCAGGGCCCTTGCAGGGTACTTTGTCAGCAAAGCTGACAAAGAGGGGCAGCGCCCCTCGCTGCAATAACCCTGGAAAAGAATACACCCCGGGCGCAACCGATAAAG
>CADBZY010000011.1 GCA_902799245.1 uncultured Ruminococcus sp.
TTCCGGCGTGACTTCACCTGTGACAAAGCTCTGGTACCCGTGGTAGGCGACATTCCCGCCGAGTTTGCCGAACCGTCGCTTGGTGTCCATCATGCACTGATAGGCTCTCTGTTTCGGGCAGTTGATGGCTGAAACATACATTCGCTGGTCAGTCTTCCGGTCGTTCTCCGCATAACGAATCGCTTTCCATAAATCATCGTCCAAGAATCGCTTGTCGATAGTCTTGTCGGGATTTTCAGCATAGTCAATCACGTCTTTCAATCTCGACTTGACTGGCCAAAATCCGGTACTTGCCATGCTGCCGCCTCCTTCCGTATCTGCGTTGCTGTTTGCTTTGGCGGTTCTGTAACCGCTTGGTGGATTTCGTCGAACAGTTGTAATGCTGCCGTTTCCGTTGCCGGAGACAAGCTCCGGTTGAGCAACTCGCTGAGCTTTGCATTGAAGCTGTAAAAGCTATCAGGGACAGCAGCTCTCGGCACAAATCCCAATGCCCGCTTGCGGATATATTCTGCGGTAGACAAACCGCAGCTTCTTGCCAAATCTTCAATCTTCTGTTTCTCCTGCGGAGACACTCGGAGGTACAAACGCTCCTGCTTTTCTTTCCTCTCCTTCACAAAAATCCCTTCTTTCTGTCAGATGCGGGGTTAGGGGTGTCCCTTAAATCCGGAACTTGCCGTACAAGTTCCCTGCTTGCTACAGTGTGAGACGCGCCCTTTCCTCGAATTTCTCTCGTTCCCCATTCCTTGACAAATCCATTCTTTCCAATGGCACGGAAAACCTGCGTTTCCGGCACGCTTTTTTCAAAAGTGGCACGAAATCAGGGCAATTCCGGCACAGAACTTTTTCAAGGGAACTTTTTTCACGTGCCAGAATCAGTCTTTTTTGGCACAACTCCGTGCCATTTTCGCCCGATTTTGGCACGGAAGATAAAAGGGCGCGGAAGTCGGTTGATTCGATCTCCACACCCTTGTCCGGCTACGCGAAGATGATTTCCTACTGTCAATGTTGTTCATCTTCTGTACCCATAGCATTTGGTTTTCGGCTTTGAGCTGTTCGGTGACACCTTCCTGCTCGGCAAGTGCCGTTACTGCCCGAAAATAGAAATCCGTTGCCCGTTTGTCTATATCCGCGAGATAGGAATGCAGCTTTCCGCTGGTCAACAGATTGGTGTAGTGTACCTGCTTGTGATGCCTGATATAAGCCAAATGCTGTCTACCCCAAGTGCCTATTGCTTCGGTGGATTCTTCTTCCTGCAGCAGCAACAAATTCGGGAGAAGGTAGTCTCCGTGCCGTGAATAAGTGCCGCCCATTTCTTCAAAAATTGTCTGAATCATTTTTTGTTCCTGCCTTTCTACTAAGTTTGGTTCCTTTTTGTGAATATTCCTCTCCGTGACGGTGCGTGTCGATGTTTTGATTTTTTACCTACTCTCTAAAACATCGTCACGACCGTCACGGATCGACACGCCTCTCGTATTTTGTCCTGTTATTATGATTATAATTCTGATTTATGCTATATATCCTCATAATTATCCATCAAAAATGTGAATATTTCTACCCGTGACGATGCGTGTCGATGGTGACGATGTTTTTGACACCCCCTCATCGACACGCATCATCGTCACGCTCAGGTCTGGTTTAGCGCCAATTCCACCACTCGACCGGAATGACTTCGCCTGTTCTGGTAACGAATGCCGTATTCGTTCCAAAGCCGTCCGGCATTGACATTCAGCTTCATGGTGAGTGCATTGGCTTTCAGGTTTACGCCGAGGAAATCGCACAGTTCTGTGGGGCTTCCCTGCCATTTCGGGCAGTCTGGCGTGATGTGCTTGGCAATCTCCACAAGAAGCGGTTCGGGCGGTTCCTTCCACAGTTCCACTTCGGCTTTCACCAATTCCCATGTCAGGTTTTCCGCGTTCCGGACGAGCTCCAGTCGCTGGTCTTGCTGATCTCTGCCTGAAATATCCAGTGTCGCTTTGTTTGACGTTCGTTTCTCTTTTTGGAGAATAAAAGCTCCGTCAGCCGCGCCGAGCAATCCGTTGGTACCGGAGATCATATCGAAGGAATCATCGGATTTTTGCTTTCGCGTGTGGTGAACGAGGATGATGCACACGCCCGTTTTCTCGGCTATTTCTTTCATCGCCGCGATGAATTCGTAATCCCTCTGGTAGCTGTAATCGGAGCCGACGTCACGAACCTTTTGCAGCGTGTCAATGATGATCAGGCGCGTGTCTCGGTGTCGGTTGATGAAGCCCTGAATCTGTTCGCACAGTCCGTCGCCCAAGTGGTGGGAGTTCACCGCGAAGTGAAGATTGTCTGTCGTTTCCGTTCCGAACATCTTGTACATTCGCCTTTGCAGTCGGCAGTAATCATCCTCCAGTGCGAAGTACAGGACGGTACTTTGTCTGACGGGGAACTGCTTCCAGAGCGGAATGCCCGTGCTGACGTGGTAGGCAAGCTGTGCCATCAGGAAGCTCTTGCCCAACTTCGGCGCTCCGACGAAAAGATACACGCCGGAATTGAGCAGGCCTTCCACAATCGGCGGTTTCAAGCCGTAAACCGAATTATATAGCTCGTTCATCGTGATTGTGTCAACATATTCCTCGTCAAAGTCCAGATTCTGATAATCAAAATCAAAATCATTTTCATAATTTGCTTCAAAACTATTGCATTTCTCGCCATAATCGGTTATACTATTACCGTGTTCGTTATTTGACTGCTCTTCATCTGCGCCAACAGATGGGTTAAGAGCGGTCATTTCTTTTTGTTCCATCATTCCGAGTCACCTCTCATTCCGCTCAACGTGACGGTGAGAAGCTGAATATTATTGAGAAGTTCCTCGCTCACGTTTGTTCCGGCTTCAATGCGGTGAAGTTCATCGAGAACCTCGGCAAGCTGATGTTTCAACGCCTTGAATACTCTCGGATTTCCCTGTACCACCACTTCACGGTTGAGCAATTTGCTGATAATATAATCCTGTTTACTTAGTCCCGACAGTGCCACCGCCGTATTGATCTGCTCGTTTTCTTCTGGTGACACTCGGAAGCTTACCATGACATTTCGCCATCGGTTCTTTGGGTCTACTCTCTTAGCTGACATTCTGACTACCCCTTTCGATATCCAGTTTGGTAGCCATCTCGCTCTGAGCCGTCGGGAGCATATGCGCGTATCGGTAAGTGATGTCAATGCTTTCGTGTCCCACTCGGTTGGCAATTGCTACCACGGAGAATCCCATTTCAATCAGGAGCGATACATGAGAATGCCGCAGATCGTGAATTCTGATGCGTTTTACGCCTGTCTGTGTGCAGCCTCTGTCCATTTCATGGTGCATATAGCTTTTGGTGATTTGAAAGATTCTGTCATCTCCTTCCACTCCGTACAGAGAGTTGATATATTCCTTCATTTCTTCTGCGAGAAAATCCGGCATGGAAACAGTGCGGACGCTTTTTGGTGTTTTCGGGTCGGTGATAATATCCTTCTTCTTGATTCGCTGATAGGATTTGTTGATACGGACGGTTTTCTTTTCAAAATCGAAATCCTCCGGCGTGAGAGCCAGCATTTCGCCCAGTCGTAAACCGCACCAGTAGAGCATTTCAAAGGCGTAATAGGAAACCGGTTTATCCATCATGGCTTCCGCAAATTGCAGATATTCGGATTTCGTCCAGAATTTCATTTCCTTTGCCTGTTCTTTTCCCATGTTTCCGACTTTAGCCGCGGGATTGCTTTTGAGATCGTAATACCGCACCGCATGATTGAAAATCGCGCTGAGCTGATTGTGAATGGTTTTCAGATACGTTTTGGAGAACGCTCTGCCTTTTTCGTCGCGGAAGGAGATCATTTCGTTGTGCCATGCCAGAATATCGGCAGGTCTGATTTCGCTCATCTTCTTGTCCCGGAAATAGGGCAGAATCTTGTGCTCTACGACGGACACTTTGGTAGTCCATGTGTTTTCCCTGATTTTCTCGCGGAGATCATTCTGATACAGTTCCCAGAATGCGGAGAACGTCATATCCAAGTCCGATGTTTTCTGTTGGAGAAATGTGCGTTCCCATTCCTGTGCTTCTCGTTTTGTCTTGAATCCTCGCTTTACTTTGCGGTCGCTTTCGCCTTTCCAGTTCTTGTAATAGACCGAGACGTACCATGTGTTATTGCTTTTGTTCTTGTAAACAGCCATCTGACCACTCTCCTTGCTGTGTGGCGGACTGTGCGCCATAGAATTTTTCTTCAAAGAATCTTCGGCTGACCTTTCCTGACACAGTGTAGAAGCCTTTTGATCGGAGTTCGGCGTTCAATCGTTGTACGATTTTGTAGGCGAACGATTTGGATACCCCGAGACTTTCAGCAATTTCACCTGCGGTCATGACAAGTTTGTTAGCGGACATACATTTACCTCCTCGATAATTGGAAATTCTGAGATACTTTTGCTTGCTTCATAATTGTATTTAATCTGAAAAACGCGCTGTTTAATTAATCTGCTCACGTTCATTAAACACAATTATTTAAGATACTTTTATTATAAATCATCCTCGTGAAAATGTCAAGTATTTACTGCACAAAGAACTATTATATTTTTGTGATTTTTCTGTTGACAAACATTAAACGCACATGCTATACTTATTATATCAAGTGGAGGTGATATCAATGGCAAGCATTGCACAACGAATCAGAAAAATCCGTCTGCTGCGCAAAATGACGCAGCGAGAATTGGGATTAGCCTTGGGCTTTACCGACAGAACCTCAGATATTCGTATCGCTCAGTATGAAAACGGTTCCCGAACTCCGAAAGAGCATTACATAGAAGGACTGGCTTATGTACTCGGCGTGTCAACCACATCCTTAACGGCTCCTGATGTCAGAGACGACTATGATATGATGCACGTGCTGTTTGAACTGGAAGACAAGTACGGTTTCAGAATTAACGAGATCAACGGAACGCTTTGTATCACGGTTGACCCGTTTGCTGCGCCGATCAGCTTTTCGATGCTTCATCACAGATTATCGTCATGGAGAAGAGAGTACCTGAGATTACAAAACGGCGAAATAACCCAAGAGGAATACGACCTTTGGCGTTACGAATACCCTGACAGCGACCTCGACCAATGACTTTGACACAATGACAAAACTCCCCTTTCGCAGAACTAAGCGTTCATACGAAAGGGGAGTCCCTTTTGTATTGAATTTATCGGGAAGAATTATACAAACCGTATCAAATCAGTATCATTTACCGTTTTGATTCTTCAAAAACCGCGTATTTATGCGGCTTCCGAGGTTTGATTGTCTTATTCCCACTCAATCGTAGCGGGCGGCTTGCTGGTAATATCGTACACAATGCGGTTGATATGCCCGACCTCGTTGACGATCCGAACGGAAGCGGTTTCCAGAACGTCATACGGAATCCGCGCCCAGTCGGCAGTCATGAAGTCGGTAGTTCTCACGGCACGGAGGGCTACGGTGTAATCATAGGTTCTCGCGTCGCCCATCACGCCGACAGAACGCATGTCGGTCAGAACGGCGAAGTATTGATTGATATCTCTATCGAGTCCCGCCTTGGCAATTTCCTCGCGGAAGATCGCATCGGCTTCCCTCAGAATGTTCAGCTTGTACTCGGTGATTTCCCCGAGACAGCGAACGGCAAGTCCCGGACCGGGGAAGGGCTGACGGAACACCAGATGCTCTGGAATACCGAGTTCCAGTCCTGCGCGGCGCACTTCGTCCTTAAAGAGGTAGCGAAGCGGTTCGATGATTTCTTCAAAATCCACATGTTCCGGAAGTCCACCGACATTGTGGTGGCTCTTGATGTTCGCGGCGTCGCCGGCGCCGCTTTCGATGACGTCGGGGTAAATGGTTCCCTGCACCAGATAATCCACCTTGCCCAGCTTCTTTGCCTCGGCTTCAAATACCCTGATGAATTCCTCGCCGATGATCTTTCGTTTGCTTTCCGGCTCAACGGCTCCCGCGAGTCTGCCTAAAAATCTGTCCTGCGCGTTGACACGGATCATATTGATGTCGAACTGCTCCCTGAATACCTTCTCGACCTCGTCCCCCTCGTTCTTGCGAAGCAGTCCGTTGTCCACGAAAATGCAGGTGAGCTGCTTGCCTACCGCCTTATGTATCATGACAGCAGCTACGGAACTGTCCACGCCGCCTGAAAGGGCACAAAGCACTTTCTTCTCCCCTATTTTTGCCTTTAATGCTTTTACGGTCTCCTCAACGAACGATTCCATCGTCCAGTCGCCAGCAGCATGGCAAACGTCATAGAGGAATGCGTGAAGCATCTTGTCGCCTTCTGCGGTATGCTGGACTTCCAGATGGAACTGCACGGCATACAGTCTGCGCTGCCTGTCTTCCATTGCAGCAACGGGACAGGCGTCGCTGTGTGCCGAAGAAATAAATCCCTCCGGCAGCATTGCAATGTAATCGGTGTGGCTCATCCAGACTACTGTGTTCTCGGCAACGTCAGCGAAGATTGGCGATGTCTTGTCGGCTGCGATCTGTGTCTTGCCATATTCCCTTACGGGAGCGGCTTTGACTTCTCCTCCCAGAAGGTGTGCCATGAGCTGTGCGCCGTAGCATATTCCCAGCACAGGAACACCAAGCTCGAATATTTCTGCCGAATACTTCGGGGATTTATCTTCATACACACTGTTCGGACCGCCCGTAAAGATAATGCCGATATAACCTTCCGATTTTATGGCATCAATGGAGGTAGTGTAGGGCTTCACCTCGGCATACACACCGAGATCGCGCACACGACGCGCAATCAACTGATTGTACTGCCCGCCGAAATCCAGAACAAGTATCTTCTGATGTTCCATATTTCATCACATTCCTTTGCAAATAAGTCATGCCAGATAATAAAATATATTTGTAATATTTTACATCAATTCACCCGTAAAATAAAAGATGTATTTCAAATAAAGATTCTTCAACATTTGCCTGGAAAAACATGATATAGCAATAAAATCCGCTTCGTGTGTCCATTGAAAAAGGGCAATGTTGACGTGAATGCCAAATCTAAGGCAGGCGTGTTCCAAGTATTACTTAGCACTTGCCCTTCATACACATACAATCGGACTTTCCGCCAATTCGTTGAACATGCCAGACGCACCCAAAAAAGCGGCTCTCGCACGCAGATCATGATGTGACCTCGTTAGCGAAAGCCGCTTACATTTATATCTTATTTTTTTTTGAGACTCATTCAGTTACATTTCCACTTCTGTACCGAATCCATCAGGATTTGTGGTGGGAGTGGTTGCCTTTGTTGTAGTAGTTGTTGTTGTGGCTTTGGTTGTGGTAGTGGCCTGTGTCGTTGTACTGTTAGCAGCCTTTGAAGTCGTGTTGTTGTTTGCTTTTTTAGTTGTGGTGTTGTTATTTGCATTTTTAGTTGTGGTAGCTGACTTGTTGGAAGATGAAGTACTTAATGCGGTCGTCGACTCAGTATTGGAAGTAGTTGAATCGGTAGTTTCGTCGTCATCGCCTTCATCAAAGACAATTCCGGATTGTTCCATAATCTTCTTATGCTCCTCGGCTAATTTCTCGTTCTGCTCCTTCAGCTCGTCAATCTGTTTTTGAAGATTTGCTATTTCTTCATCATAATTCTTTGAGGAATTACAGCTGCAAAGGAATGCCAAATTTATTACCAGACTGAATGAAATGGTGCCTACAATAATTCTTTTAAATACCTTATTTTTCATAGTGTTCTTATCCTTTCGATTGTTAATAAATCCGTACTACATTGACACTTCGGTACCGAATCCGTCATCATTTGGATTGGTCATTAAGGTACCGGATTCTTCTCCGCCGTCGTCGCTTTCACCGGTCATGGAAATCACTGCATCCGCCGACGGATCAGAACCTGACTGATTAAAAAATACGATCATTGCAGCAGCAATTAAAACAATTATCAACGCAACCACTACAGCCGCAAATGTTGTTAAATTATCTCTTTTCAATTACTGCACCTGCTTAATTAAATTCTCTCAGTGATATTATCAATCACTGGCCTTCATAATACGCTTTGACTGCATTGTAAAGGTCTATGATGTCCTCACTGACGGCACGTTCTGTTTCCGGCACAGACGAAGATTTCAGATTGGCTTTCATAATCTTCATCATGGAATTCGACTTGACAGATCCATAAACGTAGCTGCCGTCATTCAGCACCACAAACGGTACCACATAATAAACATCCGCAATATCCTTTGACGAAATTCCCTCGGTCAGTGTGCCGTAGCAACGGGATGTTCCGTTTTGCGTTGTCAATGTACCGTCGCTGTCGCGGAATACATACGCATTGGCGTTAAGTCTCATCCCGTCAGGAGATGTACTGTAGGAAGCATTATAATACTTTTCGTTGAGAAGAACCATTCCTCTCTGGCTGATGCTTGTGCTGTCACCGTATTCCGCAAAATAACGCAGACCCCACGGCTCGATCAGTCTGGAAGCACCCCCAACGACATTAGGCGATACGCCGTTTCCGGCAGCAATAATGGAAGTGGCTGCAGTCTGGGAACTTCCGCGCGGAACATTCATATCCACAGAGGCTCCCGGCACTCCCGAAGCTTCATAATGCTGCGCAACACTCTTCTTGAGTTCAAGAATACAAGTGCATATAGCCTTCTCGGCTGATGTGATTGTAGAAAGCTTCAGATTGGCATTGAGAATATTCTCCATTGAATTGCTCTTGATGGTTCCGTAAATTGTCTGACCGTCTGTCATGACTGCAAATGGAACTACATAATACTTGGAACCAATATCATAGGAATAGATTCCCTCCGTAAGCGTGGCAAAATATCTGCCGTTTGGATTGGCCGATGTCACAGTTTCAAAAGCCAGCTCGTTTCGGGATGCAAGGAATACATGCGCTTTTTCATTTGCACAGAACTCAACGGGAGTCATTCCTGTGCTGTAATATGTCTCTTTGAGAATAGCGATGCCTCTGTCGGTAATCTTGTCAATGTCATTTCCGTAATACACTGCATAATAGCGAAGTCCCCACGGCTCATATAGCTTTGATGCACCTCCTTTGATATTCGGAGTAACATCATAAACCGCTGGTTCGTCAGATGTGACAGTAATAGAACAGGTCGCGCTCTTGCTTCCCGCCGTCGCTGTTATCGTCGCGCTGCCGGTTCCGACCGCTGTAACAACGCCGTTGGAAACCGTCGCTACGGAAGGATTGTTAGATGTCCACACGACGCTGTCGGTGGAATTACTCGGCGTTACCGTGGCATTGAGTGTCTCTGTATTTCCCTTCGTCAGACTGAGCGACGTTTTGGAAAGGGTAATTCCCGTCGCGGGAACAGACACAACAGGCGTATACTTTTCAGCAGCAAGGTTGGGATAGACCAGAGGATAAACCGTATTATTTGACATAACCTGATTAGCCGGGATATGATCCTCTCCAAACGTCTTACCATCGAATACAAGACTGTTGCTTCCAATCAAAAAATATGTGTAAAGCAATGAGGTGTTATCGTCCCACGTGGAGTCAACACCATACCACCTGCCGTCTTCCATCTGCACATAATTCCAGCTGTGCGGACCGCCAGCAGTACCCTTGATATGGACAGCAGGAATGCTGAATTTGTCACACAGCAGCTTAAAGGAATTGGCATAGCCTTCGCATACGAACTTATGCCCCCTGGAGCCTCCGCCGAAAAGTGGTGCGATACAGTGCGCCTCACCGTATATGCCTTGTTTTGCGGCATCGTAGTCATACTCCATGGTGTTGCAGATATAGTCGTGAATAGCCTTAACAGTGTCATAGCGAGAAGTCGAAGCTCTCGACAGACTGATAGCGTCTACCGCAGAGTCAATCCCGCTGAGCACCGTGTTCAATTCACTGTAAGCACCAGAATAACGCTCTTCGATAGTAATTTCAACCTTTGTCAGTGTTCCATCTTTTGTACCGTATAAGATGGTACTGTAACCGCTGATCCAATACACCTCAGGGTGATCCATAGAAAAGGCTGCATACGCCGAAATCACCAGGTCTGATACTTCATCGCTCTGATTTGAGGAGTACCCCATCGATTTGATATCAACCGTAACCATTTCATTGCTACGGTTTGTCACCATCGACGAATAAAGAGCATCGTAGATAGGCACCTCATTTTCAATAAGCTCACTCTTAAAGCTCCCATTATAGGTTGCATTTGGCTTAAAGTTGAATTTCTTGGTATCAACTTTCTGAGTGATGGTATAATTGCTTTTTTTGATTTCTACTATTTCCTCACATACAGTCACTTCTTCGTCATTGGCAGCGTCAGATACAGAGACATTTTCAATCGACTCCGTTTCTTCAGCCGCGTTAACGGCTAATAAAGCAGACATACAGGAAATGACAGCTATCAGTAATGCTGACAGCAAAACAGTACGAAGTGTCCTTTGTCGTGGATTCTTTTTCATAGAGGTCATCCTTTCGAGAAAAATGGAATTGAAGATAAGACATAACCAATAGAAAGCAACTGATATATGTTACTATTTTATCATATATTCCAATTAAAGTCAATACAATACGCAATGATTAGGAAGAAGAAGCATTTTAACTAAACATCAAGTCATCGTACTTTTATCGCAGTTGCCGAAGATATTGGATAAAAAATTTTGACAAAACACAAGGGAGATTGTTAAAAAAATAACTTGTTGTTTTTCAATAAATTTTACTTGACAAACACACAAGAGCGTGTTATCATATGTTTATCGAAACGAAACTTGGATTTAATCATGAATTTATGTACTTACTGAGGAATAAAAAAACAGGTGAAAATCGGAGGTAATATACATGTCAGTAATATTTTCAGCTGCCATCACGGGTCTGGGACATCTGGCACATGCAGTGGCAACAGCAAAAGAGTATCTGCCGCTTGCGCACTCTGAATTTGAACTGAGCCAGGACGGCGAAACCGTATGGGAATGCGGTGCAGAGTACACATTTGTCGGTTTCAGTGAGAACGGCGACTTCTCCCTCTCGGTCGGCAAAAGTGGCGCTTCCGTCGGAAGACGTCTCGGCAAACTCAGAAATGAGCCTGATTATCGTGTATGGCAGCTTCATACAGACGGCGGAGAATATATCATGCTAAAAGGCAGCGCAGATACTGCCGAAGTGTTTAAACGAGTAAGCTGAAAAATATCACCGTCATGATACAATAATAGCGAATTCATTGAATCAGATCATTATCAAAACGTTCCAACATCATAATTTACAGACTGTTCCACCGAAAAACTCTTTTTTCGGTGGAATTTCTGTTTTTCTCCTAATCTGTTTAGAAATATAGCTCATCTGCCTGATCCAACCAATCAACGACGGACAATAATGTCAGTCGTTGATTGGTTCTGCTGCTTGATTGATGGCAGCTTGGGAATATCGTATTATTCAGAGTTTATTCTCAATGCAGTTCTCTATGTCCGTAAAAGCTCGGAAAGCGATCCTGCCTGAAACATAGTGGACAGCGATCCTGTCGAAACTTTATAAGCAGCGTTGGAGATAACCTCATATTTCTCCTCTCCTGCCTTTTCCGCCAGTAGAATAGACCGCGCACCAAACAGAAGGTTTCCCGTGGCAATGTGATAATCGCTGGAAACAATAGCAAGCTTGGTAACCTGTGGATATTTCTCGCTAAGAATATCGATGGAAAACATGGCGTTCTGAGCGGTGGTGAGAGAATTGTCCTCCACTATGATACGATCCTCAGATATACCGTTTTGGATCAGCCATTCAGCCATTCTTCCCGCCTCACTCGCATTTGAATCCTGATATGCGGTGTGCCCACCAGTGCAGACAATCAGTGCATTCGGATATTTTTCAGCACTGGCTTTTGCGACCTCCAGTCTTCCGATCAGTTCTTCCCTCATTGTCCCGTCAACATTCAATTGGTATCCCAGCACAACAATGCAAAGCTCGTCAGTTGCGGGAAGTCCGTCAGGGAGAACGTCATAATGAAGTACAAGACCGTTGTTGGAATACTTCCAAAGCGAAATAATGCTTCTCCATTTATCGCCTGCAACATGATCCTGTTTTTCCAGTTCTTTCAAACATTCGTCGATTGTCTTCTGATCATTCTCTCCGTATGTGCCGTAACAAGTTGTCAACTCTTTGATAATTTCTTGCGTTTCGCGCGGCTCTTTGTGTTTATCCTCCAGACCGCATTTGCAGCAGAATAAAGCGATGCATAGCGCAAGAACGGCAAATAAAATGAAAACAACTGTTTTTTTAATCTGCGTCACGAGATTACCTCCAATTTTTGCTAATCTCATTATATTGACTATCCCCGATATTGTCAAGAATCTATTTTTTGATTTATCAGACATACAAGAATATGGATAATGATTTTAGTAAAATTGAAACAATATCCGCCCCGTTATTTGTCAAGAATATAACTTGACATTTTTATCACATGACTTTATAATACTTAATCAGAAGTGAGGAGATTTCTGAGGTATTTTATTAAATTATTTCTTCAACTATTATTCTGGTAATTTATGGTAATTGGTATTATTAGGTGATCGTATCGATCATCAATTATCAATTATCTTTTTTTGTTTTAGGAGGATATTTTATAATGAACAACCCTTCAAAAAGAATGATTCGCACAGCTGCACTTACAATCGGAATTCTTATCCTCGCGGCAAGCGGAATTCATAGAATACATTTCATGCCGGCGTTTGCAGCCGGTGCAGCAGGCAGCAATTCGCCTTCTTACTTTGCCGAAGAAGGCGGTCAGGATGACGTTGATCAAGGCGAAGGCGGTCAGGATGACGGCGGCGAAGGCCAAAGTGATCAAGGCGAAGATCCGGACGACACCTCAAGTGTCGTCTCCGATGAAGGAAATCAGCAGGATACCGCCGAACTATTACGCCAGTTTTCCGCAAGGGTCAAGGCAGCGCTCGATGAACTCGAATCACACGCGAGAGCAATGATCGCAGCAGGAAATGTCGGTGACCGTCAAAAATACGACAGTGAACAGAAAGCATACGAAAACGCAGGAAAGCTTTTCGGAAGAGCAATAGACTCCTCGGACGGAATACCTTATGATGACGCCTCACCGATTGTGGATAAAGCATATGATCGCTTATACTCCATAGAAAAACTCCACGAACAGGCAGAAACTGCCCTCGCCAACAGTCTTGGCGGAGCAATGGACGAGGATGGAAACATATACTCCATCTCTAAGGTAAGCGTAAAAATAAGCCAGGTCGGAAAATCGGACGATATGTATGATGCGGCTCTGCAAGCGATTGGCGACCTGACCAATGAAAAAGAGAACCAACTTGTTTACAAGATCTCCCTTTTCGTAGGGAAAAAACCTGTGCGTCTCTTGGGAGGTCTGACAAAATCTGTCACGATTGGCATCCCAGGCGATAAGATCGGTAAAGCACCCGTAAACTCCTACTATCTGTCGGACGGTGACGACGGAAACCAAGGTGCGCCTGTTGCGGAAAAACGGGGATACTTTAATAAAGCAACCTGGTGTCTGACCGTTAAGGTAAGCAAATATGTTACCTATTATGTTGTATGTGGAAAACCAGGTAAAAAAGGAAATATCGAAACCAAAGAAGATGTATACGGAGATGACGTTGTTGCTATTCAGGGGAAAAATCAGCAGGTAACACTCACCGAGCTACGTGAAATACTTTCGGCAGTTCTCCTTGAAGACGACAATGAAATCAAAGCAAGGGCCTTGGCGGCAGTCAAAGCGGAAGGTAAAGCCACCGCTGTTTATGAAATAGCTTTTCCCGAAGACATAACACTTCTTCCTGATACAGATGCTGTCGCGGATATTGTTTGTCCCGAAGCAGCTGAAAAAGCAGTTGAGATTTACAGAATATCAGACGAAAACAAAGCAGAATGGGTTGGAACGTTCATGGCAAACCGTGAAGGCAAACTCCAGCTCACGACCGATCAATTTGGAGTATTCGTCCTCTGCTGGCAAGATGAGACTGAAATAGAAGCTCCTGCTATTATTTCTCCTACTGATAAAGAGCCGGAACAGAATTCTGTTCCTGTCTTTGTGGTAATCATCGGATTATTAGCGGCAGCCGCTGTAATAGGCGGAGGAACATTCTTAGTTGTCCGTTCCATAAAGAAATAAAAAATACTCTTGATTTTGCTCCGCGAATACATTATAATTGAAACAAATCAATTGTTATTCAAGGAGGATATTTATGCAAGGAAATGTACGTCCCGAAACAATGGAAAGAATCACTACTCCCGAGCTCGCCGATGCATTCATTGCGGAACAGGTGAAGGACCTTCGCGCTCAGATAGGTGACAAAAAAGTGCTTCTCGCTCTATCCGGCGGTGTAGACAGTTCTGTAGTCGCAGCGCTTCTCATCAAGGCTGTCGGTCAGCAGTTAGTCTGCGTTCACGTAAATCACGGTCTTCTCCGCAAAGGCGAACCCGAACAGGTGGTCGAGGTTTTCCGCAATCAGATGAACGCCAATTTAGTCTATGTTGACGCGGTAGACCGCTTTCTGGACAAGCTGGCAGGCGTTGCCGAGCCGGAGAAAAAGCGCAAGATCATCGGTGCGGAATTCATTCGCGTATTCGAGGAGGAGGCCCGCAAGCAGGACGGTATTGAGTTTCTTGCACAGGGCACCATCTATCCCGACATTTTAGAGAGCGACGGCGTAAAGGCTCACCACAACGTTGGCGGACTGCCTGAGGATCTGAAATTCGAACTGGTAGAGCCTGTCAAGCTCCTGTTCAAAGACGAAGTTCGCGTGGTCGGCAAGGCTCTGGGACTTCCCGACAGCATGGTTTACCGCCAGCCCTTCCCGGGTCCCGGACTCGGCGTACGCTGTCTCGGCGCTATTACCCGTGACCGCCTCGAAGCCGTCAGGGAATCCGATGCGATTCTCCGCGAGGAGTTCGCCAAGAACGGTTTGGAAGGCAAGGTATGGCAGTATTTTACCGCCGTTCCGGACTTCAAATCTGTCGGCGTCAAGGAAGGCAAACGCACATTTGCCTATCCCGTCATCATCCGCGCAGTCAATACAACCGACGCTATGACAGCAACCGTTGAGGATGTTCCCTTTGAGCTGCTTCAGCATATAACCAAACGTATCACCACCGAAGTGGAAAACGTCAACCGCGTCCTCTACGATCTCACTCCCAAGCCCTGTGCCACGATTGAGTGGGAATAAATAACGCGTAGTCCATAGTATTGCTGACGCTTGAAAAACTGTTCAGAACATCAACGTGTACGGGAACAACGACAAATTAACAACAAAACATTTGAATAAAAAAGAGCTGGCAGTCCGCACGTGGAGAATGTTGATAAACATCTCCAATGTCTGTCAGCTCTTTTATCTTACTTGTTAATTTTCAGACTCCCGGTTGGTTTATGATCACGCTGTTTCCAGCCTGATCAGGGTAGTTGCGACTTACCCATTCCTCTATCATCTCATTATTCTCATCATAAACCAGAATATATTGTGAACGAATCTCGTTAAGTTCTTCCGGATTATCTATAACTAATACGGTTATATTTTTTGAGAGAAAAAGATACATACACAAACAATTCGAAAAACCCCTATCGCTATGAGGGATACAGAGACAGTAGGAACCTTCATAAGGAATGCTGTACTTTTTTATCTGTTTTTCTATCCAGACTCTTTCCTTAGTCCACTCATGTTCTGAGGCTTTTGCATTGCTCCATGCTAAGTCAGCTCTTCCTGTAAATAAAAACGGAAAAGCCAATGCAATCAGACACAACATGGCAGGCAAAAGATATGTATTCATCCACTCTGACCTTGCCCGGGACAAGAGCTTCATGCACAAGGGTAGCGAAGCGTATAGAACAAAAATCAAAACCGTCCTTTCATATCTGAAAATTTCAGCCAGAGCTACAGCTTCTTCAATAGGCATTGAAAATAAATACATTAATGCCAAACCGATCTGATACACCACAAAAACAGCCCCGCAGAAAAAGCTCGTCCTTATCCACATAGACTTATATTCTGTGGCCAAAAGAAAAGTCACAACGCCTAATATCAGGAAGAATCCAACAGTGATCCATGTCTCTTTGAAATATACCGCAAATGCAAATACACTCTTTGGAATATTTATCAATTCCTCCGCGCTTTTCTGCAACACGGTTCTTCCGTAGTATTCTGAGCTCATAGCGTGTTTAGAATAACGCGCGTCAACAAATACATATCTGCAATGAGCGTGCCATAAGATAAACGAGATCAGAGGCATTAACAAAAGAATGGCTCCGCGACTGTAGCTTTTTTGGCGTATAGCTCTGTAAACAAGCCATGCCGCCGCAATAAGAACAAAGAAAACCCCGGAGTTTTTTATCTGGATAATCTGGATAAGATATGCGCCGGACAAATAAAACTCGATGCATTTATCAGAATTGTAACAGTATTTATACATATACAACAGCGCACATGCCGAAACAACAGGCAGCATTGTATCCACCAGAAGACTTGACAGAGGGATATTGTAACAGAAAAAGAAATTTGTAAAGCAAAAGACAAACAGCAGGGCCGGCAGGCGGTTTGTTTTGCAGAAACTGAACAACGGTAAAAGACATGCTGTCATCACATAAGTCTGAGCAATCATCTGAATGTATTCTGATGAACCAAGCAACCTTGAAAAATAGTAAATGTAGATACCGCTGCCTATCGGGTACTCCTTATAGGAAATAACATCCATAAAATTTGGAAATCTGTCATTTAACAGCATTTGTCTGACAACCAAGCCCCAATGAGAAAAATCGTCATATAGCCAGAAGATACTGCCATGTAGCGCTATGGCTGATATGACAGTGACCGCCACGAGGAATAAAAATCCAACAGTAACGTAATTTTTGATAAAAGGTAATTTTTTCTCCTTCCACATGCACCGGATAATATATGCCGTCCCGATACCAGTAATCAGGATAGTGGCTTCAAGCAGTAGATTCAGTAAGCCGCATAGAAACAACACACTGGTTTGAAGAGCAATTGTCAGACTTGGAATAAAATAAATATTGACCTTGGTCTTTCTTCTGAGAAGCTCCCATAAACCCAGATTCGATATTATCAGAATACACAACTTCAGAAAAAATAAAAGCATTGCCTTTCTCCTTCAAGCATTATTGACCATTTGCTGATTTATTCATAACATGAATGAAAAAATTCAAAAACAGGCACCTAATCTTTCACCTTATATCCCTGCGCTTCTACAGCCTGCTTAAGCGTATCGGCAGAAACATCGCCCTTATATGTCACAATAGCTGTTCCTTTTTCGTGGCTGACATCCGCCTTTTCTACACCGTCAATAGCTTCAAGCGTTTGCTTTACTCTTGCCTCGCAGTGACCGCACATCATGCCTTCGATTTTCATTGTGATTTTGTTTTTACCAAACATGTCATCATTCTCCTTGTCTTGTTTTATTTCAGCGTTTTCCACGCAATCGCTTTCGTGCCAATCACTGATGGAAAATTCGCTTGTTTGCATTATCTTCCTGTCGCGCTTTGAGGAACGGATGTTGAAAAGATTCAGCCGGAGCGCATTCGAAACGACCAAGAAACTCGACAGACTCATGGCCGCCGCTCCGAACATCGGACTTAATTTCCAGCCGAATACCGGTATCCACACACCCGCCGCAAGAGGAATTCCAATGACGTTGTAGAAGAACGCCCAGAAAAGATTCTGTTTGATATTCCGCAGCGTCGCACGGCTCAGACGTATCGCCGCAGGGACGTCGCTCAGTCTGCTCTTCATCAGGACAACCTCGGCCGCGTCAATAGCAATATCCGTTCCGGCGCCTATGGCAATTCCCACATCGGCCAACGTCAGCGCAGGTGCGTCGTTTATTCCGTCTCCCACCATTGCGACATTGCCATATTGCTTCAATCCTTCTATGACGTTCTGTTTCCCGTCAGGAAGCACGCCGGCCACTACATCGTCCACGCCTGCCTGCGCGCCGATCGCCCTTGCCGTGCGCTCGTTGTCGCCTGTCAGCATCACCACACGAATGCCCATGTTACGCAGCTCATTTATTGCCTGAGGACTGTCAGGCTTCAATGTGTCGGCAACAGCGATGACTCCCAGCGCCTTATCATTCTCGGAAAAGAAAAGCGGAGTCTTGCCTTCTGCCGATATTTTTTCGGCATTGATCACGAGAGAATCGGGAATAGCGGCAAATTCCGCGATATACTTCGCATTTCCCCCAGCAAGTGTCCTGCCATCGAGCGACGCGGTCAACCCACTGCCCGGTACGGCGCGGAAATCACTCACTTCCGCAGAGGAAATCCTCTTTTCCTTTGCGGCTTCTATAACAGCCGCCGAAAGAGGATGTTCGCTTTTGCTCTCAAGCGCAGAGGCTTTTTCAAGAAGGTATTCGGGAGAAATACCCTCCGCAGGCAGAATATCTGTCACCTTCAGATGTCCTTGCGTGATCGTTCCCGTTTTATCAAGCGCTATTATTCGCACCTCGCCCGTCCTTTCCAGTGACGCGGCGGTTTTAAAGAGAATACCGTTCTTTGCGCCCACGCCATTGCCCACCATGATCGCGACAGGCGTGGCAAGGCCAAGCGCACAGGGGCAGCTGATCACAAGCACGGATATTCCTCTCGCCAGCGCAAAGCCAACGCTTTCACCGACGATCAGCCACGCGGCAACCGTTACCAGAGCAATGGCAATGACGGTCGGAACAAATATCCCCGAAACGCGGTCTGCGATCTTTGCAATAGGGGCTTTGGTGGCAGCGGCCTCACTCACCATCTTGATGATGCGTGAAAGTGTGGTGTCCTCCCCTACTCCGGTCGCTTCACATCGTATATACCCGGACTGATTCACTGTTCCTGCGGAAACAGCGTCACCCGGCAGCTTGTCAACAGGAATGCTCTCGCCGGTCAGTGCCGATTCATCCACTGCACTGCCGCCTTCCAGCACTACGCCGTCCACAGGGATGTTCTCTCCCGGTCGCACAGCAAAAATATCTCCACGGCGCACCCGAGCGATAGGAACAGTGATCTCCTCACCGTTCTTCACCAGTACGGCTGTTTTGGGAGCCAGCTTCATGAGTCCGCGCAGCGCATCCGTTGTTTTTCCCTTAGAACGGGCTTCCAGCATCTTCCCGACCGTTATCAGGGCGAGTATCATAGCCGCCGATTCAAAATAGAATTCATGCATATAGCCCGCAGCATTCTCGAAATGACCGTTTGACTGCTCGGCAGTCATGGCAAACAGGGCATACGTGCTGTAGACAAAAGACGCGCCTGATCCGAGGGCGACAAGAGTGTCCATATTCGGGGCGCGATGAATCAGTCCCTTGAATCCGCTCACAAAGAATTTCTGATTGATTATCATGACAATGGCGGCAAGAAGCAGCTGAACCAATCCCATCGCAACGTGATTGTTTTCAAAGAAGGACGGCAGGGGAAAACCACCCATCATATGCCCCATGGAAAAATACATCAGCACAAGCAGGAATCCCACAGAGGCAATCAGCCTGCGCCTGAGAAGCGGCGTCTCTCTGTCGGCAAGCGGCTCTTCTTCCGACAGAGCAGCCGCCTCGGAAGCGGCAGACATTTCGCTGCTTTTGACCGACGCACCGTAGCCCGCATTCCGCACGGCTTCGATGATCGCGTCATGTGATGCGCTTCCCTCCACGCCCATGGAATTGGTGAGAAGGCTCACCGAGCAGGACGTCACGCCCTCCACCTGGGACACGGCTTTTTCCACCCTTGCGCTGCACGCCGCGCAGCTCATACCGGAAACATTGTATTGTTCCACTTGTCATCAGCCTCCTTTCGTCGTTTATCTTCATCTGTTATCAGAAAATTACTTCATCAGCTTTCTCAGCACTTCCACCAGCTCATCAATTACTTCATCCTTGCCCTCCCGTATATCATTTGCAACACACGTTCGGATATGATTGGCGAGCAATTCCTTATTGAATGCGTTCAGCGCCGCATTCACCGCGGCAACCTGCGTCAGGATGTCAGGGCAATAGGCATCTTTTTCCAGCATTCCCTTTATGCCGCGAACCTGCCCTTCTATGCGGTTGAGCCGATTGACCAGGCTTTTGTACTCCGCGTCTGAGCGCTTTTTAGTTCTGCGCTCGTGACAGCGGCAAGATGCATCGGGATTCTGATTGAGAGTATTGTCTTTGTCCAAAACTGTCACCTCGTAATGACTGAATGACTCTATATTGATTATATACCCCTATAGGGTATTTGTCAAGGGTCAAGAGCAAAATCGGCAAAAAAAATACCCGGTCACAGACGGAAAAATGTTTTCCGTCAATGGACGGGTATCCTTACTCTATCGGATTATATTCTCTCAGAAGGAATAATTTTCCGGCGCAGCGGTGAAGGAGCAGATGACGGCCGTCGCGTTTTGCAGATAAAATACTTCCATTTTACCGTCGTCCTCGCTGTACAGGGCGCGAAGCTCGGGATTGGCTTCCAGCATGGCGGTTTTGGCCTCGCGGTGCTCGTCAAATACCGCTTCGGCAGTCAGACGAATCCATCTGCCGTCGGGCGACATGCCGGAAATCTCTATCTTGCTGTTCGCCTTCATCTGCGCGTAAACGGACTTCTGATTGGACGTGGTGAGATAGAGCTTTCCCTCAAATTCACATTGCGCGCCGAAGGGACGTACTCTCGGCTGGTCGCCTTCCACTGTGGCGATGTAGTAAACCCGGCACAGCTTCAAAAACGCAAGAACTTCATTCATGGGTAATACTTCCTTTCGTTAAGTGAGATTTTTTCCAGAATACGAAAATTATTCCTTATTCTTTTCCTTCTCCTTGTAATACAGCATACAGTGGCAGTATCCCTCAAAATCCGGATCTGCTATCTGATCACGGAATTCCTTACACATGCATTTTGTGTCCTCGGTCATTTCCAGACGGCAGGGGCAGTAACCTCCCCGCGCATTCAAGCCCTTTTTGACCGTTTCCACAACGTCGGGATTCTCGTTTAATCTTATCTTTGCCATAACGAATTACTCCTTTATCAATTAGATTAACGGTTTTACAATTTCAAACCGGATGGCAGACTGCCTGATCTTCTGCTCGCCTCCGATAACGGTTTCGGTCGCACCCGCAAGCCAGCTTTCCAGATAAGGTACCAATGCCTTGATGTCGTCCAACGTGGCGGAGATAATCTGCTCTCTCACGCGCTCAGCGTCTTCGGCTGTAACGCCCGCAAGCTCTCTGCCGATCTGTGACAAGCCCTTGATATAGGCCGGACGCGGACGCACAAGGGTATTGAGCGCGCCGATCACGAACTGTCTGAATGTGCGCTCGTCCATTTCGAGCGAATTGATATAGTCAATCACACTGCGGTAGCAATTGTATGTCTCGTCGAGATTCGGATCACGGTAGGAAACCATCACGGCGGCGCCTGTGCGCTCAAATCTCGCCCCGACTCCGTACGCGCCGCCTAACACGCGGACATTCTGCCACAGATAGTCGGTATTGAGCAAATGCTTAAGCACAAGCCAATGCCCGTATTTGTCGGAAGCCTCCTTGGGGAGCATTCCGCAGAGTGCGGCGTACTGCACCTGCGAAGGAGAATACAGTCCGGCGCTCTGTTTTGGAGCAAGTTCGACGGTCGCGAATTGGGCGGGTCTACCCTCACCGAGCAGCTTGATAAAGCTCTCGGTCATGCTCTGCGCCTGCGGAAGGAAGTTCTCTTCTCCTACATAAGCGTACTGCCAACCGTCCACGTCAAAAAGACTGTTTCTGACCGCTTCGAGTGCCGCAACAAGTTCCTCCTTGCGCGAGTCAAATCCGTCCAGCAGCGAACAGAGGAACTGATAGAAGGAATAACCCTGCAATTCTTCCTTCCAGGCGTAATACTCGGAATAAGAGCTGAGACCCAAATCACTTGCAACCCCGTTGGAGGATTCCAGCAGATCGCGTTCATACCCTGTCTTTAATTGCAGCAGCATGTCACGAATATGATCGGTATCAGAGAAATCCGTCTCTAAAAGTATCTCGCGGTTGATGGCAAAAGCCTTGTCAGCGTTGTGGTACAGGAATTTGGTGCGCCAGCTCATGGTGGGAATTACCGGATCACCCGAAACAGGGTCAATCATTCTCAATACGTGAACGGTACCGCCGGTGTAGCAGTCAATCAAGTCGGATAATTCTGCGTAACCGTGGGATTTGGTGTCCACCGCGCCAAAAAGCTCCGTGAATATTCTGTAGTAAGGCCGCAGCGATTTGTCCAGCCTGCGAAGGTCATAGCGCCAGTCGATATAAGCGATGGAGTTGGTATCTCTCTCCTGGAAAATCAGCTCGCCTCCCTCCACAGGAATTCTGCGGGAGGGCTGGTAATCCGGGTCGGAGGAAAGGTCGCTTCGCTCCAGCAGCGGGATTCTCGCCGCGTCCTCGGGGGAATCCTCAGAGCCGCGGTATTCATTGAGCAGTCGGTAATCGCTTACCAGTTCGTTGAAGTCCTCCTTGGCGGCATTCACGCGGCATTTTTCCGCAATCAGCTTATCCTCGCGAGCGGTGAATTCCGTGTCGGGATAAACGGTCACGATATTTTTATGATGGTTGGCAACAAAATACTTTTCGATGAATCTCTCAAAATAATCCGTCGCCGCCAACTCCTTGAGCCTGTCGATTGCGTCGAAGATCTCAAGCTGTTCGAGGGGATTTTCCTCATCATAAAGCAGCTTAGGAAGCATCTGCAGCGAGTAGGTAATGCCCTTGGTTTTCCATGTGTCGGGTTCCTCTTTCTCGCTGAATTCGAGAATATTCAGAGTCGAATTCAGTCTCGCCTTGTCAATGCCGTTTTTCACCAGATCAGCAAGCGTTTCCTCGATAATTCGGGTGAATTCCGCCCTGTCTGACTCCCTGCATCCTGCGCTGATGAAGCCGAACCACGGCACCTTCGTAATCTCGTCCACCATGGAATAGAAATCCTCACCGACGCCCGCCTTCTGCATGGCGTTCTTGATATACGCACTCTGAGAGGTGCAGAGAATTCTGTCCAGCACACGCAGCGTCAGCAGGTTCAGCGGCGTATGCTGGATGTGCAGGGCATAATTATAGGAGAAATAGAATCCCTTTTCCAGCTTGGATTCATCGGCTGGATACGGCGCGGAACATTCGCTTTCAAAGCATTCCGCGGGTATTTCCTTGACGCGGTAAACCTCGGAACGATCGTATCTCTCGAGGTATTCGGACGAAATATAGTCGAGCGTTTCCTCCTCGTCGATATTTCCGTAAAGGAAGATAAAGCAGTTGGACGCGGTGTAATGTCGGTAATAGAAATCCGTAAGTTCTTCAAATGAAAGATCGCAGATCGCCAGCGGCAGACCGCCCGATTCGTAGGCGTAAGGCGTACCTTTGAAGAGCGACGCTGTCACCGCTTCTTCCAAAAGCGCGTCGGGAGAGCCTTCCACCCCCTTCATTTCATTGAACACAACGCCGTTGAATTCCTTTACGGCAGTTTCGTCTTCATTGAGGGCAAAGTGTCTGCCTTCCTGCAGAAAGACCTCCTTCTTATGCGGCAGCAGAGGATTAAACGCCGCGTCAAGATAAACGTCGGCAAGGTTTTTGAAATCCTTGGCGTTAGTGCTCGCCACAGGATAGACGGTAAAATCACTGTATGTCATGGCGTTGAGGAAAGAATACATTGATCCCTTCATCAGCTGAACAAACGGGTCTTTGAGAGGGTATTTTTCTGAACCGCAAAGAACCGAGTGTTCGATAATGTGAGGTATTCCTTTGTCGTTCTCCGCCGGAGTGGAAAAGGCAATGCTTATCGATCTGTTGTCATCGTCGGCAGGCATGACAATTACCCGAGCACCGGTCTTGTTGTGGGTATAGATTTTCACTTCACATTTGAGGTCACGTATAAAACGACTCTCCGAAAGGGTGTAATTGGTTGTATGACTCATGGCAAAGCTCCTTCAATATGGTTACTTATAGTATATTATACCAATTTATCCCCTTTAATTCAACAACAGTATGTTAATATTTCTGCCATTGACAAAAAAGCGGCTGCCCGCCAATAAACGGGAAGCCGCTTTTTGTGTGATGTTCAAAGTGTGGAAACACAGCAAATAAGCTGGGGTGCAAAAATCACGAAGAATCCTTCGATTTTCACCCGGCATTACATAGCCTTAATCTTAGCGCAGACAGCGTCGCCCATCTCGGTGCAGGAGACCTTTTTGAAACCATCCACGTAAATATCAGGTGTGCGGACCTCGTTGAGCACATCTGCAACAGCCTTCTCAATCATGTCGGAGGCTTCGGGCTGACCGAGGGAATATTTCAGCATCATAGCGACGGAAAGAATCGTCGCAAGGGGATTGGCAATATTCTGTCCCGCGATATCGGGTGCGGAACCGTGAATCGGCTCATACAGACCCGAACCGGTCGCGCCGAGAGAAGCGGATGCCAGCATTCCGATCGAGCCGGAGATCATGCTGGCCTCGTCGGAAAGAATGTCCCCGAAGATATTGGAGGTGAGCAGCACGTCAAACTGCGAGGGATTGCGGACAAGCTGCATGGCGCAGTTGTCCACATACATGTAGCTCAGTTCCACTTCCGGGTATTCCTTGGCTATTTCGGTGACAGTTTCGCGCCACAGGCGGCTGCTTTCCAGAACATTTGCCTTGTCGACAGAACAGAGCTTCTTGTTGCGCTTCATAGCGAGGTCAAAGCCAATGCGGGCAATTCTCTCAATTTCGGGTACAGAATACTTCTCGGTGTCATACGCGGCCTTCACGCCGTTTTCTTCCAGTCTGCCGCGTTCGCCGAAGTAAATGCCGCCCGTCAGTTCGCGCACCACCATGATGTCGAGCGAGCCGCCGATGATGTCGGCGCGCAGGGGTGAAGCGTCGCGCAAAGGTTCAAAAATACGCGCCGGACGGAGATTGGCAAAGAGTCCGAGCGCGGCACGGATGCCGAGCAGTCCCTTTTCGGGGCGCTGATTGCCGGGCAGGGTGTCCCACTTAGGGCCGCCCACAGCGCCCAGCAACGTGGAGTCGGCTGCCTTGCATTTTTCCACTGTTTCATCGGGCAGCGGAACGCCTGTCGCGTCGATGGCGCATCCGCCGAGAAGCGCCTCGTCGTATTCAACGGTGAAGCCGCACTTTTCGGCTGTCAGATCGAGAACCTTGATTGCCTCGTCAACTATTTCGGGGCCGATGCCGTCGCCCTTCAGCACGGCAATCTTGTAGTTTTTCATGTGAATCATTCCTTGTGTTTTGATTATTGTACTTTCGCGCATAGGCGGAAAGTCCGAATTAATATTGGTTACGCTTCAATCTCACTGAGATCGGCGAGGTTGTAGGGGGTCTGCTGATAGACGTAATAATTCAGCCAGTTGCCGAAAAGCAGGTTGGCGTGCGCCCTCCACGAGTGATTGGGAACGGCGCAGACGTCGTCGTTCGGGAAATAATTGCAGGGGATCTCTGGGTTCAGGCCTCGGTTGACGTCGCGGAAATACTCGTTGGCAAGGGTCTGCCGATCGTATTCCAGATGACCGAAAGAGAAGAACTGACGCCCGTTCTTATGCCCGACGAGCGCCACGCCCGCGTCCTTGGAGGTAGTGAGAATAACCAGCTCTTCATGGCTGTCAATATCATCCCGGGATACGTCGGTGTTGCGTGAATGAGGACCCCAGTAGAAGTCGTTGAAACCGCGCACAAGCGGATGAAGCGGCGCGGTAACTCTGTGACGGTAAACGCCGGAAAGCTTCTGCGGCAGTGTGGTCTTGTCTATGCCGAAATGATGGTACATTCCCGCCTGCGCTCCCCAGCAAATATGCATGGTGGAATAGACATTCCGCTTGCTCCAGTCCATGATCCGGCAAAGCTCCTCCCAGTAATCCACCTCTTCAAAGGGCAGCTTTTCCACAGGTGCGCCGGTAATGATCATGCCGTCGTAGCGGTTATCGCGCACATCGTCAAAGGTCTTGTAGAAGTCGAGCAGATGACGAGTGGAAACATTCTTTGCCTCGTGGGAAGCAGTCTGGAGAAGGTCGACCTCCACCTGAAGCGGTGAATTGCTCAGAAGCCGAAGAAACTGCGTTTCGGTCTCGATCTTGGTCGGCATGAGATTGAGCAGTATTATCTTTAACGGACGAATATCCTGCATTGTCGCCCGCTCTTCCGTCATGATAAAGACGTTTTCGTTTTCCAGAACCTTCTTGGCAGGTAGTTCATTAATAATCTTAATTGGCATTTGCTGACACTTCCGGATTTAGTGATGAGTGTTTTTGAATTGGGTTGACGGTCTTTCTATGCCAACCACTGTTTTCAGCGCGAAGCGCTCCACCATTATTCTCTGTTCGTTATTCTCTGAACTCTATTCTTTTTAGCAAACGAATGGGAGCGTTTCACCGAGTTCCTTCCGTCGAGCGTTTCAGGTACGGCAGAACGTCCTCCGTGTAGGCTCTGAGAAGCTCGCCGATGCTCCAAGCCTGTGTAAAGCAGCCGCGTGAGGTGCAGGTGAAGTCACCGTCAAATATCTCGGCAACGCCGTTGATGCAGCCGTCGTTCATGTGGTCAAGGAAACGGGAACATATCTCCTTGCATCGTCTGATGGCGTAGGGAGAATGATCGTGCACCTTGCAGAAGGCGGAGATGTAGCCGCCCATCAGGAATCCCCAGCTGGTTCCCATGTGATAGGCGCCGTCGCGGTCAATCAGTCGTCCGATGTACTGCGGTTTGTATTCGGGGTCGGTATAGGAGAGGGAACGCAAACCGTAAACCGTCAGCAGGTGACGGCTCACACAGTCCACCACGGACAGTTCCTTATGCCTGTCGAGCATGGTATAGGGCAGCGACACGGCATAAATCTGATTGGGACGGATTCTGTCCTCGCAGGGGTCAGCAACGTCGTAAAGATACCCGCCTCGCGCATTCCAGAATTTGCGAACGAATGAGCTCTTGACCCTTTCGGCCAGCTCGGCGTAGTGGGAACCGTCGCGGTCGAATTTTTCGCAGAGCATTTCCATTACCTTCAACGCATTGTACCAGAGGGCGTTGATTTCCACCGGCTTGCCGTGACGCGGAGTCACAACCCAGTCACCGACGCGCACATCCATCCATGTGATCTGATCTTTTTCGCTGCCACCGTAGACAAGCCCGTCGGCATCCATTCCGATGGAGTAGTCGGTGCCGTTTTCATAGGCGTAAATGATTCTTTTGAGCACAGGGAAAATCTCGTCCCTGATGAATTCATAGTTTTCTTCCTTGCCGGTATAATACAGGTAACGTTCCACCGCGTAGACATACCAGAGCGATGCGTCCATAGTGTTGTACATCGGCTCGTCAGCCGCGGAATTCGGGAAAACATTCGGAATAAGCCCGTTTTTCTCGTACCTGGCAAATGATCTCAGAATATTCTCGCAGTCCTCAAAACGACGGGTGCAGAGTGTAAGTCCGGTCAGGGCGATCATGGTGTCCCTTCCCCAGTCGGCAAACCACGGATAACCCGCCATAATGGTCTTAAGCCCTGTGGAAGCGCGATCGACGATGAACGCGTCAGCTGCCCATGTGAAGTGCGCCGAGAAAATATCCCTTGCGGGGTTGCGGCGAATCAGGTCATACATTCTGTCGGTGTAAGCCTTGACTATATCAAAGCCGTTTTTGGCAGTGATGTCCTCGTCCTCGGTGGAGCAGATGACAAAGAACTTCCTTGTCTCGCCGGGATATACCTTGATGACCGCGTCGAAGGGAGTGTACTGCGTATCCAGTCCGCGGAATCCGGTTCTCGCGTCAATGGCAAGCCGCTGGTTTTCCTCCGCGATAAAGGTAGGCGCTGCCATGCTGGTGGGAATCTTCGAACGGTCGGAGTATTCGCCCTCGCTGATAAAGAACTTCGCATTGAAGCTGCTGTCGTCACCGCGTCCTACCAGCATGGTCTTACCGAATACCGACGAACGGAAACGGGCAATGTCGGCGGGGGAATTCACCTTGTCGAGGGGCCGCATGGCGAAGAGAGGCGTAAGCGTCACGGTAACAGGCTGTGTCGCTCCGGTTACGGTATAGCAGACCGCGACGGTATTCTTGCCGTGCTCCATGGCGATCGTCTTTTCTATTGATATTTCGTCGGTCTGATAACAGTAAGTAGGCACAATATCCATGCGGAACTGTTCGAGGTACTTGTATCCGTCGGTGTGGTCTCCGCTGTATTCCTGACAGGAAAGGTCAAACGAACGTCTGCCGCAGGTGATTTTTTCCTGAATCTTGGAGAGAACGTTTACCCTGTCCACAGGTGGCTTAAGAGACGCCACCAGATAACCGGCGTGAATCCTCGCGGTATCGCCTGTCACGGTGGAGCATGAAAAGCCGCCCAGCCCATTGGTCAGCAGCCATTCCTTTTCGTAGCCCTGTTCAAATGTGCGCCAGTTGCTTCTGCCGAATGTGTATTTTGTATGCATGATTGGTTTACCGTCCTTGCATATTGAGAATATAGGGTTTATTATAACATATTAATCTGAATATCTCAACCGTAATTTGATATTTTATTATAAAAAAACCACCTTTTCATCGGACTAATACCTTTGAAAAGGTGGCATTGATGATGAACTAACCGTGAAAACCATGCTTTGCGGTAAGAAAAGCGACCTCAAACGCATCTTGCAAAGAACCGTTAGTTTCCGTCAGCTTCCGTCTGCTCTGTCTCTGCCGGGTTTTCCTTGCTGATGAATTTATAGATATGCTTGTAGTAATCCTTGTCAAGCAGCTGCTTGGAATAGGTCTGCTTTGCTCTCACAACCTTATTCATAGCGCTGACATAACTGGATTTTTCCTCCTCGGAAAGCGTGCAGTTTGCGCTGGGAGTGAATTTCTTTGCGGAAGCGTTGTATTCGCCCTGTGTGCTGATCCACGACCAGCCGTTGACCTTGATCAAAGCAAAGTGATCGCCGTCAGCCAGAATATCGCTGCCCATAAGCAGTCTCGAATCATACTCCAGTCCGAAAAGGTTGGAGAGAGTGGGGAGAATATCAATAGCGGAACAAGGCTTGTCCACAATGACCGGCTCGGTCATGGATGCGCTCCAGAGCAGGAAGCCGTTGCGGTAAAGATCAAAGTTATTGCGGATGCCGTCCTTCGGAATGTTGTAGAGAGTGGCGAGATCACCGTCGCTGAGGGCATAGGGATAATGATCCTCAGCAATAGCAAATACGGTGTCTTCCAGTTTGCCCGCTTCTTCAAGCGCCTTAATCAAAACCTGCAGCATCAGCTCAACTTCATACTGGCAGGCGTTATAAGCCTGAATGCCCTCAGACTGACTCAGGAGTCTTTCCGGCAGATCCTTTTTGTGACGGCTTGCCATGGAGTTGCCGCTGAAGGTGTAGTTGGCGTGACCGCTGACGCTCATATAATACGCGTGGAAAGGATGATCAAGGTTTACATAATCCTTGGAGCTGACCTCTGCCATTTCCTTGTCAGAGCGCGGCCAGCCGTTATACTGGAGGGTAAGGCCGTGATTGGTGGCTTTCCAGGTGTAACCGAAATTCGGGTGCGACTTGTCGCGTCCGTAGTATGTATAAGAATTGTTGTGATAAGCCAGCGTGGTGTAACCGAGCTTTTTAAACTGATTGCCCAAGGCCAGAGGCTGGTATTTGGAACCGCTCAGCTTCAGGCAGTTGGCTGTGGTGTAGAAGTTGCCGGTCATACAGGAATATTCACCGGTTGCGGTACTTCCGCCCCACACGGAATTGTAGAAGTTTTTGAAAACAAAGCCCTCGGTGGACATCTTGTAAAGCGTAGGAGTAAACTCAGGATCAATGATCTTATCAGAGAAGCCTTCCAGTGTGATAAAGATAAGATTCTTTCCCTTGAACATGCCCGTGTATTTGCTCTTCTGCGTGGGCTGAACCGTCTTGAAATACTTGTCCATATTTTTCAGCGGTGTCGAGCCGGCGTTTTTCGCAGCCTTGTCAAAGTCAATGTTCATCACATTGTAGCCGTACTCGATTTCCTGTTCACCTTCGCCTTCATCGTCTTTTTCTCCGGGAAGAACGGGTGTAGAAGGATTGTCGTTGTCAAATGTTTCCTCCGGCGCACCGAACATCAACTGCTTAATGTCAAGACGCGTGGTATTGAATATGCCGTAATACTGAAAACTGGTATCAAGGTCATTCTGAAGATATGTATAGTAATAATACGGTGAATAGTCATTCGTCTCGTTTTTGGAGCTGTTGATTGTCACCAGCATCGGCAAATAGAAAACGAGAAATGCCACAAAAGAAATGCCCGCATAAGGGTAATTGTAATCCAGATCATCCGTGACATAGTATTTTCCTGTAAAGCACATAATGATCAAAGGAATAAACAGAGCCACAATGACATACCATACATTAAAGATAGCAACAATCGATTCCCGCCAGAACTGCGTGACGTCCTTGGCCTGTCCGAGCGTCTGCCACGAGAAGAAGGTGTGAAAGTTGCCGTAATAGGTCACATGGAACGAAAACCATACCGCAAGCACAGCCAGCACCGTTTTGAAAAAGATTCTGCGCGGCTTGCCGGGAATGAGCATAGCGACTGCACTCAGCAGAAAGCCCATCGCAAGCGACAAAAACAGCATATATTTATATTTTTCGTCAAATACACCGCCGAATAAGTTTGTCTTTGCCACGGTTTCCATGTACAAAAGAGATACCGGCAAGAATAAAATGCCGATGAGATCCCTTAAGTAGGTGGAACGGTCAACGAAATCGATCAGCTTGTCTAATCTCTCTTCCAAATCAATTGCCTCCTGCATTCTGTGTGATTCAGTAAATCCATAACTGATATTTTATCATATATTCATAAAAATTGCAACGGAAAAATCAGGCCAACAACCGTTTTTCGCCTTTTTCGGCGTTTTAAGCGAATTGCAGCCCGAATTGGATATTTTTTTATTTTGATTGCAAAATATAACGGTCGGAAAAATGCTTTTCATCCGCCGCAAGCATCTTCCTCGCCATCTCGTCGGCGCGTGTGATGAGAATTTTCTGATAGGCGCACTGTTCGCCGCTGACCTGCGACATATCGCCGCACTGCTGGTAATTCAGGCAGGCGCAGTCATTAACGCAGCGCTTCTGCATCGCGCAGCCCTCGCAGAAGGCAGGTTTTTTCAGGCTGCTCTGGTAGATGGACTCTCTCCGCGACTGATCGATTCCCTCAGAAACACTTCCCATGCGGTATTCCGACACACCGCCGAACTGAATACAGGGGTAAACATCGCCGTCCCAGTCAATATAGGGCTTGCGCTTGCCGAGTTGGCAGACATGGCACTTCCTGTCCTTGGTGATGGCAAGAATCTTCTCCTCAAACGGGTTGAAATAAATGTCTTCTCCCTTTTTGAATTTTTCCACAATCAGATTCCCGAGCATTCCGAGCTGTTCGGAAAGAATATTCATGCTGTCCTCGTCCCAGCCGGCGCAGGGCCGGGAATCAATGGCAAGATTGAAGCGCCTGACTCCCAAGTCGATGAGGTGCTTCATGGAATTGTACACGTTTCCCGCCGTTTCCGGCGTGGTCGTCGCCATAATGAACGCCCCGGGGCGGTATCGCAGCAGAAGCCGGAGCTTTTCATCCAGTTCGGCCAGGCAATCCTTGCCGCCCTGGTACAGACGGTTGACACGGCTCATCAGCCCGTCGTGCGACATGGCGATGTCAATTTTTTCCCGACGCGCAAACGCCAGAAATTCCTCGTCGAGAAGAAGTCCGTTGGTCGTCATGTTCCAGTTGAATTTCACTCCGCTGAACAGCTTGGAATATTCCACACATCTGTAAATCAGCGGCTTGCAGAGCAGCGGTTCACCGCCGAAGAAGGAAACGCCGACCGACATGCCGCCGTCCTTTACAGCCATGTCGATGGCCCGCAGCGCCGTTTCTTCGGTCATGTACACATTTTCATGTGTTTCAAAGCAGTATTTGCAGCGAAGATTGCACTGCTTTGTAAGAATTAGTGAGATATTCATTTTTTTAGTCGCCTTCTGACGGCTCCACCGTCATAAATCCGTCATAATCATTGCCCGAGCTTTCATCCTCCACAGGAAAATACTGCTCCTCGCCCATGATGGAAAGACCGTCGTCGGACGAAATATCCGACGGTGAAACGTCAGAGTCCGACACGGGCGGTTCGTACACCATATTACCCATAATTTTTTGATCCGGCTCGGGTCTGTTGCGATGACAGGCTGTCAGGCTGCCGCAAAGCAGCAGCGCCGAAGCAGCGGCGGTCATGCGCTTCACAACGTCGCTGCTGGAATAGCCGTCGTCATACGCTTCTACCTTTCTTTTTTCCATCATTCAATCCTCCTTTGCGAATCAATCAGCCGTTATCGGAGGAGACATAAGCCACATCGCCGTCGAGCGTAAACATTTCATCCTCCGATGAGCAGGCATCCGACGGTGAAAGATCCGATTCCGAAACGCTCTCCACAGACATATAACCGCTGTACTGCGGCTCACATAAACCGGCACATCCTGTCAATCCTCCCGCCATCACAGCAGCGGCAGCAGTAACGGCAATGGCTTTCATTAATGTAACCGAATAAACCTCGTCATAGCCAGCTTCGTAACTTTCAATTTTCTGTAATTTCATTTTTTCCATAGTGATTCTCCTTTGCTTAGTCTTTTAGTTGATTGTGAAATATGAAAAACGTAAATCGGAACCTTGACAATTGGTAAACGAAGGCTTTTTCTCAGATCTTGGCTAAGGAACACAGAATAATATGCTTTATCTGTATTCGGCCAAGTCTGTTGCGTATCCGAGTGCGTCTTGCTCGGTCGGCTGAAAGCCTCCCTCGTGGGGCGCTGCCCCACCGCCCCGCTGGTGGCGCTGCCCCCAGACCCCTGCCAGGAGGAACAAGTTCCCCCTGGACTCCCGCGCTCGCATTCGCTCGCTTTATCAGCGCTGTTCTATGCATTTATTCTTTTTTGTATTCCAATCGCCTGATGCGTCTTTACATATGTATAACTTCGTCACCCGCAAAAAGGTTGGCTTTTTTTCAGCGTGCAGCGCTCATTTATTATTCATTTTTCAGTCTTAAATTTTCAGTCTTCAGTCATATACAAAAATCTCCCCGGCGCCTTTGACAGAAAAACGCCGGGGATAAATGGCAAAATTAAACGGGATGAACCTTCTCCGCAGTGTCGAAGTGAGCACTGTCGATGCCGTATTTGGCGTCTCTGCGGTTCTGGAAGAACTTGGTAGCGACCTGTCCGAAGCAGGCATAGGACAGCACGTCCTCCTCCTGCTCGAGATATTCGGTCATTTCCTCACGCAGATCATCCAGCTCCGGCTTGATAAGGTCGGCAGGACGGCAGTCGATGGGTTCGAGATCACCGATGATCTTCTTGCGGAATTCGGTGTCGATGGGCATGGGTGTCTTGCCGTAAGTTCCCTGTACAAGGCCTTTGAATTCTTTAGTGGTCATCTTGTAGCGTTCGCCCATGATGACATTCAGCACAGCCTGTGTGCCGACGATCTGAGAGGTAGGAGTGACAAGCGGCGGATAACCCGCGTCCTCGCGGACGCGCGGCACTTCGTTGAGCACGTCGCTGAGCTTGTCGAGCTTTCCGGCGTCCTTGAGCTGCGAAACGAGGTTGGACAGCATTCCGCCCGGCACCTGATAGAGCAGCGTCTTGGAATCGACCTCGAGCACCTTCGGATTCATCAGACCGCTGCTGAGGTACTTCTGACGAAGCGTTTCGACGTAATCCCTGATCTTGGCAAGCAGATTGAGATCAAGGCCGGTATCGTATTCCGTACCCTGCAAAGCGGCAACCATCGACTCGGTGGCCGGATGCGATGTGCCGAGAGCCATCGGAGACATAGCGGTGTCAATCACGTCAACACCGGCTTCAATTGCCTTCATCATCGACATGGAAGCAAGACCGGAAGTGTAGTGTGTATGCAGCTGAATCGGAATCTTGACGGTTTCCTTCAACGCTTTTACAAGATCATATGTGCCGTAAGGCGTCAGCAGACCTGCCATATCCTTGATGCAGATGGAATCCGCGCCGGTGTCCTCGAGAGTCTTGGCGTATTTGGTAAAATATTCCAGTGTAAAGACAGGGCCGGTGGTGTAGGAGATACAGCCCTGCACATGTCCGCCGTACTTCTTCGCGGCGTTAATAGAGGTTTCCAGGTTTCTTATATCATTGAGCGCGTCGAATATACGCATGATGTCGATGCCGTTGTCAATGGATTTTTCGACAAAATATTCCACAACATCATCGGCGTAGTGACGGTAGCCTAACATATTCTGACCGCGGAAGAGCATTTGCAGCTTGGTGTTCGGGCAAGCCTTGCGGATGGTTCTCAGACGCTCCCACGGGTCTTCATTGAGGAAGCGAAGGCAGGCGTCGAAGGTCGCGCCGCCCCAGCATTCGAGGGAATGGAAGCCCACCTTATCGAGATCGGAAAGCATGGGGAGCATTTCCTCTGTGGTCATTCTGGTTGCAATAAGAGACTGGTGCGCGTCGCGCAGAACCGTCTCGGTAACTTTGATCTGTGCCATATGATTGCCTCCCGTCCGCTATCAGCCGATTGTGACAAGTGCGGTGCCGGATTCGACAGTCTGACCCTTGATGACGTAAACCTCGACCACCTTGCCGTCCTTGGGAGCCGCAATGGCGTTCTCCATCTTCATCGCTTCGAGAATGAGAAGCGTATCGCCGGACTTTACATAATCGCCGGGCTTGATCTGAACATCAAGAACGGTGCCGGGCATGGGAGAATTGACGGTCTCCCCCGCGACAGGAGCCTTGGGAGCCGCCGGAGCTGCGGGAGCCTTGGGTGCAGCGGGAGCGGGAGCCGAGGAAGCGGCAGGTGCGCTGTCGGAACCGACTTCTTCCACCTGAACATCATATGCAACGCCGTTAACGGTAATCTTTAAATTTTTCATGAGAAATTCCTCCTGAACTATGTCAAATGTGTAGTATATACTGGGTTATTCAGCAAAATCATTACAGCTGAATATTGGAATGCTTCTTCGGCAGGCGGGAAACCTTCTTGGATGCAAGCATATCGAGAGCAGCGACCACCGCGGCGCGTGTGTCAGCGGGTGCGATAACATCGTCAATGTAGCCCTCGGAGGCTGCCGCTGCAGGAGATGCAAGAGTATTTCTGTAATCTTCCTCGATCTCGGCACGCTTGGCGATTGGATCCTCAACACCCTTCAATTCATCGTTGTACATGATGGCGGTGAAGGTCTCGGGCGCAAGGGGAGCAATGACCGCGTTCGGCCATGCAACCGTGAAATCGGCATTGGCCGCACGTCCTGCAAGAGCCACAAAAGCGGGACCGTAGGCCGCACCGATGATGATTGCCATCTTGACGGTGGTTGCCTCGGCGTAGGCGTGCATCAGCTTTGCCGCGTCGCGCACGGTTTCAAAGCCGTAGGTATCGACAAGGGTAATGACAGGAATGGAGAAAGCGTCGCAGAATCTCACGAAGCGAGCCGCCTTAGCAGCGCCGTTGGCGTCCATCTTGCCGCTGTTGTAGCGGCTTCTGGTGGACACAACGCCGACAGTCTGTCCGTTGATGGTGGCAAGACCCGTCAGAACGCTTCTGCCGTGACCGGTCTGGAAGTCCACAAGACTTCCCTCGTCCACGATACCGGCGATAATGTAAGAAATAACGCGCGTCTCCGTGCCGACAGCGGCGGAAACAGCGTCAAGCTCTTCGCCCGAAACAGTCGGTTCGCTGAAATCAGCGCTCAGAGCGGCGCTCAGATTGTTGGAGGGGAGCATGGCAACCAGCGTGCGCGCCTTGGCAAGCGCGTCGTCTATTGTCTTGGTCAGAATATGTACGCTCTCGCCCACATCCTCGCTCTTGCGCTCGCTGCCGTTGGTTTCTATGCCGAAGTCAATATCCTTGACCGCGATGACAATATCTGCACAGCTTGCAATGAGTGCGTTGGTGCCGACACAGGTTCCCGCGATCACCGAGATCTGCGGAACGACACCCGAAAGGCTGCTGCTCCAGAGCAGCATATCGCCGTATGCGGCAAGAATGGCACCGCCCTGCTTCAAACGTGCGCCCTGTGAATCGTAAATGCCGATAACGGGTGCGCCTGTCTTTGCGGCAAAGTCATAAACCTTCTTTATCTTGCGCGCCTGCGCCTTTGAGATAGCGCCGCCTGTCACGTCGCCGTTCTGGGCAAAGGCATAAGCCGGCAGTCCGTCAACTAAACCGTAAGCGGTGACGACCTCGGCGAGACCGCCCTCAGACTTGACCAGCGAATCGAATTCCACCATGGTGCCCTCGTCAAAGAGCTTTGCAAGGCGATCGTAAGCCACTGTTTTTTTGACGGCGGCTTTAGTGTCGTTGACCTCCTGCAATTTGCTTTCTAAACTCATTGCTGAACCTCCTACAATTCAAAACAGCATCGGCAAGCAAAGTCTTTGTGATGGCAAAGCCCTACTTCCCCACTGTAATTAATTAATATTTTAAATTAATTATATTACACATTTGCAACATATACAAGGGATTATTTAACCTTCTGACGCAAATTCCCTATTATTTACAGAAATGCACCACATTTTGTGTAGCAATTGTCAAATATTTTCCGTCGTCAGCAAAGCCCATTCTGTCAAAAATCGCGTTTCTCATAGCGGAATCCGCCCTCACCTCAGGGATCATCCGGTTGAAGGCAAAGGAAGCGGCGGCGCGGAGCATCAGCTCACAGGTAAAGTCGTCGGGATAATCAAATGTATTGATCAAAAGGAACGCCCTCATGGCGCCCTGTTCGTTGGGCTGTGTCTCGAGCGTGAGCGAAATATTGCCTGTCACTTCGCCGTTTTCATACGCACGGAGAACGGCCGCGTCCTCGGCAATGTTGTTTTGCGTCAAATACTCGCTCCGTTCTTTTTCATCGGTCAAGGGGTGTATTTCCAGCATTTTTGTATTTACCTTCCTTTTTTTTTCGTATTTTTATTGTTTTTATGATAGGGCGCTTTTTCAGCCGCCTTTGCCGCCCGTTTCTGACGGGAAGCGGAAATCTGCGCAGAAGCCATGAGAGAACGAAGTTCGTCGTCGCTCAGGTCGCGCCAGTCACCGGGTTTCAGCATACCCAATTTCACATTGCCGACAGCCGTGCGTTTCAAACGCATGACTTCAAGCCCCAGTTCCTCGCACATCTTGCGAATCTGCCTGTTGCGTCCCTCGTAAAGCGTGATCTGCATGACGTTTCGGTTTTCCTCTTTCGTGATGAGATTCACATCGGCGGGAAGCGTCATCTGTCCGTCGATCATCAAGCCCTCCGAGAGCTTGGCCAGCGTGTCCTCTGTCACCTGCTGACGGACGGTGACGCGGTAGGTCTTGGAAACATGACTGCGCGGATGGGATATTCTGTTGGCAAAATCGCCGTCATTGGTCATGAGCAGCAGTCCTTCGCTGTCGCGGTCGAGCCTGCCGACGGGAAATACTCTCTGCTCGACGTTGGAAACAAGCTCCGCAACGCACTTCCGACCTAATTCGTCGTCCATGGTGGTGACAAAGCCTCTCGGCTTGTGCAGCATTATGTAAACCTTCCGGCTGGTCTGCGGAAGCAGCTTCCGGCTGCCGACTGTAATTTTGTCGTTGACCGGGTCGACCTTATCGCCAATCTCGGCAATTCTGCCGTTGACACGAACCTTGCCCTCGGCGATCAGCTGCTCCGCCTTGCGACGGGACGCGATGCCGCAGTCGGCGATCAGCTTCTGAAGCCTGATTTTTTCAGCCATATTATTAATTCTCCTTCTATTTTAATATATCAGTGAAGGGCAGAAGTGAAAAACAACACCTCCGCCTTTCACTGATACTTATAGTCAAGCATTCATACAACCAACATATTCCGGCGCGAATGCGCTCCTTCATGATTCTCTATCCGTTATTCTTTTCTTTCTCTTGTAAGCGCTCTCTTTCCTCAATCGCTCTGATATAGTCGGTAAACCAGCCGTTGGTGACAGCGCGAACGTCCTCAGTGGCGGTAATGGGATAATCAGCTATCACAATGCCGTTGACGGAATAGCGCAAATGACCCACAACTTCACCTGTTTTGATAGGCGCATAGATAAACTGATCAAAAACCACCTCGCGCACAAGATCCTTCTTCTGCGTTTTCAGGACGTTGCAGGTCGCGCCGGGCTTGCAGTCAACATGCACTCGCTTCCTGTTGCCGCCCACTACCGTGGCGTCAAAGGAGGTAATATCCGGGTCAACCTCCACCTGTTCATAAAGACTTTTCGCGTAATTGTAGAGAGTCTTGTGGTCATTCCAGCGGTTGAGGTTATTGAGGGTGACGCAAACCAGATGAAGTCCCTCCTTGGAGGAAACATGCGACACAAGGCACTGACCCGCAAGGTTGGTGACGCCGGTTTTTATGCCGTCGCAGCCTTCATAGCCGAACCGCTGCCCCTGCAGGAGGTAATTGTGAGTGACAAGGTTTCTCCCCTTGGGGAAAGGAAACTCATCATAATAAATACTTCTCACCCTGAATGCCACAATGGAGCGGAAGTCTTCATTCTGCATAGCGTATTTTCCCAAAAGTGCCATATCGTAAGCGGTGGAATAATGCGCGCCGTCTGAAAACTGATCGAGTCCCGACGGGGTATCAAAGTGGGTATTCAACATTCCGAGCTGTGTTGCCTTCTCATTCATCAGCGAGACAAACGCCTCGATGCTGCCGCTCACAGCGACAGCGGCAGTATTCGCCGCGTCGTTGCCGGAATACATCATCATCGCGACGCACAGATCATGCATGGTGATTTTGTAGCCCGGTTGAAGGCCGATTTTCGTGCCGTCGAGCAGTCTCATACATTCATCGGTAACGGTGATCGTGCGACCTATATCACCGCTTTCCAGCGCCAGAATACAGGTCATGATCTTGGTGGTACTCGCCATTGGCATCTGCTGGTTTTCATTGACGCCGTAAAGCACCATACCGGTGTCGCAGTCCATCACGATGGCAGAGCCGGCATTGATCTTGGGGGTGCCGTCCTCGTTTAATTCCGTGGCGGTCTGCACCGCGTCATCCACAGCATTCTCATTCAACTCAGAACCGGTCGGCGCAGTCGTGGTAGTCGTGGTTGCCTCGGTGGTAGTCGTGGTGGTGGTTGTCGAAGTAGTCGTTGCATTGGTTGAACCCGCTGTTGTGGATGATCGCTTGGATGTACGCATATCATAAGCGGAATTGCCCGACGCCGGTGCGGTACCCTTTCCCGCGCTTACCGAAAGCGAGAAGGTCGTCATCATAACAACAGCAATAGTTAATGCGGCTGTCCTTTTTACTAGCTCGCCTTTCTTAAGTCTGTCCTTACACAATTGAAAAATACGTTTCATTTCGTCCCCTGCCTTCATCATAGTAAAAACACAAACGGTTATGTGTAGTCTTTGCGGACACGGGTCAAATATTCTGCTGAGCAGCCGGGAAAAATAATGCAATTATCACTCGGAAATCTCCTCATCAAGGGTAAGAGGCTCCGCTTTCTCCGCTATTTCTTTAGAAAGATCCGGCTCACTGTCCTTGTTCTTATCCTTGACGCCCGCAAGGAGGCTGCTCACCTGATCGACGAGATTGGGGATCATTCCCACAGCCTTGTCGAGTGAATTCATATTGTTGTCAATCTGAAGCAGACGGACATTGGTCGGCGTAATGACAAGGAACGCCACCGGCTGCACCGTGACTCCTGCGCCGCCGCCGCCGCCGAAGCAGCGGTGTCCCGACTTGCCGTCAAAGTCCGAACCGCCGGACGCAAAGCCGTAGGACATCTTGGAAATAGGAATGATCGTGGTGTCGCCATTGACGATGGGTTCGCCGATGATGGTGGAAACGTCCACCATTTCCTTTATCTTGGAGAGAGTGGTGTCCATCATGCCCTTGATGGGATGTACGGGAGCCTTTGTCTTTTCGGTTGTTTCAATTTCGGGTGTCTTTTTCTCTTCTGCGCTCATTATGTTCAGACCTTTCTTTATGATTCTTTATTCATCTTTGGACTTTTCTTTTTTCAGCTTCGATGTAAGTCTTATCTGAGATACAGCAAATTTAATCACTGCCCACAGCAGATTTCCAACCATGCGTATCGGAAAAAGGGTAAATTCACCGATAAAATATATCTTAATTCCTTCTCCGGCATAGTCGGGAGTTATTTCTATATCCCTGGTCTTGGGGTTGGCGGGATCGTAACCTCTTGTGCTGCTCAGCAAAAAGGAGAGCGCCGGAAACGCGCCCGCGCAGATTCTGCCGTACTGGATGGCGGTGTCGGCAGCGTCATCGCCGGAAATAGCGGCGTGAAGCACCAATCGGTCGATTCTTATTCCCCGGTATATCTTCGCTACAGCGCCACCAAGCATTTTGCCGGCGTCCGCGAAGAACTTCAGCGCACCGAAGAAGCCGCGCTGTTCCTTTAGCGCGCCGAAGAAGCTCTGTTTCTTTTCAGGCTCTTTTGGCGCAGAAGGCTTCTTTTTTTTCGGCTTGGGCTTGCGGCGGATTTTGGATTTAATCCAGGCAAAACCCTTTTTGATGCCGCGAAGTACTGTCGAAATGGCCGCTTTGATTCCGTAAAGTACCGTCAGCAGAAACCGCCCAATGGCCGAAAGCACACGGCGGATGATTCCCGGCGGCTTCTGAGGCGGCTTTTCTCCCACAATGTAAAATTTCAAGAAAAGATAACGAATCCGAAGCGTTACATCCGGCTCATATCTGACATGGAGATGCACCGGAATACACATTGCGACAAGCAGCAACAATAAAATGATCAGCAGGAGAAGGCCGATTATCTTTAAAAGGATTCCTAATATTTTTAAAACAATCAACAGCAACACCACCCATGAGCGCTCACATGCGTTCGCTAAGAGAAGAGTGACTAGTGAATAACGAATAGATAATAATGAAAGAAGCCCTGGGGCTTGGAATATATTATTGCAAGGCGAAAACTTCCGATTATAATTCTTATTACTTTATTCTGTATTCTTTATTCTTTTTCTTCCGCTTCTTCCTTCGCGCCCTCTATGGCTTCTTCGAGGGTCATCTGCAGGTTAGCTTCGGTTTCGTTGGGAATTTCGGGAAGTTCTCCCATGGATTCCAGACCGAAGCAGCGCATGAAATTCGGGCTGGTGGCATACTGCATAGGTCTGCCCGGAAGGTCAAGCCTGCCGCGTTCCTCAATGAGTCCTCTGGCAAGCAGGGTATTCACAACGCCGGAACAATCCACACCGCGCACGCGTTCGATGAAGTTCTTTGTGACAGGCTCATTGTAGGCGATGACCGCCAACACTTCCATTGCCGCGCCGGACAGCGGAGCGTCCTTTTTCAGGTCAAGCAGCGTGCGGATAATCGGCGCGTATTCGTCGCGTGTGGTCATCTGGTACTGTCCGCCTAATTTCACCACTCGCAGCGCTGAGCCGTTGTTTTCATAATATTCGTTAAGCTCGGAGCAGACGCTGTCTATTGTATTCTTGTCCACACCCAGCACATCCGCCATTCTCTCACAGCTCACAGGGTCGCCCCCGGCGAAGATCATAGCTTCTACTGTTGCTCTGAGTCCGATTGATTCCAATTGCGTCCACCACTCTCGTTAATCGTCATAATGTTGTTGTCGTCAATGTTAACCTTGCGGCTGCGTATCAGATCGAGCACAGCAAGGAATGTCGCTATCAGCTCGCTGCGGGAGTCGGCGCGCTCAAAGAGCGTCGAGAACCGCAGCCGCTTGGATTTGTATATGCTCTTCAATACAAAGCCTACCCGCTCGGTAACCGACACGATCTTTTTCCCCACAATCGCCCGGAAATTCTCCTTGGACGGCGGCTTCTTGCGAAGTCCTCTGCCTATGGCGTTGACATATGCCTTCACCAGCTCCGCTGCTTCGTGCGTCCTGCTGTAGGTCAGATCGTGACTGATCTTCATCTCCGGGCGCGTAAAACCGTCGAAGCTCACCTTCTCCGCGAGTTTGCCCGCCATCTGCTTGCAGAGCTGGTACTCTATCAGCTCGCCGCTGAGTTCCTTTTTGAGTTCCTCCGCTTCTTCCTTGCGCGGCATGAGCATGGCTGTCTTGATGTAAACCAGACGGGAAGCCATTGTCAGGAATTCGCTGGACACGTCCATATTCTCCAGCCGCATCATGTCAATGTGCGCCATGTACTGCTCCAGCAGCTCGGCCACCGGAATATCATAGATGTTGAGCTTATTCTTTGAGATGAGAAAAAGCAGAAGATCAAGCGGGCCCTCAAAAACGTCTAATTTATAGGATATTTTTTCCATTTTCTTCCAAAATCGCTCTTTCGGTCAGTTTTCAGAATCACGCGTGTGCCAGCTGGAGAATATTGATGATATAAGACGGATCGACACTCAGACCGAAAAGATTGAACACCCAGTCAACGCCATTGAGAAGCCATGAGAACACAGCGTATTCCACCGTCCACAGCGGACCGCTCAGGAAATGAATCGCCAGATAGAACACCACAATGTAGATAATGGGGTTAATCCGGCTGATGGCGTGCTCAATCTTATACATCAGTCTGTCCGGCATAATCCAGTTGAGTATGCGCGAACCGTCCAGCGGCATGATAGGCAGCATATTGAATACCGCCAGACCGACATTGAGGATCACTACTCGTATCATCACAAAATAGAAGGCGGAGAAAAAGTCATAGCTCATCTCAAAGCAAAGACCTGCCCGGTAGATGATCGCACCCAGCAGCGCCATAATGAGATTGGAAAGCGGTCCCGCAAAGGCGACAAGCGCCATGTAACCCTGTCTGCGCTTCTGGTTGCGGAAGCGCACGGGACTGACCGGAACAGGCTCCGCCCAGCCGAAGCCGATTAAAAACATCAGCAAAGCGCCGTAAAGATTGAGATGCGCCATCGGGTTGAGGGTAAGCCTTCCCGCTCTTTCAGCAGTATCGTCTCCGAGAGCTTTTGCCATAAGTCCGTGAGCACACTCATGCACCGGCATGATGAAGCCAAGCATCAGCATCATTGTGAGAATGTAAAGCAGCATTTCTCTTGCGTCGCCTAACGTACTGAAAAATCCCATATTCATACCTTCCTTGATGATTCAAAATCAGGGTATACTCCCCATTAAAAATATTATCCGAAATATTATATATTATGACGTGCGAAAATTCAAGCATTATATTGTTAAGGAAATGTTTTGTACGCAAAAAATAAAAAACCGAGCAAAAACAGCGTTGCTTGGTTTTTTATCGAAACTCTGTATAAGATTATGCAAACCAAAATGTCAGATCTCCGGTAAACGATCATGCCCATTTAGGTTCTGTAGAAAATGTAACGAAATGTACTAATCCGCTTACTGAGCGTCTCCGGAGCCTTTTTCGCTGCCTTTATCGCCGCTTTTGCCGCCCTTTTTGTTGTTGTAATAAGGCTTGCCTTTGCCGCGGCGAGGCCTCGGATTGCCGCCTTTGAACGGCTTATCCTCATTTTCCTGCTGCGTGTCACGCGGCTCTTCATGCGCTTCCTGCAGCCTGCCGCCCTTGTGTCCCTGACTTCTGCGGTCGGGACGTTTGCCGGGGCGACGTGAATGATTCTGTCTGCGGGAGGTACGAGTGTCCTCCTCATACTCCTCATAGGCGCTCACACTGCCGGACAGACTTTCCTCAAAATCGATACCCTCATAATTGAAAACCGGCTTCTGGGCGTTTTCATGCTTTTCGTCCTTCTTTGCCGGAGGTTCGGGTCTGCTCTCGTGCTTGGGAGCGGCATCGGACTTTTTCTCAAACTTTGCGGCATTATCGGGTTTTCGGTCATGCTTCCTGCCGTTTCCGCCCTTTGTCTCGGGCTTTTTGCCGGCATCCGGCTTTGCCTCGGATTTTTTGCCGGTGTCCGGCTTCTCCTCGGCTTTCGGCACAGGCGCGGCTTCGCCTGGTCTGTGGACGTCGGATACACGGAAGGTCTTTGGCGGTGCTTCGTTCATGCTCTCAAGGCGAACCTTGACCTTGCCCGCTATCAGCTCCCTGTCCACAATGACGCCTGGGCCTTCGGGCGTAACAATCGCGGAACCTACCTGCGGCATGGTGCGCATGAGGTCTTCATACGCGTCCTGCTCGTGCTTCAGGCAGCACATAAGCCTTCCGCAGGTGCCGGAAATCTTGACGGGGTTGAGCGACAAGCCCTGTTCCTTTGCCATCTTGATGGACACCGACTGAAAATCGCCCATAAACTGTTTGCAGCAGAAAGGCCTGCCGCACACGCCAAGACCGCCGAGCATCTTCGCCTCGTCGCGCACGCCGATCTGCCGAAGCTCTATCCTCGCGCGGAATACGCTCGCTAAATCCTTGACCAGCTCGCGGAAGTCCACACGTCCCTCCGCCGAGAAGTTGAACACAATCTTGCTGTTGTCGAAGGTACACTCCACCTCCAGCAGATTCATCTCCAGTCCGTGCGCCTTGATCTTTTGATTGCATATGTCAAAGGCTTTTTTTGCCTTGATTTTATTCTCCTTAAGCCTCGCAAGGTCTGCGTCGGTCGCCTTGCGGATGATGGTCTTTACCTCGCGGTTGAATTCGCTGTCGTCTATCTCGCGGCGATCCATCACCACTTCGCCGCATTCGGTGCCGCGAACCGTCTCGACAATCACGTGACAGCCGGGTTCCAGTTCCTCGTCATTCGGGCGGAAGTAGTAAATCTTGCCGCCCTCCTTGAATCTAACTCCAATTATCTCAGACATTATTTCCTCCGTTGCAGAATGATTGCCAGCCTTGTGTTGAAAAGCGGCATACTTATGTTAATTCTGAGCAACTCGCTCAGCTGGTTTATCTCATCGATCTGCTGCATGATGACCTCAGGCGAAAGCATCGCGCCCAGTCGCAGAATGTTCTGATCGGGCGATTCGAGGGTATCCTGCGCACCTACAGCCGCCATCAGCGCACAACGCAGCCGTTCGCATAGAATAGAGCACACCGCACCGCCCAGCGCCCTGTCCTTGCCAATAGCGGCACACTTCACCGCCAGATCAAGCTCGCCGTCCGAACACATCGCTTCCATAATGCCGTCCGCAGTTCCGGCTGCTTTTTCCGCTGCCTGAGAAGCGCTCTCGCTGCCAAGCAGACGCAGCGCTTCACCGATATTACCTCCGCTCGTCGTAAGCGCGACGGAAACCGACTGCATATCGCCCATGTGAAGCACATTTGCAATAAACGCAGCGCCAGCATGAACGTCCACGGGATTTAGCGTGATAATTCTTCCCCTCGAACGAATGGTAGTGAGCAGATTCATCGCCGAACGGCAGGTCATAATAAAGACAACGTGCGGCGGCGCTTCCTCGAAGATTTTCAGAAAGGCGTTTTGCGCTGCGGGAAGCATGTTGTCACAGTCCTCCAGGATGAAAACCCGCTTTTCGGCTTCATTCGGAGCGATCATGGCGTCCTTGCGCATGGCGCGTACGGATTCTATGGAAATGGCATTGATCTTGCCGCTGCCTAAAACTACCATCAGATCGGGATGGATATTCCCGCAGTTCTTTCGGCAGTGTTCACACTCGCCCGAAAGCGGTTCACGGCAAGCGCACATTGCCCCGCGGGCGATGATCCGCGCAAAGGTGGATTTTCCCAGACCGTCCGCGCCTTCGATGATGAAGGCGTGAGGCAGCCTTTTTCCCTCTATCATGGCGCCAAGCGCGCGGACAGCCTCCTCATTACCGCAGAATTCCCGCGCGATTCTCTGTGCTGTCGGGCAAAGCTCCGCTGCGTTCAGCATTTAATGAAATTCTCCACATCAAGCACAAAGATCGCGGCTCCGCCGACCGTCACCTCGACAGGCACGCTCTTGAAAAGGGTGAAGTCGAATTCGGTTTCGTCGCCCACCACCTGCTTTCTCTTATGGGAAAAGGTTTTGATGATGCCGATAACCTCATCCACCTTGCTGTCGTCGGTTCCGATGAGAAATGTGGTGTTTCCCGCCTTGAGGAAGCCGCCGGTGGTGGAGAGCTTTGTGGCAATATGTCCCTTGGCGGTCAGATTGTTGGCAACCGCCGCGCTATCGTCGTTGTTCACTATTGCAAGCAAGAGTTTCATATATATAACCCCTTTATCATTCGGTTGAATATGCGATAAAACCGCATGTATGATTATTCTATCACATTTATGCGCCGAATTCCAGTCTTTAACAGAATGTTTACGCATTTTTCGTTAATTTCCTCTCCCGGCATGACAACCGGTACTCCGGGAGGACAGGGACAGGCGGCTTCGGCGGCAGTTTTTCCTGCCGCCTCTTCTACAGGGATATTGGTTTTTCGGCTCAGCAGCGCTTCCCGCGGAGTCATTTTTGCGATGGGAAGCGATTCAAATGAGATTATTTCGTCCGTAATGGGATTTGACTTTGGAAAATCCTTGATGGCACGGCGCAGAATATCAATATCTTCATCCGAATTAAAGGGGGTCAGAATAAAAACAACCGCGCAGCCGTCGCTGTGTTCGCACTCGGCTCCGTGCTGCCTGAAATATTCCGCCGCTTCGTCGCCGCTCATTCCAAGGGGACGCGTGAGCAGCGTCAGCCGCACTGGGTCACAATCTCCCTCCGGGAGAGCAAAGCCCACAGAAACCGCAAGCATCCGCAGCTCCGCGACAGTTTTGGAAAGCACGCGAAAGGCAGCAATTCCCTCCTGCTCTATCCAAGCCCTGGCTATGTCGAGCGACGCCATTGTGAGGTAGGACGGACTGGTCGAGCCGAATAGCGCCATTGACGGTTTGATTCTGTCAATGACGCGCCCGTCATTGACGTTCAACCATGCGCCTCCGGTCAGCACAGGAAGCGTTTTGTGCGCGGAGCACGCAGAAGCAGAGGCGCCAAGGGTAATCGGGTGCAAACCGAACGCAATCAGGTGGGTGCCGTGGGCATTGTCCACAAGAAGCGGAATGTCGTGTTTCTGACAGATGTCCGAAATGGCTTTGATGTCTGACAGACAGCCATAGTAATCGGGCGATGTGATATACACCGCCGCCGCGTCAGGATGGCGTTCAATCGCCCTTTGCACATCCTCCGCGTGAACCCTTCCGGGCAGTCCGTCTCCACTGTCCCGCCTGTGCAAAACCCACACGGGTTGAATTCCCAGCAGCGCCGAGGCGTTCACAGCGCTGCGGTGGATATTCCGGCAAAAGATCACCTTGCTGCCGGCTCTCGCAAACGCGGCAAGCATTCCCTGCATGGCAAGCGTACAGCCCCCCGAGGAAACAGCGGTGTACTTCGCGCCGAAAAGACGAGCTGCTCTGACTTCCGATTCACGAATGCAGCCGGTGCATTCATACAGTGAATCGGTATCGGGCAGCTCGGTGAGGTCGAGCGTCTGGTCAAGGGACAGGAAGCCGCTTCCCTTATGCCCCGGCGTATGGAATGACGCCCTTTCCAAAGCGGCATGGGTTTTCAGAGCCTCGAATAACGGCGCGTCATAATTCTTTTTGTACTTCATGCGATTTACTTTCCGAGAGAGGAAAGCAGCTCGCTTAACTCCTCTCGCCTGCGTTCAATGTCTTCCTTCTTTCCGGCGTGAAGCGCACCCTCGAAGGCGTCAATGTATCTTCCCAATATCATACGCTCGTCGCCCGTACATTCCTCATAGGCGAGATCGGCGCGGTAGAGCGTCAGCTTGTTTTCTTCCTGTTCACGAGGACTGATTTTGATATAGCTCAGTTCTTCCATGCGCTTCTGTGCCTGTTCTTCTGTGAGCGTGCTGTCCTCGCCGCGGATGATCATCTTCTTGGTAAATCCGGTGGAATTGACCTTGACGATGATTTCGAGCAGAGAATTGACGTCGTAGGTGTACGTCACGTCGATGGATTCCTCTCCGCGAGGCTTGGGCGGCACAGGGACGCGCAATTCGCCGAGAAGAAGATTGTTCTTCGCCATGCGGCTTTCCCCCTGCAGCACTTCCACGCGAACCGCCTCCTGGTTGTCGCCCGCTGTGTAGAAGGTGTGCGTCCGGCTCACGGGAATGACTGTGTTGCGCTCTATGATGGGCATGAAATGCCCGCTTTCTTCAAAATAGCCGTTGTTGGACACGACCTCCGTTCCCAGTGTGAAGGGACAGACGTCGGTGAGAATGACCTCCTTGATGCCTGCGGCGCGCTGCTTGATGGCGGATTGCAGGGCTGCGCCGATTGCGACCACCTCGTCGGGGTTCACATCCACATTCGGCAGCCGTCCGAACATCCTCGCCGCTAATTTGCGGACAACGGGCGCCTTGGTCGCGCCGCCGACAAGCACGATTTCGCTGATGTCGGAGGTACGGATGCCCGCGTCGCGCAGACTGCGTTCAACAGGGCGCATAAGTCTTTCAAAGAGCGGTTCGCAGGCTTCCTCGTACATCTTTTCGGTAAGGCGCAGGTTTTTTATCGTTCCTCCGACCTTGCACTCCATCGTCGCGGCAGACGAATTGGAGAGCGCCTTTTTGCAGCTTTCCGCCCGTTCTCGAAGCTGGGCCCGTTCCTCGCCTGTCAGCGAAGTAATATCCACTCCGCAGCGGGTACAAAAGAGCTGTTCCACAATATCGGTAAAATTCTCGCCGCCTAAAAAATTGTCGCCTGCCACCGAACGCACTTCTATGATCAACCCCGTGCGCTCTAAAATCGACACGTCGAAGGTGCCGCCGCCGAGATCGAAGATCAGGTAACGGGAATGCTCCTTTTTGTCGAGAAGTCCGTGAGCAACCGCCGCCGCGGTCGGCTCGTTGACAATGCGCTCCACTTTGAGTCCGGCCAACTCTCCGGCGCGCTTGGTTGCCTTGCGCTGACGGTCGTTGAAGTAGGCCGGTACGCTGATGACCGCTTCATCGACCGTGCATTTCAGATAAGCCTCCGCGTCCTCCTTGAGAGAACGCAGCACAAAAGAGGAAAGCTCCTCGGCGCGGAATTTCTTGCTGCACAGGTTGTACTCCCTGTCGGTTCCCATGCTGCGCTTGAATACGGCGGCAGCTGTCAGCGGATGGCGAAGTCCTCTGGCGAGGGCGGTTTTACCGACAAGTACGGTGCCGTCGTCGTCCACACTGACCACCGAAGGCGTCAGGTGTTCGCCTAAGCGGTTGGGAATAATGCGAGCCTTTTTGCCGTCATAATAGGCGGCAAGGCTGTTGGTGGTTCCTAAATCGATTCCAATAATCATTTCTGTAATTCCTTGCGTAATTCTTTTTTGTGTTCCTTGCGCAGACGGCGCAGGATCGTCCCCATATCGCAATCGAACGGCGCGATCTTCTGTCCGTCCAGACATGCCTCTGCTGCGCGGTTGTAATCGCCGATTGCTTCGTAATACAGCGCGAGAGCCATATATCCGTCAATGCAGCCGGCATGATGGCAGAAATCGCACAGCGGACGGGCAAAAGCCTCGTCAATGCAGCGCTTTGCCTCGTCAAACATCCCCATGGCAACGAGCATATACGCCTTTTTCGTGAGATAAAGCGGCAGATAGTGCGGATCGTTGTCGGATGACAGCACTTTCATTCCATCCTCAAAGGCCTTGTCCAGTCCATCGGTGATGCCCATACGCTTCCGGCAGGCCACAGGAATGAACCGGTCCATAATGCTGTCCGGCTTGGCGGCGTAAAACTGCTCAATCCAGGCAAGCGCCTTTTGGTAGTTGCCGTGCAGGTAATAATAATTGGAAAGGTGGCGCATACGGTCGCTGTTGCCCTGGGAAATGGATTTCACAGCGGAAAGCCATTTGCGGTCGCTGCCTGTCGCCATGCAGTAATCCTTGAGCTGGGTATAGTAGCTGTCGCCCATCGTCTCTTTGTACTTTTTCAGCAGCGAGAAGAAGGAAGTGGTGTCTCCCGCGATGAGGAACATTTCCACAGCCGAAGTCAGATCATCAACCCTGTTGAATTTTTCATACAGCGTCAGCGACTCGCCCGCGGATTCGGCACATCTGCCCATACGTGCGAGTATCTGCGCGACCAGTCTGCCGGGGAAGGGTGAATTGCCGTCCGAAAGCTCCGCGTATTTCCTTGCGGCGGTCAGCGCATCCTCGTACCTGCCGCAGCGCATCAGCATCTTGGCGTAGTCGCTGTATGCCCGTTTGCTGTCAGACTCCAGCTCCAGCGCGGTTTTGAAGTGTGCTTCGGACTTATCGAACTGTTCCAACGCGCTGTAGCAGTTGCCTTGCATGATCTGACAGAAGGTGTTGTCGGAGCGTTCCTCCTGCTGCTGATAGAAGGAGAGCGCCGTCGGAATGTCGTAGAGGTCGTAATAATAAATACTGCCCATCTTTCCGCATACCGTTGCATGACGCGGATATTTTTCATATACTGTGCGGTAACACGCAAGGCCTTCCTCGTGTTTGTCGAGCATTTCATCGAGAACATAACCCTTGTTGATGAGCAGCGGCGCGTAATCCCCGCGAGCATCCAGTCCCCTGTCGATAACGGCAAGAATCTCATTTGGGTCGGCGTCGTGGTTCAGCATCCAGACCGCCATATCGTTGCAGACCTCCCAGAGGAACGGACAGTCACATTCTCCCTTTTCGGCTGCGTCGAGGATTTCCTGCCAGATTACCTTGGCTTCATCCTCTTTTTTCTCCTTCTCCATAAGGATCAGCGAATCGCAGTACTTCATGCCCTCGGTTTCAATGTTGTTTTCTCTGAGAAGGTCTAATATTTCCTTCGCGTCGTCATATTCCCCATACATAACGAGAATGCGGGCGCGGAAAACGAAGCTGCTTGCGTCCTTGTCAAGTTCAATCGCCCGACCGAAGCTGTCAAAGGATTCCTGCATATTGCCCTTGTAATAATGCGCGATTCCGAGCAGATGATAGGCAATGGCGGCAGGCTTGATCTGCACCATTTTCTCGCAGGTTGTCAGCGCTTCATCGTAATTCTGCATCGCTAATAGAATCAGAAAACGCTCGTGATAGATGCGGTACTCCTCCGGTTCGACTGCAAGCGCTTCATCGTTCTTCTTCAACGCCTCGTCATAGCGCTTCAAATCGTACAGCGCGACACATTCCATGGTGGCAATGTCGCCGAGCTTGTTCTTACGGCGCTTTTCCTCCTTGGTTTCGCCCTCGGGCAGCTTCTCCACGAATTCGCGCCAGATGGCGGCGTGTCGTAGACAGCCCTCGTAATCGCCGGTAGACTGGCAGAGCTTGGTATGAATATTCTCATAATCGCAGCGATGCGCGATGTCCTCCGGCGCCGGAACGTCCATGACTTCCTTTGCCTTCGGTTCCTCGTCATTCTGAAAGAGACACCACGCGTATTCGTAGCGGTTGGCAAAATCGTCCGGGTTTTCTTTGAGAATGCTCTCATACTGCTCCATGACCTTTTTGTTTGCCTCATTCAAGCCGTTGCGAATCGACATATTGAAAGGAATGGCTTCGTTCAGCTCCAAAAAAAGGTCTTTTGCCGCCTTGTAATCCCCCATTTCCATGAGCGACTGCGCTTTGTGATAGCGCATGTTATTGTTGTTAGGCTCGGCTTCGAGAATTCTGTCGTAGATCTCAACGGCGGCGGCATTCTCACCGCGTGTGGAAAGCATATCGGCATAAAAACCCGAAATGTCAGTGCTGTCGGGATGTTTTTCATACAGTGCTTTCGCCCGTTGCACCACATCGTCCGGCGCGGCTTTTCCCTCGGCGCGCATGAAATCGTAGCGTATGTGAAGCAGTTCACCGAAGGGATGAAGAATTCCTGTTTTGTCAAGGTCGGCAAGCGTCGCCTGCGCGTTATCAAGGTCGTTGGAAAGAATCTCCTCACGCGCTTTGAAGTACAGCGGGAAGAAGGGATCAATGTCGCCGGTATTCTGCGGAAGGAACATCTCGTATGCCACATTCGGCTCTGACTCTATGCCGCCGATCACAGCGTTGTCAATAAAATCCTTGGGGAATTTTTCGATCAGCTCGTTTCTGCGCTCCTTAAGGTCAAAGGTCTTGTCAAGCAGCTGCCAGATTTCCTGCGGCATGTGCCAATGATCCATCAGGTACACGAGAAGCGCCTCCAGCGCGTCGGCACGGGAGTCCAGACTTTCAAAGATCGGATCACTGAGCAGTTCCTTCCATTTTTCCACGTCGCAGCGGTCAGCGATAGGTGTATATACCTCATTAAGCCTGCGCGTCCAGCGCTCGATGGGAGCCAGCTCGCCTTCTTCCTTGTCCGCCTGTTCTTCCTGTCTTGCAAAGCGAAGAGCATCCTCATATTCGGCACGCAGCGCCTTGAATTCCTCCGGCTTGTCCTCGGGATTGACCAGCGGCAGCTTCTTGTGATAGGCTTCGTTAATCGCGTCAATATCCTTTGTCTTTTCAATTCCCAGATATGTCCATAACTCCATTATTATTCCATCCTCCATGACTTTACAATTTATTGCATTAAATAAATTGTATCATAAAAAATTCCGTTTGTAAAGAGATTTGTTGCAGTGTGCCTATGTCAGCGTACATAAAAAAACCGGACAGCCTTGCAGACACAGGGCTGTCCGGAAAAAACTATCCTATTTCATATTGAATACACTGCCAAGCAGCCGAACGCTACCTGACAGTGACGGTAATGGTGTTCGACTGGACGGAATGGCCGGCGCTGTCCTTAACAACACAGTAGAGTTTGATGCCGTTCCATGTGGCATTGGGCAAAACGGCTTCACTGGCGTGGGTTCTGCCCTTCCAGAGTGAGAATTCGCTCTGACCGGATTTTTTGTAATACCACTGGTACGTCAGACCGCTTCCCGTCGCTTTGAGGAAAAGAGTAACGGAATTGCCGGCCGTCACGGTCTTGTTGGCGGGCTGCGTCGCTATAGAAAGCACGCTGACGCTCATCGCGGAGGAATTCACCGATTTTCCGCCGCCATCCGTCACCTTACAATAGAGCTGAATGCCGTCCCACGAGACGTTGGGTGTGACTGTTTCGCTTGCGTGAGTGCGTCCGTCCCAGACGCTCCAAGAGGACTGTCCCTTTTTCTTGAAATACCACTGGTATTTGAGTCCGCTGCCGATCGCCTTGACGGACAGCGTGAGCGATTTGCCGATGGCAATGCTCCGGCTCTTTGGCTGAGCGGTAATAGCGAAATCCGCGCAGTTGTAATGTATTCTGACCGGGTAATCAAATTCCTTGTCGAATCCCGAAGCCAGCCACTCGCTCTGACTTCCGGCGTAATAGACGTCGGTGACGGCAGTGCAGCCTTCAAATACATATTCCTCCGCGACGGACGCCCTTTTGGTCAGGATGGTGACGGTTTTCAGTCCGCTGCAATACAAAAAGGCTTGGCTTTCCACAACCGTGACGGAAGAAGGAATTGTCACGCTTGTCAGACCCTTGCAGTTGATAAACGCGTTCCCGCTGATTTTGGTCACGGAATTCGGAATGGAAACACTGGTAAGCCCCGTGCAGTCTTCCAACAGGTATCTGTCGATCACCGTGACGGAATTCGGAATCGCAAGGCTTTTCAGTCCGACGCATCCCGAAAAAGCACACATATCCATATTTGTGACAGAATTGGGAAGCGATACGGTCTGCAATCCCGCACAGCCTTCAAACGCGTATTCCCCTATGCCTGTCACCGACTTGGGAAGAGAAAGGCTCTTTAAGCCCGTGCAATTCTGAAAGGCGTATCTGCCTATCCCCGTGACAGAATTGGGTATGGTAACGCTTGTCAGTCCGGTGCATCCGCCAAACAGATAGTCTGCTATATTCGTGACGGAATTAGGCAGGGTGATACTCTTCAAGGCCGAACACTCGAAGAACGCGCCTTCATCTATAAATGTCACAGAACCGGGAATTGTGACGCCGGTGAGCGATGTGCAGGAGAAAAAGGCGTATTGTCCTATGCTTGTGACGGAATCAGGGATCGCTACACTTTTGAGCGCGCTGCACCCTTCAAACGCGTAATTGCCTATCCTCGTGACACTGGAGGGAATAATAACGCTCGTCACACCGCTGCGTCCCTCAAATGCGTAATTGCCTATGACTTTGACATAACCGGGAACTGCTACGGCTCCGTCAGGTCCGGAATATTCCGTGAGCACGCCGTCTTCGACAAAGAATCCGTCGGCGGCATACGCCGTAAATGCATTTTCTCCCGCAAGCGGCAGAAACATCCCCAGCATGGCAAAAACCAGCGTCAGCGAAAGGCTTGCTGCTGTTTTTTTCATTCTGAAAAGACCTCGCTTTCTTCGTGGAGATTTAAGAAAAAGCTCCGCCTCAGAAGAATCAAAACACTTCCAACGGCAAAGCTTTTTCCAATTAACATTTTTTCTAAAAAACTCAGAATCTTATTCTTCTTCTTTTTCTTCTTCCGCTGTTTCGGCAGCTTCCTCGGGTGCTGCTTCGGTTTCCGGAGCGGGTGCTTCTTCCGGCTTTTCTTCCTCGTCAGCGCTGAATTCCAGAATGTAGCCGTCATCAGTCAGCTTGTCGCTTTCCATGTCGTCGCCGTCAAACTCAAAGGTGTCTTCGTCATCCAGCTCGAAGTCCTCAAAATCGTCGAAATCGTCAAAATCATCCTCGTAGTAGCAACCGCACTTCTCCTCAAAGAACTTGCCGATCTTCTTGCCTATTCCCATAAAAACAGCCTTGGGAGAGCAGTCCTCGCCCTTCTCGTGTCTATCGACAACTTCCTTAGCGATTACATATGCGGCGGCGGCTGTTGCGCCCATTGCAACTAATTTCCAAAAATTGCTCATAATATCATTTCCCTTCAGGATTATTTAATTAACAGAACTCACTCGTTCTGATTATCATTAATTATAACACATAAAAACGAACAAATAGTGAACAAATCAAAATAATTTTCTATAAATTTTATATATTTTTTCTATTTTTGGCTTACTCGCTGTCGCCGCTTACCAGTAGCTTGTAAATATCGCCCTTTTTATGCCCAGTGGCCTTCGCCGCCTGCTTGGCCGCCTCACTGAGCGACATTCCTCCCGAAATAAGCGAACGCGCCATGTCCGCGGCCTGTTCGGGAGTGTAGTGCTCTTCGGAAGCGGACTGCGCCGCACCTTCGATAATGATCACGAATTCGCCCCTGGGGATCTCGCCGCCATCCGCCGCATACTTCTCCGCCGCCTGTGAAAGAGTAGTGCGGATCACTTCCTCGTGCACCTTCGTCAGTTCCCGCACAATGGCAATTCTTCTCTCCCCCAGTGCTTCATACATATCCGCAAGCATCGCGGGCAGCTTGTGGGGCGCTTCGTAGAAGATCATCGTACGCTTTTCATCCCTTATCTCCAGAAGATGCTCCCGTCGGCTCTTTTTGTTGACGCTGAGAAAACCCTCGAAGGCAAATCGCCCGGACGGCATTCCCGACACGGCAAGTGCCGTCACAACGGCGCTGGGGCCGGGTGCACAGGTAACGGTGATGCCTAAATCATGGCATTTGTCCACAATATTCTCGCCCGGGTCACTGATCGCCGGCATTCCGGCATCGGTGACGAGTACACAGTTTTCGCCCGCAAGCAGTCTCGCCGTTATCACCTCGCCGCTGGAACGCTTGTTGTGTTCGTAATAGCTGATCAAAGGCTTCTTGATGCCAAAGTGATTGAGAAGCTTCATGGTGACACGGGTATCCTCGGCGGCGATGAAGTCGCAGTCTTCCATCGCCTGAAGAGCGCGTGGACTGATGTCACCTAAATTGCCGATCGGTGTCCCCACTAAAATCAGTTGTCCTGCCATTTTGCCTTATCACCGTACCTTCCGTATATTTCGCGCATTTCGTCGGAATAGCTTCCGCCGGAATCCTCCACTGTCAGGACAGGGAGAAATTTTAATCCCGGTTTTCCTCCCCTGCGTCCCTCGACAAGCACCAGCCACGGCTCGGAACCTGCTCTTTGCTGCACGAGGCGAATGCGCTTCGGCTCTATCCCCTGCTCCCGCATGGCACAGATGACGTCCGTCAGCCGTTCGGGGCGCTGACAAAGGCAGAGCCTTCCACCGTATTTCAGCAGGTATCTCGCCGCACGGCATACGTCATATGAATCGCACATCACTTCGCTGCGGGCAATGGTGCGTTCTTCTGTCTTGTTCTCAAAACCGGAACCGGCTGCGAAGTAAGGCGGATTACAGGTCACAAGGCTGAATTTTTCCCTCGGAAGATGCTTTTCAATCTCCCTGAGGTCACATTCAAGCACCTCAAATCGCTCACTGCCACGGTTTTCCTCAATGCTCCTGCGGGCTAAGGCGCAGCATTCGGGCTGTATCTCCACACCTGTCACCTTTTCCCGAGGGGAATCGCCGCAGAGCCACAGCAGGGGAATAATGCCTCCGCCGGTACACAGATCCACGGCCGTGTCAATCCTTTTTGGTGAAGCGAAGTCGGCAAGCAGCACCGCGTCGGTACCGAACCGTGAATTGCGGCTGACATAAATCACTCTGCCGTCCGCAAGCGGCTCCTTGGAATACTCCGTTGTTTTATCGTTTGGTGTATTAATAACAATCAACTCGTGTGTAAAAATAAATCAAACGGCGGAACGCCTCCGAAGCGGGAGCGTTCCGCCGAATGTTCTTCAATGGATTCCTAACTTGCTCTATGCTTAAGTAAATGGAAAAAATTACTCAGCAGAGGGAGCTCCGACAGGGCATGTGTCAGCGCAAGCGCCGCAGTCGATGCAAACATCGGGGTTGATAACGTAAGGTGTGCCCTCGGAAATAGCCTCTACGGGGCAGCCTGCTGCGCAAGCGCCGCAGCCGATGCAATCTTCACTGATTTTGTATGCCATAACAGCACCTCCATAAAAAATTTGTAGCCTCATTATAACACACTGACGGAAAAAAAGCAAGTATTTTGTCTTGTTTTTTTATAGAAATTATATTCAAATACACTACTTTTTTGCTTATCAGTATATTATTATGATGTTTTTTAAACAAACAATTGAAAAATCAGTCCTCATAGACATTCATGACAAGACCTGTAGTTGGCTTGGGATAGAAGTATGTGGATTTTTGCGGCATCTTCTCGTCTGCGTCCACAATATCCTTGATGTCCTGAATTCTGGTGGGATTGAGAATAAAGCAGCACTGGTATCTTCCCTCGTTGACCACGGAAATGGCTTCATCGAAGATGCGGGTGTAGTTCACGCAATCCTCATTGTTGCAATGCATAACACGGTCGATGACAAGACGGTGAAGAATGCTGATGTCAAGGTTCTTAAGTGCCTTGCTGCTGTCTGGCATGATCTGCTCCATGGCATTGCTCTCGCTTCTGAGTCTGAGCAGGTACCATGTATCGTTGCCGACATACCACGCTGTTACCTTGCTTTCTGTTCCATAATATTCGGCAAGAGCGGGTTTGATTCCGTCTGCGCCCTGATGCTTTTCGATATGGAAATTTTCCTCTATACCCTTGAGGAATGACTCAACGTCAAAATTCTCCGCGTTCTTTATCAGTCTGTGCGTCGGAAACAGCGTAAACTGATCCTCGTCCATGCTGACCAGCATCATCATGACATAATCGGAGGGCGAACCCTCGGGTGCACCTGCTTCACGGCACATATTGCGGTATTTGAGTGAGGTTTCATATCTGTGATGACCGTCGGCGATATAGAGATTTCTCTTGCCAAAATCACTGCAAAGCGCGGCTACTTCCGCTTCATCGTCCACAACCCAAAGTCTGTGGGTGCAGTCGCCTTCCACAGCCTGCATGTCAGGCTGGCGCTCTGTCAGCTTCTGAAGCCTTGTCTGGGTGCTTTTTCCCTCGTCCGTGTAAAGTGAATAAATGGTGCTGATATTGGCGTGTGTTGCCTGAATCAGGTTGAGTCTGTCCGCCTTGGGCTTAGAAAGAGTGAATTCATGCGGCATGATGACGCCCTTTTCAAATTCCTCAATCTTGACTAAGCTGATTATGCCCCTGACGCTCTTGACAGCGCCGTCAGGCGTCGTGTATTCCTCATCGTAGATATAGAGCGCAGGCTTGGGATCGCGCTTTAATATTCCGTCATTCATCCAGCCGTCGAGAGTCTTTGCGGCGACGGCGTAGCGATCGGACACACCTTCCTCTTCAACGGGAAGCTCTATCTTGACGATATTGTTCGGGTTCTTGCTGAGATACCCGCGTCTCTGCTGCTCGTTGATAATGTCATAGGGAGGGCAGAGCAGATCGTCCATTTCTCCCGCTTTCTGTGTGAAGCGAACGCCTCTGAACGGCTTGATTTCAGCCATGTAATTACATCCTTTCAATGCTGGTTTTCATATATGTATTAAATGTAAGAAAATATATGTAAACAAAGATCAGTGATCCTGCGCTCAACCGGCAGACGTTTTGGCGACAGAGGCTTTTCGTGAATCGTATTCCTTAAAGAAACTGTCAACGCTTTCGGAAGCATCAGCCGCATTGCCTGTGATCGCGCTGTATAGTGCATTGGTCATGACAGGTCTCCACTTGCCGTCCTTATATCGGAACTCCACCTTGATCACATCTGTCACCAGACAGTCGGAAAGGTCGCCGCTCAGCTGATTACTGAGCGAAGCCTTGACTGCTTCCGATATTTTCTTATCATTCTTGTAGGAACCGTGGTTCCATTCATAGTCCGTTGTTTCCTTCATCACGCCGGAAAGCACCTTATTCATAAGCAGACTCATTTCAAGATGCGTAATCTTGACCGACTGCCATGCGCCTGTGCCGTTGATTTTGGGCTCCGTAATCACACGCATATCGATGTTCTCGGCAAGCTTTGTAAGCACAATGCCTTCTACGCTGTCATCTAAATTGCTGGAGCTTACTTCTATGTAATTGCCGGTCAGTTCAATAGCGGATCTGTAATCGCCGTCAGAAAGATAATCGCAAAATTCAGCCCAAGCCACCGTCGGATTGTTATCCTCATGAACAAACATCTTGGAGCAGGCAGTAATCAGTAAGAAAATGCAAATGGTAGATAAGATAAGTAATGTTATCTTAAATCTTGTTATCATGCAATATCACACTCCTATCTGCACGAATCGGTTTTGATCTTGCGTAATGGTTATGAATAAGACCTTACAGTACTTCTTTCACAGAATCAGCGTCCGTTGATTCATCATCCGCTTTGTCAAACTCTTCTTTTTCGTCGGACTCTTCTGCTTTGTCAAACTCTTCTTTTTCGTCGGACTCTTCTGCTTCGTCGGACTCTTCTGCTTCGGCAAGCTCCTCGGCTTCGTCAGACTCTTCCGTCTCATCAAGCTCATCGTCCTCAGACTCTTCCTCTTCACCATTATCCTCTTCCACACTGTCAACGTCGCCGACAGAGCCGTCCGAGAAGTAGCTGATGCTGACGACATATCCTATAAGCACAATGGCAACCGAAATGACATATGTTAAGCGTGCAAACAGATCGTCAACGCTGAACAACTTGATGAGTATACTGCACAGAAGAGCAAGATTCACAATAAGAGCAACAAGCTGAACCGCCGAAAAAACAAGAAATCCGGGAGTCAGTGTTTTATTTTTTGACTTGGATGACAGGCATGAGACAGCGCCGATAAAGAAAAGCAGGAGCAATCCCACCGCGGTTATGGCGCACAGCGCGACAAGCGGAAATGTTTCAGTCTTAAGGATAAAGCCCGAATAAAACAGTGCTGCAAAAGAGGCGAAAAGCATTGCAATGGTAAAAATGTCAAGCAGAATTCCGCCGATGTTTTTCTTTGATAATACTTTTTTGTTTTCCATAATTTTTGCTCCTCTTACTAATTAAATGCAGCCCAAAACAGGCTATACAGTGAATAATACCTGGTTCCGTCCGCGAAAGCTTAACATATAAATGTTACCATTTTATAACGATACAGTCAAGTGATTTTTTATTAAAATAATTCCTGTACAGAGAGATGATATTTGTTTATTATTCTTTTATTCATTAACAATCATTCTAATGTTCCAACGTACACAGGCTTACTGGTTTTTTGTCTTTTCAACCGCAAAGGCGTATTTCGCACTGTTTCCGTTTTCCCACTCACATTCCAGAAGATAGTAGTACATTCTGAATCTTCTGTAGTCGAGAGTAAAGCTGAATGTGCCGTCCTCGTTGCTGATCAGCTCTACTTCAACGGTGTCAAAAGGAATGCCTGAGTTTGCCCTGACGGTATTGGCATACTGCGTCACTTTTATGACAGAGGGAATGCCTTCCGATGACGCAAAAGCAAATGCTAATTCGGATTCGTTTTTCGCATAGGGAGCTCTTTTTCCCGCAGGCGCATAGTTGTCCATCATTATTTTGTTAAAGCTGTCTTCCGCGACAAATTCGTTGTCATACCAATTATATTGCAGCATAAACACCTCGTCAACCTTTTCCCCGTTTATCAGGACGCTGACCGCTTGAGAAGCCTCGACATGCGTGATCTTCTCCTCGACTTCCGAAGATACGGCGTCAGACGGAGATGCAACGGGCGGCTTTTGTGATGAGCAACCAAAAAAAAGCATTGTTATGATTCCGAATGACAAGAGATACGCCGCAAATCTGGTTGTAAATGTGATTATTTTCATATATATTACCTCTTTATATTTGATAATAATATAATAAGTCTATCGCCATGCGTTGTCAATATTGACTCACAAAAAAATTCAGCCGCATTTTATCCTAAAAAATTTATCATTTTTTAAATTTTTTTGCAAAAAAATTAAAAACGGGTTGCAATTTAATGAAGATATGATATAATTTACTTAAATGGTAAATTCAAATCCGATTGTTCACGAATTTTTAACAGGAGGCTTTATCTGGCAATGAATAAAGAAAACACAGATACCCTGAAAAAGAAAAAAAAGAAGAAAAAGGTTCATGGACGGCTTAACATCAATCTCTCAAAGTCTGAATTCATGAGCGACAATGAGTCAAGATCCAATAAACTATTTGGAAAGATTTGTCTTTTTGCCGGATTCTTGGTGCTGTTTTGTCTTGTGCTGAATGAAATAGGCATTTTCAGAATAGCACCGGTAATCATGCGGATCACATGTATAGCATCGGCCATTCTTTTTTTCATTCCTTTCGTTATTTCCTACGTACTCAAACGCACCGGCGAATGGGTCAAGTATTTTATGATCACGGATATTCTCATTGTCGTGATCATGCTCTATTCGGTTTTGTCTTACCATGTTATGATAATGTGGCTCTTCCCGATTGTTTCCAGCATTATCTATTTTGATAAAAAGCTGGTACATTTCGCTATTTTCACAACTATTCCTGCCATCGTACTGGGACATTACCTTGCCAGCACCTTCCTGCTGCTGGGCGATGACCCTCTCCGCACAGTGCAGGCGGCAATGCTCTACGGTGCCCTGCCGAGAATTATTCTTTTCCTGTCAATCGCGTTTGTAGCGCGTCAGGTAACACGCAAGGCATCCAAAATGCTCTCCAATGCCATTGAGAATTCCAATGAAATCGGCAGAATGACCAACGGCATCCAGTTGGTTATGAGCCAGACACAGGGGCTTATGGGTACGCGCGATATGGATGTTCTTGCCAAACGTATGGTTAAGAATCTATCCGAACTGCTCGTCCTCATGCTTAAACCCGAAACACCTCCTCACGGCACGGTTGGTGTTCTGGATGGAGATCATTTCTACACGGTCGACAGCGATGGCAATCCCAACAATATCTGCCGTGACCTTGGCGATGACATCGGCTTTGAATTTCAAAATGCAAGATTTAAACTCAGCAAACACATTGAGGGAGCTACCAGCTATGCCGAGGAAAGAGAAGGCTTTGTCAACATCCGTTTTTATGATCACGGTAAGCTGACCGGATTTGCCGTATTCCGACAGGATGTCGAATCCGACGACTACAGCATGAAGGAAGTTCTCAATATATACACTTACAGCACAACTTCTATCATCAATAACACCATGCTCACCTTCGACATGTTCCGCACGCAGGAACAGCTTGCCTATTCTCTCGCCGTCGTTTCGGAAAACTCCTCTCAGGAAACAGGTCAGCATATCCGCCGTGTTTCAGAGTACGCGAGAGTCATGGGAAAATTCATCTGCGAAAACGAGGAGCAGCTTGAAACCTTCCGCATAGCAGCTATGCTTCACGACATCGGCAAGCTGATGATTCCCAAAGAGATCATCGAAAAACCGGGCAGACTCACCGCTGAGGAATTCGGCGTGATGAAAAAGCACGTTATCTACGGAAGAGACATCATCGGCAACGCGCCCGGCGAGGTCATGGAAATGGCACGTCACATCATTCTGCACCACCATGAACGCTGGGACGGCACCGGTTATCTCGGTGTTTCCGGCGAAGATATTGATCAGTTTGCAAGGTACGTTTCGGTTTGCGACGTTTTCGACGCACTGCTCAGCCGAAGAAGCTACAAGGCTGCGTGGCCTGCTCAGAAGGTCTATGAGGAAATCACCTCTCAGAGCGGCAGACAGTTTGATCCATCTGCGGTTGAAGCATTCAAGAAATGCTACGTTGAAATGCTGAAGATCAGAGACCAGTTCCCCGATGATGAGAACGACGAAGAAAACCTCGTTTCCACCAACTCGCAGGTTGTCACTGCTGAAACCGACAAGCTCAATGAGCATGAAGAAGAGAAAAAGCGCAAGGCTCTTCCCAAAATCAACGTTGATCCTGCGCTTGTCACACCAATATCCATTTAGACTTCCATCAATTCCTTTCTTTTCTCCCCCGACAGGCAGCAAATGCCTGTCGGGGGAGTTTTTTTGACAACGCTATTTTTGACAACGCTATATAAAAAAGAAACAAAATCGACCCACTCACATGTGTGGAATCCGCATTGTGAGTGAGTCGAAAAAAGAATAAACTCCGACTTGTATCCCAATCGGAGTCTCTAAATGAAAGGGTTGAACAAAAATATGCAAATATATTCTTGGCGTGTATGTCCCATTGTAATTGTTCTTGGGGCAGATGACTTTTTTGATGTCGATAAAAATCTATGCTTTCAGCCTTCTGCATTCATTTTTCAGTCAGCGAACGCTCTCTTACTACGATTCCCGGACTTTCCTTATCCTGCTCATAATCCAGCGCATCCTGAAGTGCCGCAATGATGTGTTCGCCAACATCATAATCCTCAAAGTCCCTTTCCATTTCTTCAATTGTCCGATTTGTTTTAAATATCAATTTTTCCATTTGGCATCGCTCCTTTCGGACTACAATATAGCGCAATGAACCCCTGTATGTCAACTGAGATTGTAATTCTTAATCATTTCTTAAGTTCTGACATCATCAGCAATTCACTATTCACCATTCTCTATTTCTCTATTCACTTAGCGGCTTTAGCCGCGCTGTTGGAAGGGTTGAACAAAAAAGATGCACTTGGTTCTATGACTCCGAGGCATCCTAAAACCGTAAAATGCAGCTCTCAATTCTGAATGTGATTGAAAGTTGCATTTTGCGGTTTTGATTTGGTCGGCGGAGATTATCCTAAAGTAACGGTTCTCTCAATGCCGCCCTTGAAAATAATCACTATCTCATCCTTCGACATTACCTTGATGCATTCAACGATCTGACGCATTGCCTGATTGTCAAATGCAATTGGCGTTTCCTTCAGTTTATCTATCGCCGCCAGAATGTCCTCGATTCGCTGCGATGACTTTTCGGCTTCGGTCTGTCTGCTTTTCTTCTCCGCAATCTTCGCCTTGATACGATTGAGTTCCTCTACCATACTTTGCATTTCTGGTGTGTACTGACCTGAGCTTGCCGCTTCGGTAATCATTGGTCTTTTTGATTTGTGCGTGATGCAATCCACCACATACGTTTTTTGCAAGAGTGCATCGCCCTTGTACTTTTCATTTGTCAATATCGAACGAAGCGTTGCTACCGACCATACCGGTTTTCCTGCCGGACTTAGAATCCCTTTTTCTTCCAGTGACTGTTTGATGATTTTCAGACTGTCTATCGGTAGAAGATGAACCGCACCACCTCTGCCTGATCGGGATCGATCTCCGGCTGATTGTCTGCCCCTCTGCGATAGCCGAGGAAAGTTTTGTAGCTGAAGGATCTGACCGGCGGAGAAATATCGGTGGATGCGGGACAGGCGCTCAATTCCTTTTACTATCCCGGCGGAGAATATGAGGGCTTTGAGGTCGTGGTGTTCATGGACGGAAACTGCGGAGAGGTTCTTTCGCTCCTGCGTCAGCCTTTCGATTCGCCGCAAAAACTGTTTGATTCCTGTTCCCGATATCAGCGTCCGTGGATCAGGAATGCCGATTTGTTTTTACAGAGGATTTATGAGGATTTTCTTCTCTTCATGAAAGACGGCTTGTGTATGGAACTGTTCCTTTTGAAGATATCGGAACTGCTGTATTATCTCGAACAGTTTTCATTTGACCAATCCGACCTGCGGCGCACCTATTACACGCCGTCCCAGATTGAAATTGCCAAGCGGACGCACGAAATCATTGTAAGTGATCTTAGTGTCCGATATACGGCAAAACAACTGGCAGAGCGGTTCGGCGTCAGCGAGAGCAGCCTGAAAAATTACTTCAGCAGCGTATATGGCTGCGGATACGCCGAATACCAGCACGCCACGCGTATGCAAAGGGCTGCCGGATTACTTGCCGATACCGAAAGCAAAGTGGCGGAAATCGCCGCAGCCGTAGGCTTCTCCACGCAGGCAAAATTCGGCGCGGCTTTCAAGGAATGGACTACATGCCGGAAAGCCAAAAATCGCTGCAAAAGCTGCTTGCATTTACAAAGGGGCTGTATCAATAGTTTTTTCACTAATCAAATAACCAACGTATCCTGTGAGTTTTCCCGGTAGGAGGATTCACAGGATTTTTTGCATACTGTAAAGTTTTGGCTTGCAAAATGAAAATGCCTGTGCTATCATAAAGTTAGTGGCTTCTAACTATTTATGACTTTCAGTCATTATCAAAAGCACTATAATTGTACGGGAAGTTACTATTAACATGCCAACACACGTCGAAAGACGGTGTAATAAAAAATTTTTGGGGACACAATAATGAATACTGCTGGAAAAATCGCACTGTTTATCGGAGGAGCGTTGTTTGGCTCTGTAGGAGTCAAATTGCTTGCGAGCAAGGACGCCAAGAAAGCATACACACACGTGACTGCCGCCGCCCTTCGCTGCAAGGATGAAGTGATGAGAAATGTGGACGTGGTGCAGGAGAACTGTTCCGATATTCTGGCGGACGCAAAGGCGATCAATGAAGCACGCGCCGCCAAAACAGCGGAAGCGGTGATCGAGGACGCATCCGAAGAAGTCGCTTTTGACGCGGCGGAAGCCGTTATCGAAGACGCAGCAGAGTCATGAGATTTTATATTCTGCATGAATCACCCGGAAGAATCCGTCTTCGTGCGGATGTGAAGAGCATGAGCCTTGAACAGGCCGATCTTCTGGAAGCGTGGCTGCTTTCACAATCCGGCGTAAACCAGGTTTCGGTTCACGAACGTACCTTCAGCGTGACGGTCATCTATGAAAACGACCGAGCCGCCATATGCAGAATGCTGGCGGGATTTTCCTTTGAAAAAGCCGCTTCTCAGACGCAGCCGCTTGCGCACAGCAGCCGCGCCATGAACAGGAAATTCAAAGAAAAACTGGTATGCCTTGTGCTGTGCCATTACGCCAGGCGGCTATTTCTGCCTGCGCCGGTGCGTCGTGTTCTCGGCATTATCCGCTCCATTCCCCGCATATTCTATGCACTGAAAGCGTTGGCTCACCGGCGTTTGACAGTGGAAGTGCTGGACGGCATTGCCATCGGGGTATCATTGTTGACAGGCGATTATCCTACCGCGAGTTCGGTTCGCTTCCTCCTCAGGGTGGGCGAAACGCTGGAGGAGTGGACACACAAGCGTTCGGTGGACAATCTGGCGCGCAGCATGGCTTTGCAGGTGGATAAGGTCTGGCGCAGAAACGGCAGCGTACAGAAACAGATGCCTTTGAGTGACGTCGTTCCGGGCGACCTGATTGTCATACATACGGGACATGTACTTCCTCTGGACGGAATCATCGAGGAGGGAGAAGTCATGATCAACCAAGCGTCTCTGACCGGGGAAAGCGTTCCTGTGGCCAAATCACCGGGGACGGCAGTTTACGCGGGGAGCGTTGTGGAAGAAGGCAACTGCGTTGTCCGCGTTACCGCTGCGACCGGCGGAAATCGCTATGACCGCATCGTGCGTATGATCGAGGAATCGGAGCGTCTGAAATCAGGCGTGGAAGTGCATGCGTCAAGTCTGGCGGACAAACTGGTTCCCTGGTGTCTTGCGGGCAGCGCACTGACATGGCTGCTGACGCGCAATATCTCCCGGGCTGTTTCCGTGCTGATGGTGGACTTTTCCTGCGCATTGAAGCTCTCCATGCCGATCAGCGTTCTTTCCGCCATGAGCGAAGCAGGACGCCGGAAGATCACGGTCAAGGGCGGCAAGTTCATGGAAAAGCTCAGTGAATCCGATACGGTTATTTTTGACAAGACAGGGACGCTGACGAATGCCTGCCCGACGGTGGTGAAAGTGCAACCGTTCCATAACGAAAACGCGGATGAAATGCTGCGGATTGCCGCCTGTCTGGAAGAACATTTTCCGCACCCTGTCGCAAACGCCGTGGTTCGCGCTGCCAAAGAACGCGGTCTTGAACACAGCGAAATGCACAGCGAAATAGAGTATGTCGTTGCCCATGGGATTGCCACAAAAATAAACGGAAAACGCACGGTGATCGGAAGCGGTCACTTTGTGTTTGAGGATGAGAATGTCACCATACTGCCGGAGGATCAGCCCCGATTTGACGCGCTGTCAGATGCGCTTTCATGGCTCTATCTTTCCATCGGCGGCACGTTGTCCGCCGCTATCGGCATATCCGACCCGTTGCATCCGGAGGCAAAAAGAACGATTGAGGCACTTCACGGGGAGAACATCGAAAAAATTGTCATGCTCACCGGTGACAACAAAAAGGCGGCGAAAGCGATTGCAAAGCAGCTCGGTCTGGACGAAACCCTTGCGGAAGTTCTGCCGGAAGACAAGGCTTCCTATATTTCCGCCGAACAGACGGAAGGGCGGACGGTAATTATGATAGGCGACGGCATCAACGACACGCCGGCTCTTTCTCTTGCGGATGTGGGCATTGCCGTCGGAAACGGCGCTGTGATTGCGCGGGAGATCGCGGACGTCACCATTGCCGCGGATGACCTTACGGAATTGGTGTATCTCAAACAGCTTTCCGACCGCTTAATGAGACGTATCCACGGAAATTACCGTTTTGTGATCGGTTTCAACGGTGTGCTGATTCTTTTTGGAGCACTCGGACTTCTGACTCCGGCTGTCTCCGCACTGCTGCATAATACTTCCACACTGCTTCTCGGTCTTCACTCCATGACGGAACTGATGCCTTCGGCGAAATTGGCCGCCTTGATGCCACTGACGGAGGATAACGATAAAGAACGCAAAGCGCGTAAAGTGAGCTATAATGAAACATGATCTTTCCTGATGACTTTTCTGCAACATGGTTAAACGATAACAGAGAGGAGGGTAGGTTTTTGAAAATGGAAAAAATAACAGTCAATATCGAAGGCATGATGTGCGGTATGTGTGAAGCACACATCAGCGACGTCATAAGACGTATTTATCCGAAAGCAAAGAAGCTTGTCGTTTCGAGAAAGCGCAACGAAGCAACATTTGTTTCCGATGAACCGGTTGATGAGAAAAAGCTCCGCAAGGCAATTGCCGACACGGGCTACACCTTTGTTTCCTTTACTTCGGAACCGTATGTGAAAAAGGGATTATTCGGATAATTCTATCATGCTATCATAGAGAAGAAAGGGCTAATAATGAACAATACCAAATATCTGCAAAAAATGAAGTTTTACGCACTTCCGGGATTTATAGGCGGTATTATTTTTATGATAGTGTCTACTGCACAAGGGCGAAATTTACGGACAGAGGGTAGAAATCGAAAAAGAGACACAAAAGAAGCCGAAGCATCTTCTGCAAGTTTAAAGTCAGAACAGACAAATAGATCATTACTTCACTTGTATGCTGGAGTTTAGCAGTCACACATCTTAAAGAATAGCAGCGTTTGTTGATGCCGAATCGCCGTTCGATATCACCGCGCTCACCGGATTCTACCCATTCCATATGAACTTCCTGTTTGCGAATCACTATCCACAACTTAGTGAAGTAAATCACAAATTAGATTTTTTGTTATGATGATATTTGGACTTGCGAGGATATTGGTATCTTGGGGTAGAGCCATCA
>CADBZY010000012.1 GCA_902799245.1 uncultured Ruminococcus sp.
TATGCATCGTTAAATTAAGAAATGCCGTAAATCCCGTGTTGATGCGGTTTCATCGAAATTTACATGCATATAGTCCGATAAAATGAGAAACTTTTATTCAAATGCATTTATTATCTCCGGCGTTTATGCCGTTCGAAATAAAGCTGCAAGTTTCTCAAAACAAATTACTCGGCTGCGGGAGCTTCAGGTGCAGGCTCAGCGGGAGTCTCTGCCGGTGCTTCGGCGGGAGCTTCGGGAGCGGGTTCCGCTTTCTTAGCCTTGGTTGCTCTCTTCTTGGGAGCGGGCTTCTCGGCTGCTTCGGCTTCGCCCTCCGCCTTCTTAGCCTTAGTCGCTCTCTTCTTGGGAGCGGGCTTTTCGGCTGCTTCGGCTTCGCCATCCGCCTTCTTGGCCTTGGTCGCTCTCTTCTTGGGAGCGGGCTTTTCTGCGGTTTCTTCGGCTGCTTCCTCAGCTACAGGCTCAGCCGCTTTCTTAGCTCTGGTTGTTCTCTTCTTGGGAGCAGGTTTCTCCTCTGTTGCGGCTTCAGCCGTTGCCTCGGTAGCTTCCGCCGATTCCTCAGCCGCTACTTCTGCTGTAGCTTCCGCTGCCTCCTCAGTTGTTTCTTCTTCTTCAACTTCAGGCTCCGGCTTGGGTCTCTTGGGAAGTCTTGCCGAGAGCTGATAGAACTGGACGGAGAGAGAAGGCAGGTTGACAGCAATGGACTGCTCCTGATCGTGTATCGGGAAGTCCTCACTGCTTGCTACGGTACCGTTGTTTTCACCGGTGCCGCCGAACTCAGCAGCGTCGGAGGAGAAGATCTGTGTATATCTGCCGTGTACCGGAACGCCAATGCGGTAGCCTTCACGTCTCACCGGGCAGAAGTTGCAGATGGCAATAAGCTCATTGCCGAGCTTGTCGATTCTGCGGAAGCTGATGACAGACTGCTGATAGTCGTCAAGGGCAATCCACTGGAAGCCGTGCCATGAATCGTCTACTTCCCACAGCTCCGGATGATCCAGATAGAACTTATTCAGCTGCTTGTTGAATTCCTTGAGCTTTGCGTGCATCGGGTACTCAAGCAGGTTCCAGTCGAGCTGCTTCTGGAAATTCCACTCGTCAAACTGACCGATTTCAGCGCCCATGAAGGAGAGCTTCTTGCCGGGGTGCGCCATGACATAGGTCATGAATGCTCTCAGTCCGGCGAACTTCTGCCAGTAGTCGCCCGGCATCTTCTGGAGCATGGAGGCCTTGCCGTAAACCACTTCGTCGTGGGAAAGCGCAAGCACGAAATGCTCGGAGAATGCGTACATCAGCGAGAAGGTCAGAAGGTTGTGATCGTACGAACGATAGATCGGATCCATCGAGAAGTATCTGATGGAGTCGTTCATCCAGCCCATGTTCCACTTGAAGGTGAAGCCCAGACCGCCGTCTTCCGGCTTGCCTGTGACCTGCGGCCATGCGGTGGATTCCTCAGCGATCATCATCGCGTTGGGATAATACTCATTGACGACTGTGTTGAGCATCTTGAGGAACTCAACGGCTTCGAGGTTCTCGTGTCCGCCGTAGATGTTGGGCATCCATTCGCCGTTGTTGCGGTTGTAGTCGAGGTAAAGCATCGAAGCGACAGCGTCAACGCGCAGACCGTCGATGTGATACTTGTCGAGCCAGAACAGAGCGTTGGAGATGAGGAAGGAACGGACTTCGTTGCGGCCGAAGTCAAATACGCAGGTACCCCATTCCTTGTGCTCGCCCTTGCGCCAGTCGGAATACTCATATGTCGGTGTGCCGTCAAAGCGGTACAGACCGTGCGCGTCCTTCGGGAAGTGAGCCGGAACCCAGTCCATGATAACGCCGATGCCGTTCTGATGCATGATGTCGACGAACTTCATGAAGTCCTTCGGCTCACCGTAACGCGATGTGGGAGCGTAGTAACCGCAGACCTGATAGCCCCATGAACCGTCATAGGGGTACTCTGTCATAGGCATAAGCTCCACGTGTGTGTAGTTCATTTCCTTGATGTAGGGAACAAGCTCTTCCGCCAGCTTGACATAGCCGAAGGGATTGCCGTCGGGATATGTTCTCCATGAACCGGCGTGCATTTCATAGATGTTCATGGGCTTGTCGAGCTTCTCGGGCGACTGTGCGGCCTGCCAGTCCTGATCGTGCCACTCATAGCCTTCTATGTCATAGAAGCGGGTAGCATTGGAGGGACGTGTCTCAAAATGATAGCCATAGGGGTCGCTCTTCTGGGTCATTGTGTTCCAGTTGGACTCGACGCAGTACTTGTAGACACAGAAATCGCCTACACCCTGAATTTCACATTCCCACACGCCGCCGCTGTTGCACTTGTACATGTAGTTCTCCTGGGGATTCCAGTCGTTGAAATCGCCGACGACAGAAATGGACTTGGCGTTAGGCGCCCATGTGCGGAATACTACCGAACCGTCGCTCTGACGGTGCGCACCGAGATATTCGTAAGCGCGCACGTTTTTACCCTCGTAAAAAAGATGCTGTGCCAGATTTCCTCCCGATGAGATATTGGTTTCATTGCTCATTTTGCTTCAACTCCTAATAGAAATAATAACCCGTAATCACCAAAAAAGCATATGGTTACGTGTATATGATACCAAATTATATGCCAAAATGCAAGCATTTTTAGCAAATTTCTTATAAAAAAATAATATAGCCGAATTCATTTTTGTAAGTAATGCTGATTTTATTGGGATTTTCCAAAATATAAGTTGCATTTATTCACATATATTCTCATTTTTGCGACAAATAAGTAAAATTATTGTGCAGATTTACGAATCACTAACAATATTTTTGTGTCAAAAGGAGAATTTTGCAATACTATAAAAACACTCGGAAAAATCGGCATTTTTGCGCTTTCAGTGTCAAAAATGCCGCTTAAAACTCCGGTCAGGCGGGAATTGTCCTGCCCGACCGAAGCCACTAAAGCAAACCATCAATCGCCGAAGCTCGCGCCGGTCATCTTGGCAGTCCGGATGATCTCGCAGTCCACGGGGACAAACTTAGTCTTGCCTGCGACCTCGGAAAGCGGGTTGTGACCCACCTTGCCGTCGATCATGGCGACGGTATTGCCGTAATTCTCGTCCTTGATGAGCATGGCCGCATACGCGCCGAACTGCGTAGCAAGCACTCTGTCATACGCGGAGGGAGAACCGCCTCTCTGGTAATGGCCCGGCACAACCACACGCGCCTCCATGCCGGTTGCCTTCTGGATCTGATCGGCAACGCGGTAGCTGACGGAGGTGTAATTCTCGGCGGCGCGTTTTTCAATGCGCTTCTTCTTCTTCATGACCGATTCTTCCAGGTCAATGGCGCCCTCGGCAACGCAGATGATGGAGAACTTTCTCTTCTTCTGGGTGCGCTTTTCAACGGTTTCGATAACCTTGTCTATATCGTAGGGAATTTCAGGCAGAAGGATAACGTCCGCGCCGCCGCCGATACCGGCATACAGCGTGAGCCAGCCTGCCTTGTTGCCCATGATCTCAATGACCATGACTCTGCCATGGCTGTTGGCGGTGGTGTGGATTCTGTCAACCACATCGGTGGCAATATCCACCGCGCTGTGGAAACCGAAGGTAACGTCGGTGCCGTAGATGTCGTTGTCGATGGTCTTGGGCAGACCGATGACGTTAAGTCCTTCCTCGCTGAGAAGGTTCGCGGTCTTGTGTGTGCCGTTGCCGCCCAATGTCACAAGGCAGTCGAGCTTCATTTCCTTGTAGTTCTTCTTCATTGCCGCGACCTTATCGACATTGTCCTGCTCGATCACGCGCATGTTGCGATAGGGCTGACGGCTGGTGCCGAGGATAGTGCCGCCAAGGGTCAGCAAACCCGTGAAATCATCGGGTTTCATCACATGATAAGTGCCGTCAATCAATCCCTTGTATCCGTCGTTGATGCCCACAAATTCGACATCCATCAGATTGAATGAGGCATAAGCTACACCTCTGATCGCAGCATTCAGACCCGGACAGTCTCCGCCGCTTGTCAAAATACCGACTCTGCGTTTTGCCATAGTCAATTACCTCCCGGTAAATTTTTAATGATTTTTATTTATAAATAATGCTTTTGCAATATTTGCGATGATTACGCGCCGCCGTCAAGACGCATGGTGTATTCGTAGATATACCCCTGCGGCAGCTCCGGAGGAGTGCTCTGACGAACGAATGTACAGTTTCCGTCACACATGACATACATATTCGCCATGGCGATGCCGACGTCGATCTGCTGGATATTATCGAGATAGTTGTACTTAATGGGTGGCTTTTTCCGGCAGATAAAGATGGCATCGTCCACCGTAAGGAACCTCACCGGCTGCATATTGACCGCCGAAGGAGCCAGCCTGCCGGCTTCCAGCACGGGAAGGAATTCCGGACGGCTGATTTCACCCAGCAGGTATTCATGCAGCTTTTTGCGCGGAACCTCCTCCGCGAGACGGCGGAACGGCGCGTTGTTTCCCCTGCCGAATTCAATCGAAATGACATAGGGCAATTCACCGCGCGAAGGCTGGGACTTCTGTTTTGCCATTCCCGCCCAGCAAGAGGAAATTCCCTTGTGCGTAAGCCACAGGGCGATCTGCTCGCCGATGAATCCGACGTTCTGCAAGTATCCCTGAATACTCATCGCGGATCGCAGCACGACAAAATCGGTAGCGCGATACATGGAAGACCTTGCAAATTCCTTCTGAAAGTCCTCCCGCTCATACAGCATGACATCCACGGGGATATTGTCATGAAGCGGCTTGATGCCTGCAATGAATTCGGCAAGCCCATCGATCAAAAGCTCGTCAAGGGGCTGACCTGTATAACTTCTCACGGAACGCCGCGCAATGATCGCATCCTTCATCTCCACACGCTTCACCTCTTGCCAACATTTTTCATATTTTTATATATAAAATATCATACACCATTTCTTCTCTGATTGCAATGAAAATTTTATTAATATTAAACAAAAGCAGTCATGAATCAAACCACAGCTGCTTTTATCATTCAATTTTCAGTTAGCCAAGAGGAATTTTTCAATGACGGGTACAAGACCGTCGTCATCGCAGGAGCCTGTAATGTAATCGGCGTTCTGTTTGACCACTTGCTGGGCGTTTCCCATTGCCACGCCCAATCCCGCATACTTGATCATAGAGAGATCGTTGAAGCCGTCGCCGCAGGCGATGAAATCATCTTTGGTCAGACCAAAATGCTTTGCCAGCACATCCAAGCCGTGTGCCTTATCTATGCCGAAAGGAGAAATATCCAAAAAATACGGTTCGGAACGGCAGACGCTCAACCTTCCTTCAAAGTGACGGGATGCAATCTCCTCCAGCCGGGCGAGTTTCTCATCGCTGCCGGTGATAACGCATTTGTAAAACCTCTGGTCAGCGTAATCCGCAAGCGAATCAATTTTTTCAACCGTCATGCGGTTGAGCCTTGCCTCCAGCTGAATGATTTCATCATCAGGCGTTTCCGAAACAAAAAGGTTCTGCGTGTGCGCCACTACAGGAACGCCGTATTCCGCCGCAAAAGCAGCAATGTCAGCCGCAATCCCCTCGGGGAGCAATGATTCACTGATGATCTCTCCAGTGGAAATATCAATGATCACGCCTCCGTTCCATCCCATCACAAAGCCGCCCTTCTCAGCAAATTCCAGCCTGCGGCATACGTCGTCAATGCCCGCAATCGGTCGTCCCGATGCAATGGCAATAATTTTTCCCGCATCCCGCGCGCGGAATATCGCCTGTCTGGTGGCTTCTGTGATGCATTTGGCGGAATTGTACAGCGTCCCGTCAATATCCATCACCAATCCCTTGTACCCCATCTAAAAATACATCCCCTATTCAAAAAATGCCATAAACAATACAGGAAGCCCTTACGCACCTGAAAAAATCCAAGCGCGCAGCGCTTCCTCCATTATTCACTATTCACCATTCACTATTCATTTAGCGAACGAACGTGAGCGCTCTAGTCCAGCCATGTTTCATCGTCCTCGTGCTTGGTGGGACGTGTCATGAGTTGGCGTACTTCATCAGCGGCATTTCCGCCCTCGTAGCAAACCTTGTAACAGGCGTCCATGATGGGCATATCCACATCGTAGCGGCTTCTCAGCTCGTGCGCCAACTTTGCGGCGTGATAGCCCTCAACGGTGCCGATCTTCTTGATGGCTTCCTCCACCGGCACGCCCTCGCCAATGAGAATACCGGCGCGGCGGTTGCGGCTGTGCATACTGGTGCAGGTCACGATCAGATCACCGATGCCGGTGAGTCCGGCGAAGGTCTTTTCATTGCCGCCCATTGCCTTGCCGAGTCTGCCTATTTCGCTGAGTCCTCTTGTCATGAGCGCAGCCTTGCTGTTGTCGCCCAATCCCAGTCCGTCCACGATACCCGCAGAAAGCGCAATGACGTTCTTGATGGCGCCGCCCAGCTCAACGCCGACAACATCCCTGTTGGTGTAAACGCGCAGCTTCGGTGTGGTAAAGGTTTGCTGCAACATGAGAGCGGTTTCTCTGTCAGTGGAAGCGGCCACCAAAGCGGTGGGAATAAAGCGTGCGACTTCTTCCGCGTGCGAAGGCCCGGACAGCACGGCCACCTTGTTGTTCGGCAAAGCCTCCTGAATGCTCAGGGAAAGCCTGTTGCAGGTCTTCGGATCAAAGCCCTTGCTGATATTGACCAACACGGTACTCTCGGGAATTCCGACCTCGGCGATCTTCTGCGCCACGCCTGCGACAGCGAAGGAAGGAACGGCGGTAATGATGATGTCAGCCTGCTTCACCGCGTTTATGTCAGAGGTGAATTTCAGCTCCTCCGGCATTTTGATGCCCGGAAGAAGCGGGTTTTCGCCCGTCGAAACGATGCGTTCGATTTCCTCCGGAAAAGCCGACCACACGGTCACGTCGTTACCGGTAGACGCCGCTGACATAGCCATAGCCGTGCCCCAGCCGCCTGAGCCCATTACGGTTATTTTTTTCATTATAGATTGCCTCCCTCAGCATTATCAGAGGTCTCGCCCTCACCGTCAGCCGATTTTTCCGCTTCCGGCTCTGTGGCAGCCTCATAAGATACGTTGTTTTCGTCTGTGCTCTCTGTCTCCGTTTTGCCGTCAGGATCACGCGGCGGTTCCGGCGCGCCCTTCTTGCGGGCAATTGTCTTTGGCTCGGTGCCGTCGAGAATACGTCTGATATTGGCGCGATGCATGTAAATAACCACCACTGCAAAACAAACGGCAATGATCGTCATCGGCAGCCAAGCGGTTGAGCTATACACGAATTTATTGAAGATCAGCGTCATGATCGGATAGAATACAGCCACGGTCAGTGAACACTTTGAAATCGTCTTGGTAATGGCGAGCGCGATCAGGAATATCACAACCAGCGAAAGGAAGCAAAACGGATCAAGCGCACAGATGATTCCGGCGCTGATCAGCACGCCCTTGCCGCCCTTGAATCCGAAGTACAGCGGGAAAAGGTGTCCTAACAGAGCGAACAGGCCTGCCACTCCCGCGCCTACCTGCGCCACATGTTCAATATCCGGCACACTGCCGCACATCACGTTGAAAATCATTTCCCCGATAAAAACCGAACAAATACCCTTGGCGAAATCGCCGATAAAGGTAATGACTGCCGCCGGAACGCTCACGCATCGCAGCACATTGGTAAAGCCCGCGTTACCGCTGCCCATTGTGCGAATGTCCTTGCCGGTAAACAGCTTCGTCACAGGGATGGCAAAACTGATGCTGCCCAGCAGGTAGGCGATTACTGCCGAAATAAGCACCGGCAGTCCGAATGTAGTGATAAGATCCATTATTTCAACCTCCGCAAATCATATTGGGTGCTATATTATTTATCGGGGAAAACATTATTTCCTTGACTCTCCGCGCTCGCGGATAATAAACCTCACAGGCGTACCTTCCAGTCCGAAGGTCTCGCGTATTTTGTTTTCAAGATAGCGCTGATACGAGAAATGAAACAGATCGGCATTGTTGACAAAGCAGACGAAAGTCGGCGGCTTTGTTGAGGGCTGTGTAATATAGTAAATCTTGAGCCGTTTGCCCTTGTCGGACGGCGGCTGCACTCTCGCCGTCGCATCTGCGAGCACGTCGTTGAGCATACCCGTTGAAATGCGGGTGGCATTCTGGTTGGCCACATAGGTAATCAGCTCAAAGAGGCGGTCTATCCTCTGTCCGGTCTTGGCAGAGATAAAGATGATAGGCGCATAGGCCATGAAGGAGAAGTCGTTTTCCAGCTTCTTGCGGAAGGTGTTCATGGTGCCGCCGTCCTTTTCGATGGCGTCCCACTTATTGACCGCTATGATGCAGCCCTTTCCCTTCTCATGCGCTATGCCGGCCACCTTTGAATCCTGCTCTGTGAAGCCCTCGGTCGCGTCTATCATGATAACGCACACATCGGCGCGGTCAACCGCTGCCTCGGCGCGGATAATGCTGTATTTTTCAACATTATCCTTAATGCGGCTCTTGCGGCGGATTCCCGCCGTGTCAATAAAGACAAATTTGCCCTTATCGTTTTCTATCACGGTGTCAATCGCGTCACGGGTGGTTCCGGCTATGTCGGAGACAATCACCCTCTCCTCCCCTGCCACCTTGTTGACCAGCGACGATTTGCCCGCGTTGGGCTTGCCGATAATGGCGACCTTGATGTATTCGTCGTCCTGCTCCTCGGGAGACTCCGGCGGAAAATACTCAAATATCGCATCCAGCAAATCGCCTGTTCCGTGACCGTGAACCGCAGAAACGGGATAAGGCTCTCCTAATCCCAAATTATAAAATTCGTAGAATTCCGCCGGCATATTTCCGACCGAATCGCATTTGTTGACACACAGCACAACAGGTCTGCCGCTCTTCTGCAGCATCGCGGCGACCTCCATATCGGTGGCGACCACGCCGGAGCGAAGATCAGTCACCATCACGATCACGTCGGCGGAATCAATGGCAAGCTGCGCCTGATTGCGCATCTGTGACAGAATCACATCATCCGAAGCGGGTTCGATACCGCCCGTGTCGATCAGCATGAACGGACGGTTGCGCCATTCGCTGTCGCCGTAAATTCTATCCCGTGTGACGCCCGGCGTGTCCTCCACAATAGAGAGCCTGCGTCCCACCAGTTTATTGAACAGCGTGGATTTGCCCACGTTCGGGCGACCCACCACTGCAACTATCGGTTTTGACATTTTTTATATCCTTTCTTTACTTTCCAAGCAAAGCGTCAAGCAATTCGTATCCGTCGCTGCTGACCACGTTGACCTGAACATCGAGAGCCTTCTGCACATCTTCCAGCGTCAGATCATCCAGGAACACCGTTCCCGAGCTGTCGAGCATCGTGGACGAAATCAGCAGCCTGTCCCCCAGCGCCTTCCCTCGAAGTTGATCTATCAGATCATGTCCCGTAATAAGGCCGGAAACCGTTATCTTTTCGCCAAAAAAGTGGTTAACTATCGGATAAACCTTCCAATTAGCATTATGCCATTTTTTTTGCGCCGGGTCAAGGTTTTTTTTCAAAATCGGCGCAATACTTGTACCGCAGGCAATCGACGCGCTGTAATGCACGTCGTCGCCCTGCTCGTCCTCCACGGCCGACAGGAATTCGCTGGTCAGCAGCGACACCATTCCCACGCCGTTTTCAAGCTGCGCGTAATCCTCATAGAATTCGTCTCCCCGGATTTCGCGTCCCGCGTTAAGGTAAAATTCATCGGAAGGGTAGACGATTCTGCTCCCGAATTGCTCCACGCACATGTCGCCGAATTGCTCTATCTGATCTATCACATACCCGCATTCCTCTGCGGTAAACATGCGCAGTTTTTCCAGTCCTTCGCGGTGCCTGGTAAGCCCTACGGGTACGACCGCCACCGACTGCACGGCGGGACAGAGGGCAGTCAGATCGCGAAGCGTGCGGTCAAGCTCCGCCCCGTCGTTCCATTCGGGACAGAGCACGATCTGGCAATTGAGGCTGATTCCACCGTCGGCAAGCATTTTGATAAAGCGCAGCGCCTCACCGGCGTGAGGATTCTTCATCATCCTGACACGAAGTTCGGGATTGGTCGTGTGCACCGAAATATTCACAGGAGAAATTCTCATTTTGATGATGCGCTCTATCTCCCGTTCGTCAATGTTGGTCAGGGTGATGTAATTGCCGAAGAGGAACGAAAGCCTGTCGTCGTCGTCCTTGAAATAGAGCGATTTTCGCATTCCCTTGGGAAGCTGGTCGATAAAGCAGAAAACACATTTGTTGCGGCAGGAACGCTGTCTGTCCATCAGATAGGTGCCGCATTCCACCCCGAGGGAATCATACTGTCCCTTGCGCACGGTGATCTCGCACCTGACGCCGTCGCTTTTTTCCAGAAGGATATGCAGCCTGCGGTCGGTCTCATAAAAGCGGTAATCCAGTATATCGTTGATCTCGTTGCCGTTGATGGAGATTATTTTATCCCCTACCTCGACGCCGTGCTTCTGCGCCAGACCTCCGCGCTGCGTGCTGCTCACGGTTACCGGCATGTCCATTCACTCCCTTCAGCGCATTTTGAAATAAAAAAGCGGCTGTGTCATACAACAGACGGAAAAACCGACGTTGAACTCTCAGCCGCTTCTTTCGATTGCAAAGTCAGAAGAAATTATTTGTCTTCGCCCATTTTTATAACTTCACGACCCTTGTAATAGCCGCAGTTACTGCAAATGCGGTGAGGTCTCTTGTACTCGCCGCAGTTAGGACACTTCATAAGGGTAGGAGCGTCGAGCTTCCATACGCTGGAGCGTCTGCTGTTTCTTCTTGCCTTGGAAGTTTTTCTCTTTGGTACCGCCATTCTTCAGCACCTCCTTGATTAGAATAAAGCCATCAGTCTTGTAACAGCTGATCTAAAACCGCCATTCTCGGATCGACAGCTTCCTTTTTGCAGCCGCAGCTGCCCTCGTTGAGATTCTGCCCGCAAGTCGGACAAAGCCCGAGACAATCCTCGGAACAGAGGTGCTTGATAGGCATTTCAAGAAGTATGTCGTCTCTTACCAGACTGAAAAGATCGAGAGTGTATCCCGCAACGATTATAATGTCGTCATTGTCCTCGTTCTCGGCGGAAAGCGCAAGCGTATGCACAAACTCCTGCTTCACCGATTTTTCGGCGATCGCAAGGCATCTGTCGCACGGCTTGGAATAGCTGAACTCTGCTGTATAGCAAAGCTCCACCAACCCGCCGGTATTTCTGACCTGTCCTTTTACCTGAACCGGCGAAACAGTCAATTGCTCGCCCTCGGCGGACAAATCGTCATACACAAAGCACTCGTCAACTGCGAGACTGCTGTCAGGAGTGACAAATATATCATTTAATTCAAGCGGCATAATAAAACAATACACCTCGTATATAATTATACACTCGATAATATATTATAAAGAATCAAGTCGGCTTTGTCAATAGATTTTTTAAATTTATAATTACTTAATTTCAGCCAGCTTGAAGATCTCCTCCGGGAAATCCGAAGAATCAGCGGAAACCGAGAAGGTGATGTTGACCTTTGCGGAATCGGTGAGCATCTTGATTCTGGCGAGGAAGCCGGTGAGCTGATTGAGATCGCTGCCGCCGATTTTGAGAGTAGAGTCAACCAGAATATCGGTAATATCGTAGTTGCCCGCGCAAAGACCGCTGATAAAGCCGTAGAAGCTGTCAAAACCCGAAATGCTGTAGCCCTCGATATTGACAAGTCTTGCGTTGTGGTCAACATCAAATGTGAGAGTGTCGCCCTTTTCGATGCAGACAACGTTGCCCTTGGATTTGACTACCGCCTCATGTGTAAGGTCGATGAGCTTCTTTGTCTTGCCGGAGCCTTTTTTGCCTGTGAGAAGTGTGATCATTGTAAATGACCTCCTGTAAAAAATATAGTGTTAATCATTACTCGCCGAGTCTTGCCTCGAGAGCTGCCTTCTGTTCTTCATAGCCGGGCTTGCCGAGCAGAGCGAACATGTTCTTCTTGTATGCTTCCACGCCGGGCTGATTGAAAGGATTGACGCCGAGAGTGTAACCCGAAATGGCACATGCCTTCTCAAAGAAGTAAATCAGCCAGCCGAGTTCAAACTCGTTCGCCTCGGGAATGGAGAGGACAACATTCGGCACGCCGCCGTCGTTGTGAGCGAGGACAGTTCCCTGAAACGCCTTCTTATTGATGAAGTCCATTGTCTTGCCCGCGAGGAAGTTCAGACCGTCGCCGTTGTTTTCTTCTTCATTGAGAACCAGTTCGCTCTTTGCCTTCTCTATCTGCATGACGGTCTCAAAGAGGTTGCGCTGTCCCTCCTGGATATACTGACCGAGAGAATGAAGGTCGGTGGAGAAGATGACGGAATCGGGCAGAAGTCCTTTATTGTCCTTGCCCTCGCTCTCACCGTAGAGCTGCTTCCACCACTCGCTCATCATCTGGAAGTAAGGCTCGTAGCTCACTAAAAGCTCTGCGACATATCCCTTGCGGTAGAGGATATTTCTGACAGCCGCATACTTGTAGGCGGGATTCTGCTCAAGATCGGTGGAGCAAAGACTGTCCTGCGCAGCCTTGGCGCCTTCCATGAGCTTGTCAATATCGCATCCGGCCACAGCGATGGGAAGCAGACCCACAGCAGTCAGCACAGAGAAACGACCGCCCACCTCGTCCGGCACGACAAATGTCTCGTAGCCTTCCTCAGTGGCGAGTTTTTTCAGCGTACCCTTTTCCTTGTCGGTGGTGCAGAAGATTCTCTCCCTTGCGCCTTCCTTGCCGTATTTCTCCTCCAGAATGCCGCGCAGCACACGGAACGCGATCGCCGGCTCGGTGGTGGTGCCGGATTTGGAGATCATATTGATGGAAACGTCCTTGTCCTTGCAAAGAGCGATTACCTCATTGAGCGAAGTCGAGCTGATGGAATTGCCCGTAAAGAAAATCTGAGGCGTATCCTTGCAGAGAAGGTTGTAATTGGGAGACTTCAGAAATTCGATGGCAGCTCTCGCGCCCAGGTAGGAACCACCGATGCCGATAACAATAAAGACGTCGCTGTTCTTTTTGATCTTGTCAGCGGCAGCCTTGATACGGGCAAATTCGTCCTTGTCATAATCGGTGGGAAGGGTCAGCCAGCCGAGCTTGTCGTTGCCAAGTCCGCTCCCGTCGTGAAGAGTATTATGTGAGGCGGCAATTTCAGGAGCAATCGCCTTCAATTCCTCCGCCGACACGAAGCCGGCGATATGTTTACAGTTTATTGATACAGCCATATAAAATAGCCTCCTAAATTTAGATACACCAATACTATACATTATATCTTCCGACTTTGCAAGTGACAGGTTGTAAAATTTGAGTATTTTTCATGTTTTTAATAATTTGTTCAAAAATAAAAAGAATCTTTACCATTTTTCCCCCTTCTCTTAACCTTTTCTAAACCTTTTGGGGTTAATCTATAGCCATGATCAACGAAAGGAACGGTGAGCCTCATGGCAAACACAATTCTCAGAACAGAAAACATCACAAAGAAGTACGGCGACACGCAGGTGCTCAGCAACGTAAACATTACGCTGGAAAGCGGCAGGATATACGGACTGATCGGCGTCAACGGCGCCGGCAAGACCACGCTCATGCGACAGATTCTCGGGCTTTCGGTACCGACCTCCGGCGAGATCGAGCTGTTCGGCAAACGCGGCAAGGCCATCTCCAAGGAGCGCGGCCGACTCGGCTGTCTGATTGAATCTCCCGGTTTGGTACTCAACCTCACCGCCAAGCAGAATCTTCACCTGCACCGCGTCATGCACGGTATCGCCGACGCGGACATCGAGGACAAGCTGCTCGAAACGGTCGGTCTGGCCAACACCGGCAAGAAAAAGGCAAAAGACTTCTCCCTCGGTATGAAGCAGCGTCTCGGCATTGCCATTGCCCTGCTCACCAATCCTGAGCTTGTCATTTTAGACGAACCTATCAACGGTCTTGACCCCATCGGCGTGGTGGAAATCAGAGAGCTGATCAAAAGACTCTGCGACGAAAAGGGCATGACAATCCTCATTTCCAGCCATAACCTCCCAGAGCTTTACCAGTGCGCCACCGATTACATCATCATCGACCACGGCGAGATCAAGGAACAGATCACACTGGAGGAACTCGAAGAAAAATGCAAGCATTACCTCCAGATCGAAACCCCCGACACGGCAAAGCTCGCCGAAGTGCTGGAATCCAAGCTCGGCACCACCAATTTCAAGGTAATGCCCGACGGCAGCGTACAGCTCTACGACTTCACCGACGAAAAGGAAAAGGTCACCGACGTTCTCTTTGAAAACGGCGTAAAGACCACGGGCTTCTCCCTCAAAGGCGAAACGCTGGAGAATTACTTTATCTCCGCTGTCAGCAAGAAATAAAACTTTTGCAAGAGAACCATTTCACATTACACAATTCACAATCTCAAAGGGAGGACATAACAATGATCAATCTCATCAAGGCTGATTTTTATAAAATTCACAGATCCGCTATCTACAAGGTACTTTTCCTGATTCTGACGGCATGCGCCGTCGCAACCACACTGGTTTCCCACTTCGTCAGCACGGGCGACATCGGCTTTGAAACCGCCGGCACGGCGGCCCTTCTCACCGACGTTGTCATGATGAACTTAGCGAGCTGCATTATCGCGGGTCAGCTTGTATGCGGCGATTTTGAAAACAAGCTCATTCAGTCGGCTCTCACCGGCACCAACGGCAGATTCACCGTGGTCTGCGGCAAAATGATCACCTACACGCTGCTTGTCGGAATCATGACCCTTCCCTACGCGCTGTCCGCCATCATCGGCTATGTGCTGGACGCGGGATTCTGCAATCCCTACTCCGCTTCGGTTTATCTCAAAATACTCTTTGAATCAACCACCGTCGATTTTTCTGTAGCAGCTCTCTTGAAATACATTGTCATTACTGCTATAATGGCATTGGCATACGCGGCTCAGACGGCGTTTGTATTTATGCTGGCGTTCCTGTTCAAGAACAAGGCCCTGATTGTCACCACCATCGGATTTATTGCCTGCGTATTTTTCGGCATGACAAGCTCGATGATCGCCGGCATCAGCGATACGGCAAACGAACTCATCTCATGGACGCCATTCAGCGCGGATGCCTACAACATGGGCAACGACACCGAGATCGGCACCATGATCAAGGTGATTGGCATTTCTCTCGCGTTCATTGCGGCGTTTACCTATATCACCTACCTTACCTTCAAAAAGAGCGAAATCAAGTAAACTTTTCCGTAACATTTCATATCACATCACACAAAAGCAGAAGCCGCGGAGCAGCATCCGGGCTTCTGCCATTTGTGTTATTATCTATTGTGTGGAGGATTCCCAGATGAAGTATCTTGTCGCGGCGCTGTGCCTTGCGCTTTTGGTCGTCATTCTTCTGCTCATTCACATCAAAATGCAGCTTCGCTCCCTCACAGGGCAATTGAAGAAGCGCCTGAAAGACGACACACGCAATTATGTTCATGTGTCGCTGCTCGATGGCTCCGTGTCGCGTTTAGCTGCCGAAATAAACAAGTGCTTCGTGCAGGACGACCAGACAAAGCAGGCCATCGAAGGGGAGGAAAAGCAGTTCCGTGAAACAATAGCCAATATCTCACACGACCTGCGCACGCCGCTGACCTCTATAAAAGGATTCCTGCAACTATTGGAGCGGGAGAATCCCACCGAGGCCCAGCGCAAGCGGCTTGCCGTCATCAGAAAGCACTCCAATGAGCTTGGCGACCTGATAGAACATTTCTTTGAATACTCCTATCTGCTGAGCAACGACGCCGAGCTGCATTACGAGCGCTTCTGCCTGACCGATGAAACAGCAGAATGTATAGCCGCCGCTGTTTTGCAGCTGGAGGAAAAAGGCATCAATGTGAATATCGGGCAATTCGACAGAGTGCTTCTGACAGCAGACCGCGAAAAGACAACCCGCATCATACAGAACCTGATCCGCAACTGCATTCAGCACTCCGGCGGGGACATCACGGTAGACGTATCCGAAGAAAACGGCACAGCGAGACTGACCATTTCCAATCCCGTCATCGACTCTTCTGCCATTGAACCGGAAAGGCTCTTTGATCGCTTCTACACCGCCGAAAAATCCCGCCGGAAGTCAACCGGACTGGGTCTTTCCATTGTCCGGATGCTCGCCGAACAGATGAACGGCAAGGCATACGCGGCACTTGACGGGAATCGACTCTCGATCACAGTCGAGCTGCCCGCAAGCGCTCCCATACAAGGGATAACTGAATTTTGAATACTGCATAGTATAAGAAAGGCTTCGCTGTGGAATTCTTTTCCCGTGGCGAAGCCCGTTTTTTATTTCTGTTTATCAATCAGATCCGCGTAGCACTGCTGGGTAATCTTCTGGCAGACTGTGTAGAAGTGGTTGTCATCAAAGGTTCCCCATGCGCCGCTGGTCATAACCACCACGCCGCTCTTCTGCTTTTCGTCGTAGCAGACGCTGGCGTAAACGCCGTAGGCGTTGCCACCGTGGTAATACATGTCGTGTCCGGGAACATAATTGGTGCTTTTCTTGAAGCCGAGGCAATAGCGGAATTTGTCGTCTTTCATGTATTCCTTTTCGACTTCCTTCACTGCTTCTTTTGACAGAACCCGTATGTTTCCATACATGCCATCGTTGACAAATATCGTAATCAGCTTGGCGTAATCCTTCGGACTGATGAGCAGACTTCCCTGCGCCAGAATATAGGTATCTCCCGGCGCACGAATCAGTCTGTCCTTTACAAGAGTTCCGCGGGAACGGGCGATCTTGCCCACCTTGTAGCACTCGGCGACATTATTCTTGTCATTGAGGCTCTGACCGCCGAATGCCGCATCCAGTCCTAAGCGGTCAAACAGCACAGAGTCGGTGAAGTAGATATAATGCAGGTTGGTAACCTTTTCATCGAGAGAGCCGACGATACCGAAACCGGAATTGCTGTAGGCGAATTCCTGACCCGGCTTCTGGTTATTGTAGCTTTTGAGGTCTACCACCAGATCTTTCAGACGTGTGCCTGCGTTGCTGCCGGTGTAAATGATGTATTCATCGGCGAGAGAAGACGAATGGTTGAGCAGCATACGGGGCGTTATCTCCACTTCCGGAAACAGCGGATTGCGAAAACGGAAACCGAAATAATCCTCCACGTTGCGGTCAAGATCGATTCTTCCCGCGTCCACAAGTGTCATGGTGGACAGCGTCGAAATGATTTTGGAGAGCGACGCGGGACGGAATTTGGTATCGGCATTGATCTTCTTGCGCTGTGCCTTGTTGGCGTAACCGTAGCAATAGGTATAGGAAACTTTTCCGTCCTTGATGACGGCAGCGCCAACGCCCATGGCACTGTAATCCTGGCAGATCTTTTTGAGGGCCGTCGCGGTTTCGCCTTTAATTTCCACCGGATTGTGCGGGTCTTCTACCTTGGGTTCCTCCTGTCCTTCTTTTTCCACAAAATACTTGTCTATCCATCCGAAGCGGTTCTGTAGATATTCTATGCGGTAAAAATCGCCGCTTGTTTCCAACACTTCAAATTTCTGTCCCTTAGTGACAGTGTTCTGCACCTTCTTTTTGAAATTAGGCTCGGAGCAGATGGTTCCGTAGGTGAATTTTACAATGACATTGAATCCGCTCTCCGGTTCCTCAGAAGAAACGTCAGCTTCATCAACCACGCTGTTTTTGCTTTTGAACAACGAGGATATTACCTCAATGTAATCAATCCGTGAGCGTTTGAACGCAATCACCATACTCACCGGAATAATCAGACACAACCCGACCGTGCCTATTCCCCGAATACGGTTGCGGCGGTAGAATTTCAGATACCTTTTCCAAAGGCTTGCGCCGTATGCGCCAAGCTCCGCCTTTACGCCCTTTCCTTTGTATTCTTTTTCGTTGCGCATTTTTCGTATTACTTCCTTCATTTGCATGTTTATTCAATATTATAGCAAAGCCACATTCCGATAGCAACACGGAAATTATTAAGAATTTTATAAAAACGCCCGCCTGCCGTAAAATAATAGCGGCAGACAGGCGTTGCAAATAAATAAGAGAAATGTAATCTTATAGTCGAAAGAATCAATCGGTAATGAGCGAACAAACCGCGTTGGCGTATGCTACCGGATCGTCCACACCGATACCCTCAATCAGCGAAGCCTGCGCAAACAGCACATCGGTCAGTTTGGCAGCCTTATCCTTGTCCTCGGCATACGCCTTGGTGAGAGCGGCAAAAATCGGGTGATTGGCGTTGATTTCCAGCACTCTTGCCGCCTTGACCTTCTCGTTATTGGTGGGCATGGCGTTGAGCACCTTCTCCATTTCAAGGGAAATGCCGCCGTCAGAGGTCAGGCAGACAGGATGTGTCTTCAGACGTGTGGAAAGACGCACTTCCTTGACATTGTCGCCGAGATGCTCCTTCATGAATTCAAACAGGCTCTTGTTATCCTCGGCGGTCTTTTTGATTTCTTCCTTCTCGCCTTCGTCCTCTATGTCAAGCTCCGCGTCGGAAACGGAACGGAATTCCTTTTCCTTATAGTCGCGCATTGTCTTGAGTGCGAATTCGTCGATCTCGTCAGTGAGATAGAGGATTTCATAACCCTTGTCGCGCAGCATTTCGGTCTGGGGCAGCATATCCAGCTTGGCGGTGGATTCGCCGCAGGCGTAGTAGATGTATTTCTGGCTCTCGCGCATTCTGCCGACATATTCTTCCAGGGTGACGGGCTTCTTCTCGGAAGAAGAATAGTATACCAGCAGGTCTTGCAGCAGGTCTTTCTTCATACCGTAGGAGCTGTAAATGCCGAATTTGATCTGCATGCCGAAGTTCTTGAAGAACTGTTCGTACTTCTCGCGGTCGTTCTTCTGCATATTGAGAAGCTCGGACTTGATCTTCTTTTCGAGGCTCTGGGCAATGGCTTTGAGCTGGCGGTCGTGCTGGAGCATTTCGCGGCTGATATTGAGCGACAGGTCGGGAGAATCCACCAATCCCTTGACGAAGCTGAAATAATCCGGCAGCAGATCAGCGCATTTTTCCATGATCATCACGCCGTTGCTGTAGAGCTGCAAACCTTTCTCGTAATCCTTGCTGTAGTAATTGAAGGGAGTACGCGCCGGAATGAACATCAGCGCGGTGTAGGTGGCAACACCCTCGACATTCTGATGAATGCAGCGTGCGGGATCTTCGTAGTCGTTGAATTTGTTCTTGTAAAAGTCCTCGTATTCATGTTCGGCCAGCTCTGCCTTGGTCTTTTTCCACACAGGAACCATGCTGTTGAGCGTTTCGGTTTCGATGTAGGTGGCGTATTCTTTGTCGTCCTTTTCCTCGCCTTCCTCCCAGTCGCGTGATTTTTCCACGTCCATGGTGATGGGATAGCGGATATAATCGGAATACTTTCTGACCAGGTTGCGCAGGCTGTAGGTTTCGAGATACTCGTCGTAATTCTCGTCGTCAGTGTTGTCCTTGATATAAAGGGTGATCTCGGTGCCGTGCTCTTCCTTCTGCGCGTCCTCAATCGTGTAGCCGTCGGCGCCGTCAGACTCCCAGCGGAACGCGGAATCGCCTTCCACTGATCTGGAAACGACAACAATCTTCTTTGACACCATAAACGCAGAATAGAAGCCCACGCCGAACTGACCGATGATGTCCACGTCCTCGCCGAGGTCATGCTCCTGCTTGAAGGCAAGTGAACCGCTCTTGGCGATGGTGCCAAGGTTTTCCTCCAGTTCCTCACGGGTCATGCCGCAGCCCTTGTCGCTGACAGTGAGCGTGCGTGCTTCCTTGTCGGGGGTTATCTTGATGGCAAGATCGTCGCGGCTGAGTCCGGCGTTGCCGGTCTGCATGGCGTTGTAATAGAGCTTGTCAGTCGCGTCGCTGGCGTTGGAAATCAGCTCGCGCAGGAATATTTCTTTGTGGGTGTAGATCGAGTTGATCATCATATCAAGCAGTCGCTTGGATTCGGCTTTGAATTCTTTCTTTTCCATTTTTGTATAGCTTCCTTTCATCAGATGAATTAGCACTCTCGATTGTCGAGTGCTAATTGATATGACTAATAATAATACGATCGTTACAATATGTCAAGGGGGCAATTGTGAACTTTTTGTTTTGTCTTTTATTTTAGGAAAATATATTCCCAGATTCCGGTAAAATCACGAAATATCAGGCAGGAATCTCTTCACTCTTTCAACTTAAAATAGTATGTTTATTGTAGCCTTTTTTTGGGATAATATACTGAATTTTTATATCTAAAATAGCTATAGACAAATTTATAATTATGTTGTATTATATTGAGTAACTATATTTCAATCAATATATTGTGATATGAAAAAGACATTACCCAAAAAAAAGGAGGTTAATTATATTGAGAAGAATGCTGATTATCACCGCCGTGCTGCTGAGTGCCATGACGCTGCTTTGCGCATGTGCCGACGGAGTCAATGATCCCGATCAGCCACCGCTTGCCAGCAATTCCGTCATTGTAGCGGATGACACCATTCCCGATGGTATCTCTCCCAACATCACCGGCGTAGTCACAAGCATCTCAGAGGTGCGTGACGGCATTATGATTCTTGTGGAGATACCCGACGCCAAGAACAATTATTCCGACAACAGATATTATGTCACTGTAACGGCCAAGACAGTCCTTGAAAACAAGGACAAAGCCCGCTGTAAGAGCTACCGTGAACTGACCCCCGGAGATACCGTTTCCGTATGGTTCACAGGCGGTTCAACCGGAACCATGCCCGATTACGCAGTCGCCCAGGGCGTAAGAATCACTTCCAAAGTAGACGATCTGCTGATGACGGTTCGACACGGAGAGAGCGTGATTATGGCATCACCCACAGCCGGAGAGGTCACATCGACTGACATTAAGCCGCTGCTCTACGGTTCTTATCTGATAACCGACGGCAACGGCAGTCTTGCTCTTAGCTTTGCCAAAGCGCCCTTAAACGTCACCGCGTCGGCTGTATCGGCAGAAAACGGAGAAACAGTTTATCTGACAGGCGATACCAACGAGTTGGAGCTTCCCGGCACAGTGAAGGACGGAGAATACACCGTCACCGTCAAGGCAGACAGCGAAGGCGGCGCCGATTATTACATTTTTATACTAAGCGTCAGATAACAGCGCTTCCGTTTCAGACGATACCATAACGCAAATTAATATCCAGAAAAAAGGATTGATCTAACTATGAAAAACACCGAAAAAGTAATGGACAAAATAGTCGCTCTCTGTAAAGGCAGAGGCTTTGTATATCCCGGCTCTGAGATTTACGGAGGCCTTTCCAATACATGGGACTACGGCCCGCTCGGTATGCAGCTTAAGAACAACATCAAGAACGCGTGGCTCAAAAAATTCGTTCAGCAGAACAAATACAACGTCGGTCTTGACTCTGCCATTCTGATGAACCCGCAGACATGGGTGGCGTCAGGTCACTTGGGCGGCTTCTCCGACCCGCTGATGGACTGCAAGGAATGCAAGACCCGTCACCGTGCCGACAACCTCATCGAGGACTTCGACGGCACCAACGTCGCCGGCTGGACCAACGAACAGCTTGTCGATTATATTAATGAAAAGCAGATTCCCTGTCCCAACTGCGGCAAACACAATTTCTCCGACATCAGACAGTTCAATCTGATGTTCAAGACCTTCCAGGGCGTCACCGAGGACACCAAGAGCGAGCTTTATCTCCGTCCCGAAACCGCACAGGGTATCTTTGTCAACTTCGCCAACATTCAGCGCACCACACGCCGCAAGGTTCCCTTCGGCGTGGCACAGATCGGTAAATCCTTCCGCAACGAGATCACCCCCAAGAACTTCATCTTCCGCGTGCGCGAATTCGAGCAGATGGAGCTTGAATTCTTCTGCAAACCCGGCACCGACCTCGAATGGTTCGAGTATTGGCGCGCCTTCTGCCGCGACTGGCTCTATTCCCTCAATATCAAGGAAGAAAACCTTCGTCTGCGCGATCATTCGCAGGAGGAGCTTTGCTTCTACTCCAAGGCTACCACCGACTTTGAATACCTCTTCCCCTTCGGCTGGGGCGAACTCTGGGGCGTGGCCGACAGAACCGATTACGACCTCACCCAGCACATCAATACCAGCGGCAAGAGCCTTGAATATTTCGACCCGACCACCAACGAGAAGTACATTCCCTATGTCATTGAGCCGTCGCTCGGCGTAGAGCGTCTCTTCCTCGCGCTCATCACAGAAGCATACGATGAAGAAGTGGTCGACGCGGCCAAGAACGACGTGCGCACCGTACTCAGACTGCATCCGGCGCTTGCGCCCTTCAAGGCAGCCGTTCTGCCGCTCTCCAAGAAGCTGACTCCGGCAGCCGAGGAAATATTTACCGAGCTGTCCAAGGACTTCATGGTGGACTTCGACGACACAGGCTCCATCGGCAAGAGATACCGCCGCGAAGACGAAATCGGCACTCCCTTCTGCATTACCGTTGACTTCCAGACCGTCGGCGACGACAAGACGCCTGCCGACAACTGCGTCACTGTCCGTGACAGAGACACCATGGAACAGGTGCGCGTTCCGATCGACCAGCTCAGAAGCTACATCGCAGAAAAAATCGCATTCTGATGATCAATTCTCTGTTGCCGACAGCTGTCGGCAGCAGAGAGTTTTTTATAAAAAATACTTGACATTTACCCGCAGAGGGCATATAATAAAAAAGCCTTTTGCGGGAGTAGTTTAGTGGCAGAACCTCAGCTTCCCAAGCTGATGGTGTGGGTTCGATTCCCATCTTCCGCTCCAGTTGACAGAAACATCCGATGTATTTGTAATCGGATGTTTTTTTGTTCCCGTTATTCTGTAATAAAATCAAAAACAAAGCTCACTTCAAAAAAGGACCCGCATTGATTTCTTCAATACGAGTCCCATTTTTATATCAATACGAAATGATAAGAAACTAAACTGTAAAAATATTACACAACTTTGCAGAAGGTGCCAAGCACCCAACCTTTTTTGTCGGTTTTATACTGTATCTGGTACCATGTTCTGTCCTTTTCGTCCTTCTTGGTGGCAAGATACACATACTTCTTCCCCTCAGAAGTACTTCCGATTTTTTTGGAGGACGTGCTCGCCGATTCACGGACGTTGACAGGGCTTTCAATGATTTCCACCTGCTTGGAAACAGCCTTTGTCGTCGCTGTAGTGGCTGTTGTCGTGGCCTTCGTTCCTGTCGTGACAAGCTCGCTGAGCGAAGCCATCACCCAGCCCTTTTGCTTGGAAGTGTACTGAATCTGATACCATTTGTTGCCCTTTGCGTCCTTCTTGGCGGCAAGATACTGAAAGGTCTTGCCCTTCGTGACCTTACCAAGGTACTTACCGCTCTTGCTCGCCGAGGCACGGACAACAACCTTCGAGCCGGTGATGCGAACCTTCTTATCAGCCGCCTTGGTCGCGGGGGTCGTTGAAACTGTCGTCTCTGTGAGCTTGGCGTAATCCGAGTGAATCCAGCCCTTCTTGCCGGATTTGTACTCTATCTGATACCACGTTTTGCCGTCGGAATCCTTCTTGGAAGAAATGTAAGCAAACTTCTTTCCGTTTTTGACGGTGGTAAGTATCTTGCCCTTTATGTCCGCCTTGTCACGGACGTGAAGGGCATTCGCTGTGATCTGAACCTGCTTTGCCGTAACTTTGGCCGTGGCAGTGGTTGTAGTTGTGGTTGTGGTCTTGGAGGTCGTAGAAGTATCCGTCGTGCCACCGTCATTTACGATCTTGCTCAGCGAAGCGAGTACCCAGCCGGATTTGCCTGATGTATAGCTGATCTTGTACCACAGCCTGCCCTTTTCGTCGGTATCGGACGCAAGGAATTCGTAGCGCTTCCCCTTGGAGACAGTGCCAAGCTTGCTGCCGTTCAGACTGGCCTTGGAACGCACGTTGACAGGAGAAGCCGTAATTTCAACCGTTTTGCCTTTGGTCTTGGTATCTGTTTTGGTATCTGTCTTGGTATCCGATTTGCCCTGCTCCTTCACCACTTCGCAGTAGGTGCCGAGAAGCCACGCCTGCATGTCGTCCCCGTAATGCACGCGATACCAGAGTTGGTCGCTGCTGTCCTTTTTAACGGAGAAGTAGTCAAACTGGGCGCCTTTTTTCGCGATACCGAGAACCTCACTCGTCAGACTCGCCTTTTCGCGGACGTTAAGCAGCTTGGTGGTGACTTCTACCTTGCCAATTTCCTTACTGTCCACCGTCTCCGCGTAAGCGGATGTTACCCATCCCTTTTTGTCATCCGACAGCTTGATCTGATACCAGCGGACACCCTTTTTGTCATTCTTCTCGCCGCAATAAACAAGCTGATCGCCGTAATGCACTTTCTGCATATACCTTGCGGAGGTACCAGGTTCTTCCCTTACAGCAACCGGTTCACCCGTGATATTGACATATTTCGGCGCAGCAAACACATTAAACGCAGCCATACATGAAAAAGAGGCAGTCACCAGTACTGCGGAAATGATTTTTTTTATGTTCTTATTCACACAAATCATCCTTTCAAACTTACAGAACAATAATAAACCATCATCAATTTAATTATAGCAACTATTTAAAAAAAAGCAACATCAAAACTATTACAACTTGTCTGCTTGTTAAAAAAGTTAATATCAAAAATGATATTGACATATCTGACTGTTAAATGATATAATGATAGTTGATTTTGTAAAAACAGTTCAATTGCCAAACGCCTGATGTTTGGCAAAATCAACCAGAAGGATGATGTTTTTATGCAAGCGATAATATTAGCGGCGGGAATGGGAAAACGTCTGAAAGAATTGACAAAAAACAACACAAAATGCATGGTAAAGGTCAACGGAATATCCCTTATTGACCGTATGCTTCATCAGATAGAAGCGCTCCGTCTTTCCCGCATTATCATCGTTGTGGGATACGAGGGGCAGAAGCTGATAGATTACATATCCACCCTTTCTATCAGCACCCCGATAGAATTTATCGAAAATCCCATCTACGACAAGACCAACAACATCTACTCTCTCTCCCTGGCGAAGGAAAGACTGCGCAGTGATGACACACTGCTCTTTGAATCCGACCTGATATTTGAGGATTCAGTGCTGCAAGAGCTTGTCTCCGACCCGAGGGACACGCTCGCGCTGGTGGACAAGTATGAGAGCTGGATGGACGGCACCTGCGTCAAGCTCGGTCAGGACGACCGAATCGAGGCATTTGTACCCGGCAAGCGTTTTGTGTTTGACGAAAAGGACGAATACTTCAAGACGGTCAATATCTATAAATTCAGCAAACACTTTTCCGAAACGCACTATGTTCCGTTTCTGGAGGCATACCAGTGCGCCCTTGGTCAGAATGAATATTATGAGCAGGTGCTTCGCGTCATTGCGCTGCTCGACGACCCAGGCATTTCCGCAAAACGTCTGAACGGGCAGCTCTGGTACGAAATTGATGACATTCAGGATCTCGATATTGCGGAGTCCATGTTCTCCCCCGACGACGACGAAAAGATCGCATTGCTGCAGGGGAGATACGGCGGCTACTGGCGTTATCCGAAGCTGATTGATTTCTGCTATCTGGTGAATCCCTACTTTCCTTCCGAACGCATGAAGAATGAAATAAAAGCCAATTTCGATACACTGCTGACGCAGTACCCCTCTGGAATGCACATCAACAGTCTGCTCGCGGCGAAGAATTTCAGCGTCCGCGAGGAAAACATCATCGTCGGCAATGGCGCGGCGGAGCTTATCAAAAGCCTCATGGGTACACTCAGCGGAAGGACGGGCTTTATCAGACCTACTTTTGAGGAATACCCCAATCGGTATTCTCCCGCTGAGCAAGTGATTTTCACCCCCGGCAATCAAGATTTTTCCTACACAGCCGATGATATAATGAAATACTTTGAAGGCAGGAATATCGATAATCTGGTAGTGATAAACCCCGACAATCCCAGCGGCAACTACATCCCCAAGAAGGACATGCTCCGCCTGATCAAATGGTGCGGAGAGCAGGGAATCAAGGCTGTTATCGATGAATCCTTCGTCGATTTTGCCGACAAAGAAGACAGCACCATCATAGATCAGGAGATTCTGAACGCAAATCCCAGCCTCTACGTGATGAAGAGCATATCAAAATCCTACGGCGTGCCCGGACTCAGACTGGGTGTGCTTGCTTCCGGCGATGTCAGGACAATTGCCGCCATGAAAAAGGACGTTGCCATCTGGAACATCAATTCCTTTGCGGAGTTTTACATGCAGATTTCAGAGAAATACAAAAAAGATTACGCTGAAGCTCTCATAAAACTCAGAGCCGAACGAGCGAGATTTGAGAGCGAGCTTGCAAAGATACCGGGTCTGCGTGTGATCCCGTCGCAAGCAAATTTCGTGATGGTGGAAACATCTGACAGCATTTCGCCCAAGGGACTGCTGAAAACACTGATGATCAATCACGGTCTGCTCATTAAAGATCTCGTGGCCAAGACAGGCGGTGGAAATTACCTGCGCATCGCAGTGAGAGATACGAAGGACAATGACGCACTTCTGAGCGCCCTCAGAGCCGAGCTTCTCTGACAGATCACTCTGCACAGAACCATCAACTTACATTCAATCGAGGTAACGTTACATGACCTTTCTTTCTTTTGTGTACAATCTAATAATCGGCCCGATCGTATTGATTTTTGAAACGATATTTGCCACCTTTTACACTTCCACTTATCGCGTCGGCGCATCCATCGTCGCTCTCAGCGTTGCGGTAAACCTGCTGGTACTCCCCCTTTACCGAAGAGCAGACGCGATGCAGGAGGAAGAGCGGTGCAGACTTGAGAAATTAAAGCCCGGTGTTGACCACATAAAAAAGGTGTTCAAAGGCGACGAGCGCTTTATGATGCTACAGACCTATTACAGACAGAATAATTATAAACCCTATTATTCGCTGAAAGGCTCCCTTTCACTGCTGCTTGAAATACCGTTTTTTATCGCCGCTTACAACTTTCTGTCAAATCTGTATCTCCTAAACGGCACACCCTTTAAATTCATTCCGGATCTCGGGCAACCGGACGGTTTGCTGCATTTCTTCGGGTATCACGTAAATCTTATGCCGATACTCATGACGGTGATCAATATTGTTTCCGGAGTAATCTACACCAAAGGAGCGCCGCTGAAAAGCAAGCTGCAGCTTTATGGAATGGCGCTGATATTCCTTGTGCTGCTCTACGACTCGCCGTCCGGACTGGTTGTCTACTGGACACTCAACAATCTTTTTTCACTCGGCAAAAACATTTACTATAAGCTGAAGAAACCAATGCTGACACTCGGAATCGTATGCTTTGCGATTGGCTGTATTCTAATGCCCTATGTGATTATCAAGCCTATGTTAACAATGAAAAAGCAGTTGTTTGTTATCATCTGTCTGACACCGCTCTTCCTGATCCTTCCGGGGTACCTGCTGAAAAACAAGTACGGAAAAAGAATCCGAAAGGAATCCGCGACCGTTATTTCCGACAGATCGAACAATGTCTTGTTCATCACTTGCGGTGTTTTTCTTACCGTTCTTACTGGTGTGCTGATACCGTCAGCCATCATTAACGCCTCTCCGGGTGAATTTGTCAACAGACTGTATTTTCAAAATCCTCTGAATTACGTTGCCACCGCCTTTTCCATTGCTGCCGGAACCTTTATGATATGGATGAACATTTTCTATTTTCTCTCGTCGCAAAAAGTGAGAAGGGTGTTCGGCCTTGTTGCCTCCGTACTTTCCGTATGGGCAGCGGTAGATTATTTGTTTTTCGGAAAGAATTACGGCAATATGTCCTCCCGGCTGCAATATGACAACATCATCAATTCCGCCTCGATTGACTATCTGCTCAACACAGCTGTACTGACGGCATTGACTGCCATCGTGTATGTATTATGGAAGAAAACCCCCGTGTTTCTTCGCTCCGTCACATTTGCCATGTCAGCCGCCGTTCTGATCATGTCATGCATGAATGTGTTGTCTATCAACAAACAAATCAAGAAAATCCGTACATCCCTGGACACATTATCCAATACCGAGGGCGTCGAAATACCGCTTGACCAAAGCGGCAAAAATGTCATTGTGATCATGATGGACAGAGCAATCTGTGAGTTTTTTCCGTATATAATAGAAGAAAAGCCGGAGCTGAAAGAGCAGCTGGCGGGTTTCACCTATTATCCAAACACCATTTCATTCGGAAGCACCACTCTGTTAGCTGCTCCTGGTCTGTTCGGCGGATATGAATACACACCCGAAAGCATGAATCAAAAAGACAATATATCACTGAAACAAAAGCACACAGAAGCGCTTAAGCTGATGCCTGTTGTTTTTTCGGAAAACGGCTACGAAGTGACGGTTTGTGACCCGCCGTTTGCTGGATTCAGCGTGTTTTCCGATCTGAATATTTATAACGATTATCCGCAGATTAACAGGTATATAACCAAAAATCTGTTTTCCGACGGAACTGACCTCCAGATGACCCAAGAACTGCTCAACCGCAATTTCTTTGCCTACAGCATCATGCGCATATCGCCGGTTCTGCTCCATTTAGGTTTATACAATAACGGTTTGTACTATCATCTGTCCCGATCGTCGGAGCAGGTTTGTGACGGATTGTATACCGCGCAAGGAGGAACAACATCCAAAACTTCAACATTCATCGGTTCCTATAATGTTCTGAAAAAGCTTCCCGAACTGACAAATGTAACCGACACCGGAAAAAACACCTTCTGTATGCTGACCAACGACAGCACTCACGACACAATCATGCTGCAGGAGCCCGCCTACGAGCCTTCGGAAAAGGTGGACAATACAGCCTACGAGTCGGAACACGGAACACGTCTTTCGGCTGACAGCAAAGAAATGAACCTCACCACGAGAAAGCAGATTAAGCATTATCAGTGCAATGTGGCTTCCATGCTCCGACTGGGTGAATGGATGGATTATCTCCGGGAAAACGGTCTTTACGACAACACCCGGATCATAATCGTTTCCGATCACGGAAAGGACCTGGATTTTCTGTTCGGAGATAAAATTACAGACGGCGATGACAAAATCCCTTCCGACGACAACAGAATCAATTTCTCTGATATTATGGCATATAAGCCGCTTCTTCTGGTTAAGGATTTCGGCAGTGACAACACCGAACCGGTTACAGATCATACCTTTATGACCAACGCCGACACACCGACTCTCGTATTCAAAGGACTTATTGACAACCCTGTCAACCCCTTTACCGGCAACAAGATCTGCTCCGATGAAAAGAATAACAAAAAGGAATTCCATATCGCCGGTACAAACACCTGGAATCCCACCGATTACAGCGACAGCGAAACGACCCTGAAGGATCTCATATGGGTCGAATTTACCGGGAATGATACAGCGGACCTCAGTTCTTGGCGTGGTATCGGAACCAGTCTCGACCAATTGTCCCATTGAATAGCAGCAGCAGACCATATAGAAAATAATATTCACAGGAGTGTAACAAATGTTTCAGATTCATTTTGCCTATATCGATCCCGGTACGGGAAGTATGCTTTTCACCATTCTTATCGGTGTACTGAGTGCGGCGGCGTATTTTCTGCGTAATTCCTTCATGAAGCTGCGTTTTATTTTCAGTCTGGGCAAGAAGGAAAAAGTCGAAAACGATGACAGCGTTCCGTTTGCTATCTTCACCGACAGCAAACGCTACTGGAACATCTTCAAGCCGATCTGCGACGAATTCGAAAAACGCGGACAACAGGCAGTCTATCTCACGGCGTCGCCTGACGATCCGGCGCTTGACGAGCATTACGAGCATGTTTCGACCCAATTCATCGGCGAGGGAAACAGGGCATTTGCGCGCATGAATATGCTGAAGGCGGATGTGGTGCTGTCCAGCACACCCGGCGTAGACGTTTACCAATGGAAGCGCTCACGCAACGTAAAGTGGTATGCGCACATTCTTCATGCCGCCAATGACGTAACCGCCTACAGAATGTTTGGCATCGATTATTATGACGCGATCATGACCTCGGGAGATTTTCAGGCGAAGCAGGTGCGTCAGTTGGAAGAACTGCGCCATTTGCCCGAAAAGGAGCTTCCCATGATAGGACTCCCCCATATGGATGAGCTGAGAAAGAGGCTGTTAAGCTCAAAAGAAGCCTCCGCGACGGCGGAAGAGGATTCGCATCCCATAACCGTGCTGCTTGCTCCTTCATGGGGACCGAGCAGCATCCTGAATAGATACGGCTCCAAAATGATTGATGCTCTCCTAAAAACAGGCTATCATATCATCATTCGTCCTCATCCCCAGTCCTACACTTCCGAAAAAGAAATGCTCGATGAACTGATGAGTAAATACCCATCCGACGACAGAATAGAATGGGACAAAAGCAACGACAATTTTGAAGTACTTCGTCGTTCAGACATACTCATCTCGGATTACTCCGGCGTCATCTTTGACTTTTCGCTGGTATTTGACAAGCCAATTATTTATGCCGACACCACCTTTGACAAAGGCCCCTACGACGCATGGTGGCTCAACGATGAAATGTGGACCTTCGATATTCTCCCCAAGATCGGCAGACAACTGACTGCGGAAAACTTCGGGGATGTCGGAGAGCTGATTGACAGCTGTCTGCATTCTTCTGAGCTGGCGGAAGGCAGAGAACTGGCACGTTCCCAGTCATGGGCCAACATCGGCAATTCCGTCCCGCTTGCTGTGGACTACCTTATCCATAAAAGGCAGGAACTGCAATGCGCAAGTGATTCAGCAGAAGCAAAAGCGTAACGGTGAAAAAATATGAGCTTTTTTACAATCTTATACAATTTGATTCTCGGTCCCCTTGTATTGCTTTTTGACGCGGTGTACGCGATGATGTACCGCATGACCGATAATGAAGGACTTTCAATAATTGCCCTCAGCCTTGCGATCAATTTTCTGATACTTCCTCTTTACCGACGTGCCGACGCAATGCAGGAAGAGGAACGGATACGGCTTGAACGGCTCAAGCCGGGTGTTGACCATATCAAGAAGGTGTTTAAGAGCGACGAACGCTTTATGATGTTGCAGACCTACTACCGCCAGAATCACTATAAGCCCTATTACGCACTGAGCGGTTCGGTATCTCTGCTGCTTGAAATTCCGTTTTTCATCGCGGCATTCCGCTTTCTCTCGGAGCTTGATTTGTTAATCGGTGCTTCGTTCGGTCCGATTGCCGACCTCAGTCAGCCCGACCGGCTGCTGCCTGTTGCCGGACATCACATAAATCTCCTTCCGATACTTATGACACTGATCAACATAGTATCGGGCGTGATTTACACCCGCGGTATGCCGCTGAAAAGCAAGATTCAGCTTTACGGCATGGCTCTGATCTTCCTCGTCCTGCTCTATTCCTCCCCCTCCGGACTGGTGTTTTACTGGACTCTCAACAATCTTTTTTCTCTGGTAAAGAACATCTTCTACAGAATAAAGGATCCAAAATTGGTGCTTAGCGTTATGTGCGCTGTTTTCGCTGTCATACTGCTGCCATTTATTCTCCTGGCCAATCCTATTGCTTCACCGAGAATAAGCCGGTTTGCGGTGGCAGGAACTGCGCTTCTGCTTCTTCCTCTGCCTGCCATCCTGATTCTCAGAAGGTTCAAAATATCCTTTAACACAGCCGAAGCATCCAGAGCCGATAACTATGTATTTTACGTTTGCTGTGCGCTGATGACCATTCTCACCGGTCTGCTGATTCCCTCCGCCGTCATCGCGGCGTCACCGGAAGAATTTTTTGATCCCGCGCAGATGCGCTCCCCCATCGGCTATTTGCTGAGCGCCTTTGTCACTGCTATCGGCACATTCATTGTTTGGATGGGAATTTTTTACAACCTGGCCTCCTCTAGGGTGAAGAGAATCCTCAGCCTGTCCTCCGTGATTTTCGCAGGTACATCCATCATCAATTACATGTTCTTCGGAAACAAATACGGGAATATGTCGTCCATGCTGCAGTACGATGATTTATTTTCAAATAAGACATCGGAATACCTCACCAATTTTGCGGTGCTGCTTCCGGCAGCAGCCCTGCTTTATCTGATATGGAAAATGCGGCAGGCTGCCATCAGGATTATCAGCACAGCGGTCTGCGCCGCTCTCCTGATAATGTCCTGCATGAATATCTTTTCCATTCAATCGGTGTACAGCCATTTTGACAATTCCACTGTTAACAAATCCACCTCGGGAATACAATGGACAATGGACAAAAAAGGCAAGAACGTCGTTGTCATTATGATGGACAGAGCGATCAGTGGCTTCGTCCCGTATATGATCGAGGAAAAACCGATACTGAAAAAGCAATTGGCAGGCTTTACCTATTATCCCAACACCATTTCTTACGGCAATACGACAATGGTTGGCGCGCCGGGAATTTACGGCGGCTATGAATACACTCCCGAAGAAATGAACCGACGGGATAACCAGTCCATTATGAAAAAACAGGACGAGGCACTCAAACTGATGCCGGTGCTCTTTTCAGGCGCCGGATACGAAACCACCGTCTGTGACCCACCCTACGCGGGAATGCAGTGGTACCCGGATCTCAGTATCTACAACGAATACCCTGCAATCAACACTTATATTACCAAAGGCGTCTTTGCCATCGGATGCGATGATGACACCGCAGACGAAATTCTGAACCGGAACTTTTTCGCTTACAGCCTGTTCCGCATTTCGCCTGTGCTTCTTCACCAATCGCTTTATAACCGCGGAGAATACAATCGCGCTTCAAGATCCTTCGCAGTGCAGGTTGTCAGTGACATGTACACGGCCTCCGGAGGCACAGACAGGAAAAACACCCAATTTGCCCAAGCCTACAGCGTTCTGCAAAAGCTCCCTGATCTCACGAAGGTCAGCGATGAAGGGAAAAACACATTTCTCATCATCGACAACGATACCACTCACGACGTAATGATGCTGCAGGAGCCTGCGTATGCTCCGTCTGACTTTGTGGATAACCGTGCTTATGAAGAAGAATGCGGCCCACGCAAAGCGGCGGACGGCAGCGAGCTGGAGTTTTCATCCATTTCGCAGTTAATGCATTACCAGTGCAATATGGCAGCGATGCTCAGACTCGGCGAGTGGATGGATTACCTCCGTGAAAACAACATGTATGACAACACAAGAATCATCATCGTATCTGATCATGGAAGATCTCTGAATAGTCTGATGGATCTCCGATTTGATAACGGGAGCGAAGAATCCGAATCAGGAGCAGACAACACATTGCTGTACAGATCGCTCCTTCTGGTCAAGGATTTCGGAAGCAGCACACTCTCTCAGGACCCGACTTTCATGACAAACGCCGACACGCCTCTCCTGGCGCTGGATGGCATCATCGATGAACCGGTCAATCCCTTCACCGGAAATAAGCTCTCCTCAGCCATAAAGGAGGCACCTGAGCACCGGATCGCTTACTGTGAAAACGACGCCACAGAATTATACAGAGGCGGCAGAAATGACTATATTGTCAAGGAATGGGTCACCATGAAAGGGAACGATACTTTCGATCTCAGTGCGTGGCGAATAGTGGACGATTAATGCGCCCTCACTATGCGCTGCCAGTAATCTGCTTTCCGTGAACTTCCAAAACAAAAAGGTGTACGGTATCCATTTGGGTACGGTACACCTTTTATTATTTGAAATGAATTTCTGTCAAGGGTTTTCCGGTTGAGACTCACTCGTGGTGGAGGCAGTCTCTTGCGAGTAGACTTCTTGTGATGTATCGTCTTGTGAGGAGGCGTCCTGCGAGGAAATATCCTGCGAAGAAACATCCAACGACGCAACCTCCTGCGAGGAAACATCTACAGAGGATACGTCAACTGGCAGAGTTGAAGATATGTCATCCGATTCGGTCGAAGAATCCTCCTGTGAGGAAATATCCTCAGATTCCTCGGAGAGAACCGTCACCGTGAATGATGCGGTGTATCCTCCGTCTATCGAACAAGCTGTTATGACGGCACTTCCCGCTTTCAGAGCAGATAACGTACAGTTTTCGCCGTCGCCTCTGACCGAAACCACACCGGGATTGGTGCAAGACCATGTGCAATCCTTATTGCTTGCTGTTGAAGGAGTGAAGTCAGCGGTAACTCTGATCGAATCACCCACATTCATTGTCTTACTGTCGAATCCGAATGATATTCCGGCGGCAGGAACAAGATTCGTAGCTGGATCAACATACTGCGTCCAGTACGAAGGCAAATTTGCACTTCTGCCAAGAGGTGAACCGTTTACAATCTTTACATTAGTGCCGACCCAGCAGAACTGGTAAATGAAATAGGCCGCCTGCACTGTGGTTCTCATACATCCGGAAGAAGCGTTCGTGCCGATCTGGAATACACTGTTGATCGACAGAGTGCCGAAATTCTTCTGTCCGTAAATCGGCCCGTGGAAAAAGAGATTGCCGTAATACTTACAGCAATAGGGCGAATAGGACTTGCCCCAAAAGTGCCATTTTTCCTTGCCAAGAATGGTGAAATCACCGACGGGAGTGAGCGAAGCGGTGCGCCCGGTGGCCGTCAGAAAGGTCTTGCGCGGAACGGTATATTTACCGTTTGCATCTTTACCAAATATCGTGATCGTATGCGAACCTTTCTCCACATAAATGAAGTACGGGGAAGCATTGACCGGGAAATCCTCAGGGTTAACCGTCGTGCTCGTTATTTTAGAAGAAGGCTTTTCTGTTCCTATCACTCTGCCTGTAGCGTCATCGACAAATTCCGCTTCCGCGTCGGGATTGCCAAGGTCAATATTGCCGGTATTGACCTTTTCTTTCAAAACATAGCCTTCCACGTTTTTTTCCGCGTCGCTTACCTTGTAATAATCCCCCTCCGCGGAATAAATCAGTACATCCGTTCCGCCGGCGAGTCTTCCCTCGACCGCCGAGCCTTCCTCCGGACGTGTGAGAATATCGCAGTCCTCAAACAGCATACCGGTACCAAGTACATTTTCAGAAATCAGATCTATTCCCGGGCGGTCGCTGTCCGTGACAAACACCGTCTCCTCAAGATCGTAATTACCGTCAAATTCTTCATCCTGTCCATTCCGGAATAGGCCCAGAATCAACGCTGCCGCTCCTGCTATCAACAGCACACCTATCAATGAAATAGCAAGGGCTATTTTTTTGATCTTATTAACCTCTGAGTCGATCTGTTCTTTATGAAGATCGTCTGAATTTGTATCATTGACAGAAACGTTCTCAGAATAAACAGAAGTCTTCTCCGACTGATTCTTCGATTGCCTGTATACATTCTTGTCCATTTCAATCGAATGTGTCGAGTCAAGCTCATTCATCTCAAAAAATTCTTTTTTCAAGTTCTTTCACTCCCTGCAATTGAATGTATCATACACCTTTGACGAAAAAAATCAAATCGTAAATAAAAAACAAAAACCCCAAAAGCGACTGAAAAATCAGACCTTCAGGGGTTTAAATGGAGCTGTTAACCAGATTCGAACTGGTGACCTCTTCCTTACCAAGGAAGTGCTCTGCCTACTGAGCTATAACAGCAAAAGTGGCGACCCGGAACGGGCTCGAACCGTCGACCTCTAGCGTGACAGGCTAGCGTTCTAACCAGCTGAACTACCGGGCCATCCCAGCTGCATTCTTTGTGACAGCTTCATTATTATATCAGCTTATTCGCGATTTGTCAAGGATTTTTTTCATTTTTTTGCATTTAATTTTATCTTTAATTTTATCCGACTTCCGTGTTGCCAATTTCACCGGAAAATGATATAATTCTATAGCAGGAGGGCGATGGCAATGCTATACAAAAACGGTTATATCGTTACACGGAATTTCACTGTGGAACGCGCAGACGTTCGCGTATCCAAGGGAATCATAACGGATATTCTTCCGCCGGGGGCGCTATCCGACAGCGAGGGAGAGTTTGACCTTGCGGGCGACGTACTTGCGCCGGGACTGGTGGATATGCATATTCACGGCTGCATGGGAGTCGATTTCAGCTCGGCGCCTGATACGCCTTCCTGTCTGGAAATAATGAGCAAATACCTCCATTCACGGGGCGTGGCGGCATTCGCTCCCGCCGCTATGACCATGCCTTACGGCGAACTCTGCCGACTGATGGAGCGCTACCGAACCGCGTCGCAGAATCCCCTGAGCGGCGCGGCGCTTGCGGGCGTGTATCTCGAAGGGCCTTTCCTTTCGGCGAAAAAATGCGCCGCGCAGCCTCCGGAATACATCATTCCTCCCGATATTGCAAAATTAAAGGAGCTTCACAGACGCAGCGGAGAAAATATCCGCGTCGCCTGTGTCGCTCCCGAAGCGGAGGGCGCTGAGAGTTTCATCAATGAGGCGGCAAAACTGTGTCGCGTTTCAGCCGCGCATACAGATGCGTCCTACGAAGCCGGCGTGCGAGGAATACAAGCCGGCATCACCAGCGCCACTCATCTTTTCAACGCGATGAATGACATCTCCCGCCGTGAACCGGGCTGCGCGGCAGCCCTTCTGGAAAGCGACTGCTTCTGCGAGCTTATCTGCGACGGAGTACACATTCACCCCGCGGTCATCCGTCTGACCTATCGCATAATTGGCGCCGAAAGGCTTATTATCGTTTCGGACGGCATGGCGGCGATGGGTCTCGGAAACGGCTGTTTCCGTCTCGGCACACAGACTGTTACCGTCAACGGAAACGAAGCGCGGCTTTCCTGCGGCTCTCTTGCCGGTTCTGTCACGGACATCCGCACTGCTTTCTGCAAGGCGGTGGAATTCGGCATTCCGCCGCTCGACGCACTCCGTGCCGTCACGCTCAACCCGGCGAAGGCACTGGGGATTGACAGCACGCTCGGCACCATCGAAGTCGGCAAGGCGGCCAGACTGACCGTGATGCGTGCTGCTTTATTGAAAAAAACATCTAAAAAAGTCTAACCGATAACCCAATAACTGACGACGGAAACAACAACCGGAAGGGTTATCATGGAAAAGAGAGTAGACATTGCCACAAGCCGGCTGGCAAGCTCTGAGTCACGTCCGAATTTGGTTGCGAAGAGTGCGCAGGAAGCGGCGACAGGCGCGCCGAACATCACAGCGAGCGTGATCTTCTGATCACTGTTCAGCCACGGAATGGCAACCACCGCCGACAGAATAACCGTCGGCAGCAGTACGAGTCTGATCAATGAAGACGGATAACAGCGAATATCCGTCAGAGTGCTGATAAGATCCGTTTTGGCAAGATGTGAGCCTATGACAATCATGGCCAGCGGTGAATTGAGTGACGCGAGCATGGAAACGGCATTTCCCACCGGAATCGGCACACTTACCGACAGCATAAATACAGGGAGTCCCGCCAGAAGCCCCAGCACGCAGGGATTAATAATCGCCTTTCTGAGCGAAAGCCTTTCACCGGACATCATTGCAAAACCGTATGTCCACTGTATCAGATTGAAAAGCACAACAAAAATCGACGCGTAGAAAGTTCCTTTTTCACCGCAGACCGCTCCCGCCAGTGGAATACCCATAAATCCGCAGTTGGAAAACACAGCGGAAAACCTCTGTACTGCGCGGGAGTTTTTGTCCTTGCCACGGTATATGAGCATTCCGGCCAATATGCTAAGAATAAAGAACCCCGCGCTCACTGCCGCGAACACTACAATGGAGCGCGCGGTCGTCGGATCAAAGGGACGGTTGAAGGCATTGAATACAACACAGGGGGTCACAGCATAAAGCAGAAGATCGGTCATCTGGGATACGCCCGTGTCGGTGATCCGCTTGGCCTTGTACATGGCGAATCCGACAGCTATCATAATAAACAGCGAGAGCGCCTGTCCGAATACTATTGAAAAACTATGCAGCAAATTGACCCCTCCGTGCGGATAGAATGACAAAAACACTCATCTTTGGAGTACCCCAATTCCGATCAGCCCTGGGCCAGTATGAACGCCCAGCGCCGCGCCGATCTGTCCCGTGACTGTCACGGTGCCGTTGACGATAAATGCTTCCGCACGCTTGCGGGTGGCAATGCCTTCCTCCTCCGCATAGCCGTTCATCACGGCAAGCTCACTATGAGCAGACTGTAACGCAAAATCTTTGGCCAGGTCGAGAACCTTCTGTATGGAACGCGCCCTGCCGATGGCCTTTGCGGCGGTGTAATACACCCCGTCGGGATTGCAGGAAATGATAGGCTTCAGGCTCAGAGACATGCCGAGCATTGCAGAGACAAGTCCAATTCTGCCGCCCTTTTGCAGATATTTGAGCGTATCGAGACAGAAAAACACCTTTGCCTTGGGAACCTCATGCTTGATACGCACCAGAAGCTCGTTCCACTCCATTCCTTCATCATTTACCATCTGCGCGGCGCGAATAGCGATCAGTCCCGAACCGATGGAAATATTCCGGGTATCGAGAACGGAGATTTCCAGACCTTCATATTCCTCCGCCGTCAGCCGCACCATGTTGTATGTTCCGCTGAGTCCCGAAGAAATCGTCACTGCGAGTACTTTCTCGTATCCGTCGGCTTTGATGCGGTCTAAGAGATCAGTCACCATTCCCCGGTCGGGCAGTGAAGTCTTGGGTATTTCCGTAGGAAGTCTGTCATACATCTCGTGCGGTTGTATGTCCACTCCGTCAAGGTACTGACCGTCCGAATAATTGATCAGCAGCGGCAGCCAGTAAATGTTGTATTTCTTGCGGTAGTTCGGGGGAACGTCCGTACCCGAATCAGCTAAGATTGCTATTTTCTGCTTGTTCATATTATTTGATCCTCCTTATTGCTTTGATTCATGTTCGACGTTTTTATCAGTTTGCTTCCCATTGACCTCCCGCATGATGGAAACCATCTTTGCGGTGACAATCTTGGTGGCGAACGAACAGGCAGCCATTGTTATCAGCGCATGTTCAGAATTGAAATCAAAATTCATTTTTACATTTTCATCGCTGCTCACGACACTTTTTGCCACAATCCTCACCGAACGTTCTACGTAATCGCAGAAGCTGTCGTAACTGCTCTGCTTATCGGCGGTTTTAAGCGCGGTGTCTATGCCCAGACGTATATCGCCGATGGCGGTGGACTGCTTTAAAACCGTAATCACAATCAGACTGGCAATATGCTCACGGCTGTACTTTTTCTTATCCGGTTTCATTACGATTCCCAGCTTGACGTAATTGTTGATCATAGAAGGGGTTATTATCGCTTCCTCGTCAAATCCTATCAGCGGATTGAGCACCTGATCAATCACTGTCACCACCTGATCCATGTATAGTCCGAGTGTCGGAATCTGTTCCCAGCGCGGCAGCCTGAATTTCTCCGCCGTCTCTGCGTACTCCATCATCCGGCTGTCGCTGAAAAGCTGTATGTTTTCCATGACAATCATCTCCTGACAACAAAAAAGATATAATCTGATTCTTACAATTAGATTATATCTTTTTTTAGTAGAGTTGTCAACTGTATTACATCAATATTATATGTTTATTATCATAAAAATCAGTATAAAGATTCGTAAATTCGTTTGGTTCGCTCAACTTTTTTGACATAATTATCCGTATCCGCATAAGGAATTGTATGAAGCGAAACACCGTCGTTTGACAACGCGGCGTCATTCAGCCATGAGCTTACCCTTCCCATTCCCGCGTGGTACGCCGCGATAACCAGACGTTCACTGCCGAATCGCTGCTGTATGATCGATAAAAAATACAGTCCGTAACGGATATTTGTCTCCGGGTCGAATATATCGCTGTACAGTTTCCCGCTTTCTTTGTCTTTGGAGCGCAGCCAGCTGAATGTCTCCGGCATGAGCTGCATCAGTCCGCACGCGCCCATATGCGAAACGGCTTTGCTGTTGAAACCGCTCTCCGTGTGAATCACGGCATAGGCCAGATTGGGGTCAACGTCGTATAATACGCAGTATTTTTCCACAAAATCCGAATAAGTGCGAGGGTAAATACTTTTTTTAAGCACTCCGATACCGGCGTATGCGCAGCCCATCAGAATCCCTATGACAAGCAGCCACGCAACTGCCTTTTTAGCTCTTTGCAAGGAAATCACCATAAAACACAGCCCCTTTTTCAGAGTATTCTTCCCGTTCTATCAGCCGACGGCTAAACTGTCCGCGATCGCCTCCGCCTGCTTCTCCAGTTCTTTTAAATCTCCGTTGTTGACTATGGTATAATCGCATTGTGACGTGTAATAATCGTCGCTTTGCTGACGGCTGAGTCTGTTGTGAATTTCCTGCTGACTTATCCCGTCACGCTCCATCAGACGCGCGATTCGCACATCCTCAGACGAAATGACGGCGATACATCTGTCGCACAGCTCTGTCAGTCCCGCTTCAATCAGCAAAGGCGCGTCAAAGAGGCAGTTTTGACCCGATTTTTTGTAATTCTCTGCAAGAGACTTCATCCGTCTGCATATCTCTCCGTGCATTATTTGGTTCAGCGCCTTGGTTTCCTCCTGGCTGGAAAATGCCCTCTGTGCCAGCAGCCTTCTGTCGAGAGTGCCGTCGGCTTTGATGATGTCTCCACCGAATCTGTCAGCGAGTGCCGCGAGGACGGGCTGTCCCGGCAAGACCACATCACGGGCTACCTGATCGGCATCAATCACCGCAAATCCACGCTGCGCGAAGATCTTTGCCACACAGCCCTTGCCTCCGCCGCTCGGCCCGGTTATTCCTAAAAGCACGCTGACACCCCATTTCACGGTTTTCATTATCATAATAATAGTATGCAAAGACCTCTAATTCAACACGGTTTTTGTAAACAATTCTTTGACACGGCGTCATTCTTTTGACTAATCAAAAAAAAATTAACTTTTTAATCATATCGATGTTGACAATTTTGAGGAAGTATGGTTAAATATATATAAATGATTTAACAGAAACATGGAGGAATTATAATGAATGTTCAGTTAAACGACAGCGGCGTGCCTATTCTGAGACAAAAGACGTTTGTGCAGAAGGTCAAGACATTTCTGCTCTGGACTATTTTGGTCATCATGACACTGGCGGCTGCGCTTTTGGTCTATCTTTGCCTGGCCGGCGCAAGTGAAATGGCTGCTCTCACAACACTGAAAAAAGTCAGTGACCATCCGTATTACACCATGGAATACGAGAATTTTGATTATTCTGATCTGCTCACCGAGGAGTGCGACAGTAATGACGCGGTCATCAAATTCTACAAGTCCAAGTTTTTCAAGGGCATATCCGGCGTTTTCCCCGGCGGATATGAAAATGATTATGTCACCAACGGATCTTACGCATTCAGCAGCAGAACCTCCACCTACAGTCAGGTGAGGGGACGCGTTTACAATTCCTATGATAAGCCTATTCTGATGGTCATTGCCAAGCCGGAAAACGGATACAAATCATGGAATCTTATCGACATGGGCGACGTCGGACTCCTGAGCGGTCAATCCATCGATCAGTGGTATAATAACGCTTTCCAGACTATAGCAGCGACCTACTGTGTTTCGGAAGGCATCAACACCGAATTCTTCGGTGTTTCGCTGATTTCCTGCCCTGTCGCGGAATGTGATGAGACTTCAAAAGTGAATATCACTCCGTTCCTCGCTTGCAGACTCCTTCTCGACAGAGTTGCCACTGTGGACAGTGCAATCGATCTGCTGAATGATTACGATATTGATTTCAGCTGCGGCTCTTATCATTTCTTTATCTCCGATAAGAACGGAGAATGTGCCATTATCGAATACATTGACGGCAAGATGTCTGTCACCAATCGTAAGGACGATATGTTCCACCTTGTCTGTACCAACAAGATGGAAGACAAGACAGTAAGATCGGCGGAGAAGGATTACAGCAACCGCTACAAAGAGCTTTCCGTCTACACCGACTATGAACGCACACTGTCCTCGCAGTATACGCACGGTTTTGGCGTTGACCGCACATATGCATTCCTCATGCTGAACGACAGCGCGCAGGATGAAGCCGCAACCGAAGAAGATCATTTCGGTACCAATATGTACGGAACGCAGTATGCCGTAATATATCAGATGGACAAAATGCAGATGCGCGTTGTCATCGAAAACGACAGAGAGACACAGATGTTCGATTATGATCTTTCATAAGACCTCAGCGAACTGACATTTTCAACCGAATATTAGTAAACAACATCGGCGCCGACCGGGAATTTTATCCCTGTCGGCGCCGATTTACTTGCCTTGATTATTTTGAATTGTTTTGTACGCCAAGAATCATCTCGGCGCATTTGATTCCGTCCACGGCGGCGGACATGATTCCTCCGGCAAATCCGGCACCCTCGCCGCAGGGATAAAGACCCGCAGCGGCGGGGGACTGAAGCATTTCGTCCCTAAGAATCCGCACGGGTGAACTGCTTCGTGTTTCTGGAGCCGTCAGGATCGCGTCATGTCGGGCAAATCCGTGCAGCTTTTTGTCCATCAGCAATATGCCGCTTTTCATGGATTCAATGATAAAAGTGGGCAGACAGCAGCCTATTTCACCGAGCGCTACGGAAGGCCGGTAGGTGGGAAAGGTGTCCCCCAAACGCGACGACGGTTTTCCCGCAAGAAGGTCGCCCACAAGCTGCGCCGGCGCGGAGCTGCTGTGCGTATAAGCGAATGCGGCACGCTCAATCCCGCGCTGGAATTCCACTCCCGCCAGAGGATGTTCGCTCCCGAAGTCGGAAGTATTGACGCCTACCAACAGCGCGCTGTTCGCGTTGGAACCGTCTCGGGCAAAAAGGCTCATTCCGTTGGTGACAACGCTCTCGGGCTCACTCGCCGCGGCAACCACATGCCCGCCGGGACACATGCAGAAGGTGTACACGCCTCTGCCATCCGGCAGGTGAACCGCCAGCTTGTAGTCAGCGGCTCCCAGTTCGGGGTGTCCCGCAGCCTCACCGTATTGCGCCGAATTGATGACGCTCTGTGGGTGCTCTATTCTCGCACCGACGGCAAAGGGCTTCTGTATCATCGGAATTCCTCTGCGGTAAAGCATTTCAAATGTGTCACGCGCGGAATGTCCTGTGGCAAGTATCACGCTGTCGGCGGGTATCTCCTCTTCCTGACCGCCTCGCGAAACTGTCACCGAACGCAGCTTTCCGCCCCTCACACAGAGATCGGTAAGCTGTGTAAAAAATCTGTATTCGCCGCCAAGCGATGTGATCAGAGAGCGCATATTCACAAGCACATTCATCAGCACGTCCGTGCCGACATGCGGCTTGGCGTTGTAGAGAATTTCATCGCTGGCCCCTGCACGCACAAATTGTTCGAGAACAAAGCGAATCCGGAAGTCCTTGGTTCCCGTGGTGAGCTTGCCGTCGGAGAAGGTTCCCGCTCCTCCTTCCCCGAACTGGATATTGCTCACCGTGTCCAGCTCTCCCCCTGAAAAATACCGTTCGACCGAAGCGCGGCGGCTCTTGACATCCCCTCCGCGTTCCAGTATGATCGGACGCTGACCGCCCATCGCAAGCACCAGCGCCGCAAATAGTCCCGCAGGGCCGCTTCCCACAACAATGGGACGGTGCGGCAGCGGGTTTGTCTTTTCCACAAAATAGAAATACGCCCAGGTCTGCGTGACGTTCTTCATCTTACGGGAGAGAATGAGCTTTTCCGTCGCGGAGCTTTTCAGTTCACATTCCAGCGAACAGACGAAGTGGACGTTATCCTTTTTTCTCGCGTCGACTGACTTTTTGGTAAGTCTGACATTTTTCAGCTCCGCAGGAGCGATCCTTAGCGTCTTCGCCGCCATCTCCGTAAGGTATTTTTTGTTCATATTCCCCAGCGGGATTTTAATATCTGTAATTTGTATCATATCGTTACTATCTCTTCGCCGTTAATCTTCATTCAGTGAACCAGCGCATGTGCGCAGCTGCGACCCGCAAGTATTCCGCTGCTCCATGCCCATTGCAGGTTGAATCCGCCGCAGATGCCGTCAACGTTGAGCACTTCACCCGCCGCATATAAGCCCTTGCAGCGCCTTGACTGCATGGTAAGCCCGTCGAATTCCGAAAGGCGCACACCGCCGCTTGTCACCTGTGCGCTGTTCCAGGGAGCTTTGCCGCTGACAGGGAAACGCCAGCCTTTGATGACAGATGAAATCCTTCGGATGTCGCTGTCGCTCAGTTCCGACACGGAACGGGAAAGCGGCGTCATTCCCGCCTCTTTCAGAATGCACATTCCCACGCGCTTGTTGAAGACGCCCGTGAGAAAGTTTTCCAGCGTCAGGTGCGACAGAAGCACCCTTCGGCGGTTCAGCATGGCAATAAGCTCCTCCTTGTCCCTTTCCGGAAGCATATCCAGCTCTACCCGCAGCTGACCGCTTCGCACGTTGGCGGCCGCTGACGACAGCTGGAACAATACGATTCCCGAAAGTGCCTTGTCTCCGAACTGCACTTCACCGGAATCGGCGTATATTTCGCCCCGTTCATCGCGTATGGACGCCCTTGCGTGGGAGCGTATTCCCTTCAGTGAACTGAGATGAGGCGACTGAACAGGAATGGGACAGAGAGAGGGATTCAGTCCGGTGACGCTGTGACCGAGTGAGCGCAGCAGGTCATAGCCCCAGTCCACGCCGCCGAGATTGGGCGCGGCTTTTCCTCCGCAGGTAATTATCACGGATTTTGCATGAATCTCACCGAGCGAACCTGACATCAGAAAACCGTCCTCCGTGCGGCGAATTTTTTCCACACGGCAGCCGCACACCTCAGGGATATGAAGCCGAGCAAGCTCCAGACGCAGCAGGTCCAGTACAGCAGAAGCCTGTCCGCAGGAGGGATAGATTCTTCCCTCGTCCTCCTCACGGCAGATAAGCCCCAGTGTCTCGAAGAAGCTGAGGGTATCATCCACATTCACTCCGCTGAATACACGGCTGAGCGCCTGGACGTCATCCGTGTGGTAGCATGACGGCTTTGCGGAGCGGTTGGTGAGATTGCAGCGCCCGTTTCCCGTGGCCAGCAGTTTTTTGCCGCACCTCGGCTGCGCGTCAAAGAGAGCGACAGTCCCCCTGCCGCTAAGCTCCCGTCCGGCAGCCACAGCCGCCGCCAGACCGGCAGCGCCTCCGCCTACAACGGCAATATCAATATCATAAGCAATGTTCAATCCTATCCCCCCCTTATTTTTTGAGAGCGAATGTGAGCGCAAATATGCCGGCGCACAGCGCTCCAGAATTATTTACTGTTCATTATTCTTTAAACGGGTCTTTTTCCAGAGGCAAGCGCTTACAGTATTCCTACGGCTTTCATTATATCGAGGGCGACAAAGCCGCGGGGCTGGTCGCCGTTTACCGTGTGATCGGCTGCTTCGCGGTAAATCGAATCACGGCGCGCGTAAAGATCGCGTATGGCGGCCATTTTATCTTCGCACTGCAAAAGAGGACGTGTCGTATCGTATTTCAACCGTTCATAGATCACCTCAGGCGGGACGTCTATCAGCACCAGTTCGCAGCCCCTGCGCAGCGCTTCGATATTGCGCCGGAAGGTCAGCGCGCCGCCGCCGGCCGAAATGATCAGTCTCTCCCGTTCGGCCAGCTGACAGCATATCTCATGCTCGCGGTCGCGGAAGTATTGTTCGCCGTGCTTTGAAAAAATCTCGCTTATGCACATGCCCTCCGACTGCTCGATCAGCTTGTCGGTATCTACCATTTCACGGCCTGTATTCGCGGCAAGCTCTGCGCCGACGGTACTCTTGCCGCAGCCCATAAATCCAAAGAGGACAATATTTCTGTTCATCATAGACTGAATTGCTCACTTTCCGTTTGACTTGCTTTCGGTAAAATGCTGGTTCATATATCCTGTGGCAGCCGTAATAACCCGCTCCACATCGGACTGTTCAAAAGTCACATCCAGCCATATCTCCTGCGCCGCTGCCGCCTGCCACACCAGCATAGGCATACCGCCCTGCGCCTTGCATCCGCACGCACGTGCGGCGGTGATCAGCGCGGTGTTTTCGGGATTGTAAACAGCGTCGAATACAGCCTTGCAATTCTTCAGAAGCTCCTTGGAAACAGGCATCGCGCCGACTCTCGGGTACATTCCCACGGGAGTGGCATTGACCAGCAGATCAAATTCTCCCTGAAGCGATGATATTTTTTCAATCCTCGCGACAAAATCGGGGTGATACTTGCGAATATCGGAAATAATCGCTTCGGCGGACGGAATATCGCTCTCCAGCACGCCGAAGGTGACGTCACAACCAGCGCGGGCCGCTTCTCCGGCGAACACCCTGCACACGCCGCCTGCGCCGAGAACGGCTACTTTGCCGGACAGCGCAATGCCAGCCGCGCCGAGAGCACGCACAAATCCGGTGGGATCGGTCGTCCTGCCGGAACGGTCGCTGCACCTCACGGTATTGACGGAACCGTATTCCTTCGCAACTCCCTCGACCGAGTCAAGGAAGGGAATGACCGCCGACTTATAAGGAATCGTCACGTTGAATCCGTCAAGCTCCTGCAGCAGGCGGGGAATCTCCGTACCAAGGGAATCGGGAGAAATATCGACCACCGTGTAATCTCCGTCGATATGGTTGAGCCTGAAAAGCTCGGCGTGAATGAAGGGGGACATGGTGTGTCCGATGGGATGACCGATGACGGCAAAATGCTTTGTACTCATAGTTGATGATCTCCTGTCGTTTCGAGTTGCGAAAGAATATAAATTGAAAAGAAAAAATAAAAAAAATAATGAAAAATCCAAAAAATTTTAAATAAAAATATTGACAAATGCGCTTTATGCTAATAATATCTTAGTAGTGGCTTTTATCTGAGAGTGAATCGGCCATCGCGCTATACTATGATAACACATGCGGACCGAAAATTCAACAGATTTTATTTGCTGCATCACGGCAAGGCCCGAATTATCCTCAGAGGGAGGTGTTTTTTGTGGTATTTGAAACTGTTAAGAACATCCTTGCAGATCAATTTGATGTTGACGAGGATTCCATCACCATGGAAACCGACATATTAGATGACCTCGGTGCCGATTCGCTCGACGTTATGGATCTGATGATGACGCTGGGAGACGAATTCGATATGCAGGTCGATGAGTCCGAGATCGAGAACATCACCACCGTAGGCGCTCTGGTCAATTTCATTGAAGCCAACACATAATTTTTTCTCTGTAGAAAAAATAATAAACAACGGATACCTGCGATCACATTTGAAAAAGTGTGATCAGAGGGTATCCGTTATTTATTTGGAAGAGGGTTTATTTTTGAAATGTATATATGAAGAATGAAAAAAAGAAATCGACCCAAAATTATGCCCAATAACGCCAGTCAACGTCGTAGGATATGTTAATCCATTCGCCGTTCTCATCTCTGCGGAACGCGCTGTAGGGAGGTGAGTCGAGCAGAGAAAGCGTATCGGGACAGTAGTTGACTACCGTGTTCAGATCATAGACCCCGTTGCAGCGGGAATTGGCGAGATAGTCGTCACTCTCGGTACCGGTAAAGAACCGCCATCCGCTGTCATAAAGAGAAGAAGGCATGACGCGGTAAATAAGAGCCACGGGAATGCCGTCCACCAGCACGGTGTCAGGAGCAATACACATGCCCTTGTTGCGCACAAATGTTTTAAGCTGCTCACGCGGAATCTTAAAATTCTTTGCGATTGCCAAGCCATCACGTCCTCTCAAGTTATCCTTGCTTTCAGAATATAGCATAAAAATATATATTTTTACGCATATTTGTAAACTTAATATAAACTTTGAGACTAAAACCGGACGGCAAATGACAAACAGCCACCAATTATTTATCGTCGAATTCGGAATTGCGCTCGGCTTTCAGGTTGTTCCAGCTGAGCAGCAGATAGATAAGGAAAACCACCAGCACACCTCTTGCCGCCCATGAACTGACCGGGCTTTCGGCAAATCCCCTGATGAATTCACGGCAGAGGATGTATATCCCGCCGAGAATGAGGAGAACGCCGGCGGGATAAGAAACGGCAGCCTGCTGGCGGAATCGCGTAAACATCAGCACCGCACCGACAAAGCAGCCCACCGCAATAATAATGTAATAAGGCGAAAAGACCACAGGAATCAACCCCTTTTCTTCAAGACTTCCATTCGCTTTGAGGTGACAGCAAACGGCGGAACATCCGCCCCGCTATTCCTCCACTTCTTCGTCATCGTCGCCGGGGACATATTCGAGAATATCACCGGGCTGGCAGTTCAGCTCCTTGCAAATGGCGAGCAGGGTGGAAAATCGGATGGCTTTTGCCCTGTTATTTTTTAGTATGGATAGATTGGACAGCGTGATGCCGACTCGTGAGGCCAGCTCGGATGCACCGACCTTCCTCTTGGCCATCATCACGTCGAGATTAACAATGATAGGCAAGGTATTTCCTCCTTACTCATACAGTGAGGTCATTTTCTTCTTTGTATTTGATGGCAGTTTGGAACAGATTGGCAAAAACCGCTGAGAGCAGAGCCAGCAGCAGGAATATCACGGTAATAATAACCGGGAAAAACGAGGTGAGAAACGTAGAAAAGAACAGAACCATGAAAGCAATGACTACACTGCATATGCTCACGACTCTGAGATAAGTCACATTTTTCATGATAAATGACTTGCCGCGGCTGATGTTCATGGTGAGCAGCCATGCCATTGCCAGAGTGATGAAGGTGGGAACGCCAATGGAGTAGAGCATGGAGATCATAACCTTCTGAGAATTGGGGGAGACTTCCACGGCGGAGTTTTCAATGTAAAAATCTATCAGCCATGGCAGTGCAACATATACCACCGCAACCACAAGCATGATGATGCTGATGAAGAGACACGCCATATGGCTGAGGTTGAATTTTAAGAATTTTTTGATCTTGTTCAAATTCATTCGTTCCTTTCGTTGGCCCGACAGGGCGCTTTATGATGAAATAGTGTCGACAACCCGCGATTGACGGCAATAAGCACGCATACATCAACCCAAATTTGGAAGTTTCGCCAAAAATCTCAAAAGGTATGTACTATTGGTTATTTTTGGACTATAATATATCTGAAAGCGGGATGTCATGGTTGATTGCAGACTGCTGAAATTTCTATTCCGCTATTATAGAATAGCACATATTTGCCGTCTGTTCAAGAGTTATTGATGATTTCTTGAATTAAATTGCATTTTTTCGGTGTTTTTGCGTGTAAAAAATGATTTCCGCCCAAAAGCCCGGTTGCACAAAATCCAATAAGAATCATTTTGGTTTTGAGGAAATACCCACAAGCATTGCAGCTTTTTTTCATTTGATTTAAGAGGGATAATGAAAATTCTTGGTGCATATTGCACGAAAAAATGCGATTTTCTTTTACAGAGGTCACTTTTCTTTGGTTCATTTGACGAAAAAAATGCTTCCAAACTATTGACATTGACGGAAAGTGTGGTATAATGACAACGGTGATTGCGAAGGGAGCAAACACCGGAAAACAAAAATCTTCCGGCAGATGCGACCCGCAGACTAAACCTGTAATCAGCATTATTCCAAAGGTCATTTTTTGAAAGGATGATTTTATTATGAGTACAGTATGGTCACTTAGCAATGTAGACGTCAACGAATTCCTTGCGATCATTGACAAATGCCAGGGCAACATTTATCTGGTAACAGACGATGGCGACAAGCTCAACCTCAAGAGCAAGCTTTGCCAGCTGGTCGGTCTCCAGAAGCTCATCGAAGGCGGCATCATCTCCAACGCCACTCTGGTTTGCGACAACATCAAGGACGAGGAGATTCTTGTCAAGTATAAGCTCTACAAGGTCATCGAGGACTAATTGTCTTTTCAATAAGTCAACTCGCATACCTGTGCGGTAGTTAATTTCAAAAATCAATTTGCCGGACGGCTTGGAGTTTATCTCCACACGCCGTCCCGGTATCACCTGATACAGGACATAATCACCACTTACCGCATGATTGTTCCTGCCGTCAATGCCCTATGGTGTTGAGGCTTCGATAGATTCAATACAGACTTAAGGCGCAGCCTTGAGCAATTAACCATGACATCCCCTTTTTTCTTTTTTTCATTATAATCCCTCTTAAAATTTCAGCTCCCGATGGCTTTACCGCGTCGGGAGCTGAAATTTTTGTTTTTTTCGATATTTCTATACACATGCCTTCTAAAGTATGCTATAATACTTTATTATATTCGGATGAGGAGGCTTTTTTCTTGAAAAAGAAGAAGAATAAAAAAGAGGCCAGCAAAAAGAAACTGGGAAAATTCATCGCAATTTTCGTGATTTCCGCGCTGGCTGCCGCGTTTATCATACCCAAAATGATCTATCGTATCAACGAGGGTCTTGTGGAACAGGACGCCACGGTGGAAGATATTGATGTGAGCGGTTTCAGTGAGAAAACCTTCACAGGCTCCTATTCTTCGGGACATATGTACGCGAACGTTGAGGTCACAGTGGTCAACGGACAGTACACCGAAATCATTCTGACCGATTATTCGGGAATCAATCCGTCACGCGCCGACAAGGTAATCGAATCCATCATCCGCCGTCAGACCTTGACCCCCGATGAAGGCGACATCGGTGAACAATTTACAGATATTATCGTACAGAAGGCAGTCTACTACGCCGTAAGATATAATTACAGCGTCAGTTGACCGTTTCGTTTCAACCGAACAAAAAAACTTATTAAATGTTACGGAAATATTTAAAAAATGTTGATTTTTTTGAGAGATTGAATTATAATTTAAGTTGTAATTGTATAAATCTGTGATAACGGTTAATACAGATCGCTTTTATCACAATTATGCATGATTATCCGGTTGACGGAAAATGATTCTTTAAGAGGGGAGTTCATTGTTTTATGAAAAATAAAACGCATGGAACCTGCAAGTTAAAGCTGTTTGTTCTCTTTTCGGGCATTTTGTTGATGCTTTTGCTCACAGGCTGCGCAAATATGGGCACCGAGATCAAACTCGACGGCACCAGCTTCAGCGGAAGCCGCGTCATGTCGGTGACTTTTGACGTAGACGAGCTCAACACCAAGCTGCCCGGAGGCGTTGTGGATCTCAACGGTTTGATTGACGGCGCTATCCCGCAGGAACTGACCTACAAGTACGACGTCAAGGACAATGAGGCCGTGTATGACTTCACGCTTTCCTTTGAGTCCAAGCAGGAGTATATCGACAAACTTAAGAACCTGCTCAGTAAGCCTCCGGAGGTAACATTCTCCTACTCCACCGGCGTCTTTACCCGGGGCGTGCTTTATAAGGAAAACTTTGAAAGCCGTGAGCTTTTCGGCTGGCTGGACAGAGTTATCACCGAAAACGGTCTGACCAACGCTTCACAGACCTATACCTCTGAAAAATTCTGGAAACAGACCGGAGTCAAGGTGATTCTTGACGGCGAGGAATTCAAGTCTGACGGCGGTCAGGTCAATATTGAATCCGGCGGACAGTCTGTCGTCACCGGCATCAATATTTCTACTGTCCTCAAAAGCAACGGCGAGATGGAACGCGTCATGCAGGTGGCTATGCCTTCCGCCGTCGAGGCCAAGCAGGTCGAGCTGATCAATAAATTCTTTGACGAAAATGTTCCCGACAGCGGAAGATGGTCGAGCAGAAAGCGCGGCGGTGTGATGACCTATACGGTGGAATTCTCCGCCGGCAATCCCTCGCAGATGCAGAGCTATATGGCTGATCTCACCAACAGAACCTCCGCCGTCGGCCTGGGCAGCGTGACGGATCTTTCGCAGCCCCTCGCGCAGAGCACTGAGCTTTCCGAGGATCTGGATTTCTCCTACTTCGGCGGTGAGAGCAATGTAACCGTCAGCTATGCCATCAGCTCAGAGGTCGGCACTCCCTACCAGATCAATATCGATGACGGAGAACAGGAAAGAAGCGCAGACGCCGTATCTGACGCCGGCAAAATGACCGCGACCGGCAGCTTCTCCAATATCAGATTCAAGACCGTGCTGCGCAGGATGGCGCGTGTTGACGAAATTGACTACAACCTCATCCAGAACGGAGGCAACAGCTTCATCCGTGAAGTCGTCATCTACCTCGAAAAGAACACCGATCCCGTTATTCTCGATAATATCTCAGAGTACTACAACGTCAAGGGCGCTTCCAATACCGAAATCAAGGTGGAGAACGAAACCACACCAACCGTAAAAATCTACATCGAAGGCAGCGCACGCAAAATAGTCGCCGCAGAAACCGTGCTTTTCGGCGGAGTCGGCGCACGCGCACTCGGCTATGACAGCAACTGGGGGCTGTTCAAAATACATCCCACCACAAAGCTGATCGACAGCTACGACATAACGTCCCTGATTTCTCTGATGAATGTCAAGGGTTATATCTACACCTACAGCTACGAAGGCAACAATATTACCCGTGTAACCTGTACCGTCAACGGAGAGCAGACCTCCAAAACCATGGACAATCAGGAGGACGTCATAGGATTCGGTCTGAGCAACGGCATCCAGACCATCACCATAGACGGAAACTACTTCAACGGATGGGCGATATTCTTTATCATTCTGTTCGTGCTGCTGCTCATACTTCTTGTGATCATGGCTGTGATGCTCTATCTCTACAAGACAGGCAGAATTGATATTCCCGATCGTTTCAAGAGAAAGCAGCCCGAGCCGATGCCGCAGCAGCCGGTCTACATTCCGATTCCCGTACCTGCTCAGCCCATGCCGCTTCCTGAACCCGAACCCTATTATGAAGAGCCCGAACCGGAACCGCGTGATCTCACCGCCGAATTCGAGCCGGAAGAGGAATTCGTTCCGTTCGACTTCAGTCTCCTGTCCGAACCCGAGCCGGAACCGGAGCCAGAACCCGAGCCGGAGCCGGAACCGGAACCTGAACCCGAGCCGGAGCCGATACCGATGCCGGTACCCGCGGTGCAGGATATGGATCCTGTCATCAGCTATCCCGAGAAATACCGTCCGACCGACGAATTTGTCGAGAAGGATCCCGATCCCGAACCGGAGCCGGTAGTGGAGACGCTTCCTGTGGTCGAGCCTGTGGAACGCTACACCCCGCAGGAGTACACCGACGACGACATGATCAGCGACTTTGACGCTCTCGGAATGCTCGGCGAATACACCCGCCGCGTACAGAAGGTCAAGGTCAAGGTGCGCAAGGTGACAGTTGAAGTGGACGACGACGAATAATGGTTCCGCTTCATGTAAAGTGACAACAAATTATATTAAAAACCCGATTCCTGGTCATCAGGCATCGGGTTTTTTTGATGTCAAAAAAACCGCGCATTGCAAAAGATGCAATACGCGGATAAAAACGCAATGTGCGGAAAAACCTTATCGGAATATCCCTGTGAAAACGCTGAAAACGCTGCGAAAAGCCGGAATGAAATTGACCACTCTGTTTTCTTCGCTCAGCATTTCGCTGATCTGTTCTCCGAAGAAAAGATAAATAAGGAAAGCAATAAGTGCCATGGCTCCGACCACCAGTACAGCATTGAAGAAGGATCTGCCGTTCTTCTGACGCTTCTGTTTTTTGGCAATAGCCGATGCTTTGGTAGCAGACGCCGCAGCTTTCTTGATCTTATCGCTGTCCTGATCTGTATTGTTGATAAACGAATCCTTGTTGGCATTCTCCTGATCAGGATAAACCTCGTCAAGCAGCTCTTCGTAAGAAAAAACGCGCTCTTCGATCTTTTCCGGCTCCTGGCACTCCTTAAGCAGCTGGTCAAAGACTTCCATCAAGTCATTTTCATCGGTTTCGTCCAGCTTAATACCCTTAACATCCTCTCCGAACATACGAGTTGCACTGTCAGCGGTTTCCTGACCGTCAATGTACACCAGGAAAACATTCGATTCAAGAGCCTGTGCCATTTCAAGCTGATTGAGTACATATGGTGACAGCAAAGCTTTCTGAGAAAGGAATGCGAGAAAGACCTCACAGTTTTTGATATTGTGCTTGCGGAGCGCGTCAACCTTGACCTCTTCCTGATTGCATTCATCATATCTGATACGGTATCTGTTCTTTTCGAGTTTCACCAGCAGCGGGAAAACAACCTCGCTGTCTTCCAGAGAGTAGCAGACATAAACAAAATTTCCGTCGCCCTTAAAGGACTTGATCGGCTTTTTCACTATATTCAATGCTAATACCTCCACATAGTATTTTTATTATATTATACGCTTTCCGATGAAAAAAGTAAAGGCTTTTATAAAAATTTATGCAAAATCACGGCTAATTTATTATCAGATGTAAATCCATGCAAAGTAGAGATACACAAGAGTAATAATGACCACTGAAACAGAGGAAAGGATCCTGAAAAGAAGAACAATTCTCTTGGAAGTGACATTTACGTTTGCGCATATGTACTCGGCGCTCTTGGACGAATTCAACACGGCAACCAGCCCAAGCGATAATACGGTAATCGTGGTAAATGTTCTGATGACTCCCTGCAAAATCTCAGCCCAGCCGAACAGAAGGTGAACCAGTGTAAAAATCGACAGATAGTACACCAGCAGGCGATTGAGATAATAAAGTGTTCCGAGATGTGCCTTGCCGCTGACAGGGGTGAAAAACAGACGGTCTGCGGGCTTGCTGCACCGTTTTCGCAAATACTGTCTGCTGCATACCTTGAGCACCTTACGCTCGACCATCCAGTAGAATTCGATGTAAAAGAGCCAGCAGATAAGCAGAGCGGCTATCTCTCCGAGGTAAAACATATTGCTGCCACTCCCTTGCGTGAAAGATTATTCATAGTTGCCCAGCGCGTTAAGACTCTGGGCTTTGAGATATGCGTTGATAAAGCCGTCGATGTCGCCGTCCATCACCGCGTTGATGTTGCCCATCTCGTAACCCGTGCGGTGATCCTTGGCCAGCGTATAGGGCATGAAAACATAGGAACGTATCTGGCTGCCCCATGCAATCTCCTTCTGCACGCCTTTAATATCCTCGATCTTTTCAAGGTTCTCGCGCTCCTTGATCTCCATGAGCTTGGATTTCAGCATTTTCATCGCCATGGCCTTATTCTGCACCTGGCTGCGTTCGTTCTGGCAGGCGCAGACAATACCTGTGGGAATATGGGTGATTCTGACGGCGGAATCGGTCTTGTTGATGTGCTGTCCGCCTGCACCGCTGGAACGGTAAGTATCGATATGCAGATCCTCCGGACGAATCTCCACCTCTGTGTCGTCGTCGATCTCCGGCATGACTTCCAGCGAAGCGAAGGAGGTGTGTCTGCGTCCCGACGAATCAAAAGGCGAAATACGCACCAGACGGTGCACGCCCATCTCGCATTTCATATAGCCGTAGGCATTTGTGCCTTCAATCAGGATGGACGCGCTCTTCAGTCCCGCTTCGTCGCCGTCAAGATAATCGATGGTTTTCACCTTGAAGCCGTGGCGCTCACCCCAGCGGTTGTACATGCGGAACAGCATTTCCGCCCAGTCCTGCGCCTCGGTGCCGCCTGCGCCGGCGTGGAATGTGAGAATCGCGTTATTGGAATCATATTCGCCCGTGAGCAGCGTGGTCAGGCGAAGCTCGTCTATCGACTTTCTGATGGCGTCCACCTCGGTCTGCGCTTCGTCAAGAAGTTCCAACTCGCCTTCCTCGTCCCCAAGCTCTATGAGCGTCATTGTATCGTCATACTTGTGCTCTATTGCGTCGAAAGCCGCGACCTTGCCCTTAAGAGTGGCAGTGCGCTTCAATACTTTCTGTGAATTCTCCATATCGTCCCAGAAATCCGGGGCTGCCGACTTCTGCTCCAGCTCGGCAATCTCGGCTGTGAGCTTGTCGTAGCCCAGAGCCTCCTTCAGATCGTCCATGTCGGGCTTCATATTGCGCAGTGTCAGCATCAGTTCTTCAAATTGCAGCATAATTATCCATTCAGCCTTTCGTTGCTTTGTTCATATAAAAATAATTATACGAAATAAATCCCTGTTTGTCAACAGGGATTCTTCCATTTCAGCATATGAACTGAATAAAAAACAGTGTTATTGCCGTGAATAAACATGCTGTTCCTCCGTATTTTGCGATGGCCCGCTCAAGCTCAAACGGATCGCCCTGCGCAAAGCTGCCGCCCTGCATTCCCCTGTACAGCCGCACCTGTCCCACCCATGCCGCGAGCAGCAGAATAATGACCGCCGTGGGTAATTCAATCTTCATTTTGTGATGCCGCCTCCCGCAGCCGTGCAATGCACTGTAATGATAATATCTGATCTCTGAAATACATTTTCCCAGTCGTCACCGTGATCGCGGTACCAGTCCGGTTGCCGCTGCCTTGCGATGTCCTGTAGCCCGGCCAGCGAAATGCCAAGAATGCCTCTGCTCTTTTCCGACAATTGATCCAGACGAGTTTGGAGTGTTCGCTCGGCGCTCCGGGAAATATGTCTGATGGAAGCGGCGGTATATCCTCCTCCGTCAATCCCACCGGCATCAAGCGGAACAAGCACAAGCTCCAGTTTCATCCGGAATTCAGGCTTGTCTGCGACGATGCTGCACTTCACCGAACAATCCGACTCTCTGACCTGACAGCAGTACCTCTTGCCGAATTTGTCATAAACAGCCAGCGCGCCGCCCGTGCCGGAACCGCAGGTCAGACGCAGCAGTTCCAGCTCGTCCTCACTGAGAGCGCCGCGGTAATCTCCGCTCTGTCCGTATGCCGAAGCCCCCGATATGCGCAGAACCGATTTTTCAGAGCCTTCCTCGGAAGCTCCGTCCGTTTTGGCCGGCAAACGGGAAATCACAGGCAGAAAAAAGCCGTCGCGGTTAATCAGCTTTTTGTAGAGCGAGAACAAATCCATCGACACGTTCCCGCTTCCGGCATCGTAGCTTTGCAGCGTGCTTGCGGCGTCTATGGCCACCGCCTTATCGGTCGCGGACGATGAGAAAAAATCTTCCGCGCTGCCTTCGCAAACGGCAATACAGCTCTGCCGGCGCACAGAAGCCCTCCGGAAAAAGTAATCGGTCAGTCCGACAAAGCTCTCACGGGAGAGTGATTCGCCTATCACGATCAGGCTGAGCTGTTCAAAATTAATCTCCCGGCCAAGGTTCTTTTCAAGCCTGCGAACGGCTGCCGCCGGGGTTATTTCATTCACTGTCAGGTCCGCGTAAGAAATGGAACCGGAGGACTCGCTTTCTCCGCTCACGGGAATAGCAAGCTGAAAGGTGAAGCGGTATCCGTCATTTTCGCTGTCGGCTCCGAATCCCAGCACAAAGGCGCGCCCGTTAATCTCCGCGTCATCCCAGCAGCCCGTCAGAAGCAGCGCACTGCATACGCAGACCGCCAAAAGCAGCAGACACTTGAATTTACGCAGCACGATCACACCACCTTCTTTTTTCTCCGTACCATTGCCGCGATATAAACCGCCGGAATCACACCGCACAGAAACAACACCTTTCCCCAATCCGCAATCAATCCCGCAATACTGTCATCCGACAGGCTCAGATAGGACAGCGTATAGATGACAGGCAGCAGCAGAAAGTTGAATACACTGTGATTCTTTACGTTAAATACTCCGCAGAGCGAGATGCAGCAGCAATACAGCAGTATCCCAGCGGAAAGCAGCGTGACTGCGTTGTAGATCATGATATACAGAATATCAAACCGATGATTCAGCGAGATATTGCCGATGCTCACCACACGCGACAGCTCGGTAAGCGGGAAGGAAAGATGTTTGGTTCCTTCGACCGAAAACACACCGACACAGCAGGTCAGCACTCCGACACACAGCACCGCCAGTGCCAATGAACCTGAAAGCAGACAGCGGCGCAGCCTTTTCTTTTCATAATAGCCCGCAAAGTAGGCTGCCGCCGTAATTCCGCCGAGAGGCGAAAACCATTCGGGAAGCGTACTGACCGGAAGCCTGTCAGGGCTGAGAAGAGGCAGCAGTTCACCAAAATCGAGCGAAAATAATCCCATCGCAAGAATGAAAAGCAAGGGAAGCGCAATCGCCGGAAAAAGCAGCTCAGCGGTTCGCGAAACCTGCCGGATTCCCGAAGTGATGATAAAACAGACAGTCAGCAGCGTGACCGCCGGAATAACCTGCGGAGGCGTCTTTTCCAGCAGAAACAGGCCTGTCATCTGTGTCTGCTTCACTGTGACGCGGCAGATTTCCGCCGCAAAATACAAAGCCGCTCCCGCCAGAATAATCTTTGCGGGAATATAGCCAAGGTATTCCCGCAGAAGTCCCGGAAACGACTTGCTTTCTCCGATGGAAAAACAACGGGCCAGCATTCCCATGGAGAGCAGGGTGAGTGCAATGGAAATAATAAGTGTAATTCCCGACCACCGCCCAAAGCTGTCGGGATAGAAATACATCCCGCACATTCCCGAAGTAATGACAAGCACCGTGAGCTGCCACTCGGAAAAGGCAGATTTTCTATTAGCTGATTCGTTCACAGTCATCACTTCATTCGTATAAGGTCTATAGGCTCATAGTATTCCGGACGGGTATCCCTGCGGAAGATCGGCAGCTCTATCAGGCTTTCGACAAATCCCTTGCTGTAAGCCGGGGAAAACGGCGCGGTAAATTCCGTACCGTAAGAATAAAGCGCGCAGAGCTGCGACACAAACAGCACCAGTCCCACAGTGAGTCCGAATATTCCAAACACAGCGGACAGCGCCAGCAGGAAGTATTTCACCAGCCGCAGCGAAGAAGCCAGCTCGTACGACGGAATGACAAAGGACGTCAGCGAAGTCAGACCGATAATAATAATCAGCAGGGGACTGACCAGTCCCGCGCGGATGGCGGCGTCGCCGACAATCAGACCGCCGACAATCGACATGGCCGCGCTGATTCTTCCCGGCAGCCGGATGCTTGCCTCCCGCAGAAGTTCAATGAAAAACTCCATGATCACCACTTCCGTGACCGCGCTGAAAGGGACATTGATCCTGTTCGCCGCCGTAAGAAGCAGCAGATCGACGGGCAGCAGTCCGGGATTGTATGCCACCACCGCCACATAGAGCGACGGCGCAGTAATCGAAATCAGGAACGCAACCCAGCGCAGAATTTTCAGAAATGACGAATATGTCCAGCGCTGATAACGATCCTCTGTCACCTGCATCATAGAGGACATTGTCGCCGGTGCAAGAAGGACATACGGGCTGCCGTTAACAATAATGGCCACTCTTCCCTGACAGATCTCCGCCGCTGCCGCGTCGGGCTTTTCGGTGCCGTCAATCTGCGGCAGCGGACTGAGCGGATATTGTTCAATAAGCTGTGCAAGCTCCCCTGAATCATTGATCTGATCGACAGTAACGGCCTGAATACTGCTTCTGAGAGAGTCGGAAAGGGCGGCATTCGTCACTCCGTTGATATAGCATATTGCCACGGCTGTATGCGAACGAAGTCCCACCTGCAGCATCTCTATGGTAAGATTCGGGTCGGAGATACGCCTGCGAATGAGCGCGGTGTTGGTGCGGAGGTTTTCCGTGAACCCCTCATGCGGTCCCACTACAGAACCTGCCGTTTCACTCGGCGATACCGAACGGGATGCAATGCTCCTTGCGCCAATGACAAAGCCGACGTTCAGCCCTTCAATGCACAGAAATAGATCGCCCGTCAGCGCCGCGATAAAGCCCTTGGATAGACTGGGCTGCTCGGTCAGCTCCGTATTCAGGATAATGGAGGAAAGCTGCTGCATGGGAGGTATGTTGTCCGGGCTTGTGCTGAGCTTCAGCTGCATGGCCGGAAGAATCAGATTCTGTTCCGCGCTCTGTTTGGAGCACATGCCGTCCACCAGCAGCAGAAAGCTGCGCCGTCCGTCTGCCAGTGTAAACTCACGTATCAGGAAATCGGCATTCTTCCCCTTCAATCGGGTGCAATAATCCAAATTGCTTTTGTAATCCGGAGTGACGGGAACATCGTATTCCGGACGAATGTCAAAAAGCGTCGGCTCTGACATCGGCTGTGCATTTCCGTCCTCCTGCGCATTCTGTACGCAGTCTTTGGGCTGAGAAAAACCGATAAGATCAAAAATCATGTTTCCCGGCAAATCCGAAGTCTCCTTCGCTGAATTTCTTTCGATTCGGTTATCTGTTACATTTCTATTGTATCCTCTGGCGGTGGAATTATCCGGGAAAAACAAAAAAACCGGAACGCTGTGGGAGCGTTCCGGCATTCCGTGTGAAAAATCAGTATGGAATACTGTCGGCAGGATTGACCTTTTTGATTAGATGCGTATGCGGCAGATAGTAGAAGGTATATTTACTCCCCACTTTGAAGGAGCCGCGACCGCCGTTGAATCTGAGAGTAATCTTCTCTCCGCTGGTGCCTTTGACGCGGATGACCGATTTGCCGGGTCCCGTCAGAAATCCTGTGTAGGACGAAGTGTGTTCCACGGTTGCCGTTATCGGCGAAAGGTCGCTTTCCTTGACGGAAAGATCGCTTAAGGCGGGAATGGCCGCACTTATTACCACCAGAGCAATCAATCCAAGGATTCCCGAAGCAATCCACGCGAATCGGCGGCGTATCTTGTGCCTGATCACAGAAAAAAGAAAGATCGTTCCCGCGATTGCCAGCAGCAGCGCTGCAATGGTCAAAAGTCTTACCGCATACAACGTCACACAGTTGAGCATGATGGCAATTCCGAGTCCGAAGACCGCCATACTCACGAGAACGCCTCCGGCAGCAATGAAGAGCGGGTGTATTCTCATGGAACCAACTGTCACCTTATTGTTATCACTCAAAGTGTTCCCTTCGGAATCGACCACACGCGTGCGTGTGAAAAATATGAAAAACCGCAAGATAATGACAGCCGATACCACCGAGAGCAGAAGTCCTATCGCCGTTACCGCAAGCCCGGGATACAGCAGCCCCGTCAGGCTTTCCGGCAGCATCGCCGCGAAAGTCTTGCTGAAAAAAATGATCCCTAAAAACGCGGTAAAAACGATTGTGCCGCATATGACCAGCAGGCTTTTTAAAAGCTTGTTGAGCATTCCATTCCCAAATCCTTTCAAATTCTACCTATCTTCAAATTTTTACGATAGTTCTATAGTTAATTAGGAAGTCAATAATTAATCTGATTGCAACAGATTCATTGCTTCATTTCCGCATTACGAATTCATATTAACATATTATTAACGCTTTGTCAACAATATTTTTATTTTTTTATAGAAATCTGAACAGGCATTTGTAGGTATCAACCAACAGTCATTTCGCACAAATCACACTTGATATTTGCCGCCCGATATGCTATTATTGTATACACATCATCATGATTCCGACTGGGAGATGAATAAAATGAATATTGAATTGCTTGATATGAGCCGGATGACGCTGCTGGCAAAATACTATATGAAAAACGGACAGGTTGCCTCCTCACTTGTGGAAAGCGCAGATATTGAAATCCGGCGCTTCCGGTTTGCTCCGCTTCAAGCGGAAGGGACTGCCGTCGAAAGCGATTCCTGCGAGGAGTGGCTGAAAGAACTGTCCCGCAGAGGTGCGACTGATTGCAAGCTCATAGTCCCGCTGGAGCTTGATTCTTTTGACAGACTGAACCGTCCAAACGGCATACGCTGCTGTATGATCTGCTTTTACGGTGACAGGGCCACTTCGTGGAACAAGCTCTGGACATATAACCCGATCAAGGGAAAATGGATTGTCCAGTATGTTGAGATACCTGTCAGACAGACGCATGAAAAACCCGTGTTCCACGATGTTTCCGAAAACATGGCGGTACTTCTGGAGCGTCTCCGCGACTTAGCCCGTAATCTGAAACTAAGCGAATACTCGTTCCGCTTTGCCGCTGCGCTCAAAGCGCTGCAATCGGATTACATTGCGGCCGAATTCACCGAGCCGACCTACAGCAGACTGATGAAAGCCGCCACGGAGGCCTATGTATTCGACGGAAAGGAACCGTGGACGGAAACAGCGAAATTCGCCGCCGCCGGAAAGGGACTGTCGGAAGAATACGATGCGCTGACAAGGGAGCTTTACCGCGGCATCGCCTTATCCGTTATGTACGCTGTCAACGAATGGTGATATTGTAATTAGCGCCAAAAATATACGCCCTGCACATTCCTTTTGGTTCAATCGGCAGAATTTGCCGGATTTGTGATGAACCGATTGACAGAACGGATCGTTTGTGGTACAATCAAAACATGCTTTGGAGAACAATGGCGTTCGGGAAAGTTGTTTTTCCTGCACGCCTTTTTCTAATTTTGGGAGGTTGATATGTTTATGGCAAAGTACACCAGAGAGGACATTGTCAGGATCGTCAAGGAAGAGGACGTAAAATTCATTCGTCTTCAGTTCACCGACACATTCGGTCACATGAAGAACGTCGCTATCACCGTCAGCCAGCTCGAAAAATGCCTGGATAACCAGTGCATGTTCGACGGCTCGTCCATCGAGGGCTTCGTGCGTATCGAGGAATCCGACATGTACTTAAGACCCGACATCGATTCCTTTGTAATTTTCCCGTGGAGACCCCAGAACGGCAAGGTCGCCAGATTCATCTGCGACGTCTACAAGCCGGACGGAACTCCCTTTGAAGGCGACCCGAGATTTGTGCTCAAGCGCGTCCTGAAGGAAGCCGAGGAAATGGGCTACACGGTCAACATCGGACCCGAGGCGGAATTCTTCCTCTTTGACACAGACGAGCACGGTCACGCCACCACCAACAGCTACGACGAAGCAAGCTACTTCGATCTCGCTCCCACCGACATGGGCGAGGATTGCCGCCGCGACATCTGCACGACGCTCGGTCAGATGGGCTTTGAAATTGAAGCCTCTCACCACGAAGTCGCCGAGGCGCAGCACGAGGTCGATTTCAAATATGACGACGCTCTTACCACCGCCGACAATATCATGACTTTCAAGCTAACCGTCAAGGCAGTCGCTTACCGTCACGGTCTTTATGCCACCTTCATGCCCAAGCCGCGCTACGGCGTATGCGGTTCCGGTATGCACACCAATATCTCCCTTTGCACGCTCGACGGCAAGAACGCCTTCTGCGACGCCAGCGATCCCAACGGTCTGGGACTTTCCCACGTGGCATACAACTTCATCGCCGGTCTTATGAAGCACGTCAAGGGCATGGCCGCCATCACCAATCCGCTTGTCAACTCCTACAAGCGCCTTGTCCCCGGCTATGAAGCTCCCTGCTACATCGCGTGGTCGGCAAGCAACCGCTCGGCGCTCATCCGTATTCCCGCATCCAGAGGCGCGGGGACCCGTGTAGAGCTCCGCAATCCCGATCCGGCCTGCAATCCCTATCTTGAACTTGCGGTCTGCATCGCGGCAGGTCTTGACGGCATCAAGAACGACATGACCCCTGTGGAGCAGATCAGCGACGATATTTACGCCATGACCAAACAGGACAGAAAGGCCGTCGGCATCGAGAGCCTTCCCGGAAACCTCAAGGAAGCGCTTGACGCTCTTGAAGCCGACGAATACATCAAGAACGTTCTCGGCGAGCACGTTTACAAAAGCTATGTCGCGGGCAAGAAGGCGGAGTGGAACAGCTTCCGCACAGCCGTCACCGAATGGGAGATAGACAGATACCTTTCCATTTATTAATTTGTTTTCAAATCATCAAAATAAAGGAGATAAAACATCATGGAGAAAAAAGAACAGCTTTACGAAGGCAAGGCAAAGAAGGTCTTTGCCACAGAAGATCCCGATTACTGCATTGTTTCCTACAAGGACGACGCAACCGCATTCAACGGCGAAAAGAAGGGCACCATCGCAGGCAAGGGCGTAGTCAACAACAGAATGTCCAACATGCTCTGCAAGCTGCTTGAGCAAAAGGGCGTTACCAACCACTTTGTCGAGGAGCTTAACGACAGAGAAACACTCGTCAAGAAGGTGCAGATCGTTCCGCTGGAAGTCATCATCAGAAACACCGCTGCCGGCAGCTTCTCCAAGCGCTTCGGCGTGGCAGAGGGAACCAAGCTCAACAATCCGACGCTCGAATACTGCCTGAAAGATGACGCTCTGGGCGATCCTATGATCAACGACAGCCAGATTCTCGCCATCGGCGCAGCCACACAGGAAGAGCTTGACAAGATCGCTGCCATGGCTTACAAGGTAAACGAAGTCCTGATCGAGTTCTTCAAGACCATCGGCATCGAGCTGATCGACTTCAAGATCGAGTTCGGCAGATTCCACGGCGACATCATCCTTGCCGACGAAATTTCTCCCGACACCTGCCGTCTCTGGGACGTCGAGACACACCAGAAGCTCGATAAGGACAGATTCAGACGCGACATGGGCGGCGTTGAGGAAGCCTACGCCGAGGTCTTCAAGAGACTCAACCTGAACTAAAAAACAGAGAATATATAAATTGAGCGCTTCGCGTTGGAAATGATAAAGGCATACTGTACCTATCGTGGTGCAGTATGCTTTTTTCGATTTTTCGCTTTTTCCCATCGTGCAAACCATGGAAATCAATTTTACAAATGAAAAGAACTGTGATATAATAAAGTTATGAAAAATAACGGAATCACAGAATATTTTGAAGAAGTAGAGATCACGCGA
>CADBZY010000013.1 GCA_902799245.1 uncultured Ruminococcus sp.
CGCATCAGCAAGAAAAAGCTTATGTTTAAAGCTGCTCTTGAACCCGATCTCTTCGTGAAAATCCTCTTCAATCTTCAAAAGTAAATGCTTTTACCCTGCCGCCAGCATCAGATCGACATGTTTCTCACGGGCAATCTTCACGCCTTCGCGCAGCTTCTCCACCGTGGGATTTGGCATAACACCGCCGTCCTCGATGATAGTCTTGCCGTTGGCCTTGAGAATCTCCACGACGGCGTCATAAATGCCGTTGCGCTTAACCGAGCCGCCGCCGTAGATGAGCTGGACGTTGCTGCCATATTTCGGAAGCTCTTCGTTCAAAAAGCTGAGCGAATCCTCGCCGAAGTACAATTTGGTTGCGTTCATATAGCTGAAATTTCCAAGCATTTTTAATTCTCTCCTTTATATCGAATGAATTCTGTTTTCAGTGATTCAGCTCTCCTTCCGCCCAGCGGAAAATGTCCTCGGCCGACGCACGGACCGGAATTCTCGCACCTTCTGCGATGTCCGCACCGTGCGCCAGTTGCTGTAGATTCTTCCATGTATCGCCGATTTTGCTGCCACCGGAGGTACAGAACGGAATGATCTTCATACCGTCGAAATTATACGACTCCATAAATGTGTCAATGATAGAAGGTTCCCTGTACCACCATACCGGAAACCCCAGAAACACAGTGTCGTACTGATACATATTGTCAATAGCAAATGCGATGGCGGGACGGCAGCTCCTGTCCTTCATCTCGAGAGTGGTGCGGCTCATTTTGTTGAGCCAGTTGAGGTCGGCTTTGGTATAAGGGCGTTCGGGAACAATCTCAAAGATGTCCGCTCCGAGAATCGACGCTAATTTCGCTGCGACTCCCTTGGTCACGCCGCTCGCGCTGAAATATGCAACAAGTATTCTGCTCATTTGTCTCTCCTCTTTCTTGTAAAATCAATATTAATATATATTATATATAATAATTGTGTGGTTTGCAAGTTTTTTTATAAATTATTCTGACTATCCGGACACACCGTTGCTCACTGTAATGGTCATCGCATCGTCCCTATACCCGCATCGCCAGATAGGCCGTGTTGTTAGCTTCAAGGCAGGTGAAATTTTGCATGGTTTTTTCTCATTTGCTGTATCTCGCCACGGTCTGCACTTCGCTCAGAAAACGGTTGTCGAGTCCGGTCGGAAATGTCCCTCAAATAAATCAGGAGCTTAAGACGCTAAGGTCTCAGGCTCCTGATTGTTACTCTGTTATTCTAAAAAATCGTTGGGTGAGATGTGAAACACCTTGTCGTGTTTATTGTCAAGAACAACGTCTACGTTAAAATCGGAAAGATGATAGACGCATGACCACTGTGTCCAGCTTACACTTGCCGCTTTGAGGTTTTCCATTGCATCCTCAGGCGTGTTGATTGGCTTTTCCGCAAGGCGCTGGGCTATGGTGTCGAATCGACGACACTCGCCCGTCGTTCTTCCATTGCAAAGCAAGAAATTCGTACAAACCGGGCTTTCAGTGACATGCATTTCAAAGCCGCGATTGGCACCGGGCGTGTTGTTCAGCTGCCATTCCACCACAACCGACTTGCCTTGTGCGTCGGCTATGTATAGATGCTGCCCCATTTTGGTCATAGAATTGAAATCGTACTGTCCGAGCAGTTGCACGGCTTCATCTGCTGTCGCCGCACGGTCAAGCAGCATACGGACCGCGATCATGGTATTGATCTTGGGTTTGCCGGTGTCCTGCTTGATTCTCATAGGATCCAGATCAAGAACTGCCACCATCAGTCCCTTTTCGTTGATACCGTCTACGCACATGTATGGTGAGACAAGCATCAATGTCTTGCCAATGTTACTCATTGCGTCTATTCCATCCGTGACTCCGATATTCAATGAAGCAAGCGGCGCCATTCCAATGGAAGCATAACCGTCTTTGGGATGCGTATAGATCGTGAGAAGGTCGGTCTTGGAATAGTCAAAATTGCGTCCCGCAATATACTGTCCTTCCTCGTTCTGAGTCAGAAATGTGCTGCAAGCCACATACTCCTGATTTGCGTCAAATGGAATGCCGAAAAAAAAGGTATCTGAGACAAATTCCAGGAGCTCGTCCTCGGTAGAGATATTGGAAGCGAGCGCCTTGTCCAGCTTGTAGTCCTTTTCATAGCAGATTTTATAGATTCCTTCGTCAACCTGTTCTACTGTCATTATTGTCTTTACCGAACTGTAGAGCATGACCGACAGTGTAACAATCAGCACAAGCAGAATGATTCCGACGGAGCAGAATATTCTTTTGACAATCCTGCCCTTCCTCTTTTTGGGCTTTTCCTCAGACGCGGCAAGGGCCGTGTTTTCGTTTTCCTCAACTGTTTCAGCAGAAGCGGTTATTTCTTTAATGTTATCCACAGTGAATCCTCCTATTTTTTATTCATGCGTTCCTTTAACTGGATATATGTCACACCGTATTTCTTGGCAATATCTCTGGCATAGCTCTGACCGCAGGGCGGTGAAAGGGACACCTTGTAGGAGCGCTCTCCGTGATCGATCCCAGTGATCAGACTGGCGACGTTGCTGTCGTTGGGTTCTGCGCCGTTCAGTTCGTCCAGATTCATGGCCAGCTCGTGCATGTGGGTATTGTAAATGGCCCTCGCGCCAAGATAATGCAGTGCTTTCACAACATCCTTTGCAATGTACAGTCCCTCTTCAAAGTTGGTCGTAGCAAGCGATTCATTGAACAGCAAAAGACTGCGATCTGTCGCCTCGGCAAATATCTCGCTGAGACGCTTGGATTCCTCACCCAGTCTGCCGAGATCGACCGTTCGGTTCTCGTCAGCCGGAAAGTGCGTGTAGATGCAGTCAGCCGGAGAAAGGATGCAGCGGCTTGCTGGTACATACAATCCATGCTGCGCCAAAAGGAAGATAAGCCCTATCGCCTGGGTAAAGGTAGTCTTGCCTCCCCTGTTCGGTCCCGTCATGATGTAAATTCTGCGCTCGGAGCGGAAGTCTACGAAGTTGGTGACAATGTTGATATCTTCACCGTCCGTCTTTTTCAGACCCAGCTTAAAATTGTAAAGTCCCTCGGCGTAGAACTCACGTCTGCCCTCGGCAATGATCTCCGGCTTGCAAAGCTTTACGCCGGACGTCATCATCTGCTCTGTGAGTTCCGCCCATTTCAGATAAAAGGTTAGTTCGGGAATCAGCGATATGAGCGAATATCCGCTCACATCCACATACTTGGAAAGCACGTCGTTGAGCTTCTTGACAACGGGCTTCAGCATGTCCGTTATTACGGTATTGAGGTTGTTCATCAGGGGATTGGTCTCCGCATCGCTGACATACACCTTGGCTAGTCCGGAAAGCACTCCCAAGTTCTTTGAGGCCGATTGCTTGGAAATTGACATTACACCGTTGCCGGACTTGGACATATGAAACTTCATGGAAGAGTTGTCTGTGCCCTCGTGAAGCCCTTCTTTGGATGAGGCAAATTCATAGAAATTCGACAGCACACCGACGCGAGTATAATATTTGTTATTTACCGAGACAACGCCCACCTCAGTCGGAGAAAGAGAACGGTTGAGATTAACACCCAGGGTAATGCTTTTGATATTTCCAGTATCGCTGACAACTCTCTTTATGTCCTCTTTGAGAGCAGGGAAGCCGCTGTCAGAATGAATATGCCTCACCAGCTTAAGAAGTTCCTTCAGACCCTCAGAGTGGATCTCGCCGTTTTCAAGAGTGTTCTTAATACCGGTCACACAGTCGATATAGGAATCCAGTTCATTAAGCCGATTGATAATCTGCCATATGCTCGCCGCCTCACTGTCGCGGGCGTGCTTATGCAGACTTTTGAGAAATTCCAGTTCTTCGAGCAGATCGGCAACGTTCTGCCGAAGCTCCGGGTGCCGGAGAATATCGTCAAATACTTCCACCCTATACTTCACAACACGGGAGCTTGATGGCATTTGCCGAAGCATAGTAAAGATGACGTTACGGTCATATTCCTTTTTGGAAAGACGAGCACACAGCTGTTCGAGCGAAAGATCGTTGCAGCAGTCGTCGCTAAGTTCCTTGTATTCTCTCGGGCAATCCGAAGGCCACATAAGGCTAAAGTCCGCCATAAAAAACACCTGATTTCTGTATATATATATAACATTGTATATTGATTATCTGTAGAAGTAAATAGTTTATCTAAGAAATATCAAAAATCACCAGGCTCAAGGTGATAAACCTTTTCAAAGTCCTTGTTTGTCGCAACATCCATTGTAAAGTCAGTCTGATAATAGATGACTGACCAGTCAGTGAACGTCACAGGGTTTATGTACTGATAAACCGATTCGAGAATGTCCATCGCATATTCGTGGGTTATCTCCGACTTACCCTCAAGCGCTTCTTTCATTGTGTCAAATCTCTCGCACAGGCCGTCTGTTTTTCCTTCAGCCCGATAGAGATAGAAGTTTGTGCACAGCTTGCTTCGGGTCACGTGCATTTCGATTTTTCTCGGAGCTTCCCAGTTATTGGTTCTGGACCACTTGACAACAGCCGCATCGCCTGTCGCGTCGGTGATGAAAACATGTTGCGTCCAGCCGTGTCCGGTATGAATATCATACTGCTTCAATAGTTCAACTGCCTCATCTACAGACGCTGCCCTGTCCAGTATCAGACGGACAGCCAGTGTAACAAGCAGTTCGGGTCTTTCCGTGTCGTCATGCATCTCTCCGGTATCCACATCCATCAGTGCGGCGAATACACCCTTCTCGTTGACTCCGTCCACACAGATATAAGGGACTGCCAACATGGTGATTCTGCCTGCGGCACTGAGTGTTTCGACACCGTTCTCTCCTCCTAATCCCAGCATGTCAAGCGACACCATCGAAAGCGAGGCGTATCCGTCCTTCGGTGTGGCATAGACCGCCATCTTGTCTGTCCCGCCCAGTCCGAAGCTGCGCCCTGTGAGATACTTGCCGCCGTCGGTCTTGGAAATGAACCCGCTGCAGGCGTATTTATCAACGTTGGCATCAATTCCGTAGCCGAAGAACATCTCTTCATTGATGAAATTGAGGAGATCCTGTTCGGTTTTGATGCCGGATTCCAGTGCCTTATCAAGGAAATAATCCTGCTGATAGTGTATCTTGTAGAGATTGTCTCCCACCTGCTCTGCGCTTGCTGCCGTGGCAATCCTGCCCTAGAGTATAATGAAAAGCACAATCGCCGCTGCAAGAATAACAATCACCGGCGTGAGGAATATCCAGAGCAGCACCCTGCGCCAGATTCTCTTTTTCTTTTTCTTTTTCGGTTTTTCGGCTGCTTCCACTGCTGCCTCATCTGCTGTCATCCGGTTTTTCTCTTCTGTGATCTCTACGGTATTTCCTATGCTGGTTTCCATTTCGAACAACCTCCGATTGTTTTTTTGTCTGCAACGACCTTATGGATTAATGATAACACCTTCATCTGAAGATTATCTGAAGATTAGCTACTATTTTAAAAATATTTTTCAGAATAAGCAGAACAAAAAAGGCTCTCGCCACTGGAGCGAAAGCCTTGAGATAATTTCCGTTTTGTAAACAAAAACAGAATCTTATTCTTCTGAAAATTCAGCTTGAAAGACCATGCAGCCATCCTTCATAGTCATGTCGTATTTTGTTCTGTGGAGATCAAGAATAGACTTGACAATCGAAAGTCCAAGACCGTTGCCCTTCTTATGACGGCTCTTGTCCGCACGGTAATACGGCTGCCAGATTTTTTTCAGTTCTGCTTTTGAAAGCGGCTGGCTGGAATTGGAAATCCTGACGATTTTATCTGTCACATCCACCGTTATCCCGCTGCCCTTTGTCGAATACTTGACGGCGTTTTCAATAATGTTCTGAAGAGCGGTTCGGATAAGCTCCTTGTCGGCATTGATCATGCTGTCACCGGCTTGCGTCAACGTAACAGTTCTCCCGTCCGGCAGGCTTTTGTAATCCTCCAGAATCTCCTGAACAAGTCCGGAAAGATCAAATGCAGAACGGTTGAGCGTCATATTGAAGGAATTCAGTTTGCTGAGATTCAGCATTTTATGGAAAAGCGCGTTGATTTGCTCGGTCTGTAGAATGATCTTATCGAGATAACTGTCTCGATCTTCGCTGTCGATATCCTCCTTCAGACTGTAGGCATAGCCACTTATCACAAAAAGCGGCGTCTTGATGTCGTGCGCAAGGGCATTGGTAAAATCCAGCCTCTTCTGTTCCTGAATCATTTGCGTCCTGACGGTATTCCAGATCATCAGGAAAATCAATGTACCGACGGTAAAAAAGAATACAAAGATCACCGCAATGCCAAGCAAAAGCCCCCTTTGGCAGTTTTGAAAAACATTCGTTTTTTTGGCATACTGCAACAAATAAAGCTTTTGTCTGTTTTCGTAAATTCCTTTCTCTTTGCTGAAAATATACGCGTCAAGAAAATAGTATTCCGATGTATAAAACAGATATTCTCCATGGCCCTGATAAATTACTTCAACGCTATTCCCGCGCTGCTGTTCTGTGAGCCCGCTGATATAGTCCCTGTTGTACGCGCTTTTTAACAGTAAATCCTTTGGAATAATGTTAATGCGTCTTTTGGCATTATAATAAATCGTGCTGTTTGGCGGAATTCTGACATTCAGCGGGAAAGATTCAATGATTTTATCCTCCTCAAACCAATCGTCAGCATTTTCGACCGGCATTACAGAAAGTTCCATAGGAATGATCTGATCCACTGAGGTGTAAAACCTGGTACATACCAATTCATTTGACAGACCGTCGCTGCGTTTGGTGTTCAGCAGATCGACTATTTTTCTGTACTGTACTTCGCTTATGGAGCTGCGGAACGTACTGTAATCTATATATCCGACATCATCGGGAAAAGAACCTACATCTGTTTTAAAGCTGAATGTCACTGTAATCTTTCCGGCAGTATCTGCAATGACACTATTGCTGTCGGGATCTAATACAATGAGCTGACTGTCAAAATCCTTCCCCACAATGTCCTTGAAGCTGATCATATTGGACGTGGATAAATAGATATAACTCTGTGTATTTACACCCTGTTCACTAATAGATATAATCTGCTTGGCACGCGACATGTCTGACAGCACTCGGTTTTGCGTTTCCGTTTTTTCACTGTGCAGACGAATGACACAATAGGTCGTGGAAACAGCAAGCCACACGGTCAACAGTATCAGTGTGACCCGCAGGAACAGCTTGTTTCTCTGTTTTTTGAGACGTTTTTCCATTTACTGATCCTCAATCTTATATCCCCGTCGGATAACTGTCTTGATCTGCTTGCCTCCCTCGCCGAGAGCCTTTCGCAGATTGCGCATATGCGTGTCAAGCACACGCTCATCTGTGTCGTTGTTGTAGCCCCAGACCATATCGAGCAGCTGATCGCGGCTGATAACGGAGCCTTTATTCTCGAGCAGCACCTTTAGAATGGCATACTCCCTGGCGGTGAGCTTTATCTCCTCGTCGCCGCTGACTACCATACCGTTATTCGGGTTGAGCGAAATACCGCCCGCGCTGTGTACCTTTGAGCGCACAAGTCCCTTGGAGCGCTTGATCAACGCACATACTTTTTCATAAAGAACAGGCAGCGGGAAGGGCTTGACAACGTAGTCATCACAGCCGAGGGCATACGCGTTCAGCATGTCGGATTCATCGGCGCGCGCTGTGATGAACATGATCGGCACATCGCTCTCACGGCGTATTTCCCGACAGATGGCAAAGCCGTCCAGCTCGGGAAGCATCACGTCCAGCAGCAGCATGTCGTAGTGGTTTTCATATGCCTTTTCCAATCCGGTCTGACCGTCGGCGGCAATGTCCACTTCAAATAATCCCTTTTCTTTCTTGGTAAAGTAGTTGACGATCAGCTCACGTATATTCCTGTCGTCCTCAACAAGCAAAAAACGGTACATTTTCGTCACCCTTCCATCAATTTAGAAAACAGACGTTATTTTTTCAACGCAGCGATAAGCTCGGAGAGAGAATCAATGCCCAGCAGATAAAGCACGCTGTAAAGTGCGATCGACGCAGGCTTTGCGGTAAGAATAATCAGGGTGTACAGCTTCCACGTCATCTGCGTTGTTCCGGCAAGATAGCAAATCACTCCGTCGGGTGCGCCGGGGAGGAAGATCGCAATGGCAAACAGCTTGGCAAAGCGCCCGTGATTGCTGGTCCAGTTCTCGTACTTTTCGATCGACTCCGGTTTGAAGAGCCTGTACATCAACGGCTTGCCGTATACCCGTGAAATGCCGAACACGGCGAAGGAACCGGCTATGATGCCGATGTAGTTATACACAAAGCCCCACCACGGGCCGAATAATATCACGCCGCCCAGCAGCGTCACGCCGCCGGGAATGATAGGTATGACAACCTGTACAGCCTGCAGGATGATGAAGATCAGCGGTGCCCAGATGCCATAGCTGTCCATCCACGCCTGTAGCGCTTCCACAGACGAAAAAGCGCCCCTGCGATAACCGATAATGCCGAGCGCGATACACCCCAGAATCAACAGCACGGTAAATATCCGGCTGATAATCGTAACGGCGTGGTTGCCGGCGGATTTGTATTCCTCCGGAATATCTCCCTTTTTTGTATTTTCTGCCGCTGTGTCACATTGGGTGATGGTTTCCGCTTTCCCGGTTGTCGGCTCTGTAACCGTTTCTTCCGCGGACGGTGCGGTTTCCTCAGCCGTTGCCGCAGAAACGTTTTTTTCTGATTCCGGAATCGTCATTTCTTCGTTTTTATCTGCCATTTTGCATTCATTCCTTTTTGATTTGTGTATGGTTTATGGGTATTTCTTTATGTATAGAGTATAATAGCTTTCTCGTTTTTTGTCAAATGCTTTATGACACAGGCAAGGCATCAAGAGCTCATTTTATTGATTATTACATGTAAATATTTATCTTGACAATTTGTTGATAATGCCGATGAACAGAATTCATCCTTCCGCTTGCATCTTGTCTCTTTGAGATAATTGACTATTTCCTCTATTGATGATATAATACAATGGTGATATGAAATGCGAACCGATTTATTTGCTGTAAGGGTGAATTGTATGATTGCCGATTTCCTTCTCGTCGCCAATGACAACTATGTAAAGTACCTCGGAATATGTACCTATTCCATCATGCACAATATGTGTCCCGCTGTGGAGAAGGTCAGAATCTTTGTTATGGATTGCGGAATTACCAAAGAAAACAAAGAGAAACTCATCCGACAGGCGGCAAGATTTGACAACGCCGAATTCCGTTTTTTCAATATTGAGCAAAAACTCAATAATATTGTTCCGAAAGTTCCCAACAACTGGAACCGCGCCATTTACGGCAGGCTGTTTCTCACCGAAGTCCTTAAGGAGTACGACATCAAAAGGCTGATTTACCTCGACTGCGATCTGCTGATGGAGCGTCCGGTTACGGAGCTTTTTACGCTTTCCCTCGACGGCAAATGCATCGCCGGTGTACCCGACACCGACGGCATTCACCGCCGGACAGCCCTTGGAATAAGCCCCGACTGCACCTATATCAATTCCGGTGTGTTGGTCATCGACACGGAAAGATGGATGAAGCTTGACGTTTCCGCAAAAGTAATCGATTGCATCAACAGCTTTCCGGAAAAACTGGTTTATCCAGACCAGGACGCTATCAATCTGATTCTGAGTGATGAAATCAAGTTATTGGATCTTCCCTACAATATGCTGTGGATGATCTGCGAACGCGATATTGCAAAAATCCGGAATTATAGCGAAGATTTTTTTTATACCGACGAACAGTCCCATCGTGCGCTTTATCACGCAAATATTTATCATTTTGCCGGAAGGGACATGTGGGCTTATTACGGTTTAACCCCTGTACATGAAATCATATTCAAAAAATATCATAAACTCTGCGACTGGCGCAATGAAAAAAGATATTTCGGCAGCCTTAAGAATTTCATGCTGTGGTTGATGGTCTCATGCAAGCGATTGCTTATCGGAGAATTCAGACTCACCCGCCAATATTTGAAGGAAGATATTGGCGGATAATACAAAAAAACCGTTCCGTCGTATCGAAGCAGATACGAGGAACGGTTTTTTTATGTGCTTATGCCGGATTGAAAAAAAATCAGTCTTTCTTGACGACCTCTGCGTCAGGGGCGTTCTTCTTGACGCTCTCGATGCCGTTGAGACAGCCGCTCTTGGCCTTGTAGCCCTCGGAAACTGCGATAATCTCGCCGTTTCTTGCCTTCAGGCGGAAACGGTACTCGCCGGCTTTGTCTATATACATCTCAAATTTCGGGTGCTTCAGCTTGACAACTTCCTCAACGGTCTGATCCTCAATCTCGCCGACGCAGTTGTTGCGAACGCTCTCGATACCCTTCATGCAGGCCGCTTCCGTTGTATAGACTTCGGAGGTCGCGATAACTTCGCCGTTTCCTGCTTTGAGATCGAACTTAATGCCTGTATTGGTGCGCTTTACTACGAATTTTCCCATGATGTAAACATCCTTTCGATTTATTTCTTTTAGTTGCATTGTTAAACAACTCCGCATATTCATTTTAGCACGATTTTGCTTTATTGTCAACAAAAATAATAAATATTCATACGGTTAAATGGCGAATATTCATAATTTATTTAATTTTCTGATAGCTTAATTAATCCCTATCCCACAATAAGGGTCACTTCCGCAGAATAGGTATTCAGCCGGCTGCCGCTGTCATCCGTGACAATGCACATCACGCGCATTCCGTTCCAGCTCTCATTAGTGGTGGCGGAGGTGGTGGCGGTTGTGTGTCCTTCCCACCTGACCCAGTTGAGGGAACCGACCTTTCTGTAATACCACTGGTAGCGCAGTCCGCTGCCGCTTGCCTTCACGGTGAATGTCACCGTGTCGCCTACCCCTGAAATTACCGACTGCGGCTGCTGCGTGATCGCAAAAACGCTTTCGATGGTCACAGTCGCGGCTTCACTGTTTCTTGAATTACCGCTGCTGTCGGTGACGGTACATCTGACCTGCATTCCGTTCCAGCTCTCGTTGGCGGTCGCCGACGTGGCGGCGGTTGTGTGACCCGCCCACTTCGTCCAGTCGGCTGCGCCTGACTTGCGGAAATACCACTGGTAGCGCAGTCCGCTGCCGCTTGCCTTTACGTTGAATGTCACCGTATCACCGGAATTTGCTTTGACAGACTGCGGATGCTGCGTTATGGCAAGGGGAATATCCATTGTCACCGTCGCGGCTTTGGAATCAGCCGTGCTGCCGCTGCTGTCCGTGACGGTACATCTGACCTGCATTCCGTTCCAGCTATCGTTGGCGGTCGCCGATGTGGTCGCCGTCGTGTGTCCTGTCCATTTCGTCCAGTCGGCTGCGCCCGACTTGCGGAAATACCACTGGTAACGCAGACCGACGCCGCTCGCCTTCACGGTGAATGTCACCGTGTCGCCTGCCTTTGCCTTGACAGACTGCGGCTGCTGCGTTATGGCAAGGGGAATATCCATTGTCACCGTCGCGGCTTTAGAATCAGCCGTGCTGCCGCTGCTGTCCGTGACGGTACATCTGACCTGCATTCCGTTCCAGCTATCGTTGGCGGTCGCCGATGTGGTTGCTGTCGTGTGTCCTGTCCATTTCGTCCAGTCGGCTGCGCCCGACTTGCGGAAATACCACTGGTAACGCAGACCGACGCCGGTCGCCTTCACGGTGAATGTCACCGTGTCGCCAGCCTTTGCCTTGACAGACTGCGGATGCTGCGTTATTGCGAGGGGAATATGAATTGTCACTGTCGCGGAACCGGAATTGAGCTTGCTTCCGTTGACGTCGGTAACGGCACACATGACCTTCATTCCGTTCCAGCTTGCGTCCGCTGTCCCTGACGTGGTCGCGGTGGTGTGGCCTGCCCACTTCGTCCAGCTGGAGTCTCCGCTCTTCCTGTAATACCACTGGTAGTTCAGTCCGTTACCCTTGGCCTTGACGGTGAAGTTCACCGTATCGCCGACCGACGCAGAAACAGACTGCGGATTCCGCGTTATTTCAAGAGGAATGTCGATTGTCACCGTCGCGGCTTTTGATTCCGCTGTGCTTCCATTGCTGTCGGTAACTGTGCATCTGACCTGCATTCCGTTCCAGCTCTCGTTGGCCATTGCGGAGGTAGTCGAAGTCGTATGTCCTTCCCACTTCGTCCATTCCGAAGCGCCCGTCTTCCGGAAATACCACTGGTAGCGCAGGTCTTTTCCTGTGGCTGTAACGCTGAATGCAGCAATCTCGCCCGCTGAAACGGTGACAGACTGCGGGTGCTGCGTTATATCGAGGGGAACATCAATTGTCACCGTCGCTGTCTCAGAATTGACGATTTTTCCGCTGCTGTCGGACACAAGGCACATGACCTGCATTCCGTCCCATGTGGCGTTGGCTATCGCCTCGGTAGCGGCGGTTGTGTGACCCGTCCATTTTGTCCAGCTTGCACCGACTTTCTTATAATACCACTGGTAGCTCAGTTCGCTGCCGGTTGCCACGACGCTGAATTCGACAATTTCTCCATCTTCCGCCGTAACCGACCCCGGCTGCTGCGTTATGGCAAGGGGAATATTGATTGTCACGGTTGCATTCGCGGAAGTCTCCATATTGCCGCTGCTGTCAGATACAATGCACATGACCTGCATTCCGTTCCAGCCCAGATCTGCTTTTCCGGAGATGGATGCCGATGTCTTGCCTTCCCACTTTGTCCAGCTTGAACCGGCCTTCCTGAAATACCACTGGTAGCTCAGTTCGCTGCCGCTTGATTGAACGGTGAAATTCACCGTGTCGCCGACATTGGCCGTAACGGACTGCGGCTGCTGCGTGATTTCAAAAGGAATGCTCAATGTCACGGTTGCAGGTTCGGAATCCCTCTTGTTGCCTTTGCTGTCTGTGACAGTGCACCTGACCTGCATTCCGTTCCAGGTGGAATTGGCAAGTGCTGTCATCGAGGCTTCGGTATGATCCGACCACAGTTTCCATTCTGATGTACCTGCCTTCATAAAATACCACTGGTAGCTCAGTTCGTTGCCCTTCGCTTCCACTGTGAAGGTGACAATTTCACCCGCCGCAGTTGACACAGACTGCGGGTGCTTCGTAATTTCAATGGGAATATTGATGGTAACGGTCACGGCTTTGGAATTCACTGTGTTGCCGCTGCTGTCAGTGACGGTACACCTGACCTGCATTCCGTTCCAGCTCTCATTTGACTTGACCAGTATGGAGGCGGCTGTCTGACCTTCCCACAGGGTCCAGCCGTCAGCGCCCACCTTCTTGTGGTACCACTGGTAGCGCGGCTCGAAACCGGCAGCCCTGACGCTGAAATTCACTTTTTCGCCGATCTCTGCCGTAACAGACTGCGGCTGACGCGTTATTCTCAGATTACCTTCGTAAAGCTCCTTCTCGATAGCGTTCCATGTCTGTTTGCCGCATATGCCGTCGGCGGTAAGTCCGTGCTCGCTCTGGAATCGCTTGACCACGCCGGACGTCATGGGGCCGTAGCAGCCGTCTGCTTCGAGATTGTAACCCAGGCAGTAAAGACAAAGCTGCATATAAAGCACATCGGAACCGATGATGTAGTCATCCTCCACCTTCATTGCGCGGCTGTATGAAACCCTGTAGTCGGCAGGCTCCATGTCGTATTCTTCCTTTACGGTCTTGCCGCCGAATATCTCATACTTTTTCCAATAGACGCTTCTGGCCGTTTCTCCTCTTCTGTCAGCCTTTACCTCCCTGTTGGCGGGTATCTCATAATAATAGCACCAGTGATAACCCGCCTGATACGCGCCGTCGGCGGTGTTCTCCACATTTTTTATGTAATCATAGACACTGCTGTAGCTTTTTTTCAGCTCATACTCTAAATATTTCATCTGACCATCGATGGTCATGTAATCCAAGCCGTTGCTCTCGCAGTAGCTGATCAGATTTGCCTTGCGCCCTGCGTGCCACTGGAAAAGACCGAAGCTCGTCCCGGCGTCGCCGTCGCCCAGGGGGTTGAAGTTGGATTCCGCCTTAACATTGGCAAGCAGACCGCACGCTGCCGCGGTATTCAGCCCCATCTTGTCGACAAGATAATTATAAACCCGAATCTCATTCGAGAGCGAGCTGGCGGCATTTACCATGTACCCTGGAATCATTGTAAATATGATCATCAATGCCGTCAGAGTTGCAAGCGCTCTTTTGAATTGTTTCTTCATCCCGATACCTCCGTCTATGTTAAAGAAAGAAAACGCAAAAATGCCATAGCTGCATTATACCATATTCGGGAGTGTTTTATCAATACCGTTTAAAATTTTACCGTTTATTTACAATAAAATGGATAATATGAATATTTATTCAGGTTATTTTTTGAAAAAACAGCCAAAAAAGAGCCGAAGTCCGGAATTTCTCCGCGCTTCGGCTCTGTATTGTGATGATGTATTTGTGTAAATAATTATCCGACTGCGACCTGATCGCCGACAAGCGTGATCTTGGCAGCCTTTGAAGTGACTTTGCTGCCGCTGCCGTCTGTGACGACGCATCTCACCTGCATTCCGTCCCAGCTGGTGTTGGAGATGGCAGAAGTGGAAGCGGTGTCGTGGCCCGGCCACTTTGCCCATGAGTCAGTGCCTGCCTTCTTGACATACCACTGGTAGCTCAGATTCTTTCCTGTTGCCTTTACAGAGAACTTGACAGTATCAGCGCAGCTGATTGTCACTGACTTGGGCTGCTGTGTAATTTCGAGAGGATCGCTGATCGTCACCTTGACCGCTTTGGAATTGACTGTTTTGCCGCTGCTGTCCTTGACAGTGCATCTGACCTGCATGCCGTTCCATGAATCATTGGCAGTTCCCTTTGCGGTAGCCGCATCATGACCCGGCCACTTGGTCCAGCTGGAAGCACCGGTCTTCTTGGTGTACCACTGATAGCTCAGACCCTTGCCGCTTGCCTTGACTGTGAATGTCACAGACTTGCCCGCTGCGGTTGTCACTGCCTGGGGCTGCTGTGTGATTTTAAGCTCTGCTGCCGATGCTGCGCTGACAGCAGAAACCTTCTTCTCGATCGCCTTCCATGTGGCTTCGCTGATCTTGCCGTCTACTTTCAGACCGTTTGCCTTCTGGAACTGCTTGACAACGGATGCTGTGCCTTTGCCATAATAGCCGTCTGTATCAATCTTGTAGCCCAGCTTCTTGAGGCACTGCTGCATATACTTGACGTCTGCGCCGTTCATGCAGTTTGACTTGACTTCCAGCTTACGCTTGTAAGCTACCTTTGATGAAGAGGTGGATGTGGTTACCTTCTCTGTTGTGGAGATCTGCTTGCCGTTATACTTGCTGTACTTCTTCCAGTATGTGTCACGGGCAAGATTGCCTCTGTTGACCGACTTGACAGCTCTGTTTGCGGGAATCTCGTAATTGTAGCAGAAATAATAACCAGCCTTGTACGCGCCGCTTGCGGAATTGTCAACTGACTTGAGATAATCGTAAACCTTCTTGTAGGATTTTTTCAGCTCATACTGGAAGTAGCTGAGCTGACCCTCGACGGTTTTGTAATTCAGCTTCTTTTCTTTGCAGTAATTGATAAGCCTTGTCTTGCGGCCTGCGTGCCACTGGAAGAGACCGTAACTTGTATTGCTGTCGCCGGTCTCCGAAATATTGAATCCGGATTCATGCTTTATATTAGCCATAAGACCGCATGTCGCTGCCGTATTGAAGCCGAGCTTGCCAACCAGGTAATTGTAAACCTGAATCTCGGTTGTCTGAGCGCTCGCAGCGTTTACCTGCATCTGCGGAACCAGTGCTGCTGCGAAAAGCACAACTAAAAGCGCTGCTGTTAAACGTTTTATACTGACCATTCGAATCATTCCTCCGTGTTGTATTTTGTCTGATTCCTTTTCAAACGACACGTGGATTATAACATAGTTGAAACCTATTTGTCAATATTTGTAACTAATTATAATACTTTATTTACCGTTAATTAATATATCATTCACAATTGATTGTATTATCGTTAATTTGTTCAATCTATCTTTGGCTTTATTGTTTATTTTAACGTACAAAAAACGGGTAAGCATTGTAATCCAATGCTTACCCAGTGTCATTTTTGTAACATTTACTTGGTAAGAATATGAAGAACTTTCTCAAAATTCACGCCTGTTCTGCGGTCTTCTGAGTCGCTGACCGTCATTTTTATGCTCTCGCAGGTAAAGCAGATGGCACATTCCACCGCCTCGGAAAGCGACTTTCCGCAGGCAAGCGCACCGACGCAGACCGAAGCGAATATATCGCCCGTTCCGTGGAAGCTGCCTTCCACTTTTTCTCCCATGCACAGAAAGTATTCGCCGCTGCCGCTGTCGTAGGCTGCCGAGCCGAGTCTGCCCGGCTCCATGCTCACGCCTGTCAGAATGGCTTTGGAAGCTCCCAGTCCGGTCAGTTCTCTGAGAATCGCCTTTAGATCGTCCTTGGTGTAGGTGTCCCCTATGTATTCCCTGCCCAGCAGAAGACAGGCCTCCGTGAGATTGGGCACGATAATGTCGCCCTTGCCGCAGAAACGCGCCATCCGGCTGACATATCCCGGGGTAAAGCCCGAATACAGCTTCCCGTGGTCGCCCATGACCGGGTCGATAAATACAAACCCGTCCCCCCGGAACTCGTCGATGAAGTCGGAAATAATGTCAAGCTGCCGCAGAGAGCCTAAATACCCCGTGTAGATACCGTCAAACCCCGCGCCGATTTTCCTCCAGTGATCCGCAATGCCGGACAGACTGTCCGTAAGGTCGCGGATATACGGCTCCGGGTAGAGCGTATGCGACGACAGCAGCGCTGTCGGCAAAGGACACGCTTCTACACCCATGGCGGAAATGATAGGCAGCGCAACGGTCAGCGAACACCTGCCGATACAGGAAATATCCTGAACTGTAACGATCTTCTTCACAAAATCATTCCTTACTGCTTTTTGCTCTTTGCTTTGAATCCTATATTATAGTCGAAAAGTCCGGTTCTGATCATGGCCGGCCGGAGCGCCGCGTACAGCGCAACGGCAATGATCACGGACAGAATCGCATTGACAAAGGTGGTAAGGCTCTGGAGCTTTGCCAGAATCGCAGAGGCCTCCGCGTCAACCCCTAAGATGTACCTCTTGTAAAAATAGGAAACCACCGGCTCGGCAATCACATTGAACATCATTCCCGCGGAGGAGCCGAGCACCGTCCACAGAAAGACATGTTTCGGCTGCTGCAAGCGTCCTTCGGGCGTGCGAAGTGAAATCTTGCCTATTTTGTGTGCCACCAGACCCGTAAACACACCGATCAGCAGCTTGAGCACAAAGGTCTTGGGTGCGGATGTAATGTAGACCGGGTCTAAAAGATCGCCGATCGTCATTCCTATCGCACCCGCGATGCCTCCCGGAAGCCCTCCGAAGAGCAGCGCCGCCAGCACGCAGAAGGTATTTCCTAAATGGAAGGATGTATAATCTCCTCCTGCGGGTATCTTGAACTGGATAAACGTAAAGGCAAGATAGCTCAAAGCCGCCATGATGCCAACCTTGGCTATCATCAGAGCCGGATTCTTTTTGTCATTTGGATTAATCATAAAATTCATTCTCCTTTATTGCGTTAAAATATAGCTTATTGGTAGGCTTTGCTTTTATAAATATATTGACTTTCAACGTTGAACTGCTATAATAATACATCATAACTGTGCATTTGAAAATATACAATTTTAACTATTTTCAATATGACAGTTTTTTCAATCTTATCTTGCAATATTCATGTAGGAGATGACTATCCATGATATATGAGCCGATTTTTCTTGACGTGAATTCCGAGGTTCCGATGTACCGGCAGCTTTACGGCAGCATAAAGGAGCGAATATGCAGCGGATGCCCGGCAGTCGGAGAAAAAATGCCTTCCATTCGCCGCATTTCGGAGGAATTGGGAGTGAGCCGCACCACCGTGGAGCAGGCTTACGGTCAGCTGTGCGTGGAAGGGTACCTTGTCAGCCGACCGCAGAGCGGATACTTTGTAGAGGCGGCTGTCATTGAAAAAACAACCTTGCCAACGGACGATATGACCGACGACGAACCGGAGCCAACTGTCCAATACGACTTCGGCAGCCGATACGTCGACAGCCGGGGGTCCGACCTCGATCTCTGGCGCAAATACCTGCGCGCTGTGCTCAGCCGCGAGGATATTGTCACTTCATACGGGCATTATCAGGGGGAACCGGAACTTCGGCGGCAGCTTGCCCATTTCGGCAGTCTGCTTCGCGGGGTCAACGCCACACCCGAACGAATTGTCATAGGAGCAGGTGTACAGCCGCTTCTCTCGCTGATCTGCGGGCTGCTTGGCGAACGCGCCGGACGCGTCGGGATAGAATACCCCTGCTTTCCTCACGCGGAGAGGGTGTTCCGCGACTTCCGGCTGGACATCACGGCGCTTGGCCATGACAAATACGGGGTAAAACCGGAGGAACTGTACGCTTCGAAAGCCGATGTGCTCTATCTCAATCCTTCCAACACCGAGAGCATGGGACGTCCCATGCCGGTCAGCCGACGTGCGGAGCTGCTTGAATGGGCGGAACGCACAGACGGACTCATCATCGAGGACGACTACAACGGCGCGTTGCGATTCAGATCGCTTCCCGTACCGGCGATGCAGGGCATGAGCGACGGAAACAGGGTGATATACCTCGGCTCCTTCTCAAAGCTGCTCATGCCGTCAGTCCGCTTAAGCTATATGGCGCTGACGCCCGAACTTGCCGGACTTTACCGCAGCCGCTGCGCTTCGTACAACCAGACTTCCTCAAAAACAGAGCAGCTTGCGCTTGCCGAATACATACGTGACGGACACATAGAAAAACGGCTGCGCAGGCTGCGAAAGATTTATTCGGAAAAAAGCGACCGTCTGATAGCGCTGCTCAATGAATACTTCGGCTCCATTGCAAAAATACGCCTTGCAGAAACCGCGCTCTGTGCGGAGCTGATTCTCCAAAGCTCCCAAACGCCGGAGGAACTGACGGCAATCGCCCTTGCCGGCGGCGTGCGTGTCATTCCCGCGGACACGGAGCACGGCGCCCCAAAGCTGCGGCTCAGTTTCGCGGGCATTCAATCGGAGGACATGCCGGAGGGCGTACGGCTGCTTCACAAAATCATCAGTCCATATTGCCAGTAGCGTACATGATTGCTGCCATGGCGGCAATCGGCGCCGTTTCGGTGCGAAGAATACGCTTGCCGAGCGTAGCGGTGAAGGCACCCGCGCCCTGCAGCGATGCTGCCTCCGAAGGGTCAAAACCTCCCTCGGGTCCAATGACGATAGCAATGTCGGTCGCGCCGCTGTCCTTTATTTTCTCCACCACCGCGGACAGCGGTTCGCCGCCGCATTCGTAGAAAAAAATCACCGTCTGATGCTTTTTCAAGCCGAAAAGCATTTCGGAAAAGGTTATCATCGGGCTTACGACGGGAATAATACCTCTGCCGCACTGTTTGGCAGCGGAAACTGCCTGTTTCTGATAGCGCTCATGCTTTTTGGCGGCCGATTTCGCATCGGGACGGGATACGGAACGCTGCATAAGCACAGGAACGATTTCACACACGCCGAGTTCAATGGTCTTTTCTATTATAAGCTCTAACTTGTCGCCCTTCGGGAGTCCCTGGTACAGCGTGATCTTCACGCTCGGCTCGCTCTCTGTGGCTTGGATTTCCGTCACCTTCAGCTCCACGGTATTGTCATAAATGCCGGTTATCTCGCAAAGCATATCGCAGCCTAAACCGCCGCAGACGGTAAGGCTCTCCCCTGCCTTCATTCTCAGGGATTTTGAAATATGCACGGCGTCCTGTCCGGTAACGGTGATGCATTCCCCGGGCTGCTTCTCAATGTTTTCTATAAAAAATCTCGGCATGGAAACCGACCTCCTGTGCTTTTAAAAAGGGATTGACCGCACGGCTTACGTGTCGTGTGTCAATCCCTTTTTTCTAATATATAATATATTACAATCAATTACTCTGTCAGCGCGGGTACGTTGGACTTGACGATGACACTTTTTACGCCGTCCGTTTTCTCAGTAGTGACAATCAGCTCGCCGGGAAGATCACCCGCTGTCTCGATAACCAGATTGGCCAGCTTATCCTCCACTTCCTTGCGGATAATGTTGCGCAGGTCGCGTGCGGAAGCCTCGCCGCCTATCGCGCTGGCTGCAAGGAATTCCACGGCGCTGTCGTCGATGATGAGCTTGACGTTGCGCTCCGCCATGGATTCCACATATTCCTTCATCAGCAGACGGCAGATCTTGCGGTAGTCGTTCTCGTCCAGCTGACGGAACACGACGATCTCGTCCACGCGCGCCAGAAATTCCGGTCGCAGGAATTCCTTAAGACCTGACATCGCCTTTTCGCGGGAAATATCGTCGGATGTCTTGTTGAAACCGAGGGAACCGCCCTGATGGTTGCTTCCGGCGTTGGATGTCATGATGATGACAGTGTTCTCAAAGCTGACCGCGCGTCCCTGGGAATCGTTGATTCTGCCCTCGTCGAGTATCTGGAGCAGAATGTTCATTACGTCCGGGTGAGCCTTTTCTATCTCGTCAAACAGCAGCACGGAATAAGGCTTTCGGCGCACCTTTTCGGTGAGCTGTCCCGCCTCGTCGTAGCCGACGTATCCGGGAGGCGAACCGATGATCTTGCTGACGGAATGTTTCTCCATGAATTCGCTCATATCCAGCCGGATCAGCGTTTCCGGCGAATCGAACAGCTCGTTTGCCAGCACCTTGACAAGCTCGGTCTTTCCGACGCCTGTCGGTCCCACAAAGATGAAGGATGCAGGACGGCGGCGGGGGGAAATCTGCGCACGGCTGCGGCGGATGGCTGCCGCCACCAGTCCGGTCGCTTCCTCCTGGCCTATGACCTTTTCGTTCAGCTTTTCCTGCAGCGTGGTGAGCTTTCTGAATTCGTTCTCCTCCACGCGGGACGCCTGAATGCCGGTCCAAAGCTCTATGACCTTGGCAAGGTCTGCTTCCGTCACCTGACCGCCCATCGCTTCCGGCTCGATCTCAGAGAGTCGGTTCTTTATCTTAAGCTCCTCCGTGCGAAGCTCGGCAATGCGTTCATAGTGCTTTTCTGATGTATCTTCCGTATCCGCCTGCAGCTTGTCGCTCTCTTCCAGCACCTTGCGCAGCTTTATGTTCAGCTCGTCGAATTCCGCCATCGCCTTGTTGCCGAGAGACGCACACGCGCAGGCTTCATCCAGCAGGTCAATCGCCTTGTCGGGCAGAAAACGGTCATTGATGTAACGCTCCGAGAGAATCACGGCGCGCTTGACGATCCAGTCGCTGACCTTGACGCGGTGATGTACTTCGTAATAGCCTTTAATGCCTTTGAGAATCTCCACGGTATCGTCCACATTCGGCTCGTTGACACTCACAGGCTGGAATCTGCGTTCGAGCGCGGAGTCCTTCTCGATATACTTCCGGTATTCATTGAAGGTTGTCGCGCCGATTACCTGCAGCTCACCCCTTGAAAGAGCGGGTTTCAGAATGTTCGCGGCGTTCATGGAGCCTTCCGCGTCGCCGGCTCCGACGATGCTGTGCACCTCATCGATGAAGAGTATCACGTTTCCGGCGTTCTTGATGTCGTCGATCAATCCCTTCATGCGGCTCTCGAACTGTCCCCTGAACTGCGTTCCGGCGACTAGAGCCGTCAGGTCGAGACGGTGTACTTCCTTATTGGCCAGTCGCAGCGGCACCTCGCCCGCCGCTATTCGCAGCGCAAGACCCTCGGCAATGGCGGTCTTGCCGACGCCGGGCTCACCTATCAGGCAAGGATTGTTCTTGCTCCTTCGGCAGAGTATCTGAATGACGCGGTTGATCTCCTTATCCCTGCCGATAATGGCGTCTATCCCGCCCTCGCGAGCCTTTTTGGTGAGGTTCTCGCAGTAGCCGTCAAGAAACCTGTGTTTACTCTCATGCTTGCCGCGCTTGCGCTTCTTGGGCTTACCGTCGGCAAACTGCGCGCCGCCCATCTCAAAGCTGCTGCCGAAAAGATTCCGGAAGGGGTTGAATAATCCGCCGTTTTGCTCATCGTCAGACGAATCGTCGTCGCCGGGTTCTTCCAGTTCTTCCTTTTTTTCAGCGATTTTTTCAGGAACATCCGTTGTATGCTGATCGGTCAGTTGTATCGGTTCGAGAGCTGTCTCCTCCGTTACCTCTTCCTCGTCGTCGCTATCTTCTTCGTCATCTTCTTCGTATTCTTCATCGTCGTAATATTCTTCGTCGCCTTCTTCCAGACCAGGCATCACCTCATTGAACATGCCGGCAAACGGCAGCTCGCCGTTTTCGGCTGCCTGGGCCATCTGTTCCTCCATATCCTCTATCATGTCGGCATTCAGACCGAATTGTTTTATCATATCTTCGATATTCGGCAGACCGATCTTTCTGGCGCATGTAAAGCAGTAGCCCGCAGTCCTCCCGGGATGGGCTGAATCTGTGGCAAACACCACGGCCTGTCTTTTTTTGCATATTGAACAAAGAGGCATTAATCCTCGCACTTCCTTTCATCCACTGACACGCTGCCAAGCTGCGTGTAAAAAACACTCTGCTCCGTCGGAGCAGAGGATTTAGATAAATAATGTGAAATATTAATAATGATGATTGTTTTTTCAGAAGCGATCAGGCGCTTCTCTTAGGAGATTTTGCATTTTTGAGCTTTTCCTTCTCAAAATCAATCACTCCGGAAACATATTCTCCACGCAGGATCTTGAGTCCCATGCGGAAATACATGGCAAAGGCAATCAGCATAACGGCTGCCGCAAAGAGCGCTATGGAGGGGACAAGAATATCAAGCTGCGCGTCACGCGCAAAGATATTCAGCGCGACAATAGCTATCATGCAGGCATAAAAAACGACTGTGGCAACCTTTCCCCACCATTTTGCCTTGACCAGTTTTCTTCCCTTCTTGACTATCACAAGACCGCCTATCGCCATAAGCAGCTCTTTCAGAAACATGATGCTGAGAGCCAGCGTAATCCACGGATAATTCTTGTGATACACAAACCACATACTAATGACAACGGCGCCAAGGGTGAGCTTGTCGGCAATCGGGTCGAGTATCTTGCCAAGCTCCGTCTCCTGGTGCAGCTTGCGGGCTAAAAAGCCGTCCAGCATATCAGAAAGTCCTGACAGCACAAGCACAATGCCCGCATAAGGATAATACGGCGTTCCCATAATAAAGAGGACACAGAAAACAGGTATAAGAACAATACGGAATGCCGTAAGCGTATTCGGAATATTCATGATTGCTTACACTCCATTTACCAATTTGAAAATACCTACTAAATGATGCCTTCACCAAGGAACAGCATGATCAGATTATTTTCACTGAACAGCTTAAAAATAAACGACTGAGAATACAGTTCCGTATGGAAAAGCACAAAATCCGGCAGCACGGGTCCCACCAGCCGAACCATCGACAGTGTGATAAGCAGAATAACTACCACTCTGCCCGCTCCCAGCACCATGCCGTTAGTGGGAGAAACCGCGGCGCGGTCGGGATTGTAGAAATACGCCTCGATGGTGGGATAGAATGCCCGCAGCAGACGGTAAAGCCCCGCAAAAGCAATGGCGAAAAACAATGCTCTCACCACACCGTCAATGACGGGTCTGGCGATAATATCCACAATCTCACCCGTGGCGGATGAAAGATCACCGGCCAGCAGCTTGTTGATCTGATTCAGGTTATCGCCGGTGGTGGTCTGATAGACTCTGGCGCCATTGTTGACCATCGTCGGCATTCCAGACATGATTCTCTCGACGGAGTTCATGCTCGTATCCACATCTCCCGATGTGGTGACAAGCGCTTCCACACGGTCAACAATGACCGGCCGGAAAAAGCTCGAATAGCAGAAGTCTCCTAAAAAAACGCCAATTGGCACCGCCACAATCGCCGAGACAATAAAAATGATTGACTCCACCGCGTTTTTCAGCTGCGATTTGACGGCACATTTTTTAAACATGTAGATGAAGAATGCTATCGTGGCCGCGTCAAGTACTAATCCCAACAATGTTTCTGACTCCCTTCAACTCTTTATGAACATTTTTTTTAACAAGCTTTCATGTTATGATAACACAAAAACGCTTCAATAACAATAATAACTACCTCGTTCAAGAAAATTTAACATTTTCCACAGGTCAGCAGATCTCATCCAGATACATAATGCCTCTCGCCAGCAGCTTGCCGGACGATGTGAATATCGTCTGACAGTCGGCCTCAACATCTGAATGGGAAAGCAGATTTCCCTTAAAGTCATAACGGCTTACTTCCGACTGATAAAGAAGATGAATGCGGCCGTCCGCAAGGTCAACTTTAGGCGCGGTCATGGCTGTCTCAATTCTCGCCTTTTCACGGCATTTATCGTCGATCACTACGACCGATGCATTTCTCCCGTCGGAATGATCCGAAAATACCAGCGCAAGCTCGCCGTCCTCGCTGATGTCGTAGCAATTGAGCACCTTGTCGTTATAGCCGTAAATGAATTTTTGGTCGTTCTTTACCGAAAGAAAGGTCACCAGCTCATCACCGACAGCGACAACGCTCGCATTGCCGTTAAATTGAATATCAACAATCAGTGTACCTTCCACTGCCATTTCCTTCAGATTCTCGCGTCCTCCCACCTGCTGAACAATGACAGTGGAAACAAGAACGCCGTTCTGTGTCGAATAGCCGCATAGAGCGACGTATTTGCCAGAAGGACTCAGGGCGACATCCGCAATTTTGTAGTTGACGGATTTCCATTTGTGAATCACTTTGCCTTCAGGAGAACACACAACAAGCCTTGCGTTGTTGGTTTCACTCGTTGTGACAAAAGCAAATTCACCCGATTCGGAAACGTCCGCGCAGACGATGGAATCCGTCATCTCGCCCTTGCAGCTGACTGCCGAAAGCGTTCTCAGCATATAATCCTTGCCAAGGCTGCCATAAAGCAGAATATACCCTCCGGCGCTCTTCATGGCCGGAGATGGGAGCATATGATTGGCCGTTGACACCTCTCTGCCCTTTGCATCATAAACCGTGCATCTGGTGGAGGTAAGCACCGCCGTTCCCTTTGTCACTTCCGACACTTCGATGATCTTTCCGCTGGGAATCTCCACAGGGAATCCAACTCCCGAAGCATGGCTGAAGGCGTATTTATTCTTTGCGCCCTGCATGATGGCCGTCGGTCTGAGATCCGCCCTCACAAAAACCAGCATGAGAAGAGAGAACATGGCAGCCATCACAACGGTTCCCTTCACAGCAAGCATAACGATATTGCTGCTGACAGAAATGCGCGGCAGCTTTGCCGACAGCGGATGCTTTTGCGGCTTAGCGGGCGCCTTTTTGGCCGGAGTTTTTTCGGCAGGAGCTTTTTCAGCGGGCGCTTTTTTTGCCGGAGCTTTTTCGACGCGCGTTTTGGAGTCCGGTTTGGACTTCCTGTTCTTTTCAGCCATGTATTCCTTTCCCTTCCAAATAATATAGCAGAATCAAATAAATTGAATATTAACTCCAATGAATCAATCATCAGAGGTAAAATATATTATAGCATATAATTCCGGCTAATACAATACCTTATTGAGATATAATCCGCAGGCGTCGGCTGTGAAACCGGCTTTTTCCCTGTTTCCTGTTGCGATCACTGATGGAATGGAGCCTGCTTCCAGCCTTCCCGCTGACATCTGGAGCAGCGTTCCCACCATAATCCGCACCATATTGTATAAAAATCCGTCAGCTGTCACGGTGAATTCCAATATCCGCCCGTCGTCCGGCAGCCTTCTTACGCCGCACTGCGTCACCGTTCGCACCTTGTCCACAACGTCGGTATTGGCAGCACAGAAAGCGGAAAAATTGTGCGTTCCAAGGTAATCCTGCGCCTGAGCGTTCATGAATCCAGCGTCAAGCGGATATTTGTACCACAGCGCCCTCGCATACAGGAACGGATCACGCAGGGGAGTATTCAGGATCAGATAGCGGTACTGCTTTCCCTTGCAGCTGTAACGGGCGTGAAAGTCCTCCGGCACCTGAACGCACTCAAATGCGGCAATGTCCGGAGGGAGCTTTGCGTTGAGGGCGAGCGGCAGTTTCTCGCAGGGAATCATGTTTTCCGTGCGGAAGCTCACACAGAAATCATTGGCGTGAACGCCGCTGTCCGTCCGGCTGCATCCGATGACGGGAACATTCTCTTTCAAAACATCCCTGAGCACCGTCTGAAACACAGACTGCACGGTGCGCAGCCCGTTCTGCACCTGCCACCCGCAAAAGCCGCTGCCGTCATATTGGATTCTCACCATTAAATTCCGCATTTTATCACTTCCACATCAGACATAGATTATTATAGATTTTATTATTCCATTACAAAAAAGTCAAGTACTGCTACAACCTCGGACGCGGAGGTACGATAAAAACAGTCGTTCTCTGAGAAAGCAGCGGCTTTTGTCTGCCATCTCAGAGAACGCGTTTATTATTTGCGAAAATAAGGGTTGCCCCTCGCCCATTCATCCGTTGGATCCCAGCCGTTGAAGGCGCTGTCGGTCTTTCGGCTCACCGGCTCCTTACCGGCCGGCCCTTCCTCATCGACAATAGACACAGGCGTTCCCATGGGCGTGTTATCGTAGATCCACTTGCAATCGCTGACGCACATTCTGACACAGCCGTGCGAAACGGCGGAACCCAGCTTGTCATATTCCTCATTGTCAAGAGTGGACGGATTCTCCTTAAGATAAGGCGTTGAGTGGAACAGGATATGTCCATGTATTCTGGAGCAGTATTGTCCTAAAACGTCACCTTCCAGACTCCTCCATCGGTACTTTCCTATTAGTGTGAAGTCGCCTGTCGGAGTCGGTGAAGAAGGATCACCGCTGGAGCAGGTAAAGCATTTTACCTGTTTCACGGTCTTTCCGTCGCTTTTTTTGGTGTAGACCGCTACCGACTGGCTCTTCAGATACACCACAATACTGTACTTGAAGCCCTTCAAAAACCGGATTTTTTTAGGTTTTGTCGTCGAAGCCGTCGTGGTAACAGTGGTAGTGTCGGTTGACGATACTGTCGCCGCTTCGGTTTCTGTTGTCGACTCGGTCGTCACGGCGGTAGTGGCGGACGTATCAGACGTTTTATCACTTTCGCTGCCATATCGGACAGTTGGGGCTTCCGATACGAAATTCTTTTCGGAAGGATGACTGAACAGTCCGACGGTAAAATAATTGCAGATTAACAGCGCTAAAATGGCAATTCCAAGGCATATGGCCTGTTGATACCCCTTCAGCGACATTCTTATCATCCTAACTAATGCGTTTTATCAGATTCTTATCTTGAAAAATAGGGATTGTCGTCGGCCCACTTGTCGGAAGGATCCCATCCGCTGTATCGCTGAGCGGACTTGCGTTTCGGCACGCCGGGACCTGCGGGGCCACTGTCGTCAATAATTCTTACATCCGTGCCAATTGCGCAGTTGTCGTATATCCACTTGCAGTCCCGGACACACATTCTTATACATCCCTTGGAGGCGGGAGAGCCGAGCTTGTCATACTCAGCGTTCTCAAGCGTGGAAGCATCCTGCTGCTCATACGGCACCGAATGGAAAAGGTAATCGCTGCTGATGGAGCTGTTGTACTGTCCGTAGACGTTTCCGACCAGCCAGCGCCAGCGGTATTTAGCGCGAATGCGGTATTTGCCTATGCGTGTCGGCGAGGATTTCTTGCCGGTGGAGCAGGTGAATACCTTTACCTGCTTGGTGTAATTGTCATTCTTATCCTTTCCGTATACAACCACAGACTGGCTGCCTTTATACACAACGACGAAATACTTCGCGGAATGAGAGGTGGGCTGAAGCGACATGATCAGCGAGTCCTTGGCTTTCGTGGTGGTTGTGGTAGCGACAGTGGAGGCAGTCGTTGAAGTCACTGTGGAAACAGTCGCCTTGGTCTTGGACGTCGTTGTGCTTCCTGTTGTCGTTACTTCCGAACCGTTGCCGTTTCTTATCTTGCAGCAGGAACGCAGTATCCAGCCCTTTTTGCCTCCGTCCAGCGCTATCTCGCACCATTCCTTGCCGTCGCTGTTCTTCTTGATTGAGAGCAGCCTGTAAACCTTTCCGCGCGATGTTCTCTCAATGACTTTGTGTCCCATGCTGGGTCCTGATCGAATATTGACCGGAGAGGCGCTTATCTCAACAGTGTCACCTGATGCAACCGTGTTGTTTTTGGAGGAAGTCGTACTTTTTGTGGTGGTACTCTTGGTTGTTGTAGTCTTGGCCGTAGTAGTCTTGGTCGTGGTGCTCTTGGTCGTGGTGCTCTTGGCCGTAGTAGTCTTGGTCGTGGTGCTCTTGGTCGTAGTACTCTTAGTGGTTTTAGTGGTACTTGCCGTAGTACTCTGTGACACGACAGTCGTATCGGCTCCGTTTTTCAGCCGACAGAAGGAAGCTTTTATCCAGCCATTCTTGCCGCCTTCCAATGCCACCTGATACCAGATTTTGCCGTCGGTGCCCTTTTTCTGAGAGAGCAGACGATACGATTCGCCCTTTTTTGCGCGGGCAATGGCCTTGTATTTTCCGCCTGCACCCGAACGGATATTGACAGGAGACACCTTGATTTCCACTGTTTCACCCTCCGCAGAAGTGGTGGTGCTTTCAGAGGAGGTCGTTGTGGTTTTGTTCTCCTTTGTCGTCATTGAGGCAAGCTCGGATTGATCGGTAATACGGCAGCAGGAGCTCAATATCCAGCCCTTTTTCTTGCCGGAATATGCTATCTGGTGCCATTCCTTGCCGTCGGCGGATTCTGCGGTTGAAAGCAGTCGGTAGGTCTTGTCCCTCCCGGTTCTTGCCACGGTCTTGTATCCCGCGCCTGCTCCTGCGCGGATGTTGACAGGTGAAGCGGTGATGATAACCATCGCGGTGCTTTTGTATACTTTGGTCGTTTTTTCCGTGTTATTTTCTGTTGTTTCGGTATCGGACGAACCCTCGGAGGCGTTTGTGCTTTGCGTATCATCGGAGCTGACTGTCGTGGTAACATCAAACACACTTCGTCCGTCGCGGCTTTCTGTGCTGTCAGAGGAAATCACGTCCCCGCCATCTCCGCTCTGAGAATACTTGTCCCCGGAAATGACTGACGACGAACCATCTCCGGAACCATACAAGGCCCTGCGTGCCTGTACAAATCCGAATATTGCGGCAGTCGCAACTATCACAAAGCATACGATCTGCGTCATGCTGCGGGAGCTTAACATCTGCTTCCCGGAACCTGCTTTTCCTTTGCTCTTTTTTACGCTTTTTTCGCTCATACCATTACTCCCATAAATCGAAAAAACACATGAAATTTGACGTCCGAAACGGTTTATTATCTTTAATAAATAAACCTATACTTATGTATTATAATATGCCGATTTGTGGAAAATATTAATTAGTTGTAAATATCACAGCTTTTCTATGAAAAAGTCATCGCTTCCTTTAAGATATTCGGAAAAATCGACCCTGACCATCCCATCTGCATTTGCGCCGAATGCCACCATTCCCATAGCGCCCACATAATTGATCGTGCCGTCAGCGTGAACCGCCATTACACGGGAATAGTGTCTGTCGGTCGGTTTCACACCGTCCCCGAACGTGAATCCCTCGGCTTCGGTGGCTTTGAGAAATGATTCTCCCGTGCAATCGTCTTTGAGATAGACATAGACCCTGCCTCCAAGCCTGCTTAATTCTGTCACTGTTCTTTTTTCTGACATAAAAATGCCTCCTTGAATGAATAAAAAAATCCACAAAGAGGCAGCAAAAAACGCCCATCGACAGACGGGCGTCACATCAAGCATATCAAAAAAACACCCATCATTCAGCCTTTGCCACCTTGCCGCCCGGCAGGTTGGCGTGCAGTCATCGGGGCTGTCCCTCGTGCACTCTCTATGGTGTTTTTATGATAGCAGATGTTTTGTGATTTGTCAAGGGGATAATGAAATTTCTGTTCATAATACGGTTGTTCTGTCACAAAACGGTTGGTACAAAAGAGAAGAACAGAATTTATCGGACGTATTTCGATAATACCCATCCATATTTTCCAGAGGCAGGATCAAAAATATATGTATAATCGTTTTTACTGGCGGATAATTTTACCACTTCTTTACCGTTTTTTACCTGACCCACCTTAGCATATGAATCATTGGGACCACTTCTCATATTAAGGATATTGCCGTCGCTCTTTACATAAATGTCTATCTCGGAAAGAGTATAGTTTACTTCATCAGGATATACCTCTATATACGACAGACGCATTGCTCTATCCAGAATTTTCTCTTTTTCATCATCGGTATCGGAGGAGGAAGCAGAAGAAGAAGGGGCGCCAGATGATACGTCATCTGATGATATGGCATAAGACGAGACATAATCTGGTTCTTCCCTGCCGCTGTTTCCTCCCCCATTTAAAATGAGCCCGACGCCGACAGCAATCACAACAAGACCCACAACAAGACCCAACACGATCAGCGCTTTGGTGCTCTTTTTCCATTTTTCTCCGTCGAACACAAAAGCAATGACGCCGATAATATCCGCCACAACGCCGATGACAGTCGTCACAATTCCGTAATCCATACAACCACTTCCTGTTATTTTTTGTCATTATAACATATTATTCACCGTTATTCAAGCTATTTTTCATCTTGAATGGTATAATAATTCATTTTGAACGATTGAAAATACCGGACTTATATGATAGTATAGTATATGACTCATTAAAGAATTAAAAGGAGCTGCATAAAAATGGTCGATCATGAAAAAATCGTAAAAGCGGTCACAGAAATACTCGAAGCGGTCGGAGAGGACACCTCCCGCGAAGGCCTGATCGAAACGCCGGAGCGCGTCGCCAGAATGTACGAGGAGGTATTCAGCGGGTTGCATGACGACCCGACGCGGCATTTGAAAATATTCAATGAGGACGACAAGGACGGCGAAGTGGTTATCGTGCGGGACATTCCGCTCTACTCCATGTGTGAGCACCACCTTCTCCCCTTTATCGGCAAGTGTCATATCGCCTACATTCCCAAGAACGGCAAAATCATAGGGCTTTCCAAATTTGCCCGCATCGTGGACTGCTTTGCCCGCAGACCGCAGGTGCAGGAACGTCTCACCGCGCAGATCGCGGATTTTCTCTATAAGAATCTCGACCCTATGGGAGTGGCGGTAGTGATTGAAGCGGAACACCTCTGCATGACCATGCGCGGCGCGAGAGCGGCCGGAAGCTGCACACAGACCAGCGCCCTCCGTGGCATCATGCGCAGCGACGCACGCACGCGCAACGAAGTAATGACCCTTCTGGCAGGAGGCAAGACGCTTTGATACAGCTAAAAAGATGGAAAATCGGCGGGAACAAGGAATTGATTCTCGACCGCACGTATATCATGGGAATACTCAACGTGACACCCGATTCCTTTTCGGACGGAGGAATATATTCAAACACGCAGGCTGCTGTTTCCCGTGCTTATGAAATGGCGGAACAGGGCGCGGACATTATTGACGTCGGCGGACAGTCCACACGTCCCGGACACACGCCGATTTCTCCGGAAGAGGAATGGAGCAGGATTCAGCCCGTACTGCAAAGACTCTGCGATGAGAAACAACTCATTATTTCGGTTGACACCTACTACCCCGAAGTCGCACTGAAAGCCATGCAGCTCGGCGCGCACATCATCAACGATGTCACAGGATTTCGCGATCCGCTCATGAGGCAATACGCTGCCCTTCATAAGGTCGGCTGCATTATCATGCACGACCTTTCGCTGGACGAGAACGCAGACGTGTGCAGCGAACTGTGTCAATTTTTCAGGACGCGAACAGCAGAGTGTATTTCTGACGGGATAGCACGGGAAAACATCTGCCTTGACCCTGGAGTCGGCTTTGGAAAGAGCTATGAGCAAAATCTGCAGATCGCTGCCAGTTTCAACAGAATCTGCTTTGAAAAATACACGATGCTCGCAGCCGCTTCTCGCAAGCGAGTCATCGGCATGTCCTGCGGCAATCCTCCGGCAGACCGGCGGATGCCGGGAACGATCGCCTATCACACCGCCTGCATTCTCGGCGGAGCAAATCTCATTCGTGTCCACGACGTATCCGAGGCGGTACAGGCGGCAAGAGTAACGGATGAGCTTTTATCCGTTCAATCAACGAATAGATAATTATGCTGACTGACGCCACTCTAAAAAGATTTTCAAGCCGTGTATGCGCCTTCCTTCAATATTCATCATTCAATATTCATCATTCATTATTCATTATTCATTATTCATTTTTCAGTCTTAAGTTAGCAAACGTATGTGAGCGCACAACGCCCTCTGGGAACTTCCGGCAATGTGAAGCGGAAATACCTCAGAGGGCGTTATATATTTTATTAACAAAACACTAAGCCAGAATCGCTGACAGCTAACGGCAACAGCTAAATCACTGAACGCTCTGTGCCACCTGCGCCACCATCTTGATGGTATTCATGCAGGATTTTTTCGGAACAGCGCCGACGATACCCTTCAAAGGCATTTCATTGACGGTTACGGAACCGACACCAGCGCATGTCCAGCCGGAAATTACCAGCATATTGGGCTGGTACAGCAGCTTGATGAACTTCATAGCGGTTGCCATACCGGTTCCCTTTTTCCAGACAGTTTCGTTCAACCCGGTTTCATTGTACTGGGTAAGCGCATAGCCCTCCTGCTGCAGCAGCTGAGCGACAGCACTGTCGATGGCGTTGGGATCACCTGTGATCGGTACCTGCACGAAGGTACGGTTCTTGCTGTGGTTGATGGTATAAGTCGTATTTGCCATAAGTTTTACCTCCTGAAATGAATATTTGGGTTTCTCCAAGAATAATTGTACAGTAAACTTTCCAAAATGTCAACGCAAAGCAGAAAAAAACCGGAACAGTGCACGTTTTTTGTACATTGTTCCGGTTTATTGATTGTGTTTATCTCATGTTATCAGGAACCGCTTCGGATGCTTACCTCGGCTTGACCATGATAAGAGAAGCAATTGTAAAGCAAATCAGAAAACGGAGAATTACTTCTTATCCTTCTTGGACTTCTCTTCCGTCTTCTCCTCTTTGTTGACAAGCTCAATAATGCACATCTCGGCAGCGTCGCCTCTGCGGGGACCTTTCTTGATGATGCGTGTATATCCGCCGTTTACGCCCTCGTATTTGGGTGCGATTTCGTCAAAGAGTTTCTTTGCAACGTCTTCTTTTGTGATGAATGCCATGACATTTCTCTTGTTGGCAAGATTGTTTGTCTTGGCGATGGTGATCATCTTTTCAGCCAGAGGCTGTACTTCCTTTGCGCGTGTAACGGTTGTCTCGATTTTGCCGTTTTCAAAAAGGAAAGTTACCATTGCTCTGAGCATAGCCAGTCTATGGTCGGAAGTTCTTCCGAGCTTTCTTGTACCGGGCATGGAATTCACTCCTTTACTGTGTAACTGTGTGTATCATTATCTGCTGCGGCATACAATGCAAGATACGGCACTATATGCTGCGGTGAACGGTAGGTCTGGCCGACTGCGTATGCAGTGCATAAGCACAAATCCTTATTCGTCCTCCTTGCGCAGTCTATAGCCAAGGGATTCGAGCTTTTCAACTACTTCCTCAAGGCTCTTTCTGCCGAGGTTACGCACTCTCATCATGTCCTCTTCGGTCTTGCTGATGAGATCCTCGACTGTATTTATTCCCGCACGCTTGAGACAGTTGAAGGAACGGACACTGAGATCCAGCTCCTCGATCGTCATCTGCAGCACCTTTTCGCTGCCGGTGTTGCTTGTCTCAACCATGATTTCCTGTGAAGAAACGCTTTCGGAAAGATTTACAAACAGATTGAGATGCTCGGTGAGCACCTTTGCGCCGAGTGAAACAGCCTCCTGCGCATTGATTACTCCGTTTGTCCAGACTTCCAGCGTGAGTTTGTCGTAGTTGGTGACATTACCGACGCGGAAGTCCTCCACTTTGTAATTCACCTTCACTACAGGCGTATATATTGAATCGACCGCGAGAACACCGATGACGTTTTGCTGCATATTGGCCTTGTTTTTCTGGGCCGATACATAACCGCGTCCGCTGTCAAGCACTATCTCCATGTGCAGAGATGCGCCCTCGGCAAGCGTGGCTATATGCATGTCGGTGTTGAGAATTTCGACCTCGCTGTCGCATCTTATTGAACCGGCGGTGACTTTCAGTTCCCCTTCGCCCTCGGCGCAGGTAGCGTCTATCTGCACTGTCTTGGGACCTTCGCCTTTCAGTCTGGCGGTAAGACCCTTCAGGTTGAGTATGATCTCAGCCACATCCTCCTTTACTCCGGGGATGGTTGAAAACTCGTGCAGGACACCGTCAATCTTGACTGAATTCACGGCAACGCCGGGAAGCGACGACAGAAGGACACGTCTGAGCGAATTGCCCAAGGTGGTTCCGTAACCGTTTTCGAGCGGTACTACGACAAATCTGCCGTAGGTACCGTCTTCGAATAATTCTTCTGTCTCGATTCTGGGCTTCTCAATCTCCATCATTCAAAACCCCTCCTTATCAAGCATACAACAGATGCACCGTTGTATAGTTGTGTATATAACGTAAGCAACGTAGCACGACACATTGTCGAATAAACAGATTACTTGGAGTAGAACTCAACGATGAGGATCTCGTTGACCGGTACGTCGATGTCTTCTCTCTCGGGTACTGCAACGACCTTTGCCTTGCTTGTTTCCTTGTTCAGCTCGAGCCACTTGGGAACAACGCGGCCTGCTGTGGTTTCAAGGACGTCAGCAAACATCTTGGATTCCTTGGTCTTCTCGTTTACTTCGATAACGTCGCCCACTTTAACCTGATAAGAAGGAATGTTGACTCTTCTGCCGTTGACAAGCACGTGGCCGTGGCCGACAAACTGTCTGGATTCTCTTCTGGTTCTGGCGAAGCCGAGACGGAAAACAACATTGTCAAGTCTGGACTCGAGCAGCACCATGAGGTTGGTACCGGTCATGCCCTGCTTTCTGTCGGCTTTCTCGTAGTATGCGCGGAACTGCTTCTCGAGCACACCGTAGATGAACTTAGCCTTCTGCTTCTCACGGAGCTGAACGCCGTATTCGCTCTTTTTGCGGCTCATGCGCTTCGGCTCTCTGTGAGAGGACTTGTAAATTCCAAGGTAGGAAGGATCAAGTTCGAGCGCTCTGCACTTCTTAAGAATAGGGTCTCTGTTAACTGCCATGTGAAATAACCTCCTTTAATTAGACTCTCCTGCGTTTGGGCGGACGGCATCCGTTGTGCGGAATGGGCGTCACGTCCTTGATCATGGTGACCTGAAGGTCTGCTGCCTGCAATGCTCTGATTGCAGCCTCACGTCCTTGGCCCGGACCCTTTACATAAACTTCGACTCTCTTGAGACCGTGCTCCTTGGCAGCGTTGGCTGCTGTCTCAGCAGCGGACTGAGCTGCGAAGGGAGTGGACTTCTTGGAACCGCGGAAGCCGAGTTCGCCGGCGCTTGCCCAAGAAATAACGTTGCCCTGCGTGTCGGTGATCGTGACGATAGTGTTGTTGAAAGTAGACTGGATATGCACTGCTCCGCTTTCGATGTTCTTACGCTCACGACGTCTGCGTGTTGCTGCGCCCTTTTTGGGTGTGACTTTTGCCATAATTAGCTTACCCTCCTACTTACTTCTTCTTGTTGGCAATGGTCTTCTTGGGACCCTTGCGTGTACGTGCGTTTGTCTTTGTTCTCTGACCTCTTACGGGAAGACCCTTGCGATGACGCACACCGCGATAGCACTGAATGTCGATAAGTCTCTTGATGTTGAGCGAGACATTGCGGCGAAGGTCGCCTTCCACAATCAGGTTGTGGTCGATATAATCACGGAGCTTCTTTTCATCTTCCTCCGAGAGATCGCGAACTCTGGTGTCAGGATTAACACCTGTTGCAGCGAGAATTTCGCTTGCCTTTTTGCGGCCGATACCGTAAACATAGGTAAGACCGATTTCTACCCTTTTATCTCTGGGCAGATCCACACCGGCTATACGAGCCATTCGTTAGACACCTCCAAATATTGCGTCCGGGATTAGCCCTGGCGCTGCTTGTGCTTGGGATTTTCGCAAATAACCATAACGCGACCCTTGCGCTTTATGATTTTGCACTTCTCGCAAATTTTCTTTACAGAAGGTCTGACTTTCATTTGTATTTGCCTCCCTTGTTCTCTTGCTCCTTGTGAATTACTTGGAGCGCCATGTGATTCTTGCCTTTGACAGATCATAGGGAGACATCTCCATCTTGACGCTGTCGCCGGGAAGTATTTTAATGTAATTCATTCTCAGCTTGCCTGAGATGTGTGCCAAAACCTCGTGGCCGTTTGGCAGTTCTACCCTGAAGGTAGCGTTGGGAAGCGCTTCCTTGACGATACCGTCTATTTCAATTACGTCTTCCTTAGCCATAAGAAAAACCTCCTCGAACATTCATTGGGTACAGGTTTGTATGCTTCAATTTTTTACACCGCCCGAAGCTCAGTCGGGATCGGGCATAGTGAGAATCACGGGGCCGTCGGCGGTGATCGCCACGGTGTGCTCAAAGTGGGCCGAAAGCTTGCCGTCTGTCGTAACGACCGTCCAGCCGTCGCTGAGCTGCCGCACGCCGGGTCTGCCCTCGTTGATCATCGGCTCAATGGCGATGACCATGCCCTCTTCGAGACGTATTCCCCTGTGAGGAGTTCCGTAATTCGGTACGCCGGGATCTTCGTGAACACTTGCGCCTACTCCGTGGCCGGTGTATTCCCTCACCACCGAGTAACCGCGAGCCTCGACATACTTCTGTACGGCGTGACCTATATCCCCTGTCCTGTTGCCTTTGACCGCCTGTTTGATGCCCATGTAAAGGCTCTCGCGGGTGGTGTCAAGCAACCGCTGCGCCTCGGGGGTAATCTCCCCGCAGGCGAAGGTATAAGCCGAATCGCCGTGATAACCGCCTATATACGCGCCGACGTCAACGCTGACGATGTCGCCGTTGTGTATAATCACGTCCTTGCTGGGTATGCCGTGGATGACCTGATGATTTATTGAGATACAAGCGCTTCCTTTGAAACCGTACAAGCCGAGGAAGGAGGGTTTTGCTCCCTCTCCCTCGATATAACGGCGAATAACAAGGTCAAGCTCCTTGGTGGACATGCCGGGCTGTATTGCCCTTCCGGCCACTTTGAGAGCGTTGCCCGTTATTCTTCCTGCTTCTCGCATGAGCATGATTTCTCTGCTCGTTTTCTGAATGATCATATGCTGATAAATCAGTCCTCGAGAGCGCAGAATGTACGATAAGTTGTATCGGCGACAGTGTCCTGACCGTCGACTACGCGGAGAAGACCCTTCTTCTCGTAGTATGCCTTAAGAGGCTCTGTCTGCTCGTGATAGACCTTGAGTCTGTCTGCAACTGTATCGGGGTGGTCATCCTTGCGCTGGATCAGGGTGCCGCCGCACTTGTCGCAAACGCCTTCCACAGCCGGCTTCTTGGAAACCAGGTGATAGGAGCTGCCGCAAGCTTCGCAGACACGGCGACCGGACAGTCTGGAGGCGATGACGTCGTCTGCGACATTGATGTCGAGAACTCTGTCGATCGAAACGCCCATGCTGTCGAGTGCCTCGGCCTGAGCGATGGTTCTCGGGAAGCCGTCAAGGATAAAGCCGTCCTTGCAGTCGTCCTTGGCGATGCGCTCCTTGATGATGTCGATGACGACTTCATCGGGAACCAGCTTGCCGCTTTCGATGAACGACTTGGCTTTGAGACCGACCTCAGAGCCGCTGTTCAGCGCTTCTCTGATAATATTGCCCGTAGAAATCTGCGGGATGTGAAGAGCTTCGGAGATTTTCTCTGCCTGAGTGCCCTTGCCGGCGCCGGGAGCGCCCAAAAGTATAATCTTCATATTTTGTATCATCCCTGTCTTTAAGATAATAGGTCATGCACCGCAAACCTGCGGTTAATCAAATGAACGCTTACGTTATTTTATTAGTCAAGAAAGCCCTTGTAGTGGCGCATGAGCATCTGACTCTCGATCTGTGAAACGGTCTCGAGCGCAACGCCCACCAGAATCAGTATCGACGTACCGCCGAAGCTGATGTTGATGTTGGTAAAGCTGCTGATCACGATCGGAAGAACAGCTACCACGCTCAGGAAGAGCGCGCCGATCAGGGTAATGCGGTTAATGATCTTGCTGAGATAGGCGATGGTGTTCTTGCCGGGACGAATACCGGGAATCGCACCGTTATTTTTGTGAAGATTATTAGCTATTTCAATCGGATTGTACTGAATGGTTACATAGAAGTAAGCAAACGCGATGATCAGAAGGAAATAGATAAATGCGTAAAGCAGGGAATTGCTGTCAAATATGCTCCAAACCTTGTACCAGAACGTGGGAGCAGTCTTGCCTCTGTAAACCAGCATCTTGACGGTTGCGGGAACCGAGATGATGGTGGAGGCGAAAATGATGGGCATAACGCCGGACATATTGACCTTGACGGGAATGAAGGTCTTCTGACCGCCGACCATCTTTCTGCCCTTAATCTGCTTGGCATACTGCACGGGAACCTTGCGCTCTGAGTTCTGCATGAACACGATGAACCAGATGATCAGAAGGAAACCGATTACCATACCGGGAATGGCGAAGTAATAACTAGTGCTACCTTCTCTGGCAAGCAGCCACCATACTCTCAGCTGGTTGAACACCTTGGGACCGCTTGCGACGATACCCGTAAAGAGCAGAATGGAGATGCCGTTGCCGATGCCCTTCTTATTGATCTGTTCGCCGAGCCACATGACCAGCGCCGTACCTGCACAGAAGCAGGTGATAATGAACACGGTCACAAATGTATTGACCCACTTGTTATCGTAGGTAAACACAACGCCCTCATTGCTCTTGAGCATAAGGTAATACATAGCGCCCTGGAACACACCGAGACCGATCGTGGTGGCACGGATGATGTTGTTGAGCTTCTTACGGCCCTCAGAGCCTTCCTTCGCCAGCTTCTCGAGAGGAGGAATGGCAACGGTGAGCAGCTGGATGATAATCTGCGCCGTAATGTAGGGGCCGATACCCATTGCAAAAATGGTTGCGTTCTCAAAAGCACGGCCGGAGAGCATATTGAGATAGCTGATGATGTTGCCTGTATCGCCTTCGTTGGTAACGGTCTCCATCATATCCTTCAAGGCCTGTGCGTCGATGAACGGAACAGGGATGGCGGTGCCGATACGGAAGATAAATACGATCAGGATAGTGTAAAGGATTTTCTTGCGGAGATCAGGGATTGTAAAAGCATTTCTGATGGTCTGAATCACTTTTACATCACCTCTGCCTTTCCTCCTGCAGCCTCGATCTTCTTGGCTGCGCCGGCGGTGAAGGCGGCTGCCTTCACGGTGAGGTTCTTGGTGAGCTCGCCGTTGCCGAGGATCCTGACGCCGTCAAGCTCCTTCTTGATGATGCCCTTCTCAATGAGAGCGACAACGTCAACCGTTGTGCCGTCCTCAAAGACGTTGAGCTTGTCAACATTGACCTCTGCATACTGCTTTGCAAAGATGTTGTTGAAGCCTCTCTTAGGAATTCTTCTCTGGAGAGTCATCTGACCGCCTTCAAAGCCGGGACGCATTCCGCGGCCTGCTCTTGCCTTCTGACCCTTGTGGCCCTTGCCTGCGGTCTTGCCGTTGCCTGAGCCGTGACCTCTGCCGATACGCTTGACGTCGCGGTTAGAGCCCTCAGCGGGAGAAAGATTGCTTAATTTCATTGTCTTCGCACCTCCTTGCGTTATGCTTCGGTTACCTCGATGAGGTGGATTATTTTGTTGATCTTGCCCTGTGTCTGGGCGTTGTCGGGCTGAACGGTAACGTCGCCCGGCTTCTTGAGACCGAGGGAATGGGCTGTTGCGATCTGGTCCTTCTTGGAGCCGATGAGGCTCTTAGCAAGTGTAATTTTCTTTGCCATGATGCGTACCTCCCGTTAACCTACGATTTCTTTGACGGTCTTGCCTCTTACGAGAGCGACCTCATCCGCTGTGCGGAGACTGGAAAGACCCTGAACGGTGGCTCTGACAACATTGTAGGGGTTGTTGGAGCGCAGCGCCTTGGTTCTGATGTCCTTAACGCCGGCTGCTTCGAGAACGGCACGGACGGGACCGCCGGCGATAACACCGGTACCGGGTGCGGCGGGCTTGAGCAGGACTTCGCCTGCGCCAAACTTGCCGATAACTTCATGCGGGATGGTCGAACCCTTGAGAGAAACCTTGATGAGGTTCTTCTTGGCGTTCTCGATGCCCTTGCGGATAGCGTCCGGAACTTCGCCTGCCTTACCGATGCCGAAGCCGATAATGCCAGCACCGTCGCCGACGACGACGAGAGCTGCGAACTTCATGATGCGGCCGCCCTTAACTGTCTTGGAAACGCGGTTGATTGCGACAACCGTTTCGTTGAGCTCCATTTTGGATGCGTCAATTCTTGCCAAAGTAGCTCCTCCTCCTTAGAACTTGAGTCCACCCTCGCGGGCGCCTTCGGCCAGTTCCTGTACACGGCCGTGATAAATGTATCCGCCTCTGTCGAAAACGACTTCCTCGATGCCCTTCTGGAGAGCTATCTCGGCGATCTTCTTGCCGACCTTGCGGGCTGCTTCCTTGTTGCCGCCGTTGCCCTCGAAGTCCTTGTCGAGAGTGGAAGCGGAGCAGAGCGTTACGCCCTTTGTATCATCGATGATCTGAGCATAGATGTTAGCAGAGGAGCGAAATACATTGAGACGGGGGCATTCAGCTGTACCCGAAACTTTGCCGCGGACTCTCTTGTGGCGGCGGATTCTTGCCTTGTTGGTATCAACCTTTTTAACCATTTCAGATTCACTCCTTTACTTACTTCTTCTTGCCCTTACCGGTCTTGCCTTCCTTCTTGCGGACGTACTCACCGGTGTATCTTATACCCTTGCCCTTGTACGGCTCAGGCGGACGCTTTTCTCTTACTTCGGCGGCAAACTGGCCAACCTGCTGCTTGTCGGGACCGGAAATGACGATCTTGTTTGCTGTGGGGCAATCGATCGAGATGCCGGGAACTTCAGGCATGATGACCTTATGCGAAAAACCGAGGTTCATGACGAGCTCCTTGCCCTGCTTCTGAACCCTGTAACCGACGCCGATAACGTCGAGCTCCTTGGAATAGCCCTTGCTGACACCCTCTACCATGTTGGCAACCAGTGTACGGGTGAGTCCGTGGAGCGAACGGTTGAGCTGTTCGTCGTTGGGACGCTCTACCTTGATCTCAGCGCCCTCTACCTTGATCTCCATGTTGGGATGGAAGCTCTTGGTAAGTGTGCCCTTGGGACCCTTGACTGTGACAGTCTGACCGTCGACTTTAACTTCTACGCCGGCCGGAATTACGATAGGCTTTCTGCCAATACGTGACATCTGTTCGCCACCTCCTTACCAAATGTATGCGAGGACCTCGCCGCCGACGTTCTCGACTCTGGCCTTCTTGTCTGTCATGACACCCTTAGAGGTGGACAGAATTGCGATGCCGAGACCCTTGAGAACCTTGGGCATATCCTCAACGTTTGTGTATACTCTGAGACCGGGCTTGGAAACTCTCTTGAGTCCGGTGATCGCGGGCTGCTTGCCTGCGCCGTACTTAAGGACGATTCTGATGGTGCCCTGAGAATTGCTCTTGTCGTCGATGACAGTGTAGCTCTTGACATAACCTTCGTCAACGAGAATCTGGACAATCGCCTTCTTCATGTTGGAAGCGGGAACGTCCACTGTCTCATGCTTCGCCGTGCTGGCGTTGCGAATTCTTGTGAGCAGGTCTGCAATTGTATCAGTAATCTGCATTAAAATTTACCTCCAATCCGGCATTACCAGCTTGCCTTTTTAACGCCGGGGATCTGACCCTGGTGAGCAAGCTCTCTGAAGCAGATACGGCAAACGCCGTACTTGCGGAGATAAGCATGCGGCCTTCCGCAAATCTTGCAGCGATTGTATGCTCTGGTGGAGAACTTTGCAGGTCTCTGCTGCTTGACCTTCATTGACGTCTTTGCCACAATAATACCTCCTTATTTCGCGAAGGGAGCGCCCATCAGTCTGAGGAGCTCTCTGCCTTCTTCGTCTGTTGTCGCTGTGGTTACAAAGCAGATGTCCATACCTCTGACCTTGTCGATCTTGTCGAACTCGATTTCGGGGAAGATGAGCTGCTCTTTGAGACCCATGTTGTAGTTGCCTCTGCCGTCAAATGCGTTGGGGTTGATACCTCTGAAGTCTCTGACGCGGGGAAGCGCTACATTGAAGAGTCTGTCGAGGAATTCGTACATTCTCTCGCCTCTGAGAGTGACCTTGACGCCGATGGTAACGCCTTCTCTGAGCTTGAAGTTAGCGACCGACTTTCTGGCGCGGCAGATGGTCGGATGCTGACCGGTGATGGTGGAGATGTCCTTGACGATCGCATCGACAACCTTGCTGTTGTCCTTTGCCTCGCCGCAGCCGACGTTGACGACGATCTTGTCGAGCTTCGGAATCTGCATTGTGCTCTTGTAACCGAATTTTTCCATGAGAGCGGGAGCGACCTCGCTCTTGTAGTAATCCTTCATTCTGGCCATGATTTACTTACCTCCCTGCTATTAAAGCGTTTTGCCGCATTTGGAGCAAACGCGCACCTTGCCGTCGTCTGTGACCTTGTGGGCAACGCGCACAGGCTTTTTGCAGCTGGAGCAGTAAACCTGAACCTTGCAGGCATACATCGGAGCTTCGGCTTCGACAATGCCGCCTCTTTCGCCTGCCTTGCGGGGCTTTACATGCTTTTTGACCTTATTGAGGCCTTCAACGATGATTTTGCCTTCCTTGGGGCTGACTACCAGCACCTTGCCGGTCTGGCCCTTGTCGTCACCGCTGATAACCATAACGGTGTCGCCTGCTTTAACGTGAAGCTTTTTTGCCATGATGTCAACCCTCCTTACAGTACTTCGGGAGCGAGGCTGAGAATCTTGAGGTACTCGTGGTCACGGAGCTCTCTTGCGATGGGCCCGAAGATACGTGTGCCTCTGGGATTCTTGTCGTCCCTGATGATAACTGCTGCGTTCTCGTCGAAGCGGATGTAGGTGCCGTCTGCACGGCGAACTCCGCTGCGTGAACGGACGATAACCGCCTTTACGACGTCGCCCTTCTTTACCACGCCGCCGGGTGCTGCTTTTTTGACAGAGCACACGATGACGTCGCCTATATTACCGAATTTTCTGCCGGTACCGCCAAGCACGCGGATGCACATAAGTTCCTTTGCACCCGTATTGTCGGCTACCTTCAGAAGAGTCTGCTGCTGAATCACAGTGCTTTTCCTCCTTTGGATAAGACGAAATTACTTCGCCTTTTCGATGATTTCAACCAGTCTCCATCTCTTGTCCTTAGAGAGAGGACGGGTCTCCATAATGCGAACACGGTCGCCGACACCGCACTCATTCTTTTCATCATGAGCCTTGAACTTAACGGTGCGCTTGACTATCTTCTTGTAAAGCGGATGGGCAATGGAGTCCTCAACCGCGACAACGATGGTCTTATCCATCTTATCGCTTACGACTCGGCCCACTCTTGTTTTTCTAAGATTTCTCTCGCTCACAGTCGTTTCCTCCCTTTCCTTATGCGTTCTCACCGCTGAGTTCGATCTCGCGGAGCACGGTCTTGATTCTTGCAATGTCCTTCTTGACGACCTTAAGGCGCATAGGATCTTCGAGCTGGTTGACTGCGTGCTGGAAACGCAGGTTGAAAAGCTCATCCTTGAGTTCGGCGAGCTTTTTATTCAGATCGGTAACTGACATATCTCTTACTTCAGAAATCTTCATTATTGCTCACCGCCTTCTTCCTTCTTGACAAACTTGCAGCGAACAGGGAGCTTGTTGGCTGCGAGACGAAGTGCCTCGCGAGCGATCTCCTCGCTGACGCCTGCTATTTCAAACATAACTCTGCCCGGCTTGACAACCGCTACCCAGTATTCGGGCGAACCTTTACCGGAACCCATTCGGGTTTCAGCCGGCTTCTCGGTGATGGGCTTGTCGGGGAAAATCTTGATCCAGACCTGACCGCCTCTCTTGATGTATCTGGTCATAGCGATACGGGCAGCCTCTATCTGGTTGGAGGTGATCCACGCGGGTTCCTGTGCCTGGAGGCCGAACTCACCGTGGGAAACAAAATTGCCTCTCAGAGCCTTACCGGTCAGACGACCTCTCTGGACTCTGCGATATTTAACTCTCTTAGGAAGCAGCATTATTTATTTCCTCCTTCCCTGCGCTGGGGTCTTCTGTCGCCGTCGGCTCTTCTCTCGCCGTCATTTCTTCTTCTGGGTCTTCTGTCGCGGTCGTTTCTCTTGGGCTGCGGAAGCTCGGGGCGCTTGAAAGTGCCGTCCTTGTCCTTGAGAACTTCGCCGTTGTAGATCCAGACCTTGACGCCTACGATACCGTAGGTGGTATGAGCCTCGGCAAATCCGTAGTCGATGTCGGCACGGATTGTCTGGAGAGGCGTAGTGCCTTCCTTGTACATTTCGCTTCTTGCGATTTCAGCGCCGCCTACACGGCCGGAGAGCATGATCTTGATGCCCTTGACGCCTGCATTCATGGCTCTGCCGATGCTCATCTTCATGGCGCGGCGGAAGCTGACGCGCTTCTCAAGCTGGAGAGCAATGCTCTCGGCAACCAGAGTTGCGTCCGCGTCGGGGATCTTGACCTCGACGATGTTGATGGAAACGGGCTTGCCGATCTTCTTCTCACACTGAACGCGGAGCTTTTCGATTTCTGCGCCCTTCTGACCGATGACGATGCCCGGCTTTGCGCAGAAGATGTGAATGCGGACCCTGCCGGATACGCGCTCTATTTCAATTTTGGGAACGCCGGCTGCCTTAAGCTGCTCCTTGAGCATCTTACGGAGGTTGTAGTCCTCGACGAGAGTATCGGCGAAGTCCTTCTTGCCTACATACCAGCGAGAATCCCAATCCTTAATCACGCCTACTCTGAGGCCGTGAGGATGAATTTTCTGACCCATGTGCTTACCTCCTCAATCAGTCTTCCTGTTCCTTTACCACAAGGGTAACGTGTGCTGTCTTCTTGTCTATGCGGTATGCTCTGCCCTGTGCTCTGGGACGCATACGCTTGAGGATCGGTCCGGAGGTTGCGAAGCACTCCGACACATAGAGCTTATCCTCATCCATGTTGAAATTGTTGGTTGCGTTTGCCACGGCTGACTTGAGGAGCTTCTCAAGATACTCGCAAGCAGCCTTGGGCGTATTCTTCAGTATAGCCTCAGCTTCCTTAACAGGCTTGTTTCTGATAAGGTCAAGCACTATCTGAACCTTTGTGGGAGAAATGCGAGCGTATTTAAGCTCTGCTCTTGCTTCCATTTCAGTACACTCCTTTCAGCTGCTTACTTCTTGCTGGTCTTGCTTCCGGCGTGGCCCTTGAAGGTTCTGGTGGGAACAAACTCGCCGAGCTTGTGACCGACCATTTCCTCAGTGACGAATACCGGAACGTGGTTCTTGCCGTTGTGAACGGCAATTGTGTGGCCTACGAAATCAGGGAATATTGTGGAAGAACGGCTCCATGTCTTGAGCACGACCTTCTCGTTCTTTTCGTTCATTTCCTGGATTCTTTTGAGCAGCACCGGCTGCACGAAAGGACCCTTTTTAACGCTTCTACCCATGGTTAATCAAAGTCTCCTTTCTCAGATTACTTGCCGTTTCTGCGTCTTACGATCATCTTGTCGGAAGCCTTCTTGGTGGGTCTTGTCTTATAACCCAGAGCAGGCTTGCCCCAAGGTGTGCAAGGACCGGGACGTCCGACAGGGCTCTTGCCTTCACCACCACCGTGCGGGTGATCGTTCGGGTTCATGACGGAACCTCTGACTGTCGGTCTCCAACCCATCAGGCGCTTGCGGCCTGCCTTACCGATCTTGACGTTCTCATGGTCGATGTTGGAAACCTGACCGATGGTTGCCATGCAATCTGCGGATACATTGCGGAGTTCGCCGGAGGGCAGTCTGAGAAGTGCGTAGCCGCCTTCCTTAGCCATCAGCTGAGCCTGGATGCCGGCTGCTCTGGCGAGCTGTGCGCCTCTGCCGGGATAAAGCTCGATGTTGTGGATAAATGTACCGGTGGGAATTGACGAAAGCGGAAGTGCGTTGCCGGGTTTGATGTCGGCGGAAGCGCCGCTTACGACTGTATCGCCCTTCTTAAGGCCGTGAGGTGCTGTGATGTATGCCTTGGTGCCGTCCTCGTACTGAATGAGTGCGATGAATGCCGAACGGTTGGGATCGTATTCAATGGACTGCACGGTTGCGGGCATATCAGCCTTCTGGCGCTTGAAGTCGATGATTCTGTACTTTCTGCGAAGTCCGCCGCCTCTGTGACGGACGGTGATTCTGCCGTAGCTGTTGCGGCCGGAATTCTTCTTGAGCGGTGCGAGAAGGCTTCTCTCGGGAGATACCTTGTCGAGCTGCGCGGAATAATCGGTCACAGACATGTTGCGGCGGCCGTTGGTAGTCGGCTTATATGTCTTGATAGCCAATTTGGTTCACTCTCCTCGTTATTCTACGGGCTTAGCGGAGCTGCCATCATGCTCCATACATTGCCTGCGTTTGGTTTAGTTCAATCAGATGAGACCCTCGAAGAATTCGATGGGCTTAGAATCGGGTGAAAGTGTTACGATGGCCTTTTTCCAGGCAGGGGTGTAACCCTCATATCTGCCCTGGCGGCGATGACGTCCTCTGACGTGCATTGTGTTGACCTTTATAACCTTTACGCCGGGGAAGCAGGCTTCCACAGCCTTTGCGATTTCAATCTTGTTGGCCTTCTTGTCAACTTCGAAGGTGTACTTAATGCTTTCGCCTTCAGCGACCTGCATACCTGCCATCGACTTCTCAGTGATGACCGGACGAATGATAATGTCCTTCGGATTCATTAGCAGTATACCTCCTCAATCTGTGCTACGGCGTCCTTGACAACGACGAACTTGTCAGCGTTTACGATGTCGTAGACATTGAGTGTGTTGACGAGAGCTGTCTTTACGCCGGGAATGTTTCTTGCGCTGGCGACAACCATGTCGTTCTTCTCCGGCATAACCAGGAGAACCTTGCGGTCTGCGCCGATCGCGTCAAGGAGCTTTACGACTTCCTTGGTCTTGTACTCGCTCATGGTGAAGGCGTCGAGAACGATCATGTCGTTGTCTGCCACCTTAGCGGAGAGAGCTGACTTCATGGCAAGTCTGCGGAGCTTCTTGTTGAGTGTGTAGCGATAGGTTCTGGGCTTGGGGCCGAGAGCGATACCGCCGTGTCTCCACTGGGGTGAACGAGTGGAGCCCTGTCTTGCGTGGCCTGTGCCCTTCTGACGCCAGGGCTTCTTGCCGCCGCCGGAGACCTCGCCGCGTGTCAGTGTGCTCTGTGTGCCCTGACGCTGGTTGGCGAGATAGTTAACGACTACAGCGTGAACTGCTGCTTCGTTGGGTTCAATGCCGAATACTGCGTCGGAAAGATCGATGGTGCCGACCTTTTCGTTAGCTGCATTTACTACTGCGATGCTGGCCATATTCTATTCCTCCTCCCTTATGCTTTGACGCTGTCGCTGATGAGCACAACGCCGCCCTTAGGACCGGGAACTGCGCCCTTGATGGCGATAAGGTTGTTTTCAACATCGATCTTGACGACTGTGAGATTCTGCACGGTAACTCTCTCGTTGCCGAGGTGACCGGACATCTTCTTTCCCTTGAAAACTCTCGAAGGATCGGAGCAGGCGCCGATGGAACCGCCGTGACGGTGAACAGGACCTGTACCGTGGCTCTCCTTGAGTCTGCCGAAGTTCCAGCGCTTGATAACGCCGGCCCAGCCCTTACCTTTGCTTGTGCCGACAACGTCAACCTTGTCGCCTGCCGCGAAGGTGTCTGCCTTGACGAGATCACCGACGTTCAGACCGTCGATGGACTCAAAGCGGAACTCTCTGAGATACTTCTTGGGAGCAACACCGTTCTTCTCGAAGTGACCTGCGAGTGCCATGGTGATGTTGCTGGGCTTGCCCTGGAACTTTTCTGTTCTGGAGCTCTTTGCGCCCTTCTTGAACTTGAGCTTGATTTCACCGAAACCAAGCTGCACGGCGTTGTAGCCGTCTGTCTCGACTGTCTTCTTCTGTGTGACAACACAGGGACCAGCTTCGATGACAGTGACGGGAACTACGTTGCCCTTCTCGTCAAAGATCTGGGTCATGCCGAGCTTTTTGCCGATAATACCTTTTTGCATTTTTTCTGCCTCCTATGATAGGTTATTGGTTGAAACGCGGGTATCAACACGCTTCAACTTGACCTCGACTGCCGTTGGTTGGAATGGCGATTAAGCAATTACAGCTTGATCTCGATTTCAACGCCTGCAGGGAGCTCTAATCCTTTAAGAGCCTCCACAACCTTGTTGGAAGGTCTCAGGATGTCAATGAGACGCTTGTGGGTTCTGTACTCGAACTGCTCTCTGCTGTCCTTGTACTTGTGAACCGCACGCAGGATCGTTACGATTTCCTTGTCGGTGGGGAGCGGAACGGGTCCGGAGATCTGTGCGCCCTCGCGCTTGGCTGCGTCTACGATCTTCTGTGCTGCCTGATCGGCAAGAGAATGATCATAGCTCTTGATCCTGATTCTGATTTTTTCCTTGACTGCCATAATAGCCGCCTCCTAAAAGTATTTTTGCGGCGAGGTGCTGCTACATGATTTTCGCTGCGCACCCGATGTCTTTCAACAACGCGTCCGGGTGTTTCATACACGGGCACTAAAAAACCGGAAGCCATTCTTCTCTTGAGGGTGTTCTTGGCTTTCCGGGTCAGTGAAAACGAATAGCAAGCGTATTTTGCTTGGCACAGTCCAATCCTGAGACGGCAGCTCATTGGGTTAGCTTCCGCCGGGAAAACGACATATGGCGAGCCTTAGCAACTCAAAAGGCTCTGATATATCTCGCTTGGAACTGCGCACACTTTTCGCCCGGTTTAAAATCGGACATACTCCATGGAAAAACCGTTCGCTTTATCGCTAAAGGAACGCAACCTCCCACTTCAACGCATATCTCATGTGCAGTCGCTGCAATTTTTCGCACGCACTCATTAGTCGCGTACTTGTCTATTATATCAGAGCCTTCCGCTGATTGCAAGTAAAAATTTACAATTGATTAGATTTTCATGTATAGAATTTTACGCTTGCTTTTATTTAATTTTTATGTATTATGTCTAATAAATGAAATATCAACCGTGGTTTTCGTAATCGTCATAATCCATCACGCTCATGACCTCGATATAATTATAATACCGAGTCTTGCGCGGCATTGCCAGCCAGTCGTAAAACATCAGCAAGCCGAAGCAGCCGAACGTACAGAGTTTGAGCAAGCCTATGCCGATTTCGCCGAGAAGCATTCTGTCTACGCCGGACCAGCCCAGCATGAACGAGATGAACTGCATATTCTCTACCCTGCGGCAGGTAAGGCTCTGAATGTCGCCCAGCTTGTTGAGCGAGCAATGAAGCATGTTCTGCCGGAGCATGGGAATCTTGTCGTCCGGCAGGTCGTTCTGGTTGAGCACCAGAAAACGATCCACCAGCGCGACCTTCTGTCTGCGGATCTGTTCTTTTGCCAGACGCTCCTCGTCGGTCTCATAGGAATTCCTGACATTGAAGTTATTCACCATAACTTATCCTCTCCTTTTCCAAGAAATACTCCTAATCCCGTGTTCTATTACGGTGATCAATTCCTTATGGAATTGCACAATCCCTTACGGAATTGTAAAAAAAGCCATTCTCACTATATAGACGACAATTGTAAAGCCGAAGCCGATTCCTATCAGAATATCCTTGACTCTCATGCTGACCCGTTCCAGCAGACATGTATCGCGGTTGATAAGCAGAATGATCGTCATCATGCACGGCAGCAAGGCTGGATTGCTGCGCAGCGAGCCGGACAGATCCAACCGGAGCAGACATCCCAAAGCGCGGGACATGCCGCAGCCCGGACAGGGTATGCCGGTGATATACCTGATAGGGCAGTAGATCTTCAGCTTCACCATGACAGCCATGTAAAGCAGCGCCGCAGCAAGCAGTATGACATGCATGAACAGAAGATTCATCCATTCCCGACGGCGGGATTTCTTTGGCTCCATAGTAAAATTGCCCTCCATCAAAACTGACTTTTAGATGATTATAACACATTTTTTAAATAACTTCAATATTCAAAGAAATATTTTAACTTTTTTTAACAAGGTCTTGCAGTCAGCCCGACAATCTGTTAAAATAATAACATAAATTCTTTTTAATCGGCACCATATATATAATGAAAAGAAGGTTTAAGTCAAATGTCAAACAAAGTCGTCATCACCACCGACACGGGCAGCGATCTTCGCCCGGAAAATCTTAAGAAATACCACATCGACGGAATGATTCCTTTCCACATCAATCTCGGCGACAAAAGCTACAAGGATTTTTACGAGTGTCAGCCGAACGACCTGTTTAAATTCTTCGAGGAAAGCAATCAGGTGCCAAAAACCGCCGCCTGCTCTCCGAACGATTTTCTGGAGTTTTTTGAGCCCTTCGCGCAGCAGGGCTGCGACATTGTTCACATCGCAATGAATTCCGTTTTTTCCTCGTCCTATTCCAATTCTCTGATCGCAGCGAAGGAGATCAGCGAAAAATATGGCGTGGAGGTTCATTCGGTCGACACCTACACCCTCACAGGAGCGCAGGCAATTATGGCGCTGCGTGCCGCGGAACTGCGTGATGAAGGAAAGTGCGCGAAGGAAATAGCCGATTATATCAGGGACATGATTCCCCACGTGCGCACCAACTTCCTGCTCGGCGGAATGAATTACGCGGCCAAAGGCGGACGCTGCTCCATGCTGGTGGCATTCGGCGCAAATCTCCTCAAGCTCTATCCCATGATGCACATTGACGAGAAGGGAATTATCACCTCCCCGAAGAAATTCCGCGGTTCAGTGAAAAGTGTGCAGGATCAGTACATGGATTATGTTCTCGATTTAGCAGCCAAATACGCAGACCACCGCAGGGTCATGATCGGCTACACCAGCGACAACAAGGAAATGATCGCCAACATGCACCGCCGACTGAAGGAATACGGCAAGTTTGAAGAGATTGTCGAGAGCGTTTCCAACTGCACCACTGCGACACACGGCGGTCCCAACACAATCTACATGATTTTTGCAGACAAATATTGATTTTAAAAAAATTAGCCCGTGCAATGCGTGATTTCAACGAATTGCACGGGCTTTATTCTACCTGTCAGATTGACGAAAGAAAATGATGTGCGTATATATAAAAAACTATCGCAGCTTTTCTACTTCCTTTTCCAGCAGTTCCCTGATGACCGCGGGATCGCCCTTGCCTTTGAGCTGCTTCATGCAGCATCCGAAGAGGGACTGCAGCGCCTTGGTCTTGCCGCCGAGGTAGTCGCCCACCGCCTTGTTGTTTTCGGCGATGACGTTTTTGACAATATCTAAAATTGCGGATTCATCCACCTTAGCATCGAGTGCCTGTTCCTTGATGTACTGCTCGGGAGAAACGCCCTTCTCGATAACAGCGCTGAGCACCTTCTTGCCAACGCCGCGGTTGATCTTGCCTTCGTCCACCATTCCGATGATATAGGAAAGCGCTTCCGGCGCGATGTCCAGCTCCCCGATCACCTTGCCGTTCCTGCGGAGAATACCTGCGCAGTCGGTAAGAATCCAAGCCGCCGTGTCAGCGGGCTTGCGTCCCGACGCGACAACCGCGTCGAAGATGTCGCAGAGCGTCCTCTCGGACACCAGTGAAGCTATATCCTGTTCCGAAAGTCCCATTCCGGTGTACTCGGCGGTTTTCTGCCCGATGGTGGCGTGCATGTTCTTTCTGATCTCCGCAAGCCACTGGTCGTCCACAACGATCGGCATGAGGTTGGGATCAGGGAAATATCTGTAATCGGCAGCGGTTTCCTTGTTGCGCATGGCAAAGGTTCTGTTCTTCATGTCGTCCCAGCGACGGGTCTCCTGCACAAGAACTTCCGTGTGTCTTTCGAGCGCGTCGATGTGACGGGCCACCTCGTATTTGATCGCCCTTTCGATGGCGGTGAGCGAGCTCATGTTCTTGATCTCGCTGCGGACGCCGAGTTCCTCGGTGCCTTCGGGACGGATGGAGATGTTCACGTCGCAGCGCATGGCGCCCTCTTCACACTCCGAAATACTGCCGAAGCGGAACATGGATTTCAGTTTGTCAAGGTAATTCAGCACTTCTTCCGCACTGCGGAAATCCGGCTTGCTGACGATCTCGATCAGCGGAACGCTGGTACGGTTGAAGTCAACATAAGTCACGTCCGCCCAGTCGTCATGTACCAGCTTGCCGGCGTCCTCCTCCATGTGAATCTGTTTGATACCGATGCGGCTCGTACCATGCTTGGTGGGAACGTCCACATAGCCTTCGGTGCAGATGGGGTGGAACCACTGTGTGATCTGATAGGCACAGGGAAGGTCGGGGTAGTAATAGCTCTTCTTATCAAAGGTTGCGTACTGGTTGATCTTGCAGTTAAGCATGATGCCGGCTTGCACAGCCAGCTCGACAGCGTGCCTGTTGGTGACGGGAAGCATACCCGGCATACCGCAGCAGGCGGGACATACGCAGTCGTTAGGCTGATCGGCTTCGGAATGACCGCCGCATGAACAGAATATTTTGGACTTGGTGGAAAGCTCCACATGGGTTTCCAGTCCTATCACGACTTCATATTTCATCAGTCAGCCATCCTTTCTACCGCTCCGGCAATGCTCAGAAGGGTGCTTTCGGCAAAAGCCGCGCCCCAGAGCTGAACGCCGCCCGTTACCATTGCGGGAATACCGATCAGGTTCGGAACGGTGGTGAAGAGCAGTTCTTTCTTGGTTCTCTCAAAGGTCTGAGCAAGGTCGTATTCCTCGACTGACGCGCTGCTCATAGCGGGAGCGATCACCGCGTCAAACGAAGCAAAGATTTCCTTCATCTTCTCGGAGGCAACTCTGCGCAGGCGGAGAGATTTGTCGTAGCAGCTCAGATATTGGTTCTTGGAAAGCACATCCGAGCCGTAGAGAACATTCATTTTGGCGGTGAAACCCATGCCCTCGGTACGGGAATTCACATACAGCTCGTCTATGTCCTTATAGGTGGGCGTTCTGTAGCCGAACTTCACTCCGTCGTATCTGGAAATGTTATTGCAGGTCTCCGCCGACAGCATAATCTGCCACGCCGTCGCGTAGGCCTTCACGTCGGGAACGGAAACGGTTTCTATCTTTGCTCCGGAACTTTCTATCTTATTAAGATAGTTATCAAGAACGGACTTGACTTCATCCTTTGCCGCGTCATAAAGCTCTTTGACAACGGCAATTTTCATGCCCGAAATGTCCTTGTCGGAGGAATACCCGTACTTCTCCGCCGGAAGACTGGTGCCGTCCTTGCCATCGTGACCGGCAATCACCGAGAGAAGCTCTTTGACATCTTCGGCGTTTCCGGCGCAGACGCCGACCTGTTCGCCCGAACAGGCAGTGGGGATGATGCCGTATCTGGACACCGTGCCGTAGGTGGGCTTGATAAAATCAACGCCCGAAAGCGCCGCGCCGCGACGGGGTGCGCCGTTAACGTCCACACAGAGCGCAACCTTCACCGTTCCGGAAGCTACAGCTTCGGCAGCGGCGGTGGAAAGGCTTCCGTCAGCCTTTTTGCATACCCCGTGATAGGAGGTTTCTCCGGCGATGTCAAGCCCAAATTCGCCTGTGTGGGTCTTACCCTTAACGGCATATCCTGCCTTTAGCAGACGGTCTACCGCGTCGGCGCTGAACAGCGGCACAAAGCCGTCCAGAATGTGGGAGCCTGCCTTTGTTTCAAAGCCCTTTACAAGAAGGGTATCGTCAACCGCCACGGTTCCTGCGCGGTCGATTTCCGTTACAAAATAATCCACTTCCGTCACCTCACTTCACCAGTCTGGGAACAATCCAGCTGTCTTCGCTGTGTTCCGGCGCGCCTTCAAGCAGCTGCTCTCTTGTGAAGGGCTGCTCGCGCACGTCTTCCCGGAACACATTGGTCATGGGCATACAATGCACCATGACGTCAACGTTCTCTGTGTCAATGCTGCGAAGCTCCTCCGCTTCATTTTCCATGAAGCCGAATACCTCCATTGCCTTCTGTTCCTCAGAATCGGTAAGTCTGAATTCGTTCAGGCTCTCGAGAGCCTTGAGTATTTCAACAGTCATTGTGTAATCCCCTTTATCAAGCCACTAATCATGGCGTTATTCAGCTAATGGTAAACACCCCGAAAACGCCGGAATATTGAGAGCTTTGTTTATTTGAAAACGCAGGCATTTGCATGGGTCGGGGGTAAGGAAAAATATAATTATTTACTTTTTCTGTATTCGCCTGACCCTTATTGTCGTCCGGGCTGATCTTGCTCGCTCAGCCAAAGGCTTCGCTCGTGAGGCTCTGCCTCACACTCCGCTGGTGGCGCTGCCCCCAGACCCCTGGCAGGGATCCAGACCCCTGCACCCCGCGCTCGCATTCGCTCGCTTAATTAGCGCTGCGCTATGCTTTTTGTCATTCTCTGATGCTGATATTCGCTTCCAGAAGCTGCTGCTCTGTAACCTCGCTCGGTGCGCCGAGGAGCAGATCCTGCGCGTTACCGTTGAGCGGGAAGGCGATGACGTCACGGATAGATTCCTCGTCGGCAAGGAGCATGACGATTCTGTCCACACCGGGAGCCATGCCTGCGTGAGGCGGAGCGCCGTACTGGAAAGCGGTATAAAGCGCTGTGAAGCGGGATTCCAACTCTTCCTCGGAATAACCGGCGATTTCAAATGCCTTGCGCATGACGTCAACATCGTGGTTTCTCACCGCGCCGGAGGCAAGCTCGATGCCGTTGCCCACAAGGTCATACTGATAGGCGAGCACCTCGGTGGGTTCCTTGGTTTCGAGTGCTTCCAGACCGCCCTGCGGCATGGAGAAAGGATTGTGTGTGAAGATGGTGTTGCCGGTGCTCTCGTCGATCTCGTACATGGGGAAGTCCACCACAAAGCAGAATTCAAAGGAATCCTGATCGATAATGCCGAGGTTTTCGCCGAGCCATGTTCTGATCTGACCTGCCTCGCGGTTGACGATGGACTTGGCGTCGCAGATGAAGAAAAGCGTCTCGTTTTCCTTGATGCCGGAAAGGGTGGTGATCTCTTCCTTCTTTTCAGGGGTGAGGAATTTGGCGATCGGGCCTTTGAATTCGCCGTCGGTGAGAGTGAGGTAGCCCAGACCCTTCATACCGATGGAGGTGGCGAACTTCAGGGAGTCCTCAAAGAACTTTCTGCTCTGGCCGTAGCAGTTGGCGACGATACCTCTGACCGGCTTGCCCTTGAAGAGCGGGAAATCCACGCCGGCGAAGAAATCTGTCAGGTCGATGATGCGCAGGGGGTTGCGAAGGTCGGGCTTATCGGTGCCGAACTGCATCATCGCGTCCTTGTAGGTAATTCTCTTAAAAGGCTTGGGGCTGATCTTTTTATCGGAATAGGTCTTGAAAACGTCGTAGATCACGTCCTCGCAGACTTCGAGAACGTCCTCCTGCGTGGCAAAAGCCATTTCAAAGTCGAGCTGATAGAATTCTCCGGGGCTTCTGTCCTGACGTGCGTCCTCGTCGCGGAAGCAGGGAGCGATCTGGAAATACTTGTCAAATCCCGACACCATAAGCAGCTGCTTGAACTGCTGGGGTGCCTGCGGCAGGGCGTAGAACTTGCCCTTGTGCTTTCTGCTGGGGACGAGGAAGTCTCTCGCGCCTTCGGGAGACGACGCGGTGAGAATGGGAGTTTGAATCTCCAGAAATGCCTTTTCCTCCATGCACTTTCTCATGGTGCGGATGATATTGGAGCGGAGCACAATGTTGTTGTGCAGACGATCGCTTCTGAGGTCAAGGTATCTGTATTTGAGGCGAACGTCCTCGCGTGTGCTTCTGGAATCGCTGATGTCAAAGGGAAGCATGTTTTTGCACTTGCCGAGCAGTGTCAGGGACTCCACCACCAGCTCCACCTTACCGGTGTCGAGCTTCTCGTTGACCGTCTCGGGGTCTCTTTCGGAGACCGTGCCGGAAACAGTGATGACGCATTCCTTGTTGACACCCGTCAGCAATGTTTCGTCGTGCACGACGGTCTGCGTGATGCCTGTCTGGTCTCTCAGATCGACAAAGATAACGCCGCCGTGGTCTCGGATGGTGTCCACCCAGCCGCAAAGCTGCACCTTTGTGCCGATGTCCTTTTCCCGAATGTCGTTGCAGTAATGTGTTCTGTACATTCCAATTCCTCCATAAATAGCAAATTGTCATTTAGCTTTCTGAATAATAAAGAAAAAGCCCGTCTCAAGAATCCATAACGGCTCTTGGGACGAGCATTTTTTCAAATTACCCGCGGTGCCACCCAAATTGGTATGTTTTTTTCAAATCATACCCGCTTTGAATTATTCAATCTTGAAAAAACGAAAAAGTGTTCCCACGCTTACTACTCCCCCGAATGCACTTTCAGTCCATGATGCATACTCCCTGTCGGGCTTTCCAAAAAAGCGGAGTCTTTTCCGGCCACTTCACAATTTAAATCCGTGAAGTGATACTTTGACGTTCATTATATCACCGCTTTATTTAATTGTCAATACCGTTTTTTAAATTTTGTCATGCGAAAATCGGTAAATAATTGCTCTATACAAAGCCAAAATCCCATCAACCGTCGTTGACAGGATTTCGCGTTGAAAAGGTTAAACAAAAAAGATGCCAGTCAGTTACTGTTTTGCTTGGCTGTGTTGATAGACGTGATCAAAATACGCTTGATTTCCAGACAGTCGCTCAACATAGAAGCTGCCATGCTGTCGTCTAAATATTCTGATTTCTGCAAGATGTGAAGCCAATACTCTGTTTCGCAATAATGGATTCATGCTTTGTTTCAGAAAGATAACGGTGAAGTTTCACGATTCTTGACCCGAAATCAATTGATTTATCTATCAGAATGTTTTCCTTAATTATTTCTGCCCTATTTTTGAGATGGAAGTACAGTTTACAATGAAAAAATATTAACTCTTCAGTCTTCAGTTAGAAAATCCTGTCGTGTTGAACTGAAGACTGAAAACTTAATACTTAAAAATGAATAATACAAAGCGAAAATCCCATCGACTTTCGTCGACAGGATTTTCGCTTTGGTCGAGATGACAGGATTTGAAAATTAGAAGATAATATTCACAATCATGTTCGACACACCATTAAAAGCCCATTTAATGCCGTTTTTCCAGCTTTTATGCCTTCCATATATATGTGTGTGAAATACAAGGCAACGCACACAATAACGTACAAGACATATATTTAGTTTATCCTATTATACTGGAGCTAACCAACTATTATCAATTTGAATAAAGAACAGAATAGTAATAAAGTACAGATCAAGGAGTCAACTCTCAGATACGGGCTACCTTGTTTTTTTATATTCAGCCATAGTATCCATATACCATTGACATCTGTAAAACACCACTTTATATTATAACCTGTTGAACTTATTAAGTCAACAAAAATTTATATTTTCCATTATATATAGGAGGACTGCCCTATGTTTGAAAAGAAAACCCGCGTCAACCTGACGAATGAAGAAAAACGCCTGCTGTTACATAGCCTTGTCGAATTGAAAAATGACTTGATCCGGCAAGGCAGATACACCGACTGCGCGGATGAGTTGATCTATAAAATCGCCAGCGCGAAGGTGAAAAAGGTCAGGAGTGTTCCTGCGAGATAAGGCACCAATCCCGTGAGCCGTTTGTTTATGTATTTTTGTTTTAGCGCGGAAGAAATGACGGCAACCTGCTCAGGTTGCGTTGCATAAAAATGCTTGCTATAATGACAAAAACAGGGAAAGGAAAAGAGACCCTGCCAAGTCCACGACCGGAAAATCGTCTCAGCAAGGTCTCCCCAGATGGCTATTGCCATGGTCATTATAGCACAGTATCATATGGAAGTCAATCTGTTTGGAGAAACAATCTGCAAAAGTGAAGAAGAGCCGGTGTGCCCGATCTGCCAGACCAAGCTGAAATTCCGCGATTGGAGACGGAGAATATCCATTAAGGAAGGTCGCGATGTAACATGGATCATGATCCGCAGGCTGTATTGCAAGAAGTGCCGGAGACTGCACAATGAGCTGCCGGACATTCTTTCGCCATATAAGCATTACGAGGCGGAAACCATAGAAGGGGTTGTTGACGGCATTGTACTGCCGGATGACGCGGACAGCGAGATGTACCCCTGCGCGGCAACCATGAATCGCTGGAAGCAATGGATCGCGCACAATACACCGTTCATTGAGGGATTCCTGCGCATGATAGGCTACAGCATCATGGAGCTTGGCAAGGAGTACCTGATGACAGGGGAAAAGATCTTTGACAGCCTGCGAAAACGGTTGCCGCCGGAACGGAAATCATGGCTGGGATATATCAACAGAATCATATACAATTCGGGGGCGTCGCTGGAACCATTTCCAAAAGTCGAAGCCCCTTAAGGGGCTGCACCTACTTTGTTTTGGTGACAACGGGATTCTGTGATATGATGGTCTCGAAGGGAGGCTATCAGCCATGAATCAAAATCATAACACCCCAAATTGGCAGGACGAGCAAGCACTCGACCGCTACAGAATCATCTCCCCGCTTACCGACACGGAAATCGACATCGCTAAGCGTAATAAACTGCGCCTTGAAATAGCGGAGAACAACGGAATTTCAGTCCGCACACTGTATCGCTGGGAAAAAAGCTTCGCGGAAAACGGATATGCGGGACTGAAGCCCATGAACCGCGAATACCGCCGTTGAACAAACAATCTTCGTTTGGTACGCTGGTTCTCGAAAGTGATTTGGACATGACACCAGAGGCAGCTTACAAAACTTATAGCTGCCGTTGGGAAATAGAATTGGTCATGCGCTTCTACAAATCA
>CADBZY010000014.1 GCA_902799245.1 uncultured Ruminococcus sp.
GAAAAACGGTTTACATCGGCACCACCTTCAAGGACATTCATTACACTTCCGAGTCCGGTGAAGAAAAGGTTATCCGCAACCGTATTGTCTATGAAATGATAGAGCGCACATCCACACCTGACGGTCAATTGCTTTTGGTACCTGAAATTGACATAAACATGTTTTGGACTAACCTCGGTGACAGTGATGAGGATATTATTGCCCTCTACCATGCACACGGCGAATGTGAACAGTTCCACAGTGAAATCAAAACCGATATGGGAGTAGAACGTCTTCCTTCCGGTAAGTTTGATACCAACGAACTGGTTCTCGAACTCACTGTACTTGCCTACAATATTCTTCGCATGATCGGTCAGGAAGCAGTCCGTCAAGGCAATGCTCCAGCAAAAAGAATTGTTTCAAGAAAACGGGTTCGTACTGTTATTCAAAACCTCATTCATTTTGCCGGTCATGTTACTCAGCACGCTAGACAACTACTCCTTTCCATCAGCCGCAGCAACGCTTGGGCGGACTGTTTTCTCGCTCTCACGAGACAGTTCTGCTTCGCTTGAATTTCACGGATTCAGGTTATATGAAATATTTTTCAATATCTGTGTAAAAAACGCTTCTAAGTGAGGTAATAGTTGGAAGGCTTATTTGATAAGCGGCCAAGGGTCACAGCGGCGACCAGCTCCGCAACCTGATCAGCCTTGCAAAGGAATTGAAGTAATTTTTTAAACAACCAGCCGTCCGTGGGATGAAGTGCGATCATCATCTCACCGGCTGCGAAAAATACGGTAGTATTGATATCAAATGTCAAAGGATAATAGCCGCAAAAGTCCAGTAATAGTGCGGTTTTCTGGCATCCGGCCAAACTTGGAATCGGGCTGGCAAAACGCTCTGCGGTAACTTATCCAAGGGCAAATCCGATCAAAAAGTGTGAGAGTTGAGTTGCCGAGTTAGATGTTGGGTAGTTGTGGTTGTGAGATAAATGTCAGAATGGCAAATAGATATTATTTGGAGGAAGCATGATTAAAACTGTTGGTATTGTAAGTCGGTCGAGTGGAATTGTCGGTGAATCATTTATTCGATTTGAATCTGATATAGGTATTCGCAGACTGAAGTAATATGGTCTGAATGTAAAGTTTATGCCGCATGCTCTTATGGGGCTGGACTATATCAAAGCGCACCCAGAAAAACGAGCAGAGGATTTATTGCAGGCATTTCGTGATCCGGAGATCGATATGATTCTGTGCGCAATAGGCGGGGATGATACTTACCGCCTATTACCGTATCTATTCGATCATCATGAACTTGCGAAGGGTGTGTCTGACAAGGTTTTTCTCGGCTTTTCAGACACAACAGTCAATCATCTGATGCTTCACAAAGTTGGACTGAATACTTTTTACGGACAGGCGTTTCTTCCGGATATATGCGAACTGAGCCAAGAAATGCATGATTATACGAGGAAATATTTTGAGGAGTTGATTTCCACTGGAACTATCAAGGAAATAACACCCAGCGATGTCTGGTATGAAGAACGGAAAAGTATTACACCCGATCAGGTTGGCAAACCGCTGATCTTTATGGATTGGGTCATCTACCGTCCCACAGGCTATTTCTACGACATTGCCAAGGTCTTTGCTCCGTATGTGGAAAAGGGAGAAATGCAGCTCCTGAAAGGCTACGGCGGTGTGAAGGCGAATGTGGTGGACTGCGAGGATTTCGCTGCATTTATAGTTCAGCACATGAACGACTCCGGTGTTACCTACAACATCGGCGGCAAGGAAATATATACCTATGAGAAAATGGCGGAAATGTGCTTCCAAGCTGCCGGAAAGCCCTGCAAAATCAAGTGGGCGCCGATCTGGCTTTTTGGCATTCTCGCCAATCTCCCCAAAATCAAGAAAGCCGGTAAACACGACATCATCCTCTTCTCCAAGTGGACGCTCAGCCATGACCTTGTCGGAGACATCATGATTGGTGACAAGAGCTTCGCCGAATATCTCAAAAACTACTTCGGAAAGGAGAGGAAACAACAATGATGTACTGGTCGCTGCTCGGTATCCTCTTCATTGTGTGCGCTGTACTTTGCTCCATTGGTTTTTACAAATTTGTCTATTTTCTCTCGGTGGGCTACGAATTAGCCATCGCGGGAGGTGGAATCGCAATTCTTGTGCTGTACTTGCTGCATCCTTCCGCTACACCGCTCTGGCTTGTAGTTGCTCAGGCCGCGCTGTTTGTGGTTTACGGCGCACGGTTGTCGGGATTCCTGCTTGTGCGTGAATTCAGGAGCGCTTCCTTCAAAAAGACAAACGTTGCCAAGGATTCCCTCGCAAAGAACAACGAGAAAAAAATGCCCTTCTTTGTGCTGTTTACGATCTGGATTGCTGTCGCGGCTTTGTATGTGGCGCAGGTAAGTCCCATGCTCTTCCGTTATAAAAACCAATCCACCGACATCATTTTTCCCGCTGTTGGAATGGGAATTTCCATGTTCGGGCTGATCATTGAATCGGTTGCCGACCGTCAGAAATCCGCTCAGAAGAAGACCCTACCGGATATGGTCGCCACCCAGGGACTTTACAGAATCGTCCGCTGTCCGAACTACTTTGGAGAGATCACATTCTGGACCGGCATATTTGTGTCAGGTATAAGCACCTACAGCGGATGGGGACAGTGGATCACCGCGATTATCGCCTTTATCTCCATTGTTTACATCATGTTCAACGGCGCGGAGCGTATGGAGAAAAGACAGATGAAGCAATACGGTGACAAGGAGGAATACAACATATACGCCGACAAGACGCCCATTATCCTTCCCCTGCTCCCCATCTATCATCTGAACAAGAAAGAATAATATGCAGAATCATACAGCATGAAACCATACTCACACAGAAAACAGATAATGATTCCTACCAAAACAGCCGGAGCATTTGAGCGCTCCGGCTGTTTGATTTTTTCGATAAAAATTACAATTTCCGTCATTGACTGGCATTATTCCGACCGGAAGTTATCCCCTTGTATTGACAAAGCGAATACCTATCGCTACCAGCAAAACAGAGGCAAAATATTGCCACTTCAAAGGCTCCTGCAAAAGAACAGCGGCAAACATAACTCCTAATACAGGAATCAGCGCGTTGTAGATCGCTATCTCACTGATAGGATGAAAAGAAAGCAATTCATTATAAATCACAAAGCAAACCGCCGATATTAATACCAGCACGGTCAGAATAATTATCCCACTAAATTGAAATTCCCACGCGCTTGTGGTTCCGATGCTGGCACCCGCCAGGAATAAAAAGGCGCCTCCTATCGTCATGCTATGCCCTGTCGCGGACAGGATATTCATTTTTCTCGATACAATCCTTGTGATGATTCCGCCAAAGGCACCGCACAAAGCATTCAGCAGTATCATACCGTCGCCGAGAAAGGTAATATGATCAAAAAATCGCCCATTGGGGCTGACATTAATCAACACAATTCCAGCCACGCCCATCAGACAGCCAGCAGCTTTTCGCTTATTCAGCCTCTCATCCTCAAAAAGTGCTGCGGATAACAAAATCAGGAAGAAGCCTCCCATGGAATCCAATATCGTTGATCGTGCGCTTGGATTGTTGCTCAGTCCGATGTACGCGAACATATAATGAAGCGCGGTATTGACCAGGGCAAGAAGTGCAAGCCACGCAAAATCTTTTTTTCTTTTTACTTCGAGAGATTGTTTTCTGCCAATACAAAAAACAGTCACCAACAATCCGGCAAACAGAAACCGCGCACCGGCAAACAACAGTTTGCCGCCCAGATCGTCCGATGATAATTTAAACAACCCATATCCCACTTTGATCAACGGGTAAGCCATCGACCATCCGGCCGCACAAATGATGGCTAAGACGGATTTATAGCGTTTATTTTGAAATATACTACTCACTGTTTTAATGGATGCCCACCTCTATATGATCAGTCTGAAAGAAATTCTATCACAAAATAAAACAATAATCAATCTTTTTCTCGCATATGAATGTACCCTACCGGCTTATTTATCGAATCCTATTGACAAATGACTTAATTACCTGTACAAATTGAACTTGAAATTTATCATTTAGCACTTTGTCAACTCCCAGTGCAACTGGGCAAAACATATAGATCAAATGTATTGCGGAACAGGTTATTATCAATTCAAGCCAGATTATAAGCTTTTAGGATTACACAATATCACAACCGTTTTGACTCTCTTACATAAAAATGCTCCCTGTTTTCCTGACAATGATTATTCCTTTTCATTGTCGCCAAAACAGGGAGCATTTTTTGATAACTTACTTCGGTCATTTCGAGCGGCTTTTGTCGAAACTACTTGTCAATGACAGAGATGGTTTGGATGATATAGGTAAATCTTGCCCCGAAGCCTTCCGCACTCTCGATGGTGCATTGTGACGTGGCGACAAGACAACCGTCGGATGCAGGAATGATATAGACGGTTTCCAACGATCCGGCAGGGGCCTTTTTGTTCTTGGCTTCGGATGCGCTGATTTGCACGCAGGAACCTGCACGGTCAAGCATATACTGTTCTTCCACGATCACCTTGCCGTATTTTTGGGACAGATCCGCTTTAACGGCTTTGCTGACGGTATCGGCATCCTCCGAGCGAAATATCACTTCGATATAGTTCTCGGGTTTTTCAGGATCATCAAAGCGGGAAACGAATTGTTCGTGACTGGGTTCGCCGCGGCGTTCGAGCTGCTCATAATCGTAATCCAGTTCAAACCCGGCCGTCTCGTTCCTGACATGTTCGTATCTGACTGTTTCATCCATCCCTTCCAGCTGAATGACCTCTTCGAAGCGCTCGCCGTCCTGCCTTCCGGCAGAAGACACCACTTCGGACGATGCGGCAGATTCGCTTGAAGTTTTCTTCCCGGTGCAGCCGCTGAGCGTCGTGAGCATCATAAATGCCGACACAAACACCGCGAATATCACTGTGATCATGATTTTTCTTTTCATCCGGATGTTCCTCCTTTTCAATTGACAGACGCGGTTACTGCTTTTTCTATCAGAACAACTGACATCCTTCCGACAGTACGCCAGAAGCCAGCTTTCCTCTTTATTATTGTAACACGGGCTGCAGATGAAGTCAAGAGTCATAAATCTCACGCAAACGGGTGGAAACTATGCATGAAGAATAAAGTGTTAATCTTTGCGTCATATGATTTTCTCCGTCAATTGCAAGCGCCTGCTGCACAACCTGCAATTGAAAAATAAACGTTGCAAAAAAGCCGCCGGAGACCGGCGGCGGGAATATGCTTTGGATTGCTGAGGGGAAACGGGAAACGCGCACGATCACATGCTGTACACGTTCTCTGTCATGTCTAATTTTTTGGCAGCGCTTACCATGCGCTTATGGCAGGTGAAAATAATAATCTGTCCGATTTCGCCGAGCTCGTTATCATCCTTCATGAATTGCAGCGCGGCGGTCATGCGATCGTCGTCAAACCGGACGAATGAATCGTCCAGCATGACAGGCATCTTATCGTCAGTGACAACGCCGGACAGCGCTATTCGGAGGGCGAGATAAATCTGATCGTAGGTTCCGCCGCCCATCGCTTCGCTGCTTCTGGGCTGACTGTCGCCCTGCTCGGCAAACGCCGGAATGAGCTTATCCGATACAAGCACGGAACTTGAACGGCTCCCTGTCATGCCGTTCAGCACACGGGTGGCACGGTAATTGATCATGGGGCCGAAGTCTATCTTCATCTCATGGAACGCTTCATCGAGCGTCTTCTGCGCTTCTTCAATGGCACTCAGTTCAAACTCGTAATGTTCTATTCGTCTGTTGAGCGCCTTGATCTCGTCCGTTACCTTCTGCACGCTCTGTGTATTGTACGGCTTGAGAAGCAATTCTGTTTCTTCACCGGAAATCCTCGCGTCGATTTCCTCCAGCTTGGCATTGGCGGCGGCGAGCCTGCTCCTGACGTTTTCCTTGGTAAAGCTGTCAGGCACTTCAAGCTCCACATTGCTGCGAACCTGTTCGCTGTACATCGTCAGGCTGTCAATGCTGCGTCCTCTGAGCATGAAATGATAAGTATCCCTTGCGGACTCGAGCTTCACGGAGAGCTTTTCGTGCTCGCGCTTCATGCTGCTGAGTCTGCTGATAATATCCGTCGCTTCCTTGCTCGATTCGGTTTCATGATAGGCCGCTAAATTATCCTGGAGCTTCTTGCGAACCTCTTCCAGCTGTTCTTTCAGCTCGGCAATCTGCGCCTCGATTCTCAGCTTTTTATCTCTGCCTTCGATATATCTTTTCTGGTTCTGCTCAATCGCCTTATACAGCTTGTCGAATTCCTCCATGGTGCTCACGCCGAACTCGTCAAGAATATGCCGGTTTTCTTCATTCAGAAGGTTCATCTGTTCGCTGACGCCTGCCAATCCCAGCTCCGCGTCACTGATTTTGTCCTCTTCGTCTATGCTTTTCTTGTAGATAAACATATAGACGCCCACGCTGATGACGGCAATCAAGCCAATCAGGTAAAAAATCCAGTGGGCAAATATTCCGAGGAACAAAGCGGCGATCATGACGGCCACACAGATTCCGCCGATCATCCGGACATCGTCCGGCTCCTGAACCGGTTCCGGCTCATTCTCCATGGCGAGCTCAAGCTCCTTGCGCTCTTTTTCAAGCGAATCATACTGCTCAAAAGCAATCTTGATCTCATTGGCGTATTTTTTGACCGTTTTGGTCATGTTCAGCTTGGGACGGTCGATTGTCACCGACTGCTTCCTGAGATCCTCCAGTTCGTCCACCTTTTCCTGTAGAGCAGCCTCACGGATTTTTTCTTCGTCAAGCAGCTTGCTGGAACTGGACATGAATTCGCTCATTCCGTCGGCCAGTTCTCCGCTGAACAGCTGGTCGAGCTTTTTGAATTTTTCTTCCAGCTCGTTGACCTCGTCACGCTTGCGAAGAACCGCGTCGATCTCGGCAAGCTCTTCCCTTTTCTCCAGCCTGTCGTACATCTCCTCCAGAAAAGCCTTTTCTTCGCGCATGGTCTTTTTTTCCCGCAGATCCACGGCAATTTTGTCTCTCAGCTTGTCCGATTCCTCCAGCACCTTGGTCATTTCCGCGCGTGCATCCATCAGCTCACGCTTCTGCTTGCGAAGCTCGGGAAGAATCGCGTCGGACTTCTTGGAATCAAGCACCGCGGCTGCGTTTTTGAGCCGCTTGTCGATCTCCCGCTTGGAGACATGCTCGTCTCCCGCCGATGTGAGATTGACCAGACGGTCGATGATTTCCCGGTTGTCGCCCTCCACTGCTATGCAGGACTGTCCGATAAAAACAGAGCTGACAAAGGTCTTTATGTTGATGCCGAACACTAACGCGCCAGGCTCCTGTCCGGGAGAAAGAGGAACGTTCTCCCCGTTTGTCTTGTCAAAGAGCGATATTTTGTCATAGCCCTTCGACTCGCCGAAGGTGCGGTTCAGAAAATAAGTCACTCCGTCATGCTCAAACTCAATGGAACCGGCAGGCTGTCCTCCGCTCCACGGCTCGTACTGCATACGCTTCTCACCCGATTCCAGCCCGTAAAACATCGCCTTGATAAACGCCATGATAGTTGACTTGCCGGATTCGTTCTTACCGTAAACAATATTGATTCCGTCGCCCGGTTTAAGGACGAAGTCCCTGAGCCTGCCGAAACATTTGATATTGATCTCAATAATCTTCATCTATATTCACGTTCCCTTCAAACGCACTGAGTCCGTAGAGCAAAGCGCGCATATATTTATCTCCCCCATGGCTGTCAGACTGCTTTTTTTCAAACAGCTTTCTGACAAAGGCGCCTTTCAACGTGCCGTCGTTCATCAGAAGCTCAAAATCCACGGTGGGAGAGGTCATATCTGTCAGCCGTGCGTAGAATAACGACGACTCCGAAAGAATCTCCTTGATCTCGGAAATCGGCGGGACAACCCCTTCAAACGGCGTTCCTATCAGACTGATGTCGTAAAGGTTGTAGGAGAAATTCTCGCCGTATCTGTCGCGCAGCACTGAAATAATGCGGTCAGTAAACTGCTCTGCCTGCGCACAGCCGCTCACGTCAATTTTCTCCTTGGAATACTTTCTTCCGTCAAGGGGTGTGAAAACCATACGGGCAAAGCCCTTGGCGGCATATCCGCAGAGCACGCCCTTCTCCCCCGGCTCGTCAAAACCGCACGCGGACGGCATTCCCGAGTAGCAATAAATCAGCTCATTGTTTTCGTAGTACTCATATGTATGCGACGAGCCAAGCGCAACGTAATCCGCGCCGCAGCGGTTTATTTCCTCCATATCGATGGGATTGCAGCTGCTGTCCACGCCTGTCCCGTCATAAAGCTCTCCGTACATCATCAGAATGTTGATTCTGCTGGGAATGGGATTGAATCCCTGCAGCAGGGTTTCCTCGCAGCTTGTCCGGGTAAATCCCGCGCCCCACACGCAGGTGTTTTTTTCGGGTATCTCTACCTTCTCCATTCGCCCGCGGAAGATGTGTACGTTCTGCGGCCATTCGGTATTGTAGCAGGAGTCGGGCGTAGCAGGGTCGTGCAATCCGGGAGTAATGAATATCCGCAGGTTATAGTGACTGATCAGCCGCTTGATCTCCGCTAAGTAGGCGCTTTCCACTCTCATGCTGTCAAACATATCGCCCGCTATCAGCAGCGCGTCGGCTTTGTTGGCCGTACACATATCCAGTATCTGCTTAAGAGTATCAATCTGCTCCTGCTTTCTCTGTTCGGCAACCTCCGGTGTTGCGGAAAAGAGCGAGCCTAAGTGCAGATCGGATGTATGAACCATATTGAATGTTGTCATTCGATAATTCGCCCCCAAAAATAATATACAACAATTTATAATATCATATTTTTGTCAAAATGCCAATAGGTTTAAAGAAATTTCTAAAAAATTTACACCCCGAAAATAACATATTTTTATAACACATTGACTTTGCAGCCGTTAGAGTGTAAAATACTTTCAGTTATTCAGTTTTTGAAAGAAGTGAAGCAGAAATGAATTCTCTTTATATGCTTAAAATCAGGCTCTCGGCGCTTTCGATCTATCACGGTCTGCTGAAAACGGAGCTTTTTTCCAGCCTGTATGACCTGATGGGGGCTATGGACGTTCCGCCGGATGAATTCGCGCTCCGATGGGGCAGATTCTTTTCCGCGCTCAGCAGCGAGGAAGGCCGCGCGGAGTCGCTGAGCGATGCCGTTTATAACAAGGTGGTCTATGACGACAACGTATTCACACGCGCCGCGGCCGGAGGCGAAGCGGTAGACTGCGACAGCTCGGAGGCGTGGTCGTCCGGCAAGACAATGGATGCTGTACGCAAAGATCTTGCGACTCTGAGGGAGCTTTCCGCGCTGAAACCAGAGGATATTATCAACGCCTATCCGCGGAGAGCGGAATTCGGCGACGATCCGCTTGCACTGCTGCCCACGTGGGAATGCGGTACAACGGAGATCACCACAGAGGGAATCGTCCGCTTCCATATGACAAACGGATGCGGCGAATACGCCAAATACATTGCCTTTGTCAGACGCAACGGCAAGTGCGTTCCGATCACCAATCCCGATCTGGTCAGCTTGGGTTCACTCAGCGGGTACGAAGAAATCCGCAAGCCTGTGGTGGAAAACACCGTTGCTTTTATTGACGGGCTTCCCGCCAACAACTGCCTGCTTTTCGGCGACAGGGGAACCGGCAAGTCCTCCACTGTCAAGGCGCTGCTGAATGAATACTGCGACAGAGGGCTTCGGCTCATCGAACTGCCGAAGATGTATCTGAACGAATACCCGGACATCCTGCAGGAAATAGCCGGACTGCCGCTGAAATTCATCATTTTTATCGACGATCTTTCCTTCCAGTCGGGTGATGAAAACTACACGGCTCTTAAAAGCATCCTGGAAGGCGGCATCGCTTCCCGCCCCAGCAATGCCCTGATCTACGCTACCTCCAACCGCAGACATATCCTCAGTGAGACAGTTTCTTCCAGGGAGGGAGATGATCTGCACCGTTCCGACACCATACAGGAATCTCTGTCTCTCTCAGACAGATTCGGTGTGCAGGTCTGTTTCCTTGCCCCGAGCAGGAAAATCTATTACAATATCATCCACTCGCTCGCGAAGGAACGCGGCTTCGACATAGACGACAGGGAGCTGGAAATGGCGGCCGAGCGTTGGGCTACCAACAAGGGCGGCCGTTCGCCAAGAACAGCCGTGCAGTTCATCGATCACGCGGAGGCAAAGCTCTCGAGAGGGCTCGAACTATGACGGACAATGAAAATATTTACAGCCTGTTGGGTGTGGAATGTGACCTGAAGCGCTGCGGAAGCGACGTGCTCGCCTTTGTGGGCGACGGTGTCTTCGGGCTGCTTGTGCGGGAATATCTCGCTTCCCGGAGCAGCGCGCACGCTGCGCAGCAGCACAGCCGCGCGGTGGCGATGGTCCGGTGTGAGGCGCAGGCGGAATACATGCAGCGTATTCTCCCCCACCTCACCGAAGAAGAAGAAGGCGTTTTCCGCAGAGGAAGGAATTACCACACATCCCATTCGCCGAGGAAATCGACGGCGGCCTATCACACCGCGACAGGACTGGAAGCGCTTTTCGGCTTTTTGTATCTCAGCGGGAAGATTGCCAGGATAAGAGAGCTGTTTGCATACTGTATAGACGAAAACGAAACGGAATTGGAATAAATGAGGGATTCAGAGAATGTTTAATATCATGGTCGTGGAGGACGACAAAAACACAATGCGCCTGATGGAAACCGTTCTTATCCAGAACGGATACAACGCTATTCCCGCATGTGACAGTGAGGAAGCGCTGGCTTTGATGGATAAGAAGCAGATCGATCTGATTGTGCTGGATGTAATGCTTCCGGGAATTGACGGCTTTCAGCTGACAAAAATGATGCGCGAAGGCGGCTGCGATATTCCCATTCTGATGGTAACGGCACGGGAAACGCCCGCCGACAAACGCGCCGGATTCCTGGCCGGAACCGATGATTATATGGTCAAGCCGGTGGACGAGGAGGAAATGCTGCTGCGAATTACCGCCCTTCTTCGACGGGCAAAAATCGCCAGCGAACGCTGCATTGTCGTCGGCAGCACCAAACTGAGCTACGATTCCATGACGGTGGAGCAGAACGGCGAATCCGCTGAGCTGCCGCAGAAGGAATTCCTGCTGATATTCAAGCTGCTGTCCTATCAGAATAAGGTGTTCACCCGCCGACAGCTGATGGACGAGCTGTGGGATATGGACAGTGAAACCGACGAGAGGACGGTGGACGTCCACATCAACCGTTTGCGTGAGAGATTCAAAAACAACAGTGATTTTGAAATCATCACGGTGCGCGGACTCGGCTACAAGGCGGTGGCACGGCAATGAACAACCGCCTGAGAGAAAAAGCCAGAGAGACAAACAAACGCATTCACTCCCTGCGGTCGCTGCGCACGGCTTATACGCTGCTTGTGCTGCTGATTTTAGTATCTGCCGGTCTGATAACGGCAAGTGTCTACATCATCCTGTATACACTGGATTTTATCCCTTCCGCCGCTCTGACACCTCTCATACTGCCTGTCATCGTCATTTTCTCCTGCATGATCATCGGCACACTGCTGGCTGTATTTGTGGGCAAGCTCTTTATTAATCCGCTGCGCAGGTTGATTTCCGCCAATGAAGAAATCAGACAGGGCAATTTCAAGGTGCGGATGTCGGAGCAGACCGTCATCGGCGAATTGAACAACCTGATGCGCAGCTTCAACAGCATGGCGGACGAACTGGAGGCTACCGAGCTTTTCCGAAACGATTTTATCAACAGCTTCTCCCACGAATTCAAAACGCCGATTGTTTCCATCCGCGGTTTTGCCCGTCAGCTGCAAAAGGACAACGAACGGCATATTCTGACCGACGAACAGCGGAAGGAATACACCGACATTATCGCCTATGAGTCCGACCGTCTGGCAAGGCTGTCCTCCAATATTCTGACCCTCACAAAGTTCGAGAACCAGCAGATTGTCACCGATAAGACGGAATTTTACCTTGACGAGCAGATCAGGAGAACCGTGCTTCTTCTGGAAAAGCAGTGGACGGCGCGGGAGATCAATATTGATCTGGAACTGGACGAGATCAAATACAATTTCAACGAGGAAATGCTGGCCCAGATGTGGCTGAATCTGATCGGAAACGCCATCAAATTTTCGCACAGGGGCGGCACGGTGCGGATCCGGTGCCGGAAGAAACACGAAAAGATCTGCGTAGACATTTCCGACAGCGGCGAGGGTATGAGCGAGGAAATCCTTCATAAAATCTTTGATAAATTCTATCAGTGCGACACTTCCCACAAATCCGAGGGAAACGGCCTGGGACTTGCGATCGTCAAGAGAATCGCCGAGCTTGCCAACGCCGAGATAACCGTAAAGAGCGAACCCGGCAAGGGTACCACCTTCACCGTCAAGCTCCCGCAGAGCGGCGAATAATTCTTTTTTATCATTCAAAAAATCCCTATGTGAGCGGCGCCATTGAAGGTGGCTGCCATCACATAGGGATTTCTGTTTAAAAATATTCATTCGCCGATGGTAACATCGAATTTTTTCAGCTTGTCATATATTTTATCCAGCTCGGTTTTTTCGGGCTGCTGGTCGTCGATCTGCTGGCGGATGTTCTGCATCAGAATGTCGGTGTAGGTGATGATGTCCGCGCATTTTTTGAGCTGATCGGCGATGTTCTGCGGGTCGTTGATCTGCTTTTTGTATTTGATCTGATGTTCCAGACTCGCCCAGAAGTCCATCGCGATGGTGCGGATCTGTATCTCCGCCTTGACCCTTCTGGTGGACTCCGCAAAATACACCGGCACCGACACGATCAGATGAAGGCTTCTGTAGCCGTTGGGCTTTGGATTGGAGATGTAGTCCTTCTTTTCGATCAGCTCGATGTCGCTCTGCCGGATGAGTGCTTCGGCAATGCTGTAGATGTCATCCACATAGGAGCAGATCACTCGCACGCCGGCTATGTCATTCAGATTCTTCTCAACGCTCTCTGTGCTGATCTCCAAACCCTTGCGCTGCAATTTCTCCAGAATGCTGAGTTTGCTCTTCAGGCGTGTCTGAATCGAGCTGATGGGATTGCGCTGGTATTTCAGTTCAAATTCCGTGTCGAGGATTTCCAGTTTGGTGCGTATCTCCCGGATAGCAGATGTATAATAAAACATAAGCTCCTTGAAGTCAAGCATAGTGTCAAGCAGTTCGTTCGCGTGCGCCATGATGGTTTCTTTCATCGCGTCGTTTCCGCCGAATATGTCCAAAGCGTTGTTATTTTCTTCCATTCTTTTGATTTACCCCTTTCGTGACTTGGTATGTCAATTTTACTGCATCGGTATTTCGTCATTGTTGCCTTTTTGTGGAAGAATTGTAAATTCAGACTATTTCACATAAATAACAAAAATGCCCGGAGTAGAGCTTTCGTTGGCTCTGTCCGGGCATGAATTATTCACTCCTTATTTACAAATTATTACGGATTTTATTATTTCTTGCTTTTCATTCCAAGCATGGACAGCAGAAGGTTTTTCAGCATTGTTTTGCGGCTGCAATTGCAATCCTTTGATGAGTTTTCGGTGTTGCAAGCGTTATCCTTCCGGGATGCCGTGGTGGATGTAGTTTCTTTGGTAGCAGTGACTTTTGAAGTCGGCGATGTGGTCGATGCAGTTGTTTTGGAAGTCGGTGCTGTCGTGGATACGGTTGCTTTGGAAGTCGGTGCTGTCGTAGATGCGGTTGCTTTGGAAGTAGTGGCTTTAGAAGTCGGCGATGTGGTGGATGCGGAAGAATTTTCATCTCCCAGAGTAATCACTTTGCCGCTGAGATCGTCCGACACGGCAAAGAACTGCGACCAGTAATAAGTGCCGTTTTTGTAGGTGACGCCGATGCCGATGTAGTCATACGCGCCTAAAATATTCGCCCTGTGTCCCGACGAATTCATCCATGAATTCATGACCTCTTCGGGCGTGCGCTGTCCGTAGGCTATGTTCTCCCCTACTGATCGGTAATTTATTCCGGCTTCGGTGACGGCCGTGAAGCAACGGGTTCCGTTGGGTCGGGTATGGGAAAATACGCTCTGTATTTCCTCGGCACGGACAAGCGCCGCTTCGCTGAGCTTATCGGAATATTTGAGCGGCGCAAGGCCGTTCGCTGCGCGTTCGCGGTTGACGATTCCAGCCACCTGCATGGCATATTTTTCCGTCGTGGCGTCGGAATAGCTTGCCGAAGCATAGGCGGTATATGCCGCATCGGATGTGACTCCCGGCAGAGCTGCCGCTGAAAAAGCAAGCATACTCACCATGATGGCAGCCGCTATTCTTTTCTGCATTGTCTTCAAATAAAGACCTCCTTGAATCAATATCGGAACGGCGGGCTGATTACTTCCCGTTCCGTGATTCAAGAATAGCATAAACAATTAAATCCTGTCAACACACAAAAAATCCCATGTCAGGGATTGCCATTCGACCCTTGACATGGGATATGGATTAAAAAGGATTACGCGTTGAATTTTTCGGTGTATTCATTGCCGGATTCGGAGAGTCTGAAATTGCCGTTTTCGTCGGTGGAGAGATAGCCCTTGATGTCGGCGTAGGAAATGGCGGCGTCAAACGCCGTGCTGACGCTTGCGATGACGCGGGTGTAATTCATTACCTTGGCCGCTTCCCTGATCAGATCGTCGTGGGACATGCTGATCTGTTCGCGGAGCACAAGGCACACCGCGTTGGCGGCCTCCTGCAGGGGGATTTCCTTGACGTCGCGCTTGCTCTCCCCTTCCCCGTTGGTTCTGATGAGCGTGTATTCCTCCGGCACCTGGTCTTTTTGCCAGATGAATCTGTCCTCGAACTGGATTGTGCTCTGCAATCCGAGCGATTCAATCAGCTGGGACAGGTGATTCTGAATCTTTGCCGTACTGCGGGTGATGCCGAAGCTCTGGATAACTCTGCGCGCTAGCCTCGACTCGCTGATCGGCGCTTCCCTTTCAATGACCGCTTTGACAGCGTCCTTGATCATCTTTTTGCAGGCGGGCTGCACAAAGTCCTCGCCGGTGATAGTCAAGGATTTCAGCTCCGCCGCCTTATAGGGAACGACATTCGCCGATACGAGCGGCGCGGGTTCTTCGGGAATGATTTCTATTTCTTCCTCGGCTTTTTCTTCGTCAGGGACTTCGGTTTTTACCTCGGATTCCGTCGTTGCGGAAGCTGCTTCTTCCGTCTGCGGCTGAGCTTCGGGCTGTTCTTCCTCTACGTCATCCTCCGGTTCTTCCGCCGCTATGCGTGACTGCTCCGCGGCGTTATTTAAAATATCAAGCAGGCGGGCAAGCTCCTTGCGGCTGTTGTCCCACCAGTCCATCGTCCACACGCGGGCGATACTCCAGCCTAAACTGCCGAGCACGCTGATCTGTGCCAGCTCTCTGTCGCGCACCGTCTTGGAATCGCGGTAGGTGCTGCCGTCGAGCAGGATACCCAGCAGGTATTTGTCGGGATTGTTCGGGTCGATCACACCGATGTCGATGCGGTACTGTGAATGACCGACGTTGCGCTCTGTTTCAAAGCCGTTATCCGCAAGGGCTGTGCAGATGGCCTTGCTGACGCCTTCGACGTCGCTGTTTGTGGCGGAGGCGTTGTATTCGTCATTGAAATGATCCTTGCCTGCGGCATATTCGAGGAAGGAACGGAGCGCTGCGACGCCCTCGGCATGGGTGCGGTTGAGGTCAATCTGCTCCGGCTCCAGTGTGGAGAAGACAACCATTTCACACCTTGCGCGGGAAACGGCGACGTTGAGTCTGCGCCAGCCGCCTTCACGGTTGAGCGGGCCGAAATTCATAGATACATGACCGTTTTTGTCGGGGCCGTAGCCAATGGAGAAGAGAATCACATCGCGCTCGTCGCCCTGAACGTTTTCAAGATTTTTGATGAAGAGCGGCTCCTTGCCGTTGTTCACCCAGCTTTCGAGTTTGCTGTCCTCCTTGCAGGCGTCAATGAGCAGATCGTCGATGAGGTTCTGCTGGTTGATGTTGAAGGTGACGACGCCGACGCTCAGCTTGCTGTCCTGTTTGTCGTGGCAGCGGCGTTTCAGCTCGGCGATGACAGCCTCGGCTTCGGCGCGGTTCTGGCGGCTCTTGCCGCGGTCAAAATATCCGTCGGTATGCACCAGCTTCACCTTCGCCTCGCGGTCGTTGACCGACGGGAAGGTATACAGCTTATTCTCGTAGAAATGTCGGTTGCTGAATGCGATCAGACTTTCGTGACGGCTGCGGTAGTGCCAGAGCAGATGCGTCTGGGGCATATTCAGCGCAAGGCAGTCGTCGAGAATACTTTCAAGGTCTTCGTCGTCAATATTGTCCTCGTCCACGGTGGAGGTCGCAAAGAAGGATGTCGGCGGCATCTGCTTGGGGTCGCCGACAATGACCGCGTTCTTGCCCCTGGCCAGCGCTCCGACGGCTTTGGATGTGGTGATCTGGGAGGCTTCGTCGAATACCACCAGGTCGAAGAGCTCGCGGTTGGGTGCGAGGTACTGCGCCGCGGAAATCGGGCTCATGAGCATACAGGGGCAGAGCCTCGGCAGCATGTTGGGTATCTGGTCAAACAGCTTGCGGATGCTCAGGCCCCTGCCGCCGCTGCGTATTGCCTTCTGCAGAATGCCGAGCTCGGAGCTTTGCGCCGCTTCCTTGGCGAAGTTCGGCACTCTGGAAGCGAGACGGCAGTAGATTTCTTTCTTGGTAAGGTTGGTGAGGTCGTTGTCCATCTGCCGGAACTGCTCGATCTTCTCATTGAACACCGCGCCGGAGAAGCCGTTCAGCACAGGCTCGGAGTCGATGATCTGCATGGCAAGTGTCTTTGCCATGACCTTTTTGAAGCCGCCTGCCGCGTCCTCGTGGGAAATTCCCTGTTTGTATGCCTCGATCATGCAGTCCATCCCGCAGTTCTTGGCGTCGCGGGCAATGGCATTCCATGTGATCCATTCCTTCAACTCGTCGAAGTGCTCTGTCACGGTGTCGCAGACCTTGATCTGTTCCTCCGTCCAGTTTCCTTCGGGCGCATAGGATGTGTCTAAAATATCATCCAGCGCGCTCTTTGCGGAAAGAACAGAGGGCATTGCGTTGATCACGCCGTCAATCTCGGCGCGGATTTCGTTCCTGCCGCAATATTTTGTGCGGAAGTCACAGCTTCCAAAGGCTTCATCCAACTTTGCGGCGCTTTTCTTTGCCGCAGCGCAGGACATGCTGATGCTGTTCCAGTCTGTGGCGTTGCCGCTGTACAGGTTGCCGAGGGAATCGCCGTACTGTGAATACAGCGCAATGGCGGCATTCATCTCGTTGCGGTAATTGAGAAGGGTAACAAGATGCTGTTCAAGCTGTCCCTTGTTGATGACTCCCACCGAGTACGGAAGCAGCTTTTTGCACAGCGCGTTGATTAGGAGTTTGCGGGGAATGAACCACTTGGCAGCCGCCGTGCGGTATTCGCCGAGAAGCTGCATCCCGTCTAAGGTGAGGAATTCCGGCCGCCAGTACTGGGAGAGAAACGCGGCATTCTGATTAGCGTTAGCGTAATGCAGGCACATTTCTTGTATCTGCGAGAGGAAGAATCCTGGATTTTCCGCCTGTGCCCATGCCCTCGGAAGGTCGAGCCACGGCTTCATTTCTTCCGCTGTGTTTTCAAGTGATGTTATCTCGTCAAATGTTCCGGTGGGAATGTCGATCTCCGCAGTGAATTTTTCGAGCGCCTGCTGCAGGTCTTTCAGGGCGGATTGGTACGCGGCAATCTTATCCGGCAGCGTCATGCGGAGCTGCTGAGAATAATTCGCCGTTTTAACCGCTGTCAGCGGGTGATCCTTCGGATGTCCGACAGCCTTCGCCGCCGCGGTGATGCGCTGCAGCAGCAGTTCCTGTTCGTCGGCCCGCTCTCGGTCTATTGCGGCGACCGCCGCGTAATCCGGCGCGGGAATATCCGGGCAGGATTTATATGTTTCGTATTCATTGATCAGTTCATAAAGCGTCTTGCCGCATTGGCGCTCCTTGTGCAGCTCTTTGACGTATTCATTCAGTTCGGCTCTGATTCTGGCGATTTGGTTCGCCTTGTTCTCGTAGGATTGGGCGGTCTGTCCCTTTGTCACCTCAGAAGCCTTTCGCAGTTGCTCAAGGACTGACTTCTTCTTTGCCTTGTTGGAATGAAGCTCCAAGCAGAAGTCGCCGATTCCGATCTTGTCAAGTCGGCGTTCCACCACCTCGAGAGCCGCCATTTTTTCCGCGACAAAAAGCACGGATTTGCCCTGCGCAAGCGCGTTGGCGATCAGGGCGGTGATGGTCTGGGACTTGCCTGTTCCGGGAGGGCCGTGCAGCACAAAGCTCTTGCCCTCAGAGGCGGCTTTGATGGCGAAGAGCTGGGAGGCGTCGGCGGACATCGGCAGGAACACGCCGTTCTCGTCCACTTCATCGCCGATGCTCATTTCCTCGGCTTCCCATTCCAGTTTACCCTCCATCAGGCTGCTGACGATCTTGTTTTTGGCAAGGTCAGCGTACCGGCTGCGGATGTCGTTCCACATCACGAACTGCGAGAAGGAGAAGATTCCGATATACGCCGATTCCAGCACATCCCAGTTTTTCTGCTCCATGACGGCCTTGCGCACAATGGTGAACACCTTGCGTGTGTCTATGCCGTGTTCGTCCTCGGGGAGAACGTTCAGGCCCTTGATCTCTATGTTAAAATCCTGTTTCAGCTTTTCCAGAATGGTGACGTTCATCTGCGGCTCGTCGTCTCGCAGACGGACGACATATCCCTGCGCCGCCGATTTGCGCACGATTTCCACCGGCACGAGAATGATCGGCGCGTATCTCGGCTTGGTGCTTCTGGGGTTTTCGTACCAGCGCAGCAGACCTAATGCCATATACAGGGTGTTCGCGCCGTTCTCTTCCAGTGCCGACTTGGCGGAGCGGTAGAGCTCCTTGATGGTCTTGGCAAGCTCATTTTCATTGAGCGAGGAACGCAGACGGTGATTCTTGAATTCCGACTGAATGACCGAGGCGAACGCCCCTAAATCGTGCATATTGTCAAAGGTCAGCTCCACCTGGTTCCAGTCGGTGGGACGCGGCATGATCTTGAAGTCTTCCCCTTCGGATAGGGAATCCTCCAGATCGTCCACCGACGAAGAAAGCAAAGGAATGAGCGTTTTGGAAAGCCGGAGATTGATCAGCGAATTACGCAGACCTAAGTCAAGCAGCTTGCGCTCCCAGCGGGTCTTGCGGGTGACGGGCGTGTCGTCCTCCGGCTCGTCTGTGAGGACGGCGCCGCTTTTGTCCTTCGGCGCGGCGGTGAGTTCGTCCTCGGTGAGAAGGGGACGCTCCACCTTCCAGCCGTTTTCTGTGGGTATGCGCATGGGAATGGGCTTGACGCCGCTGAGTCTGGCGCGGTTCACGTCGATAAAACACTCGACCGCGTTTATGTCGGCAAGCTGCTTCTCGGCTGCCTTCTGCGCGTCGTCAAAGGAGATGCTTTCTTCCTTCGCTGCGAAGGCGGTACATTCCACCACGGCAATCTCGTTGATGCCGTTGGCAAGCCGCTTGGTAATGAGAGAAGCGTCGTCCTGCACCGTTTCGGGGAAGGACATTTCCTCCAGCCAGACACCCGCGAAAATATGTCCCTCCAAGAGAATGAGCAGCGGATGCAGTCCGATGGCTTCCAGCACCGCAGAATAAAACAGCGTGAGATCCATGCAGGTGCCGAGCTTCTGCTCCATAATCGCGTCGCAAAGGCGGATGCGCTGTCCGATTGCTTCAAAACTGGCGGGCGGTACGCAGTAGACGATATTCTGCTCTTGCAGCGCTCCGTAAACCGCAGCCGCCTGTTTCAGCACGCGGTTGGAATCATTGCTCTGATAGGCGTCGAGCGACGGGTCCCCTGTCCATTTGCCGAGCAGCTCGGCGGCGCGTGCAGTGATCTGGGCGATGACCGGATGATTCGGCGTAATAAAGGCGCACAGCAATTCGGGATAAAGCGAAATGCCGTGCCACTGGTCGAAGGCCAGGGCTGTAATTTCGGTCTGCTGGCTGCAAAGCGTCTTTTCTCCGCTGACAAGCGATATGGTCAGCACGCCGGTTACTCTTTCCGACATGCTTGCGAGGTAGTTGCCGTCGGGAATGATTTTGACGTTATTCAGCGTTAGCGTCCTTCCGACGGAAAGTGTGTCGATGTGTTCGGAATACGGCACACAGAACGCCGGTTCGGAGGTGATGCAAAGTTCGATGTCCTGTATATCATTTTCTGATTCGCTGGTGATCGAAACGGAACGGATGATTCTCAGTCCGTTCTGCAGCAGCGCGTAATTGACCACCGGCAGGAGATCCGCCTCGATATGTATTTTCTCGGTTGTTTCGTCGGCTGCTTCCGGCTCCGGTTGGTTTTCTTTTTCTGCCGAAGGTTCTTCCTCCGCTGTGGGTTTATCCTCGACGGCGGGTTCTTCCTCGGCAGCAGGTTCTTCCTCCGCTATGAGTTCTTCCTCAGCAGTGGTTTCTTCCTCAGCAGTGGTTTCTTCCTCAGCAGTGGTTTCTTCCTCAGAAGTGGTTTCTTCCTCAGAAGTGGTTTCTTCCTCAGAAGTGATTTCTTCCTCAGCGGCGGGTTCTTCCTCGGCAGCAGGTTCTTCCACAGCGGCGGTTTCTTCCTCGGCGGCGGGTTCTTCCTCCACTACAGATTCTTCCTCGGCGGCAGGTTCTTCCTCGGCAGCAGGTTCTTCCTCCGCTACAGGTTCTTGCGGTTCGGACGTCTGCGCGGAATTGTCATTGTAGCCGTGGACAAGCATAAACCAGTGACACAGCTTGTGCGCCATGCGCAGCCGATTTCCGGCTTCTTCTGTGGTGACATCAGTATCATCCGATAAATCGTTCAGTGACAGAAGAATATCCTCAATACTGACGATAATGAGCTGATGGCTGCGCAGGAAATTGATCTTTTCCGACTGTGTCGCGTCGTCGGGAAGCGTCAATCCGTTGACGGCCAGCAGTTCGTCCGCAATGCGCTCGCCGATCTGACTGAGCAGCCCAGCGCAGGCTTTGGGGTCAGATGTTTCGCACTCCTCGGCTTTTGCGCCTATCGCGGCAATATCGCGCCATTTCGGCGCCATAAATTCAAAATTAGATGCCATAATATTCCTCCTGAATTTTATTAAAAGCATACTAAAATAATCTTATCACGTCTGTCAAAATATTTCAATAAAATATGGAAACAAAATTGAAAATAACATGTTAATAGACTTGACAAAAAAATGACAGAGTGTTACAATAATTTTTCCGCATTTTTTGATATTTTGAGATAAGTAACAGGGGGTAAGTCAAATGATCGTTATGAAAAACATACGCAAGACCTACAGGGTCGCCAGACGGAACGCCGGTTTCGGGGAGGCTGTGAAGTCGTTCTTTCACAGGGATTACGAGACCGTCACGGCGCTGGACAACGTCAGCTTTGCCATTCAGGACGGCGAAACGGTGGGCTATATCGGCCCAAACGGAGCCGGGAAAAGCACAACGATAAAAATACTCAGCGGCATTCTTACCCCTGACAGCGGTGAATGTCTGGTGGACGGTCGGACGCCGTGGAAAAACCGGATCGAACACGTCGCAAAAATCGGCGTCGTTTTCGGGCAGCGTTCGCAGCTCTGGTGGGATGTGCCGGTGGCGGATTCCTTTGAGCTTCTCAAAGATATTTATTCCATTCCGCCAGAAACCTACCGGCGCAACAAGGACGAGCTCACCGAACTGCTTGACCTCGGCGAGATACTCAAAACCCCGGCTCGACAGCTTTCTCTGGGGCAGCGAATGCGCTGCGAGCTTGCCGCTTCGCTGCTTCATTCGCCGGACATTCTTTTTCTCGACGAGCCTACCATTGGTCTGGACGCGGTTTCCAAAATCGCCGTGAGAGAATTCATTGTAAAGCTCAATCAGGAGAGGAAGACGACCGTCATCCTTACCACACACGACATGCAGGATATTGAAGCCATCACCAAACGCATTATCCTGATCGGCAAGGGCAGAATCCTGCTCGACGGCGGCGTCAGCGACATCTCCGGTAACGGCAACATAGATCACACGGTAGCAGAGCTTTATCGCTCCTATGAAATATGAGGTGGTTGCCATGCAGGGTTATTCTGATGTCAACAAACTCAAAAAATATGTCTCCTTCTTCCGGCTGCGGTTTGTTATGGGTCTGCAATACCGCACCGCCGCCTTTGCGGGAATCGCCACGCAGTTTGCATGGGGATTTATGGAGATCACTGTATTTCATGCCTTCAACAACACCGATCCGGCTGCTTTCCCGATGGGTTTCGGACAGCTTGCCTCCTATGTCTGGATGCAGCAGGCTTTTCTCGCCCTCTTTATGACGTGGTTCATGGAGAACGAAATATTTGACAGCATTATGGACGGAAATATCTGCTACGAGCTTTGCAGACCCATCGATATTTACGACATGTGGTTTGCCCGCAGCGTCGCCAACCGCTCTTCGCGCGCTTTACTGCGATGTGTGCCGATCCTGCTGGTGGCGTTCCTTCTTCCGGAACCGTACGGAATGATGCTGCCGAAGGATTTTAACGCATTTGGTTGCTTTCTTATTTCCACGATGCTCGCCATGACCGTGACAATCTCCATGTGTATGCTGGTGTATATGCTGTCGTTCTTTACCGTTTCGCCGCAGGGACTCAGGCTGATCTTTTCCATGACTGCCGAAATCCTGCAGGGAATCGTGATACCTATTCCCTTCTTTCCCCCGCGCGTGCGGCAGATTTTGGAGCTGCTTCCCTTTGCCTCAATGGAAAATGTTCCGCTGCGTATCTACAGCGGTCACATCAGCGGCGGCGAGGCGGCAAAAGCCATGCTGTTGCAGATATTCTGGATACTTGTGCTGATCGCCATCGGCAAGCTGATCTGCCGCAGAGCCATGAAAAAAGTAACCGTACAGGGAGGTTGAGCGATAATGATGAAAAGCATACCGCGTAAGAAGCCATTCAAAACACCGGCTGTCAGGCTGTATTTCCACTATATTTCAATACAGATCAGATGTATGATGCAATACAAGAAATCATTCATCTTGACGACGCTCGGACAGTTTTTAGCCTCCTTCAACGCCTTTGTCGGAATCTATTTCATGTTCCGACGGTTTCATTCCATCGCCGGATATACCTACAGCGATGTGCTTCTCTGCTTTTCGCTGATTTCGATGGAATTCTCGCTTGCGGAATGTGCCGCGAGAGGATTCGACCGCTTCTCCCACCTTGTGCGTCAGGGAACGTTCGACAGAATCATGACCCGTCCGCGCAATGAGATTTTGCAGGTATTGGGAAACAATTTTGAACTGACACGACTCGGCAGAACGGTGCAGGCGATCATAATTTTCTTCTACGGTATTTCACAGGCGGATATTGACTGGAGCTTTATGAAGGTGATCACCGTCGTGATAACGATACTCTGCGGCGCTGCTGTCTTCAGCGGCATCTTTCTCATCAACGCGGCGCTCTGCTTCTTCACCCTCGAAGGGCTGGAAGTGGTCAATATCTTCACCGACGGCGCGAGGCAATACGGCGAATACCCCATTGACGTGTACGGCAAGAGAATGGTAAAATTCTGCACCTTCATCATTCCCTACGCGTTGGTGCAGCTTTATCCGGTGAAATACCTCACGGGAAGGAGCGATTCTCTTCTCTACGCGCTGATTCCTCTTGCGGCTCTGCTCTTTCTGCTGCCATGCTACGCACTTTGGCGCTACGGAGTGAGAAAGTACAAGTCCTCGGGTTCGTAATTTTTCTTTTTTCTGAAACGCAATCAGCCTGCGGGTTTGTCTCTCCGGTAAAGGAGACGCGCCCGCAGGCTGAATTTTTTATGTTTGTTCAGTATTTGAAAAATCCTACTTGATCGTAATCGTCGCGGCGCTGGAGGTTGCTTTATTGCCTGCGCTGTCGGTTACGACGCAGCGCACCTGCATTCCCTGCCATGTCGCGTTGGCGGTGGCGGTGGTGGAAGCGGTGGTTCTGCCGTTCCAGTTGCTCCACGCGGTGCGCCGGATTACCTGTACTGCCACTGGTATTTAAGTCCGCTTCCGGTGGCCTTGACCGTGAAGGTGGCGTTCTTTCCGGCGGCAACGGTGACGTCCTTCGGCTGGGTTGCTATGGAGAGGACGCTGACGGTCAGGGTGTCGGACTGCTCTGTAATCCCTGCGCTGTTTTTTACCACGCAGTAGAGCTGAATGCCGTCCCAAGTCGCGTTGGGTGTGCAGGTTTCGGTCGCCTGCGTGTGTCCGTTCCACGGTGAGAAGGAAGTCTGTCCGGCTTTCTTGAAATACCACTGGTAGGTGAGTCCGTTGCCCGTCGCGGCGAGCGAAAGGGTGACGGGTCTGCCGAGAACAATGCTCTGATTTGTCGGCTGCGTTGTTATTTTGACGGTCGAAGCGCTGAAATTGTAATTGATAGTGACCGAGCTGCCGAAAACATCCTTTCAGCCGGAGGCGTTCCACTCGCTCTCGGTGCCGGCGTAATTGACGGTCGCGGCGAGGCTGAAATTAAACGGGGAGCCTTCAATGCTTGGGGCTTTTGCATAAATGGTCACGCTTGTCAGCCTATTGCATCCATAAAAAGCATAATCACCGATAGAGGTCACAGTATCCGGCAGGGTCATGCTTGTCAGATCAACACAGCTATCAAAAACCTTATTGCCGATCGACGTCACACCGTACGGCACGGTGATGTCGGTCTCATTACCCATCGTGAATTTTTCAAGCACTCCGTTTTCAATTGTAAATTCGCCCGGATCATAGGAGAAGGTAACGGAAGGATCGGATGTAAACATACCTGCCCAGGCGGAGCTCTGCCATTGCGCCTCGGTTCCAGCATAGTGGACGGTTTTGACAGGCGTGTTCTCAAAGACAGCCAGTTCGGGAAGCGTGGGATTAAGCGCCAGAATGTTGACGGTTTCCAGCGTCTCGCAGTCTTTGAACGCATTATCACCTATTTCAGTGACATTGGCAGGAATGGTGATTTTGGTCAGATTCGGGCAGCTCTGGAATGCTTCGCCGCGGATATAAGTCAGGCTCTCAGGAAGCATCACGTTTTTTAGGCTCCGGCAATAACTAAACAAGCTATTTTCTATACCTATAAATCCGTTCGGAATGTTGACGGTTTCCAGAGCTGTGCATCCATTGAACGTCCAGTTCCACAATACAGTGACTTTGGAGGGAATGGTAACTTTTCTCAGGTTTACACATCCAGAAAAGGAACCGAGACTGATAGAAGTCAGACTTTCCGGTAGGTTTATGCTGACAAGGCTGCTGCACTTCGCAAATGCAGCCCACTCTATCCTGAGCAAGCCCTCCGGAAAGTTAATGCTGACAAGGTTGCGGCATTCATTAAACGCATAATCATCGATAACCTGAACGCTGTCCGGAAGAGTCACCTTCTTTATGGTTATATTAGAGTTAAACGCGTTCTTACCGATGGTTGTCACACCATCCGGCACGACAACCTCTTCCGCGGTACCGCTGTACCTGGTCAGCACGCCGTCCTCAATGTTGAAATCGCCGTCGGCATAGGCTGTCGTTCCGCTGCCGCGCAGCAAGGGAACAAATGCAGCCATAAGGCAGAATACCGCGATCAGCGACAGGCTTCTGAGTATTTTTTCATACGTAAAAACTCCTTTATAACAAAATGTAACCGGGCAGATAAGTGTCCGGTTACAGTATAAACGAAAAGGATTCTTATGTCAAATTATTTTAAATATTTTTCTGTTCCGATCAGACTGCCTGTGTTGTGAATAGCGCTGTGTTTCAGCCGAGCAGCTTTCTTTTGACGGAACGGAGTTTTTTATATACCCTGACGACAAGGAGCCTGTTCAGCTTCTGATTTTCCGCTTTCAGCTTTTTAATTTCCTTGTCCTTCTTGTCACATTCCTTTTTGAGCTGACGGAATTCCTTGTCCTGCCGCTTCATTTCCACAAATCTGGAGAGGTAATGCTTCTCGCCCTTCTGCACCTTCAGCACAAGCTCGTCGACATCCTCCTGCAGCGAAACGGGATCGTTGATCTGCTCATTCTTGACTTGCTCGTAACCGAATTTTTCAATCCGCGAAGTATCGACGCCGAGGAATCCGCCCATCAGTTCGTACAAAAAGTCGTAAAGCGTCATCATATATTCAGGATCGGGTTTATAGGACGGGTCATTCTCTATCTTCATGAGTGTTTCGACCGCTTCCTGTGTGTTCCAGTCGTCGAATGTTACCGCCCTTTCGGGATAGCCGATATTCTCATAGAAGAAAGGTATCTTGTCATTCCACACCAGATTGACGGACGGAACCCCTAGTGCGTACGAAATGATCGAAGAATGCATACGAATCGCGGCAACGGAAGTAAATCCGTAAATCGTCTCCACCAGCTCCCTGGTAGACTGAGGAATGATAATGCGTTCTCTCGGGATGTCGTATTCCTTGGCAAAATACAGCAGGGAATTATTGTCAAGGAAACTGCCGTTGGTGTAGTAGTAATATTCCACACCGCGTTCTTTCAGAAGCTGCCCGATTTCATTCATGTATTTCATTTCGTCGCCGAGCTTCCACGGCTTGCCGTTGTCGGCAAAGAGTCCGCCTCTGACCGCGTTGATTCCTACCACGCTGCCGTTCTGCGGACGGCTCTTTTTACAGAGATGCGAACGGTAGATGTAATCAGACCATACGGCAGGATCACAGACCTGAACGATTTCATAATTGCAGCCTTTGTCATACTTGCGAAACAGAGCGGGATTCTCCCTGACCGAGACCGCCCGGAAACACTTGCGTTCGAGCATTTCGCTGAGAAGATGCTCATTATCCGGCGTCGCGCCCATGTTGTTGACGCCCATAGACGACAGCACCACCGGAACGCCGCACTCATCGGCAATGCGGGTGATTTCCTCCATATAGTCGTAATAATGCATGTAATTGATTCCGAAAAGACCGCCGCCGGCAAAGAAGAGCAGATCAGACGAGTGGATCGCTTCTTTGTCGATCACTTTAAGCGACATCTTTGCAAGCTCAACCGTCCCTAAATCGACGCCTAAATTTCTCAGCGCAGCCCGAAGAATTTTTTCAAAACAGATTCTGATAAGATTGTCCCCGAAATTGTCATCCACACATGATACCATCAGTATTTTCAAATAAAATTCCTTCCTTCGTAAAAGGATATAAAACCATACCTTTATATTTTACATTTATAAATTGAATTTGTCAATTTTTTTTGATAATTATCTTTGTTTTTATATCCTTATTTTCATTATATATAGCAAATGTATCGCGTGGTTGTTCAATTTGCTCAAATGGGCAAATTGACGGACAAAAAAATATTTTTTTAAAGATCTTGACAAATATAGAAGAGTGTAGTATACTTATTTAATAGCTTAAAATGGGGAAAGTGGCTGCGGGGATTTTTGCGCAAAAATCGCTTTTTTGAGGGTCGAAATGCCAATGATTCTTCAAATTCGTTGATGTTTAACAAAAATCCGCTTTACAAAAGCGAAAAGTTTTCATTGTGAAGTTGCACAAACTTTTTCCACAGCAAGCTTTCCGAACTATTTTTTCAGTTTTTTTCCGAAGTATTGTGAATGGAGTGAAGCAAAGAAAATGGTGAATGTCACAAAAGTTCAAAACGGCAGAAATACCAGAATGTCCTTTTCCAAGATCACCGAAGTGCTGGAGATGCCCAATCTCATCGAGGTGCAGAAGAATTCCTATCAGTGGTTCCTTGACCGCGGACTCAGGGAGATCTTCGAAGATTCCTCAGGGATTGTGGATCACACCGGCAATCTTCTGCTCGAATTTATTGATTTCCGCATCAATTACGAGCCGAAGTACACCATCGAAGAGTGCAAACTCCGCGACGCTACCTATTCCGCGACTCTCTATGTGACGGCACGCCTGACCAACAGAGAAACCGGTTATATGAGCGAGCAGGAGGTCTACATGGGCGAATTCCCGCTCATGACTCCCAGCGGCACTTTCGTTATCAACGGCGCGGAACGCGTCATTGTCTCTCAGCTGGTCCGTTCTCCCGGCGTATACTACAAGATGGAGCATGACAAGTCCGGCAAGGAGCTTTTCTACACCACTGTTATTCCCAACAGAGGCGCATGGCTCGAATACGAGAACGACGTTAACGACGTATTTTATGTAAGAATAGACAAGAACCGCAAGCTTCCCATCACTACCTTCATCCGTTCTCTCGGTCTTTCCACAAACGACGATATTTATGAATACTTCGGTCACGATGAGCGCATTGAGCAGACCATCGCCAAGGAAGCCACCCTTACCAAGGACGGCGTTAAGAATTCCGACGACGCCTGCATCGAGGTCTTCAAAAAGCTCCGACCCGGTGAACCGCCTACAGTGGAGACAGCCCGCAACTACATTGAAGAAATGTTCTTCAACGCTCATAAATATGACATTTCCCGCGTCGGCCGCCACAAGTACAACCAGAAGCTGTGTCTCGGCTTCCGTCTGGTGGGTCACAGAGTGACGCAGCCTATCGTCAACTTCTTCACCGGCGAGATCGTCGCTGAGGCAGGAGAAATGATCAACAAGGCAAAGGCGGAGGAAATCAACAATTCCGGCGCCAGCGTCGCCTTTATCCAGCTCGAAAACGAGAAGGAGATCAAGGTCATCTCCAACGGCATGGTGGATATTGCCGACTATGTCGGTTTTGACGCCAAGGAAGAATGCGGCATCGACGAGAAGGTCAGCGTGGTAGTGCTCAAGGACATTCTTGACACCTGCGAGACCGACGACGAAATAAAGGAAGCTATTATCGAGCGCAAAAATGAGCTGATTCCCAAGCACATCACACGCGACGATATTTTCGCGACCATCAACTACTTCAACTGCGTGGCCAACGGCGTCGGCACGCTGGACGACATCGACCACCTCGGCAACAGAAGAATCCGCTCTGTCGGCGAACTGCTCCAGAACCAGTTCAGAATCGGCTTTGCACGCCTCGAAAAGGGCGTAAGGGAAAAGATGAGCATCAACGAAATCGACAAGATGACGCCCACCACCCTGATCAACAGCCGTCCCGTTAATGCCTCTATCAAGGAATTCTTCGGCACCTCTCCCCTCTCTCAGTTCATGGATCAGAACAATCCCCTTGCGGAGCTGACCCACAAGAGAAGACTTTCCGCCCTCGGCCCCGGCGGTCTGTCGAGAGACCGCGCCGGATTCGAAGTCCGCGACGTTCACTACAGCCATTACGGACGCATGTGCCCGATTGAGACGCCTGAAGGCCCGAACATCGGTCTGATCTCCTACCTCGCCACTTACGCCCGAATCAATGAATACGGCTTCATCGAGGCTCCCTTCCGCAAGGTCGACAAGGACACAGGAAGAGTTACAGACGAAGTCCGTTACATGACCGCCGACGTGGAGGACGAATTCATCGTCGCACAGGCCAACGAATCCCTCGACGAGAACGGCCACTTCATCAAGCCCAGAGCGACAGCCCGTTTCAGAGGCGAATTCCTCGAAACCGAAGTCAACAGAATCGATTACATGGACGTTTCGCCCAAGATGCTTGTTTCGGTCGCAACCGCCATGATTCCCTTCCTCGAGAACGACGACGCCAACCGCGCTCTCATGGGCTCCAACATGCAGAAGCAGGCGGTTCCGCTCATCCGCTGCGAAGCGCCTATCGTCGGCACCGGCATGGAATACAAGGCCGGCGTTGACTCGGGCAACTGCGTGCTTGCCGAAAATTCCGGCACCGTCACATACGTCAGCGCCGACGAGATCCGCATCAAACGCGACGGCAGCGACGAGACGGACACCTACCACATCATCAAATTCATGCGTTCCAACCAGGGCAACTGCTTCAACCAGACTCCTATCGTCAGCTACGGCGAGCATGTGGAGAAGGGCGACGTCATTGCCGACGGTCCTTCCACCCAGAACGGCGAAATTTCGCTGGGCAAGAATGTGCTCATCGGCTTTATGACGTGGGAAGGCTACAACTACGAGGACGCTGTACTTCTTAACGAAAAGATCGTGCGCGACGATGTGTTCACTTCCATTCACATCGCCGAATTCGAGACCGAAGCGAGAGACACCAAGCTCGGCCCCGAAAGCATTACATCCGATATTCCCAACGTCAGCGATGACGCGCTGAAGAATCTCGGCGAGGACGGTATCGTCCACATCGGCGCGGAGGTTCACGCGGGCGACATTCTGGTCGGCAAGGTAACGCCCAAGGGAGAAACCGAGCTTACCGCTGAGGAAAGACTGCTCCGCGCTATCTTCGGCGAAAAGGCGCGCGAGGTGCGCGACACCTCCCTGAAAGTGCCGCACGGCGAAAGCGGTATTGTCGTGGATGTGCAGGTATTCACCAAGGACAACTGCGACGAGCTTTCTCCCGGTGTCAACAAGGTCGTCAGAGTCTATCTGGCGCAGAAAAGAAAAATCAGCGTCGGCGACAAGATGGCAGGCCGTCACGGAAACAAGGGTGTTGTTTCCAGAATCCTTCCTGTGGAGGATATGCCCTTCCTGCCCGGCGGTCAGCCGCTTGACATCGTCCTGAATCCTCTTGGCGTTCCTTCCCGAATGAACATCGGTCAGGTGCTGGAGGTTCACCTCGGCAGAGCAGCCAAGGCTCTGGGCTACAAGGTCATGACCCCTGTCTTCGACGGCGCGCACGAGAGCGACATCGTGGAAATGTTCCGGGAGGCAGGTCTGCCGGAGGACGGCAAGACGGAGCTTTTCGACGGACGCACAGGCGAAAAATTCGACAACCGCGTCACCGTCGGCTATATGTACTTCCTTAAGCTCCATCACCTTGTCGACGATAAGATTCACGCACGTTCCACCGGTCCTTACTCCCTTGTCACGCAGCAGCCGCTCGGCGGCAAGGCGCAGTTCGGCGGCCAGCGCTTCGGTGAAATGGAAGTCTGGGCGCTCGAGGCCTACGGCGCCGCTTACACACTGCAGGAAATTCTTACCATAAAGTCGGACGACGTCGTGGGACGTGTCAAGACCTACGAAGCTATTATCAAGGGTCAGAATATTCCCAAGCCGGGTATTCCCGAATCCTTCAAGGTCCTTATCAAGGAGCTTCAGTCCCTCGGTCTGGACGTGAAGGTGCTTGACGTGGATCAGAACGAAGTCGATCTGAAACAGCACTTCGACGATGACGACGACGCTTATCTGCAGGACGAAAACACCGAGCATCTCAACGATAATGTTGTTGACGAGGATGAGCTTGCCAATTTCGGCTACAGTGAGGCAGACGAGGACGAAGGCTTCTCCTCCGATGAGGACGACGAGCTTTCCGGCATTGCGGGCCATTTCCTTGACCTCGATTCGGAAGACGAAGAGGATGAGGACGAGGATGACGACGATTTCAGCTTAGACGAAATATTTGCAAGTGACGACGGCGACACTGCCGGCGATGAGGAACAGTTTTAAGGGGGTCCGCAGATGGAATTCAATGAATTTGATTCAATAAAGATCGGTCTGGCTTCACCGGAACAGATCAGAAGCTGGTCATACGGTGAGGTCACAAAACCCGAAACGATCAATTACCGCACACTCAAACCTGAAAAGGACGGTCTCTACTGCGAAAGGATTTTCGGTCCTACCAAGGACTGGGAGTGCCACTGCGGCAAGTACAAGAGAATTAAGTACAAGGGAAAGAAGTGCGAAAAGTGCGGCGTTGAAATCACCCGCTCCAAAGTGCGCCGCGAGCGCATGGGCAGCATTGAGCTGGCCGCTCCGGTATCGCATATCTGGTACTTCAAGGGCATTCCCTGCCGCATCGGCTTTATGCTCGACATAACCCCGAGACTGCTCGAAAAGGTACTTTACTTCGCGTCCTATATTGTCACCGATCCCGGTGATGTGCCGCGTCTGCAATACAAGCAGGTGCTCAATGAAAACGAATACAGCGAGCTGAGGGACGCCTACGGCGACGATTTCAAGGCGGAGATGGGCGCGGAGGCCATTCAGAAGCTGCTTGCAGACATCGACCTCGATTCACTCTCCAACGAGCTTAAATCCGAGCTGGAAACCGCTTCCGGTCAGAAGAAGGTCAGACTGCTCAAAAGACTCGACGTGGTGGAATCCTTCCGCCTTTCCGGCAACCGCCCCGAATGGATGATTCTCAACGTCATCCCGGTCATTCCGCCGGACATCCGTCCGATGGTGCAGCTCGACGGCGGCAGATTTGCCACTTCTGACCTTAACGACCTTTACCGCAAGGTCATCAACCGCAACAACCGTTTGAAGAGACTTCTGGAACTCGGCGCTCCCGAGATCATCGTGCGCAACGAGAAGAGAATGCTCCAGGAATCGGTGGACGCTCTGATCGACAACGGCCGCAGAGGCAGACCCGTTACCGGCCCAAACAACCGCACGCTCAAATCCCTCTCCGAAATGCTCAAAGGCAAGCAGGGACGCTTCCGTCAGAACCTTCTCGGCAAGCGTGTCGACTACTCCGGACGTTCGGTTATCGTCGTCGGCCCTGAGCTGAAGATGTACCAGTGCGGTCTGCCGAAGGAAATGGCACTCGAGCTGTTCAAGCCCTTTGTTATGAAGCGCCTGACCGAGACCGGCAAGGCACAGAACGTCAAGTGCGCACGCAAGATGGTGGAAAGAGGCGAAGCTCCCGTCTGGGATGCTCTCGAAACCGTGATCAAGGGACATCCCGTCATGCTCAACCGCGCGCCTACCCTTCACCGTCTCGGTATACAGGCATTTGAGCCGGTTCTCGTAGAGGGCCGCGCCATCAAGCTGCATCCGTTGGTATGTACCGCCTTCAACGCCGACTTCGACGGCGACCAGATGGCCGTTCACGTACCGCTCGGTTCCGAAGCGCAGGCGGAAGCACGTCTGCTCATGCTCGCTTCCGGCAACCTGCTCAAGCCCTCTGACGGCAAGCCTGTTGCCGTTCCGACACAGGATATGGTTCTCGGCTCCTACTACCTCACCCTTGACAAGGACGGAGAACCCGGCGAGGGCAAACTCTTCAAGGACTTCAACGAGGCGCAGCTCGCCTATGACGCGGGCGTTATCACGCTTCATTCCAAGATAAAAGTACGCCGCACCGGTGAATTCAACGGCAAGCCTATCAGCAAGCTGATCGACACCACCGTCGGCAAAATCATATTCAACCGCCCGATTCCGCAGGATCTCGGCTTCACCGACCGCACCGACGAGAACAAGTGCCTGAATCTCGAAATCGACTTCCTCGTGGGCAAGAAGCAGCTCGGTCAGATCATCGAGCGCTGCATCAAGGTACACGGCGTGGCAAAGACCTCCGTCGTGCTGGACGACATCAAGGCACAGGGCTACAAGTACTCCACCAAGGGCGCTCTCACCGTCGCCGTATGCGACGCCACCATTCCTCCCCAGAAGAAGGACATTATTGCCAACACTGAGCATGAGGTCGACAAAGTCCTCAAGCTCTTCCGCAAGGGTCTTCTCACCGACGAAGAACGCTACAACCTCACTATCAAGGCGTGGGAAAAGGCAACCACAGACGTTGCCAACGCCCTCAGCTCCAACATGGACAGATACAACCCGATTCAGATGATGGCTCATTCCGGTGCCCGCGGTTCCGCTAACCAGATCAAGCAGCTCGCCGGTATGCGCGGACTGATCGCCAACACATCGGGACGTACCATTGAAATTCCAATCCGTTCCAACTACCGCGAAGGTCTGAATATCCTCGAATACTTCATTTCCTCCCGCGGCGCGAGAAAGGGCCTCGCCGATACCGCTCTGCGTACCGCCGACTCGGGTTATCTGACCCGCCGTCTGGTTGACGTTTCGCAGGAAGTCATTATCCGCGACGACGACTGCGGATGTGAGCACGGCATTGAAGTTTACGCCATCAAGGACGGCAACGAGATTATCGAGCCGCTGGAGGAAAGACTCTACGGCAGATACCTTGTCAACGATTTCTGCGACGAAAACGGCAATGTGCTTGTTTCCAAGGACAAGATGATGGACGACAACGACGCTAAGATCATTGTCAACTCCGGTATCGAGCGTGTGGAGATCCGCTCAATTCTTACCTGTCAGTCCAAGCGCGGCATCTGCAAGAAGTGCTACGGCAACAACCTTGCCACCGGCAAAGTCGTCACCAAGGGCGAGGCTGTCGGTATCATCGCCGCGCAGTCCATCGGTGAACCCGGTACCCAGCTCACCATGAGAACCTTCCACACCGGCGGTATCGCCAGTGCCGAAGATATTACACAGGGTCTTCCCCGCGTCGAGGAACTTTTTGAAGGCAGAAAGCCGAAAGCACTCGCCATCATCAGCGAGATCGACGGTATTGTATCGCTCGAGGAAGACAGAACGAAGAGCGTTGTCAAGAATAACGTGGTTGTCACCAACCCCGAAAACGGTGAGAAGCGCACCTACCTCATTCCCTTCGGTTCCAGAAGAAAGGTGCAGGAAGGCGACTTCATCAAAGCTGGCGACAGAATCACTGACGGTTCGGTCAATCCCCACGACATTCTCGCTATCAAAGGCTCCAACGCCGTGCAGGAATACCTCATTGAGGAAGTGCAGCGCGTTTACCGCTTGCAGGGTGTTGACATCAACGACAAGCACATCGAGGTCATTGTCCGCCAGATGATGAAGAAGGTGCAGGTCGAGGATCCCGGCGATACACTCCTTCTTCCCAACGTGCTGGTTGACAAGTCCGAATTTGAGGCGGCCAACGAGGAAATCATGGCACGCCGCGAAGCGGAAGGCGATGAATCCATCCGCCTTGCCACCTGCAGACCCGTTATGCAGGGTATCACAAAGGCCTCTCTTTCCACCGAGTCCTTCCTGTCGGCGGCATCCTTCCAGGAAACCACCAAGGTGCTCACCGACGCGGCCATCAAGGGCAAGATCGATCCGCTGGTCGGTCTGAAGGAAAACGTTATTATCGGCAAACTCGTTCCCGCCGGCACCGGCATGGTTGTCGCAACCGATAAGGTTGTCGAGGTCGAGCCTATCACCAGCATGGACATCTAATCTATCAATTTTGAAAGTGAGAGTAAACAAATGAAAGACAACAATCAGACAGTTCCCGACCCCAATGTAGAAGCCGTCCCCGAGGATGCAGCCACAGAGGAAAACGCTACTGTTGTTCAGGACGACATAGCATTGCTCAACGGTATCGCGGATAAATACGATCTGACAGTCCTTGAAAAAAAGGTGATCGGCAAGATCGTTTCCCTGCTTGAAACAAAGCAGATGCGCAATGTCCTTCCGACGCAGAACATCGGCGACACGGTATTCAAAATGTATTCCTCCGACGAGGAGCCGACCGAGTTCCTTGTTGACAGAGTGGAGTTCGACGATTACGGCTGGAATCTCGTGAGCTATGAGAAATTCGGCACCTCTGAGATCGAATTCGTTTTCAGCGAGAGAGATTACAATCAGTTCTTCTTTGATACTGCGGAGAAGGCAAAGGAGCATTACAACAAGAAATAAGACCTTTTCACTTTCACAATTCAACAATACAAAAGCATAGAAGAGATGAGTACGTCTGCTTCACCCATCACAGAGAGCCCGGAGCGCTGGGAACGGGTATGCGGTGACTGGCGGAATATGGTCTCGGAGCTTCGCTGTCGAGTACGGTATGATTCCCATACCGTATAAGGCTGCGGCGTGAGCGCACGTTACAGCGCATGGGTTCTTAATGCCTGAACCCGTTGAGGCCGTTCGCCGTGAGGCGTCGGCAAATCAAAGGTGGTAACACGAAGCGTCCGCTCTCGTCCTTTTTGCAGGAAGAAAACGGGCGCTTTTGATTTATTATTTTATTACGAAAGAAGCTGTTACAGATGTGTCAGACGCACGATAAAGAAAAATTTTACATCACTACACCGATCTATTACCCTTCAGGTAATCCCCACATCGGTCATTGTTACACGACAGTTGCCTGCGATACCATTGCGAGATACAAGAGAGCCAAGGGCTATGACGTGATGTTCCTCACAGGTACCGACGAGCACGGTCAGAAAATTGAGGACAAAGCCAAAGAAGCCGGACTCACCCCGAAGGAGTACGTCGACGGCATAGTCGCCAATTTCAAAAAGCTTTGGGAATTCATGGGTATATCCTACGACAGATTCATCCGCACCACAGACGATTACCATGTGGAATCGGTGCAGAAGATTTTCAGGGAGCTTTACGACAGAGGCTACATCTACAAGGGTGAATACAAGGGCAAGTACTGCAAGCCCTGCGAGAGCTTCTGGACGGAAACACAGCTCGTGGACGGCAAATGTCCCGACTGCGGCAGAGAAGTCACCGACGCATCGGAGGAGGCGTATTTCTTCAAGATTTCGGAATTTTCCGACCGTCTGGAAAAGCTGCTCACCGAAACCGATTTCCTGCAGCCCCAGACCCGTGTCAACGAGATGATCAATAACTTTATCAAGCCGGGTCTTGACGACCTCTGCGTTTCCAGAACCAGCTTCAAATGGGGCGTTCCTGTCGATTTTGACGAGGGACACGTCGTTTACGTCTGGGTGGACGCTCTCTCCAACTATATCACCGCACTCGGCTATCAGAACGGCAAATACGACGATTTTGCAAAATTCTGGCCGGCGGATGTTCATGTGATGGCAAAGGAAATTGTCCGCTTCCACTCCCTGATCTGGCCCTCCATTCTGATGGCGCTCGACCTGCCGCTTCCCAAGAAGGTCTACGGTCACGGCTGGATCAACCTCGGCGGCAAGAAGATGGGCAAGTCAACAGGCAACGTCGTTGATCCCTTCATTTTAGGTGACCGCTACGGCGTTGACGCTGTGAGATACCACATTCTGAGAGAAATGCCCTTTGGCGGCGACTGTGATTTCAGCAACGAAATCATGATCAGGCGCATCAATTCCGATCTCGCCAACGACCTCGGCAATCTCATCAACAGAAGCATTGCCATGGTGCAGAAGTACTTCGGCGATACCATGACCCGTCAGTTTACGCCGGATCCCGTGCAGGACGACGATTTTGTGAATGCTGTCAAGGAGCTTCCCGCCATCGTGGAGAAGAATCTTGACAATCTCCAGTTCTCCGTAGCGCTCTCCGAGATATTCAGAGTCATCGCGGCCGCCAACAAGTACATCGACGTGACGACCCCGTGGGTGCTCGCCAAGGACGAGGCGAACAAGCCGAGGCTCTCCACCGTCATGTACAACCTGCTCGAATCCATCAGAATCATCAGCATACTGCTCCATCCCTTCATGCCCACCACCATGCCCAAGGTGCAGGCGCTGCTCAATCTCACCGAGGAACAGACCGCTTGGAACAGCGTTTATCAGTTCGGCGTGCTGCCTGAGACGCTTTCTGTGCAGAAGGCTTCTCCCCTCTTCCCCAGAATCGACATTGATAAGGAGATTGCCGAGCTTGATGCGATGACGGAAGCTGCCAAGAAGGCCGTCGAAGCGCCCGCCAAGCCGAAATTTGAGGTGGAAGGCATTGCCACACAGATCGGCATCGAGGACTTTGCCAAGGTCGATATCAGAGTCGCCAAAATCGTGGAATGCGAGCCTGTCAAACGTTCCAAGAAGCTGCTCAAGCTCACGCTCGACGACGGCACCGGCACTCCCAGAACGGTTGCCAGCGGTATTTCCCAGTGGTACACGCCCGACGATCTCAAAGGCAGAAGCGTGCTTGTCGTCGCTAACCTCAAGCCCGCCAAGCTCTGCGGCGTTGAGAGCAACGGCATGATTCTCGCCGCCGACAACGGATTTGACGCGGAAGGCAAAGAGGACGTCAAGGTGATTTTCGTTGACGGACTCAATCCCGGCGCCAAGATTCACTGACGTTTGATTGATTTCATATTTTGACTGATTCCCGATACCATGTCCCTATTCTAATGAGACATGGTATCGGCTTTACTAAGGAGGTATCCTATGGCTTTGATTTATGCCCTGCTGATCGTTTTTCTGCTCATTGCGATCGCCGAGCAGATTTATTTCTACCGCAAGATCTCCGGTGCGGTCAGGTACTTCGGAAGTAACCTTTCCAATGGGAAGAAAATTCTATTGACGGTGGGGATTTTTCTTCTGACATTTGTCCCGGTTCCCTTTGCGTTTGTGGAATGGTTCATCTTAGAAATGCACATTGCCGTATTTCTTCTTTGCAGCGATCTTGCCGCTTTTGTTGCGAAAAAGGCCGGCAGAAAGAAGAATATAAAATATCCCGGCTGGCTGAAAATCGCCTACAAAACCGGCGCTGTCGCATTACTTCTGACGGTTGCCGTGCTCTGTTACGGGAAGTACAACATGTATCACGTCATCCGCACCGATTACAACGTGACGGTTAACAAGAGCCTTTCCCACGAATACAAAGTGGCACTGGTAGCCGACCTGCATTACGGCATTTCCATTGACGGGAAGCAGTTGCAAGCAGTGGCCGATGCCATCGAAAAAGAATCGCCCGACTTCGTGATTCTCTGCGGCGATATTGTGGACGAAAGCACGACGCTGGACGGGCTGAATGAAGCGTTCTCTATTTTAGGCAATATAGACAGCAAGTTCGGCGTCTTTTATGTCTACGGCAACCACGACAAGAGCAGATTAGGACTCAACGGAAGATTTACCGACATGCAGCTGGCCGACGCGATCAGAAGCAACCGTGTGGACATTTTAGAAGATAATGTGGTACTATTCAACGATGATATGCTTCTCGTGGGACGCATGGACAAAATGGAGAGAGCTCAAGGCGGCAAGAGCATTGATGAATTGCTTGTCGGCGTGGACAAGTCAAAGGTGATTGTCGTCGCCGACCACCAGCCCAACGATTACGAAGCGCTGAGCAAAGCCGGATGCGATCTCGTCGTATCGGGACATACCCACGGCGGACAGCTCTTCCCCTTTGGCGAATTCAGCCAGTTGATCAGGGCCAACGACATGACCTACGGCTATAAAAAAGTCGGAAATCTGAACGCTATCGTCACCTCCGGCATTGCCGGCTGGGGATTTGATATGCGCACCGAGAGACATTCCGAATTTGTCATGATTCATTTGAAGGGAAGGCAATCATAAACCCTTTTTTGTCAAAATAAACCGATTGTGAACGACCTTGTAATACATCAGATGTGTGTTACACTATTCATGGGAACGGTGTTCCTGTTTCCGTACACATGCTTCGGAATCATTTTTTCAGAAAGGATTTGATCAACATGATAAAGAAAGCAATCTTATACAGTCTGTGCTGTTTGACATTGCTGATAGCGGCAATTTCCTTGGCCGGATGCCGCAGTAAAGTGATAGACACAGCGTCGTCGGAATCAGATACTACGGACAAATCTCCCCTGGCAAGCATCGCCGGCACATGGCGAGAGGACAGTGAAAACGGCATAAAGGTACTGATTGTCAGCCAGGACGGAAACTACCTTGTTCTCAACGAAGTCGGAGCCACGTTAAAAGGCTCTGTCAAGAGAGAACAGGCAGACGGCGGTAAGCAGTCCCGATACCTGTTCTATGACGAAACTTCTGATTTGTGGGCGGAATCGCTCCCTGTTTCTAACACGGGAGACAAACCCGAAGAGATCACGCTCACGAGTGACGGCAAGAAGATGAAATTTGCAGGCATTGACGAGAATCAGAAAACTCCTGCCGGTGATTATCTCGGAACCTGGCAGAGCGGACGCTGCTCCATCACGATCAGCAAAAAGGGCGACAGCTATCCGGTCGACATTATTTGGGGAGGCAGCGCATCGGAAAGTCTGGAATGGAATTATCTCTGCCGGTATGATGAAGAAACCGCCACACTTATATGCGACCGCGGCGCCAAAAAGGCGGATGTTGTTTACGACGAGAACGGTAAGAGAACTGAGAAGGTTCTCTACAGCGACGGCAGCGGTTCATTCAAAGCGAGAGGCGATGTTTTAATCTGGAAAGACAATCAGGAGGATACAGGCAAGGACTTGATTTTCGTCCACTTACCCGTTGAAAATTAAACCTGACAAGTGAACAATTAAAAAAGTGTGCCGATGATGTGTAAATAATCACCGACACACTTTTTATTTTTTGTTTGATTGAAAAATCCTGAAAAAGATAGCTTCCCATAAGGATACCAACTAAACACCCACACATACAACCGATTGAGAGAAAAAAGTCTGTGTCTTGCAAAGGTAAATCACACTTTACAAGGCACAGACTTTTTTCTTTATCTTATAGTTCTATTAACCTGAAAGGACAGTCAGCACTTCTGGTCGATAGGATTGAAAAATTTCAATTACGAGGCAGTTGCACATTGACTCAATCAGAAGCATTTGATATAATTTATTACATCAATCTATTTCATTTCATGAGGAGCATTGTTGAAGTTATGAAGAGAAAAGCGCAAGTCCCGGCAGAGAAGAACCGACCGAAAATGTTTGACGAGTTTCGTATTTCGACATTTATTATTCTGACAATAGCCGGCATCATCAATGCCTTTGGCGTAACGATATTCCTTTTTCCCGTAAAGCTCTATGACAGCGGCATTTCCGGTTTGTCAATGCTCCTTGACCAGATCACTCCGCCCCAATTTACCTTATCACTGTTTCTGCTGCTTCTGAACATTCCGATATTTGCCTTTGGATACAAGAAACAAGGTGCGTCATTTACGATCTACTCTGTTTTTACCGTTGGCGTTTATTCTGTGATGTCTTTTTTGATCATGAATGTTTTGCCGATTGACGTTTCGTTTATCTCACCTCTCGCCGGCTCTGATCTTTTACTATGTGCCATTTTCGGCGGGGTCATATCGGGAATCGGCAGCGGTCTGACAATACGGTTCGGCGGGGCAATAGACGGTATAGACGTGCTTTCGGTTGTATTTGCCAAGAAAATAGGCATATCTATAGGTACATTTGTCATGATTTCTAATACGATACTATATACTGTGTGCGGAATTACCATCAAAAGCTGGATTCTTCCACTGTATTCCATTGTTACCTATTACATTGGTTCAAAGACGGTCGATTTTGTAGTAGAAGGTATTGATAAAACCAAATGTGCCATGATAGTAACCACCAAAGCAAATAACATTTCTGATACCCTTGCGGAACAATTTGAAGCAAGCGGAACGATAGTCAAAGCGATAGGCGGATATTCAAAGGAACAGAAAGAAATCATATATTTTATCGTCAATCATTTTCAGATCAATAAGCTCAAAAAAATTGTACACGACATTGATCCGTCCGCATTTATTTCATTGCAGGACGTATCTGATATCATTCAAAAAAATCATGAAACTTAAAGTGAATCTTTTTTAATTTCTTTACCGTTACATTTCCTCCACCATCACCAATATAAACATCATATTCGTCTTCAATACTTCCAAAGGTGATGATCTTTTCTGCACTGGTATATTCTTTGAGCTTTTTCATCATCTCACGCTTTGACGCGAGAGGAGAAAACACTTTAAGATATTGATAGCCTTCATATTCGGAGTTTGTAACTGTGATACGGATTGTTTTTTCAAGACTGTCATTCAGTTTTTTAAATAGAGTCGCGATTCTGTCGTCAGTATCGAGAACAGTCAGATACAGCACACGCTCGGAAGCATCATGCCGCCGGAATCTCTCTCTGACATAATTTCGATAGGGGGAATGCTTGTGTGTTTCGAATAAATCCTTCTCGGCAGAATTTGTCAATTCTCCGTAAAATATCAAAAGAGTTGTATCATACAACACATTGACAAAGCAGCGCATACCGCTATCCGATATAATTTTTTCGGCAGATTCACATACATCTAACGGAAGTGATTCTGCTTCGAGATATTCCTTTTCGTTTACATCATACAGTGCAGCTCCGTCCATAACAATAACGGGCAATTTCAGGTTTACCCCTTGCATTAAAGATTGAACTTCGGCAGGCGTATGTATGGTAGAAATGGTAAATTTGACGCCTGATTCTATTAACCTGTTTAATTCCACCTTACTGTACTGCATAGTGGAATGGTCGTCGGGGATCAAAACCGAGTCAATTCCGCTGACATAAAGAGTCTTACTGTCGTGTCTGACAGGCAGATGAAAATGATTGACTGCAAGGCCAATGCCTATTCCTATAAAGGTATCCAATACCCGATTGAAAACAAAAATATAGGGATTAACATCAAATGAATGTGTGAGAGCAATGCTTAAAAATACAACACAAGAAAAGAACGACGCATTACGCTTATTCCAAATAACTGTCAAATAAATGACAGGAATAATCATTAGTGATGCAAGAAGGTAGACAAGAACGGGCTGTGTCAGTCCTGCAATACGGAGCAATATGATAAACACAAGTCCGAATCCTGCGCCGATGAAAGTGCCAGTCGATCTTTGCCACGCATTATTTTTAGTAGAATCCGCATAAGGCTGCAAACACCACAGAGCGGCAAGCGCGCCGTAAAAAGGTAATCCGTTTCCGACAGGCGTTAGCGTGCGGATATAGTAAATGACCATACATAGTCCGACCGCCACCGACGATTTTATGATTCTTGCTCCGATGGGAGGAAGTTTTTTAGGGAGTATCATGGGCTTCACCTCAGAATCATCTATTCATTCCATAGTATCATAAGCCGTTCTTCGCCCATGTCATAATACAGTTTCATGCCGGCTTTTGACGCATCAAAGGCACCGATAATGCCCTTTAAATCCTCCGGAAGATTCGTGAGTGTCTCTGTCAGTTCCGGCAGACCTTTCAGAAGCCGGGGGTTCCATACAACCGTGCTTTTTCCCTCAAAAACGGCCGTGTAAAGTATGCCGGATTCAACAAGATCCTGAAAAATGTGGCTGCCATAGCTGAGTTCCGGAATGTAGCCTATACTGGACTCCGATACCTCCGCAATCACCGAAAATTCGCTGATATCCGAAAATCCGGACGGAACGCCCAATTCCGGCGAAGACGTGCAGATTCTGCCGGGCGTGAGCAGGATCAAGCGCTTTCCCTTTCCTCTGAATTGCCAGTTGACGTCGGAGAGAACCTTCTTCACGTCATACTTTCTCTTGTAAGGCAGTCTGTAATATCTCACAGGATCGATATACACAATGCAGTCCACATCGAATTCTCTTGAAAATCCCATGGAGACGCCCTTTGTTTCAAGCAATATTCTGTCGGAAGGAATGTCTTCCGGAAATGCCACCCTGTCGCCGTCGGCGGTAAGCTGCAAAGGACGGCATTGCAGAAGGTCTATGACGTATTTCCCGTCAGGGGCAAAATTAATGGTATATTCCGTGTCTACCGGGTATTCGTAATGCTGCTGAATCAGTCCGAGGATTTCCCGCATATCATTCATTAGCGACTGATTGCCGGTCAGACCATCGCAAGTGACGAAAAGAATATCCCTGTCAATGCCCATGTCTCTGAACCGCGCTTCGGTTTCATAATTATGCGCAAGCAGCAGCCGATTAAGGTAAGTCGGGAGCTTCAGGGATAATTTCATTGGGTCGAAACCCTCGACTTCTCCCTTTTCCAGACTGACCGCGTCCACAAGCCGCTGTGAATACTGCTGTCTGTCGGAAACAGAGGTATTGATCACCCGCTTGGGATCATCGAGAGATACCATTCGCGGATAAGAGCCGGTTCTCCGGTCTACGGCGGCAGTGCCAAGTCCCATCACGAGTCTGAGCATTCCCGACTCCGGACGCACCGAATCCATTCTGTACGGACTGGTCGAATAACCCACTCCTGCCGCGCAGGGCATGAAGAAACCCTCATACCTTGAACCCGATACTCTCTGCACCAGAATTGCCATCTGTTCATCGCGTTTGTCAAGTCCCCGGCGTTTTCTGTAGTCAAGCGCCGAAAGGCTCATCGTGCTGGCGTAGACGGTGCGCACCGCGTCCTCAAACTGTTTCAGACGTTCCTCCGGAGAACCGATGCTGCCGCAGAATACCGATTCATACTTCCCGGCAAAGGCGTTTCCGAAGCCGTCTTCCAATATCGAGCTGGAACGGACAATCACCGGATCACTGCCGTAATAATCGAGTATTCTGCGAAATTCGGCTTCTATCGCAGCAGGGAATTTTCCCTCCATGATCTTTTCTCTGAACTGATCCGCCAGCGTAAAGAATCCTTCCTCCGTCCTCTGTTTTATCCTCAAATCCCAGAAACCGTTGTCCACGATATAGGCGTAAAACACGTCGGACCCGATGTAATAGGAATCGTGCGGCTCAAAGCGTTCAAAAATATCGGGGCGGTGATTCTCCACGATCTTCCTCGCAAGGAGCATTCCGCAAGCCTTGCCGCCGATCATTCCCGTACCGACCATGCGGGAATGCACCTCAAAGTAATCCTCCGGTCTGAAATTCTGCTTGATAAGACTGCGCATACGCTCGTCTCGGGTGAGCATGATGTTGCACATTCTCGCACATTCATTGGTTACGTCCACGCCGTTTTCATAGAGCATCTTGGTTCTTACAAAAAAGCGTTCCCAGCTGTCGAGATTCTGATCGAGCGCTTTTCCGGCTTCTTTATTCATGAGTCCGTAAAAATGGCTGATCTCGGTTCCCTCGGAAAGAACAGTAAAGCTGTTGTCCTCCCTTCTCATGCGATAAGGTTGGAACATCGTCTGGGAATAACGGTTCCACACCTTCATCGGACGCACATAGAATGACTGCCCGTCATTGTCGTTTTCTTTATACACGTCAAGGAAAAGCTGCGTTGTATCCCTGATGGTCGCAATCGCGTCAAAGGAATGTCTGCCTCGGATAATAGGGAAATAGGCGACTGTATCGAGAATAAACAGAAACGGACAGGTCAGGTGAAAGAAGTTGCCCATCATCAGATCGGTCGCCCACGCTTCTTCCAACTCTGACAGGCAGTCAAAGACATAAAAAGCGTCGTAGCCCTCCCGTTCAATCAGATTGTGTATATTGACCGTGAAATTTTCAAAGCGGTGCGAAAGCTCTACGTGTTCGATTTTTAACCCTTGCCGTGGCGTGAGAATCGGCTCGTGTTCCGCAAAACGGATATAGATGAGATTTCTGCGGTCCGCTATTGCCTGCTGTGCGAACCGTTCCGCCACATATCGGAATTCATTGAGGGAGGGAACCTGCCAGACAACATTGTCCCCCAGCCGTATGTATTGCAAAGCCTCGTCCATCATCGGTATTCCGGAGCGTGTTTTCTCAAAAGCTGCCATTGCGCATCCTCCATTCTTTATCTTTTCAAGTGCAAAAAGGCGCTCCCGTAAAATACGAGAACGCCTTTGTTCTTCCCCTTTATTGTATATCTTTTGTTTTCATTTGTCAATAATATTTGCAGGGGATTAATGAAATAATTTCAAAAATAATTTATAATAAGACAATTTATTTTGGATATTTCTCCAAAATGAATTTATCAAAAACAAATCTTGCAAAAATTCGTTGACATACGATAAGATTTGTGATATGATACTGACAAGAAACAAGGGCGTTTTTGCATCAGGTGCAAAAGCGCCCTTGACTTGTTAAGGAGGTAATGAGTATGGATTCATTGATTAAAAATGCGGAAACCATCAACGGATTGCTGGCAAGATACGGCGTAAAATTCGGCATTTACAAAAACGGGGAATTCAAAGAGCAGCTTTTTCCGTTTGATCCGATTCCGAGAGTGATCGGCAGTAAGGAATTTTACTACCTTGCATCGGGGCTGCGTCAGCGGGTTGACGCCTTGAATTGCTTTTTGCAGGACATTTACGGCAAAAAGCAGATCGTCAGGGACGGCATTATTCCTGAGGAGCTTGTCTTTTCTGCCAAGGGATTTCTTGCCCCGTGTGACGGCGTATGTCCTCCCAAGGGCATATACAGCCATATTTCAGGCATTGATCTCGTTCAGTCAAAGGACAACAACTGGTACATTCTGGAAGACAACCTGCGTGTGCCGTCCGGTGCGTCCTATCCTATGATTGCCAGAGAATTGCAAAGACGGGGAGCACCCGAGGTATTTGCCAATGCCGGAGTGGTGGACAACCGGAATTATGCCGATCTGCTGAAGGAAGTCATGGATCACGTCAACACAGGCGGCATTAACGTCATTCTTTCGCCCGGGCGGTACAACGCCGCTTTCTTTGAACATTCTTATCTGGCGGAAAAGACAGGCGCGGTACTCACAACAGGAAAGGATATTGTGTGTGAAAACGACTCGCTTTATTACATAGACTACAACGGTAAAAAGCAAAGAGTCGGCGCTGTCTATCGACGTATTTCCGACGAATATCTCGATCCGATGACATTTTACGAGGACTCTGTCATTGGCATTCCTCATATCTTTGAAGCGTACAAAAAAGGCAATGTCGCGCTGCTCAACGCGCCGGGAAACGGCGTGGCGGACGACAAGGGCATATATTATTTTGTGCCGAAGATGATCAAGTATTATCTCGGTGAAGATGCCGCGCTAATGAATGCGCCGACCTATCTTCCTTTCTATGAGGAGGATATGAAGTATGTGCTGGACAACTTTGACAGTCTGGTCATCAAAGACGTGGCGGAAGCAGGCGGCTATGGCGTTGTGTTCGGCAGTTCGCTGACAACGGAAAAAAAGGCGGAGTTTATCGCACTGCTGAAAAGTCAGCCGAGACGGTTCATTGCGCAGGAGGTCATTGACTTCTATGATCTCGATATTCTCGACGAAACCGGAGAGAGGGTTCCGCGAAAAGCCGATCTTCGCGCGTTTGTCCTGACCGGCAGCACAACAAAGGTATGGCCGAGCGGCCTTACGAGGTTTTCCAGAAATCCCGATTCATTTATTGTCAATTCATCACAAGGCGGAGGTTTTAAAGATACATGGGTATTATCACGGTAGACAAAAGCGATCATTTGTTCTGGCTTGGCAGGTACACCGAAAGGGTACAGACCACACTCAGATACTATCTGAAAACAGCGGATTTGATGCTGGATCACGGCACAGACGATTACGCAGCTCTGTGCAGGAAAATCGGTATTCCGGATATTTACGGATCAGGCGAAGCTTTCCGGAAAAAATATCCCTTTGATGCAAAAGACAGCAATTCCATCATCAGCAGTCTCAACAGAGCGTATGACAACGCCATTGTCATGCGCGACTATATCGGCACTGAAACAATGGCATACATTCAGTTGGCGATAGATGACGTCAAACACGCGGAGCAAAGCACCGCACAGATTGCCGATCTTATGCTGGTGATCGATCATATTTACGCGTTCTGGGGCTGCGCCAACGACCTGATTGACGATGAAAAAATCCGCAACATCATGAAACTCGGCAAGGGAATGGAACGGCTTGATCTGTATCTCAGTCTTGGCGTTGCAAAGCACGAAATCAAGCGCGAATATAGCCGGACAAAGGGCTTTTTGAAAAAATCCTGTCTCCGATATGACGAGCATATTCTCTACACGGTTGACAGTCTGCTTTCCGAACCGAAATTTGACCATGACAACGTGAAAAAGCTGCTGAGAAATCTGATTTCCAAGTGAACGGAGTGGTTACGATCAAGCAATTACAATTTGAGTACAGGCTGACAGCCTCTTACAGTGCTGAAATAAGCAACCACAGCTTTACGGTAATGTTTGTGCCAAAGGATAGCAACCGTCAAAAAATCACTTCCCTTGCCATTGCCGTGAAGGAATGCCACCGGTATTATATGACAGTTGACAGCTTCGGCAACGAAAAAATCTATGGAAAAATCACCGTGCCGCATCGGACTTTTGACGTCAGCATCAGCGGTGTGGCACAGACCGGACTGGATATCTATGAAGAATACACCGAAGATTCCTTCAATGCGGTTTTGCTGAGGTCACAGACCGCGCTGACACAGCCCGGCGCAAAACTTAAGGAATATCACCGCTGTCTTCCTCTGGAAAAATGCGACAGCGATTACGAAAAAGCCCTTTTTGTGATGAGGTCGCTGCCGCAATCCTTCCACTACCGAAAAGGCGTTACATCGGTACATGAAAAAGCCGAGGACGCGTTTGCGCTTGGCGCAGGTGTTTGTCAGGATTACGCTCACATCATGGCGTCACTGCTTCGCATGGAGGGGATTCCCGTCCGGTATGTAGTGGGAATGATTCCGGGAGAAGGTGCGTCTCATGCGTGGGTGGAGGCGCTCTGCCGGGGATATTGGTACGGATTTGATCCTGCCAACAACAAACTGGTAGACGAGGATTACATCAAGGTTTCATGCGGCAGGGATTCGGCGGATTGCTCCGTGATCCGAGGCAGCTTTTACGGCTGTGCCGGGCAGGAGCAATCCGAGCGGATCACCGTCAATGAAATATGACGACAGAAGGAATGATACACAATGGTTCAGACGATAGCGTCGGTCGGTCTTCCGATTGACGAAACGCTTAAAATACAAAAAAATCGCATTATACCCAAAAACGGGCTGAAAGGCGGCGAGAATCGCCTCAGCATTGTCACCGGTACGCACGGTGATGAGCTGGAGGGACAGTATGTCTGCTATGAGCTGCAAAGAAGAATCAGGGAAAGCTATGACTGTCTGACAGGCATCGTCGATATCTATCCGGCGCTCAATCCCCTCGGTGTGGATTCCATCACAAGGGGCATTCCCGGCTTTGATCTGGACATGAACCGTCTGTTTCCCGGATTGGAAAACGGTTCTATGCCGGAATATATCGCTTCGAGAATCATTCGTGATCTCAGCGGAAGTGCGGCGGTCATTGACATACACGCCAGCAATATTTTTCTCGAAGAAATACCGCAGGTGCGCATCAACGAGCTTTCACAGAAGGAACTGCTGCCGCTTGCCAGACTGCTGAATGTGGATTATATCTGGATTCATTCCTCCGCCACGGTGCTGGAATCCACACTCGCCTACTCCCTGAATGTGATCGGCACGCCAACCCTTGTGGTGGAAATGGGCGTCGGCATGAGAATTACAAAGAAATACGGCGATCAATTGACAGACGGTATTTTCGTACTGATGAAAGAGCTTGGCATCTGGAACGGAGAGGTCATTGAGCCTAAGAAACCCATCATCTCCGATGACGGTGAGGTGTCGTTTATCAATGCCGGAAAATCAGGAGTATTCGTACCCAATGTCGGACACTGGAAGGACGTAAAAAAGGGCGATCACATCGGCGATATCCTGAACCCCCTGACAGGTGAGATCAGCGAAGAGATCAACGCGGAAACAGACGGCATTGTGTTTACGCTCAGGGAATATCCGATCGTGTCCGAAGGCTCGCTGATTGCGAGAATTTTGTCGTAGGGAGGTGCAACATGGAAGAAAAAATACTGTTTGAGCTTGGCTCGGTTTACCGTGAAGCCATGCGCATTAAAGGATACACATTCGGCAGCGGAGAACATTCCGCCTGCATTGTCGGAGCGACACGCGGCAACGAGGTGCAGCAGGTCTATCTCTGCTCCCGGCTTGTCGATATTCTGGAACGGCTTGAGAAAAGGGGAAAGATCACCTGCGGCAAATCCATTCTGGTCGTTCCAAGCGTCAATTCCCATTCCATGAATATCGGCAAACGCTTCTGGTCAACCGACAACACCGATATCAACAGAATGTTTCCGGGATACAGTCTGGGTGAAACGACACAGCGCATTGCCGACGGACTTTTCAAAAATGTAAACGATTATCAATTCGGCATACAGTTTGCCAGTTTCTATATGCAGGGGAGCTTTATTCCGCATGTGCGCATGATGAAAACAGGCTTTGAGGACGTGGAACTCGCTAAGGATTTCGGCTTGCCGTATGTATTCCGGCGGAACGCCAGACCGTATGATACCACGACGCTCAATTACAATTGGCAGATATGGGAAACCAAGTCCTTTTCGGTTTATACCGACGCCACCGACACCATTAACACAGAGACGGCAGCCGAAGCGGTCAACGCAGTACTTTGCTTCCTTCACAAACAGGGCATTATCGAGTACAACTGTCACGAAGGGTACATTTCCCGCTTCATTGAAGGAAGTCAGCTTGTCAACGTAAAGACGGTAACGGCGGGATTCTTTGTACGTCATGCCAGAGTCAGTCAAAGGGTGAAACAAGGGGATATTCTGGCGGAAATCCTTGATCCGTATAACGGAAGGGTAATTGACCGTATATTGTCGCCCGTGAACGGCATTGTTTTTTTCCATGCCGTTCAGCCGGTGATCTATGCGCATACCACCCTCTATCGGATCATTCCGTCAGACGATCTGATATGAGGGAGGAAAAGTCTGTATGAGCAGCTTCAAAGAAACCATGTATGCGGCATTTACCGAGAATAATATCATTTCACCCGAATACTTCGACAAGTACAGTGTGAAACGGGGACTGCGCAATCCGGACGGAACGGGCGTGATGGCAGGCGTTACCAATATCTGCAATGTTCACGGTTACGTGATTGACGACGGCGAAAAGAAGCCGGCTGAGGGCAAGCTGATATTCAGAGGGTATAATATCCGTGACATCATCCGTCATGTGGAAGAGGAAGACCGCTTTGGCTTTGAGGAGATCGTATATCTTCTGCTGACGGGCAAACTTCCGACATTGGATGAGCTTACGGAGTTTACACAGCTTTTGTCCGATCATCGTGCTTTGCCTGATAATTTTTTCGAGGATATGATCCTGAAAGCACCGTCACGGGATATTATGAATAAAATGGCAAGATCGACGCTCGCGTTATATTCCTATGACAGCAATCCGGAAACTTTATCGCCGGAGCATGAAATAGACACCGCCATATCGCTTATCGCAAGAATGCCGGTGATTATGATCTGTGCCTATGAAACACAAAGACGGTATTTCAGTGAGGACTCTATGATCATGCACCCTTTAATAAAGGGGCAGTCAACAGCGGAAAACATTTTGTCAACGCTGCGACCAGACAGAAATTTTACCCATGAAGAGGCCAGACTCCTTGACCTGATGCTGATGCTTCACGCGGAACACGGCGGCGGTAATAACTCGACCTTTTCCTGCCGTGTGCTCACTTCATCGGGTACAGAGCCCTATTCCACCTATGCGGCAGCCATCGGTTCGCTGAAAGGCGCAAGGCACGGCGGCGCCAACCGTAAGGTGACAGAAATGCACGAATATATCAAGGCAAATGTGGCTGATTGGGAAAATGAAGAGGAGCTTGCGGCGTATCTGCGAAAAATTCTGCGAAAGGAAGCAGGCGACGGAAGCGGTCTGATCTACGGAATGGGGCATGCGGTCTATACGTTGTCCGATCCCCGTGCAGTGATTCTGAAAGAGTATGCCGGCGCTATGGCGGAGGGAACCGACTTTGAAAAGGAGTTTCATCTGCTGGAATCCATCGAACGGCTGACGCCGAAAATTTTTGAAGAAGTAAAACATTCAGGAAAAGCCATGTGCGCCAATATTGATATGTACAGCGGATTTGTGTACAGAATGCTCGGTATTCCACAGGAACTCTTTACGCCGCTGTTTGCTGTTTCAAGAATGGCGGGGTGGTGCGCACACCGATTTGAAGAGATGAATAGCGGCAGGAGGATTATTCGCCCCGCCTACAAATCCATCTCCCATGAAAAGGAATATGTGGATTTGAAAAACAGATGAGCTATGGGAACGATAAAAAGACATAAAGAAAGGCTGATTACGATGGAAAAAATCAAAATGACTACCCCCTTGGTTGAAATGGACGGGGACGAAATGACAAGGATCATCTGGCAGATGATAAAGGAAAAACTCCTTCTTCCCTTCATTGACCTGAAAACCGAGTATTACGATCTCGGTCTTGCGCACAGAAACGAAACAGACGATAAAGTAACCGTCGAATCGGCGGAAGCAACCAAGAAGTACGGTGTGGCGGTCAAGTGTGCCACCATCACGCCCAATGCGGCAAGAATGACGGAATATGACCTCAAAGAGATGTGGAAATCACCCAACGGCACCATCAGAGCCATTCTGGACGGTACGGTGTTCCGTGCGCCGATCATTGTGGAGGGTATCACCCCTTATATTCCCACATGGACAAAGCCTATCACGATTGCCCGTCACGCTTACGGCGATGTGTATAAGAACACCGAACTACGTGTCAGTCAGGGCAGCAAGGCAGAACTGAAAGTGACCGATCAAGACGGACATGAAACATCGGCGCTTATCTACGATTTTGAGGACAGCGCGGGAATCATTCAGGGACTTCATAATAAAGACAAGTCTATCGAGGGATTTGCCCGTTCCTGTTTTAATTATGCGCTTGATACGAAACAGGATATATGGTTTGCCTCCAAAGACACCATCTCGAAACAATATGACCACAGATTCAAGGATATCTTTGCGGAGGTCTTTGAAAATGACTATCGGGCAAAATTTGAGGAAGCCGGAATAGAGTATTTTTATACGCTGATTGATGACGCGGTTGCGAGAGTGATTCGTTCCGAAGGCGGATATATATGGGCCTGTAAAAACTATGACGGCGATGTGATGTCAGACATGGTAGCCACCGCATACGGCAGTCTTGCGATGATGACTTCCGTACTGGTTTCTCCTGACGGCATTTATGAATATGAAGCGGCGCACGGAACGGTACAGCGCCATTATTACAAATATTGCAAGGGTGAAAAGACCTCCACGAATCCTGTTGCCACGATTTATGCGTGGACAGGCGCATTGCGAAAAAGGGGAGAACTGGACAGTCTGCCTGCACTTTGCGGCTTTGCCGACAAACTGGAAAAAGCGGTTCTTGCCACAATCAGTGACGGAATCATGACCGGAGATCTTGCGGCCATCTCTACACTGTCAAACAAGCAGACCGCTGACACGGAAACATTTCTTGATGAGATAGGCATTCGTTTAGAGCGTTTATTGCATCAATGATGGAGGGAAATATCATATGGGACTGACATTGACCGAAAAAATACTCAAAAACCATCTGGTTGACGGTGAGTTCATCAAAGGCAGCGAGATCGGAATAAAAATCGATCAGACGCTCACGCAGGACGCCACAGGTACAATGGCTTATCTGGAATTTGAAGCGATAGGCATACCAAGGGTAAAGACAGAACGCTCGGTTGCCTACATTGACCACAACACACTGCAAAACGGTTTTGAAAATGCGGACGACCATCGTTTTATCGGTTCTGTCGCAAAAAAGCATGGTATCTGTTTTTCCCGACCCGGCAACGGTATCTGTCATCAGGTGCATCTGGAACGCTTCGGTATTCCGGGAAAAACGCTGATCGGCTCGGACAGTCATACGCCGACCGGCGGCGGTATCGGAATGATTGCCATCGGTGCGGGCGGTCTTGACGTTGCGGTCGCAATGGGCGGCGGCGCTTACTACATCACATACCCGAAAATCGTCAGGGTCACTCTTACCGGCAAGCTCTCTCCGTGGGTGGCTGCGAAAGACGTGATCTTGGAGGTACTCAAACGAATGACCGTAAAAGGCAGCGTGGGTAAAGTCATTGAATACGGCGGCGAGGGTGTGAAAACGCTTACGGTTCCCGAAAGAGCCACTATCACCAATATGGGGGCAGAGCTTGGCGCCACTACATCTATTTTCCCCTCTGACGACGTAACGCTTGCCTTTCTCAAAGCGCAGAACAGGGCAGAGGTATGGACGGAATTGAAAGCAGACGACGACGCGGTTTATGATGAAGAAATCCATATTGATCTTTCCTCTGTCGTGCCTATGGCGGCTTGTCCTCATTCTCCGGATAACGTGAAGACCGTTGCGGAGATAGGCAGACTCAAAATAGATCAGGTATGTATCGGCTCCTGTACCAACTCCAGCTTTATTGATATGATGAAGGTTGCCACTATCCTCAGAGGCAGGACGGTTCATCCGAGCGTTTCACTCAGCATAGCTCCCGGCTCTAAGCAAGTGCTCAATATGCTGGCGTCCAACGGCGCACTGGCTGATATGATAGACGCAGGTGCAAGAATACTGGAATCTGCCTGCGGCCCGTGTATCGGTATGGGACAATCGCCCAACTCCGGCGGAGTATCATTGCGTACTTTTAACCGTAACTTTGAAGGAAGATCAGGAACAAAGGACGGACAGATCTATCTCGTTTCTCCCGAAATGGCAGCCATTTCCGCCATAAAAGGGTACCTCACCGATCCAAGAGAATTGGGAAATATGCCGGAATTCCATCTGCCTCATCAGTTTAAGATAAATGACAACATGGTGGAACCGCCTGCCGATGAAAAGGATATGGACGGAATAGAGATTCTCAGAGGGCCGAACATTCAACCGTATCCTGTAACCTCACCGCTGCTTGATAACATAGCGTGCAAAGTATCTTTGAAGGTTGGCGATAATATCACCACAGACCACATCATGCCCGCCGGGGCCAAAATCCTTCCGCTCCGTTCCAATATCCCTGCTATCTCCATGCATTGTTTTACCGTATGTGATGAAGATTTTCCAAAAAGAGCAAAGCAGCTTGGTATTTCCATTATCGTTGGCGGTTCCAATTACGGACAAGGTTCATCAAGAGAACACGCCGCACTCGCACCGCTGTATTTAGGGATAAAGGCGGTTGTTGTCAAGAGCTTTGCACGCATCCACAGAGCCAATCTGATCAATGCCGGTATTCTGCCTCTTACCTTCGTCAACGAGGCGGATTATGACAGAATCGGGCAGGGTGACGACGTTGTTCTTGAAAATCTCCGCGCAGATATCGAATCAGGCAAGTCAGAACTTACGCTTATCAACAGAAGCAATGGCGAAGAAATACCTGTCTTTTGCGAACTGACAGGCAGAACAAGGAATATTATCCTTGCAGGCGGTCTGCTTGACTATACAAGATTGAGTCTCATTTCTGATGCGGGTAAGAATTGATGATTTCGCTCAATCAATATTTATTCTCCGGAGATACCGTGCTGAAAATTCTTCATCAGTATTCCGCCGATCTGAAAAAGTCAGCCATCCATGCGCATCATCCGATTGATCTGGCGCACAGTAATTTTCTGATACAGATCATAGAACTGCTGGAGCATAACGATTTTCTGTCCTTACAATCGCAGCGGATCAAGGAATTTTACAAGTACATGACACATGAATACCCGTTTCTTGCGTTTACCTTCAAGGGAAGAATCAAATCTCTGATTCGCGCGGAGGAAAAATTCAACGGATATGTCTTAGAATATATTTACGAGTATTACAAGACAAACGGAAGATTCCCAAGTGAAGCGGAAATCAAAAGCAATCTGATTTTCAGAGATTTGATTGCGTACCGCATTGTGATTTCACTGCCGCGATGTCATATTGCAGTGGGAGAAAGCGGTCACGAACAGGAATTGATTTATCTATATGAGATTGCCGATACGCTTCCCGAATTTCTCGAAGAAAGAGGATTTACAGCGGAATTGTCAGGCTTTCCCGATAAAACCGTATCAGAGCGGCTTTCTGAAAACAATCGTGGCTATTACAGAGATTATGTCGCGGAACCCAGACCTTCCGGCTACCAGTCTCTTCATATCACTTTTTATGACAATCATGCAAGGTGCTTTACAGAGGTTCAGCTCCGGACAAAAGAAATGGACGATCTTGCCGAGATCGGTGAAGCAAATCACTTCGGCTATGAAAAGCAACAGGAGGAAAGCCGTTCCAAACGGGATATTATCCCGAAAGGGCAATGTCTGTATTTTGATGAAGCGTATGAACGCCTGACCATGCTGCAGGGACTTGATCTCTCTACCGTAGATGTGAATATGTTCAAAGCATACAACAATCAGCTGATCAATGACGGCTGCGGATTATTCAGAGGACGCCAGATACTCCCCTTCGAGCATTTGTCAAGATTTCAGAACGATCTCATTGATTGACTGTTTCCGAAATACAATATAAGGAGAAGCTGAAATGAAACCATTAGTCGGATTAATGCCACTCTGGGATGATGAAAAGGAAAGCCTTTGGATGCTTCCCGGATATATGGATGGAATTGCAACTGCCGGTGGGATTCCATTTATGCTGCCGCTGACCGACAGCGAGGAAGATATTAAGCAGCTTGTGGGAATCTGCAACGGATTTCTGTTCACAGGCGGTCATGATGTATCGCCTGAGTTATATGCGGAAAAACCGATCGGCAATCTGGTTTCCTGTTGCAGAAAGCGGGACATTATGGAAAATATCGTGCTGAGAATCGCCATTGAGAAAGATAAACCGGTTTTGGGCATTTGTCGGGGGATTCAGTTCATCAACGCCGCACTTGGAGGTACGCTGTATCAGGACCTTCCGACACAACATCCTACTGAAATAGAACATCATCAAAAACCGCCCTATGATCAACCGGTACACAAGGTTGATATTGTTCCGGGCAGTCCACTGTATTCTTTGATCGGAGAATCAAGGATTGCAGTGAACAGCTATCATCACCAAGCAATCAAGCAGCTTGCTCCCTCTCTTGTTGCAATGGCATATTCAGAAGACGGTTTGGTAGAAGCTGTGCATAAACGGGATCAGTCTTTTATGTGGGCGGTGCAGTGGCATCCGGAATTCATGTGGATGACAGATGTAAACAGCAGAAAGATATTCAAAGCCTTTATTTCTATTTCAGCTATAGGATGATATAACCGACAGGTGATAAAATTAGCAGTGGGTAGCATTACACACTTTCTGTCTCTCTGTTAATCGGCAAAACAGCAAACTAAATACTATTTTGCTCCGATTGTCTCTATTTGTCTTGACTTATGCGCTCTTCTGTGATATTTGTTGTTGCGAAAGGTCAGGTGAGCTAAGCAACATGAAAATCATAGAAGATCTGTACTACGGGCGGATAGCACCCTACGAAATGAACATATCAGCCACGACAGAATACCAGAAGCTGAAAGCTCTTGCAGACAGGAACGAGGATTTGTTGAGACAAACACTCTCCGATGAGCAAAAGGAACTGTTGGAGAAGCTCATAGAGTTCGTGACGGATATATCCTCGATCTCAGAGCGGGATATGTTCATCGCCGGATTCAGGCTTGGAGTAAAGCTGATGATGGATGTGATGAAAGACGAGTAACCGCCCCTATTGCCCCCTGTGTGCCGATGTGAGCGATTGAATCCGCTCAGTCGGAAAGTAGTTCCAACCTTAAAAACGGCTTAAATCTGGCAATTTGAGCCGTTTTGGGGGTTCGATTGACAGGAAATCTACTTTTCGTTTGCTGCCTTTATTGTGTCTTGAAGCGAATACCGACACACCCCGTAGCACTGCTTCTGCTTCACGATAATGCTGTCGGGAACCCTGTTCCACCATTTTCGGCTGAAGTTGGTGTTTCCGAAGTAGGCGTCGAAGTTGGTGACGGGCAGGACAACCCACTCGTTGCCGTCCTGTTTGTTGGCGTAATAGTATTTGACGAGCAATTCCACCACCTCCGTTCGAACGTCCTCCGGCGTTTCTGCGGAGATGATTTGTT
>CADBZY010000015.1:0-74130 GCA_902799245.1 uncultured Ruminococcus sp.
TCTCCTTCAAGGGGCGTTCGATGCCGTCGAAGATATTGTCGAGAATGCCGGGACCGAGGGTCGCGGAAAGCAGACCTCCGGTGGAATAAACGGGTGCGTCCGGCATGAGTCCCGTTGTTTCCTCGTAGACCTGAATGGTCGTATATTCACTGGAAATGCCGATGACCTCGCCTGCGAGACGCTGCTCACCGACGAACACCATTTCCATCATTGTCAGATCGGTCTTACCCTTAATGGTCACAACCGGGCCATTGATGCCGTATATTTTATAGGTTTTTTCCATAAGGGCATCACCTCCATAAATATTTTTACGCTATCGTCAATCCCGAATGCTCCGCAAACCACTCGTGCTGCTGCTCCAGATTCACATCCAGCGTTACATCCAGCACCCTGCCGATCTCGGCATTCTCCGCACGCAGCCCGCCTAATACAATATTCGGATCAACCTTCACCGTGCAGTCGCCGAACGCTGTCTTGATCAGCGGCGAACACTTCTTGTCACGGTCGCGGATATAAATCACGGTAGAAGCCATATGCTCCTCGCCGCATTTGATAAAGGTCTTTTTCGCTTCAATGGCAGCCCTGCGCAAATAGGTCTTGTAAGCGTCGGTCTTGGTGAATTCCTCGAGCTTTGCGGCGGCGCGTTCAAAGACCTCTTGCTCAATCGCGTTACGGCGTGCCAGAAGAGCCTTCTTTCCGGCGCTCTCCTTCTCGGCCAGCTCGCGGCTGATCATGCTGCGCACTTCGCCCGTTCTCCGCTGAATGGTCTTATAGGATTCCTCGCGGAATTCCTTCTCCGCCTTCTCCAGTTCGATGGCGTTCTGCGCCTCCACTTCGCGCATGATCTTGTCGTGCTGCTCCTGCGCGTATTCGTTGATAGCCAGCATAAATTTGCTGAGCTTTTCTTCCTGTGTCAACATGTTTCAGTTACACCCCTTCGTAAATTAGGGTCAATGGGTAAATCGGAAAATTACACGCGATTATATCTTAACGCCGATCGCCTCGCGCACATAGCGTGAAATGGAATCCTTCGCGCGGCCGTTGCCGTGACGGTCGGGAATCTCCACGATCAGCGGACGGGAAACGGTGAGCTTCAGGTCGTAGACAAGGTCGGGACACAGTGAAACAAGCCGCTCGGTCATGAGAATAATTCCCACCGACTCGTCAGCCATCGCGTTTCTGAGCGCGTGCTCCACTTCCCAGTCCTCGTGAACGACCGTGCCTTCGATGCCTGCCAGACGCAGACCTGTGGCAGTGTCGATATTGTCGCTGATTAAGTAAAATTTCAAAGGAAGCTCAGTCCTTTCAAATGAAAAACGTCAGATCTTGTTCAGAATCATGATGGCGATAACCAGACCGTACAGAGCGATGGATTCACCCAGAGCAACGAAGATCAGCGCCTTACCGAACGCCTTGGGATCCTCGCTGGTAGCGCCGATAGCTGCCGGAGCCGCGGAAGCAACGGCAATACCGCCGCCGATACCGCTGATGCTGGTGGAAAGAGCCGCCGCAAGAAGTCCGAGACCCAGAGCAAGACCCGAAGTTTCGGCTGCCGCGGTTGTTTCAGCTGTATCCTCTGCGCCGATAGTATCATCGGTTGCAGCCGTATCCGTGACAGCCGCCGTCGTTTTGGGAGCTTCTTCTGTTTTGTCCTCCGCTGCCATGGCCGACATAGCGCCGAACATGCAGACCGCGAAAACGAGAGCAACCACCGCGAAATTGACCTTGAGCGCCTTTGCGCCGCTGCCGTTCTGCTTGAAGAATCTCATTGCTGCATAGCCTGCCGCGAAAACCGCGATAACCGGAATTGCATAAATAAGTACGTTCATGATAGTATCCTCCATTAATTGATGATTGAATATATAAAGTGAGAAGTGGGAAGTTGCGAGAGAACGCGAACGCATACATTCCAGCGCGCAGCGCTCCGAAATTATTCACTATTCTCTATTCTCTATTCTCTAAGCGAGCGAATGCGAGCGTTATTTTTTAAGTTCCTCCGCCATGGTTGCGGCCGATTTGAAGGGTCTTCCTTCGCCGGTGAAGAAGCGGCTGAACATCTCGTAGAATTCCAGACGCAGCGCCTGAATGCCGACCAGAAGCCCTTCGAGAGCCATGATAATGCCGTTGCCGAGGATAATGGTGACCCAGTAGCCGAAGCCGCTCATCATTCCCGCAAGGGTAAATACCACCGTCATCATACCGGCATGCACCAGAATGAACGCGCCGACACGCAGGAAGCTGACGGTGTTGGAAACATAGGAAAGCACGACTTCGAGCATTTCAAAGATGTTCTGCATCAGGAAATCGCCGATGCTCTCGGGGAACCAGTCTTCCTTGCCCTCGATGAGTTCGCTCAGCGGTTCGTTAAGGAAGATGAGGATCGCCGGAATGACGATCAGGCATATCACATAAGCAGGCGTCAGCAGCGGAATATTCAGGAACATCTGCCCGAGTACGCCGAAAATCGTACCTCCGTAAAAGAGGAAGCCGGCGATGCCGTTCTGACTGAACAGCGCGTTACCGTATTTGTGCTGCTTGAATTTGGTGTAGATATTCAGCAGAATAGCCACGAGCACCAGCACCACGCCGATGCCGATAGCGGCGTAAATCAATTCCGTGCTGAGTTCGTTGACGTCGAGCAGCTTGCCCTCCATCAGCGGAACACCGATCTTTTGATGCACCCAGCCCCAGAAGGGATTGAGCAGGTCTTCAAAGCCGAACACCGAGCCGAACAGCACGCCGAAGATCGCGGAAGAAATGCCGCACATGGCAATGCACTTGCCCAGCTCCATCTTCTTCATCTTCCACATAAAGATCCATGTCACCAGCGACAGGCAAAGTCCCTGTCCCACGTCGGCAAACATGATGCCGAAGAGAATGAAGTAGGTGATCGCCACAAAGGGAGTCGGATCCATTTCGTCGTAATTGGGAAGTCCGTACATCTTGACAAAGAATTCAAAGGGCTTGAAGATACCGGCGTTTTTGAGCTTAACGGGCGGTGCCTGCGTCGGCTCGTCGCTCGCGTTTTCGAATTTGTACTCGATGCCGCCTAATTTTTCCAGTCGCTTGGTGAAATCCTTCTCGTTCTCGGCGGGAACCCATCCCGCGAGGAAGAAGATTCTGCTGTGCTGGTACTTCGCGGTGTAGCGGCGAAGATCGAAGTTGTTCTTGTGGCGTTCGAGGTAATTGAGCACCTTGCAGCACCGCACCTCTTCATCGCCCCAGAAGTCGTCCATCTTTTTCTTGACTTCGGCAAGTCGCTCGTTCAGCCCTTTGAGCTGCTCCGCGAGGGTGTTGTAGGCTTCCTCGGGGGTGCCGACGGCAGCCGGAATTTTCAGGCGCTCCCAGTAGAGACTCTGGAAAATTCTGTCCACCTCGTGAATGTTGTCAATCGGCGCCATGTAAACGCCCCAGACGTATTTGTCGTCGCTGGTGCAGGGGAAGGTGACAATGTAGGGATTGTCGCTGTACATGCTGAGCTTTTCAAAGCTCTCCTTCGGCAGCCTGCCGAAACGCACCTTAATGAATTCGCACTTGAAGATCTCGTCGAGCTTCATGTCAAAGCCCTGGAAGTGCTTGAACTGCTCCATGGAATGACTGACGTTTTCGATCTCCTGCGTCAGGCTGAATTTTTCCTCCTGATACGCGGCGAGCTTGGTGGAAGTGGTTTCCACATAGTCCTTGATCTCGTCCCAGTTGAGCAGCAGATCGGAGTCCTGCACCGGAGCGGCCTCCAGCCTTGCCAGCTTGACCGCGTCGCTCAGCTTGTTGAGATAGAAGGTGTAGGGATTTTCGTCATTGAGCGAAACAAACTCGGATTTGTCCTTAAAGAAGCTCATCGCCTGATCTAAGTGAAAATTTTCCGAGGAACAGCAGGTGTCAAGAACGGCGTCCAGCTGATCAATGCTCCCGATAATGCTCAGGAGCTTCATTTTCATTACAGCCATGTCTATACTCCTTAAATCTTTCGAACCTTTTTGGAAAATAAAAAAATATATAAAAGTAAAACCATCACGAAATCGTTATCATCGACGCGATCACATCAGGCGAAACCCTGTATCTCACGCCTTCGATAATGGTGACTATATCCTTGCGCTCTATGCCGGAAAGCAGAAGATACGAAAACACCGCCACCGTCGGGTCGGTGGAGAAGCGCATCAGATGCCGCACACGCTTGTAACTCAGGCGGTTGACCACCTGATCGATGTATTCCTCGTCGATGTCGCCTAATTCCCTGCCGTAGAAGGTTTCGGCGCGGAATATTCCCAGCACATCCTCCGCGCTCTCGGCGCCGAGCATTTTGTCAAAGGTGCGTCTGGAGATCTTGTAGTTGAAGTCAAACACCAGCGAACGCGCCAGATCATCGCCGCAGGCTTTGTAATATTTCTTGAACCGGTAAATATTCAGAAAGCTGCTCAGTTCGCTTCTCGTTCCCAGAAGTCCCAGAAGGTCGTCCTTTGCGCTGTCGTGGAAGTTCTTGCGTATGACCGACTCCGCGTAGCTGAAAAGGTGGGAATAGAGCGTATGCTCGATCATGGTGTAGTCGATGGTGCCGTCCTCGCCCACTGAAATGCCGCGCAGTATCTTGTAAAACACTGTGCCGCTCATGGCTCTGAGGAATTCCTCATAATCCTTCGCCTGTGCCATTTTAATGGGGTCAAGTCCGTCGCGCTTGACAAAGTACTTCGGCATGGCGAAGACATATTCGCCCGCGCGTCCGGCGGACAGCAGTCGCAGGAATTTGAGTATCTCCCTGATCTGCGTGCTGTAGACCATGAAGGAGCGCATGTATTCGCCCGCGTCAACGCGGTATTTGGAGAGGGCTGTCAGCTCGCTCTGCATCAGTTCGTCCAGCGCCGCTTCGAGCTGTCCCCTGTGGACGTTGGAATCGTCAATATTGCGCAGCGCGTAGGCGTAATGGGTGTTGTTTTTGAGGTACGCCGCCACTTCGGTGACGGTCTGGCAGTTCAGCAGCTCGCTGACATTCTGCCCCGTCAGCCGCTTGCCGAACATCGCGCGGCTTTTGGTGAGCAGCACATTGGAAGCCTGTGACATTATTTATCATCTCCCGTGGCTCTGGCGACGATGGCAGCCACCCATTCGTCACCCTTTTCGGCGTAGATCGCGTCAAGCTGCCGCTGGGTTTCCTTCTGGCGTTCGAGTATCGCCTTCAGCTCGATCTCGGCGTTTCTCGCCTCCGCCTTTTTGATCAGCTCCACTCTTTCTTCCGCCCTGTCGCGGTAGCCCCGTCGAAGCTCCTCTTTTTTTGATTTGATTCTGTCCTCCGAACCGACGCGGAGCTTTTTCGCCTCGTCCGTCAGCTCACGGGCGCGTTTGTCCATTTCGACAATACGTTCGACCATGTCCTGCATACTATGCACCTTGCTTTCATCGGCATTTGTTTAGATAGCCGCATTTCTCATAACAGCATATGTTTATTTGAATATTATACCGCAGAACGCCCTATTATTCAAGTCTACAATGCACTAAAAGAAATTCGATTTTTTAGACAAAACTGTTAATTTCAGGCACAAAAAAAACGCGCTGTACAGCGAAAAGCCGTGCAGCGCGGTTGATTCATAGGTTCAGAGCGGTTTGACTGCTCTTGTGGCAATAAAGGACGGAATATGGAGTTCGTGAAGCCTGCCCTCGCCGTTGGTATCCTCAAACAGATCGGTCAGACGGAAACCCGCCTTCAGCTGACCGCCGATCTGTTCCTCCAGTGTGTGTGAAAACTGCACGCCGCTGTCGGATTCCTCCAGCTGACGCATCTGTTCGGGGTTCTTAAGGGGATTGAAGGGAAGTGAATTGACCACGGTCGTTTCGTCCTCGTCCGCAAAAAGATAATTGATCCCCGTGTCCAGGCCAGCCAACAGCACGCCGCCCGGTTTCAGTACCCGGTAGCATTCCCGCCAGATCGGCTCTACTTCTTCCACATAGCAGTTGGACACAGGATGAAAAACAAGGTCAAAGCTGCCGCTCTCAAAAGGCAGCGGCCTGGTCATGTCGGCTTTGACGATACGGATGGAATAGCCTTCTCTTTCGGCGACCAGTTTTTCGCTGCGAAGCTGTTCGTCGGAATAATCCAGCACCGTGCACTCCGCTCCCAGCGCGGCAAAAACAGGCATCTGCTGACCTCCGCCGCTGGCCAGACCCAATATCTTTTTGCCCCTGAGTTCTCCGAACCACTCGTGAGGGACAAATCGGACGGGAGTCAGCAAAACATCCCATTCGCCCCTCTTTGCCGCTTCAAAGGATTCATGATCGATCGGAATTCCCCATTTCCATCCTTCCTTGATCCACCTGTCGATGGTAGCGGAATTGATTTGCTGATAATTCATTCTTTGCAACACATCCTTATTAAAAAACAGGCGCCTTTGCATCATAGAAAAGCGCCTGTTGCATATGATCCGTTAATTACTGTCTGAGGCCGGCTCCATCCGTTTGGCGGTATAGGAAATCACGCCGTCATTCAGCAGATTTTCCACGTTTATCTCCGATGAACTGAGATAAACGGTACCGTCTTTGGCATAGGCAAAGCTGTATCGATCACCCAGCTTTTTTTGCAGCTTTTGGGCCGGAAAATCTTTGGAAAAATACGCGTTCTTCGCGGCCAGCATGGCGGCGGCGCAGCTTTCGCCTGCGGAACAGACGGTCAGATTGCTCACAGAAGCCCTGCAAAGGCCGTCTGACACCGAAATATACGGTGTTACCATGCGCCCGTCGGCATACTGATAATACAGCCTGTCGTTATTCTTCCCGGATGGATAATCGTGAAACACGACGACACTTTTCACCGCGCCCATTTGCAGAGCCGCCGCTTTGTAAATATCCTTTCCCACACGGTCATACACGGTGGAATTAAGCAAAACATCTTTTCCACCCAGACTGCGGGTAAAACCTTCGCCGCAGGAGAGGTAGCCGTCGCGGTATCCTTCGGCGGAAAGTTTTTCCGCCATATAATCGGCCGCAAACGCGTTTTTCATCCAAAAGAGGTCAACAAATGACTGGATGCCGTTTTCACGGGCGTATGCAAGATATTCATCCGACACATGAAGCGTCGCGCGGTTTCCCTCTTCCAGAAGAATCTCTATGTGATTCGGGTCGGAAGTAAAGGCAACCATTTCGGCAATGATCTCCCGCTGCTGTTCATTGACTGTCGGATCCAGCGTTTCCGCCTCCTCATCGGTAGTGCAGAAAAAGAGGGTGGTGTACTGCTCATAGACCGGCGCGAGAAAGATCTCGCGGCTCTTGGCTTTTTGCAGCATCGCAAGCGCTTCATACGCCTCCCGGTCGAGAACAACCGGCTTGTTCACATTTGAATTCAGCAGGCCGACGCCGTGAATCTCCTCGTCGTTTGTCGAAACGGAGAAAAGTTTTTCCGCCTGAACCGACACATCCGTGTACAGCTTTGTCAGATTCCTGATCTGCTCGGTGGCGGAGCTGCCATCGGCTCCGGCGTTGTAATACAGAACGAAATCGCCGGCGCATGTCGGTTCATCCGTTCCTCCGGCTTCTATTTCCGTCCAGCCCGGTTCCTTTGTGAGAAGACCGTTGACAGCCCAGACCAGCGCAAAAATGCCGACGGCAGCCAGCATGATCGCCGCTGCCGCCTTTAATTTAAAACTTCTGGCGCTTTCCTTCGGAAGCTCTATGCTCTCAACACGCGGCTCGGAGGAATAGCCCCTTCCTGTACTGAACCATCCCATGCCGTCAGAGTGTCGCCATCCAGAGCATGATCATGAACAGTATGACGATTAAGGCAACGACGCCTATTCCGATCAGTGCGCCCTTCAGACACGCCTTGAAGTTGCGGATGTGGTTCTTCTTCTTGAAGATCAGACCGGCGATAATGCCGATGATAGGCAGGAAGAAGGAAGCGATGGTGTACCACAGGCTGCCGGTGTCGTGCAGCGGCGTTTCCAGAATGGCCTCGTCAATGACGTCGCTGGTGGGCTTTGTCTCGGCGTCGAGCTTGGCCTTTTCCTCGGGAGAGAGAATGGTGACCGGCTTGATCGGCTCGCCTGCCTCGCGGATACGCTTGTATTCGGCAATCTCGGACGGACTGCCGTAAACAAAGTGATTGTGACCAATATCCACCAGTTCCGGTTTCTCCTTGGAATAATCATGCACCGACGGATCGTAGGTAAAGAGCTTCTTGTTCTTTTCCAAGAGCGGATCGGGAATCGGGATAGCCGAAATGAGCGAATGGGTGTAGGGATGCAGCGGGAAGTCGAAAAGCTCCTCCGCCGGGGCGACTTCCACAATATCGCCCTTGTAGATAACGGCGATATGGTCGGAAATAAAGCGGACGATGGAAAGATCGTGCGCGATGAAGAGATAGGATGTTCCCATCTCCTGCTGGAATTTCTTCATCAGGTTGAGCACCTGCGCGCGGATGGAAACGTCAAGCGCGGAAATAGGCTCGTCGGCAATGACAAGCTCCGGATGCATAACCATGGCGCGGGCAAGACCGATTCTCTGACGCTGGCCGCCGGAGAATTCGTGGGGGTAACGGGTCAGATGCTCGGGGAGAAGTCCGACTTCCTTGATGATATTCTCAACCTTCTGTACGCGGTCGGCTTCACTCTCAAAGAGTCCGAAATTGTACAGACCCTCGGAAATAATGTAGTCAACGGTGGCGCGTTCGTTGAGGGACGCGGCGGGATCCTGGAACACCATCTGGATATTCCGGATGACTTCACGGTCAAGGCTGCGGGGAATCTTGCCGGAAATACGCACGCCCTTGTAGAGAATCTCTCCGCCGGCGCAGGGGTTGACGCGGATGACGGCGCGGCCGATGGTGGTCTTGCCGGAGCCGGACTCGCCGACCAGCGAGAAGGTCTCGCCCTTGCGGATCTTGAAGGAGGCGTTCTTGACGGCTTTCACGGCGTTGTCGCCCTTGCCGAAGGTGATGTCGACGTTCTTGACCTCCAGAAGTATCTCCCTGCCGTTTTCATCTATGGGACCGTGCTCGGGAAGAACCGAGACGGTTTCTGTTTGATTCTTATTCTTATTCATAACAGCGGACACTCCTATATATTGAAAGCTTTCATCAGCTTCTCGTGAATCCCCTGAATGGCCTCGGGTTTTTCGACCTGGGGCGATCTCGGGTCAAGCAGCCATGTCTTGGCGAAGTGCGTTTCGGTCACCTGGAACATCGGCGGCTCTTTCAGGGTATCTATCTTCATGCAGTAGGGATTTCTGGGGGCAAAGGGGTCGCCGACAATCTTGTTGTACAGCGACGGCGGGGTGCCGGTGATGGAATACAGCTCGGTGTTTCTCTGCGCAAGCTGCGGCAGAGAGGAAAGCAGCGCCCATGTGTAGGGATGACGCGGATCGTAGAACACCTCGTCCACCTTGCCCAGCTCCACGATCTGTCCGGCGTACAGCACGGCGACGCGGTCGGCGATATTCGCGACAACGCCGAGATCGTGCGTGATGAACACGATGGTGTAGTTGAATTCCTTCTGCAGATTCTTGAGGAGCTTGAGTATCTGCGCCTGAATGGTAACGTCAAGCGCCGTGGTCGGCTCGTCGCAGATGAGGATTTTCGGCTGGCAGGAAAGAGCGATGGCGATAACGATTCTCTGTCTCATACCGCCGGAATACTGGAACGGGTAGTCGTCAAAGCGGTTCTCCGCATTGGGAATACCCACCTTTTTCATCAGCTTCATGGCACGCTCTCTCGCCTCCAGCTCGGAAACGTTCTGGTGCTTCATAATGATGGAGGTGATCTGCTTGCCGATAGTGATGATCGGGTTGAGGGAAGTCATCGGGTCCTGGAAGACGGTGGCGATTCTGCCGCCGCGGATGTGCATCCAGTCCTTGGATGATTTCAGCTTGGCGAGGTTGAGCATACCCATGCCGTGCAGCTTTTCGGGCGTTTCGTCGATGTATCTCACCAGGAAGGTGACGTTCTCAAAGACGGCGCTGCGCTCTGCGCTGTCGTCCAGATTCACTCCTAACTTCATCGCTTCTTTCAGAGCGCCCAGCAGCTTGCCTGCCTGTCTCTTGCGCGTATGCATCGGCATTCTCGCGGTGGAAAGCACGATTTCCTTAGCAATCATCAGATTGCGCTCATTGTGCGCGGAATCGGCTTCCGCGGCCGTCTCCTGCGCGTACTTTGCTTCCAGCTCCGCCTTGCGGGTTTTGTATTTGTGATTGAAATCGGAGTCGGATGAGGCCTTGCGCTTCTGCTCCTTGACAGCCTTCTTCTTTTCGTTCTCGAGCGCCTTGATCTTACCGTCCATGTCCTCTATCTTCTGGGCGGTTTCCTTGATCTTGTCCTGCTCGTTTTTGGGGTCGAGGGTCTGCTTGAGGTTGAAAAGCTCGGTGCGCTCGAATTTCAGCGCGTTCAGGCGCTTTTCAAAATCCGCCTCCTGCTCTTCGCTGAGAGAGCTGTGCGCCTTCTTCATGGATTCGAGCTTGAGAATATTGCGGTAGGTCTCGCTGCCGTTCTCCAGCCTGGAATACTCATTGAGCTTTGTGTGATATTCCTCTATCGACTTTTTAAAGTCGTCGGTGAGAGTCACATAAGTGTCGTTCAGCTCGTCGTCATTGAAGACAAGGCTGCCGTTGTCGATAAAGCCGTTGCTGTCGAGCATACCGGCGAAGGTCTTGGTGAAAACCGACTTGCCAGAGCCGGATTCGCCGACGATGGCGATGGATTCATTTTCGTAGATATCCAGCGAAATGCCGCGGATGGCGGTCAGAATTCTGCCGCGCACGCGGAATTTCACCACTAAGTCCTTGACGGATAACAGTACCTTATTGTCTGCCATTGCGCTTTCCTCCCTTAAACATGTGTTCTCGGGTCGGAAGCGTCGCCGAGGTTCTGACCGACCACATAAAGAACGATGGTGATGATCGAAGCGACCGCCACGGGGCTCCAGAATTCAAATTCCCAGCCGGGGGTAAGCATGGCCGGCTCGGCGGAATAGATCATCTTGCCGAGCGACATATCGCTCATGCCCATTCCGATGTAGGAAAGGAACACTTCATAAGAAATGTACAGGGGAATCTCAATGGCGAGCAGGGTGACGATGACCGACGTCATAAAGGGAAGTATGTTCTTAACGGCGATTCTGGTGATAGGCGTTCCGAGACAGCGGGACGCCAGATTGTACTCTCTGTCGCGGATAATAATAACCTGCGTGCGAATGAAGTAGGCGATGCTTAACCAGCCGGTGACCGTCAGGGCAAAAACCATTGTCCAGAAGTTCGCCGAGAAGATGAGGATAAGCACCGAAATAAGAAGAATGTAAGGGACATTAGCGATGATGTTGTAGACCTCATTCATAATGAGATCCACTTTTTTGGAGAAGCCCCATACCGCGCCGACAAGAACGCCGATGGTCATATTGATGGCGGCGCAGATAAAGGCGAGCGAAATGGAAATTCTCGCGCCGTTCCAGACAGCGTCAAAGGTGGATTCGCCGGAGCCGCCGGAGCCGAGGATCCAGTGGATATTCTGCCCCATTCTCTCCAGCGCCAGCGAAGGGGAAAGATGCTTGGATGCGCCGTTGAGGATATTCGCAAAGCGGTCATACCCGGAAAAGAGCGGGTAGACATAGGAGAAAATGATAATCAGACCGAGAAGCGAAAGCATGATAATATTGATCCTCTTTTTGAAGAACACTCTGAAAACAGATTTCCAGTAGGAATAACGCGGAGCGGTGATTTTTTCCGATTCAAGATCATCGTGAGAAACAGGAGTGAAAAGCTCCGCTTCGGAAAGGCCGAGATCGTCCAGAGCAACAAGTTCCTGGTTATTAAACTGTTCTTTCATCCTGCCTTACCTCGCTTTCTCGTTGAAGGAGATTCTCGGATCAACCATGGCCATAAGCACGTCGCCGAGGATTATGGAAACCACGGTAATCAGCGCATAGAAGAGTGTCACGCCCACTATAACGCCGTTATCGTAGAAATTGATTGCTTTTGTAAGAAGATTACCGGCGCCAGGAACGACATAGACGCGCTCCGTGATGATCGCGCCGACCACAGCACCCAGAATGGAGCCGGGAATACCGTGAACAATGGGAATCATTGCGTTTTTGAGTATGTGCTTGGTGAAGATCTCGTCCTCCGAAAGACCGCCGGAGCGCGCAAATTTGACGTAATCGGAATTCATCTGATCGATCATAAAACGCCGCAGCCAGTTCATCAGACCTGCAATAGAGGGCAGCGCCAGAGAAACGATAGGCAGCACATACATCAGATAGTTGGCTCTGTCCATCTCGAATGTGGTGGGCAGACCCAGCTTGCCGCCGATGGCCTTGAAAAGGAAGATATAGGCGAGCGACGGAACGGCGGAGATAAAGACGATATACAGCTTGCCGAGCTTGTCAACCAACTTATCCTTTCTCCTTGCCATCATTACGCCGAGAGGCAGTCCCAGCAGATAGGAAAGGAATGTGGCGATAATGCCGATGACGAAGGAGAAGCCAACCTTGGACATGTTGGACTTATAGGTCATGACACTGGTGTAATTGTCCGTGAAGCGTTCCTTGTAAACCACATTGCTCCCAAGCGAACCCGCCACATAGGTGGCCGTGTGCAGATCATCCGCAGACTCCTCGACATGGCCGGTGGGATAATAGACCGTGCGGGGCACATAGGAGCCCTGCGAGCGGTTCATAGTGTCAAACACATCGAGTCCCTGGTTGACCGTATAGGAGGTGCCGAGACTGATGGTAAGTAAATTCTGGTGGATATAGGGGAATTCATTGTCGAAGTAGAGCAGATATTTGTGCTTGGTGCCGTTTCCGATAATGGCAGGACAAAACGTATCTCCGCCGTAAGCGGGATCGTACCAGGTAAATTCAATCCACCTGTCGCCTATTGCCTCATCCTCAACAGCGTGAATGTTATCAACTGTAAAAACATTCTTGATATACTCCCAAAGCCTGCTCAATATAGGCTTATCCTTGTAGGCAAAGAGCTGCTCCTTGCCGCCGGCCGCATACTTCCGGCCGAGCATCATGGCGTCAAGACGAGTGACGGTGTAACCCTTGGCGGAATATGTTTCTTCAAATTTTTTTACATATTCCTTGGTCACCCTGCTGTCGTTAAGCGCCTTTTTGCCGAGTTTGACGGCTTCAGTCCGCGTCTCTTCATCTATTTCGCCTGAATTTCTTAGCTGAATCAGGTAGTCGGAGTAAGGAACATAGTCAAGATAACCGAATTCTTCCCATTTCTGATATTTATACGCAATTCTTTGGTTGTTTGCGGTCTTGGTGAAAAGCGGATCGGCGGCAAAGATCAGATCCCTGTTCATCAGGGAATAGATCATGATCATAACGATTGCCACCACGATAACCACGGAGATGAGTCCGTGAAGAAGGCGCCTGAAAACATATTTAATCATAATTTTTTCACTCTGCCATTATTATTGTAAGAAGGATGGACCATACGCTTAAACGAATATGACCCATCCTTCTCCGTCAAAATAAATTATTAATGCTGAATTAAGGGTTTACTAATTGATCACGCAATCTTAACAGCAGATCTGACCAGGCAAGGGATTAATAGATACCGATGCACTTGATCATGTAGCCGGCGTAATCAGGCAGGAATGTATCGAGGTAGGTGGAGGGATCACCGTAGTCAGGACCCCAACCGGAGAGGTCATAAATGGTGTAGTTGGCTTCCTTACCGGAATCGGTGTAGTAACCAGCATTCAGCCAGGAATCCTGATCGTCACAGCCGACAAGTGTTACAACAACCTTGCCGCCGAGAGATGCCTCGATGGACTGCTTGAGTGAGTTTGCCTTGTTGGTGTAAACTTCGTTGCTGGCAAGATAGGGCAGGTCGAGCTTGATCGGGTTCTCAGCATCGATCACAACGCCTTCCTTGTCGAGTTCTTCGATAGCCTTGTCAAGTTCCTTGACAGCCTCGGAAGGATTGTACCAGCCGTCGAAGCCGGAGCTTGCGCCGATGCCGCCGTCGCCGTTGGGATCCCAGACCTTCATGTTGACACCGTCAGCGTCGATCTGAGCCTGCATGATCTCACCGTAGAAGGTGCCGGCCGGGAAGGTCTTGTCGGTGCCGTTGATGGACACAGTGGTATCCTCAGACAGCTTGACAAAGGTACCGGGGGTGTAGGAGTTGATAAGGCTGGAAAACTTAAGATCCTCGCCGGCTTCCTGCGCATTGTAGGCGCCTCTGTCGAGACCGAAGCAGATAGCTCTGCGGAAGTGGACGTTTCTCATGGCGATATTGGTGCGGACCTTATCCTGATCGCTGAACTCGGAAACAGCGGCGTTTTCGTCAGCAACGTCGGCATAGGCGGCACGGTTCATGTTGAGGAAGCCCATGAAGGCGGTAGCGTCTGTCATGGAAGTGAAGCCGTATTTCTCAAAGTTGCCGTCCTGCTTCGCAAGCTCCAGAGCGGAAGCATTCAGAGTTGCGCTGACAGTTGTGCCAGCGACAGCATCCTTGTAAGCCTTGGTAGCGTCGGACAGGTCGTTGTAGAGCCAGTTGATAGTCTTGATGTTGATCTTGTCGGCATTCCAGTACTTGGGATTTGCCTTGAAGGTGATGGAGTTCTCAGCGGTAGCGCCGGTTACGAGGTAGGGGCCGCAGTATGCGATGTGGTCAGCGTCTGTGCCGTACTTGTAGTCAGCGGCGCTGTTGTCAAATTCCTCACCGAACTTACCGCCCTGAGAGGTGTAATAATCTCTGCTCATAGGAGCGAAGATGCTGTAGCCCAGCATGGTCATGAAGTAGGGGCAGGGCTCAACCAGCGTGTAAACCAGTGTGGTGTCGTCTTCAGCCTTTACGCCGACTTTTGTGAAGTCTGTGGTCTTGCCGGTGATGTAATCATCAGCACCGACGATAACAGGCTGAATCAGGGATTCCAGACCGCCCTTGGCATCCATAAGGTGCTGCATGCCGGCAACGAAGTCGTCCGCCTTGACGTCAGCGACCTTACGTCCCTGAGATTCTGTCCAGACAAGACCGGACTTGATCTTGAAGGTGTAGGTCAGACCGTCCTCGGAAACCTCATAGCTCTCCGCCAGAGCGGGCTGCTGAATGTTTTCGCCGTCGTACTCGTACAGGCCGTCGTAGGTGTTAACGATGGCTCTGGTGTCTTCCTGACGGGAGGTTGCGAGCGGATCCCATGTCTTGGGGTCGGAGGTGTAGGCATAGCCGTAAACATCGGTAAGGGTGTAGCCCTTCTCGGTGAGATAATCCTTAGCTGCCTGCTCGTAAGTGCCAGTGCCGACCTTCTCAGCATAGAGCTTTCTCAGAGCGTTTCTGTCATCTGTGGTGATGAATTCAGTGCAGACGATCGCCTGATGGAATCTGTCCTCATCATTGCCCCAGAGACAGGGGGTAACGGAATAGGGAGCCGCATGGCTGACTGCGTATGTGCCGCCTCTGGAATAGATGGGGAACATAACGGCTGCTTCCATCAGCTTGGCCTCGGCAATAGCTTCCTTGGCATATCTGAGGTTGATGTCGATCTTTTCCTTGCTTGCGTCCTGATAAATCTCAAAGAACGCGCCGAGTTCATCCTGATACAGGGTTGAAGACTGCTCTTCGTAATCCTTGGTCTGAAGCTCGTCCACAAGATTGTCGGACTGACCACCCTTCTTGCTGCAGGCTGCGAATGTGGAAACAAGCAGCGCCACTGCGAGAAGAATGCTCAGAAAGCGGGTGGTTTTCTTCATTTGGTTCTTCCTCCAATTTAGAAAAATAAAATAATGATTCCGTAACGCGGGGAAGGTACCCGGTAAAAACCGACCCGCGCTATCAGTCGATAAACATTATAGCCCCCTTTTCCCAATTAGTCAAGCCTTTAGTTTAATTAATTTCAGTTTTTTTGAATTTTTTTATGCAATTATTGCAAAAGGAACGAGACGCTTTATAAAATCCATACAAATCAATCACAATTAGTATTCATTTGCTTCTATCTATAGTGTAACACTTCATTATCGCGTTCAAAAAACGTTAATAATGATTGATTTCTATCTAAATTATTCCTGTTTTCTTGCTATTTTTGTGCTTTAAACCGATAAAATTCCTTAAAAATGTGTTGTTCTTTTGATATTGTAAATTATTTTTTTGATAGCACACAACAAAAAACTGATACCACTTTTTGAGCGGCATCAGCTTTTTTGAATCATACTATTTGTAATATTTTCTGAAATATTACAATATGGAAAGAGGTCAGTCGTCGAATTCATCCCAAGACTTACCGCCGTCAAAGGAGTGATTGTAGACGGTGAAGGCTTTGAGTGCATCGGCCTTGTACGCGGAGCGGTCTTTTTTGAGGTAGTCCTTGTATGGAAAACCGTCCGGAATCACAAACGCGCCGTATACATAAATGATTCTGTTCCCGCCGCGGTCAATCAAAGCATATTCATAGGTACTGTCGAAACCGTCGTTGGTGATGTAGGCGGGATAAGGGTAGGATGTTTCATCATATACGATGTGATTGGTAAAGGTCTGCCCGTCGTAATGGCTGATGGTGAAGGAAATATCCTTCAGCCGTTCCTCCTCGGCTGCGATCTGCCCTTCATCGCAGGTGTATTCGAGAATCATATAGCCGTCCGTGTCAAACAGCCCTTCCCCGAAGGAGGATTCATAGAGCTTCACCCTGTCGGCTTCCACAGCGTCGGGGAATACCGAAAGATTGCTGTCGAGGTCGCCGCCGTATTTGGTAATATAATAGGATTTGTCGTATTGCTCCGCGCCGCTTCTCTTTTCGGGATGGCAGCCTGTCAGCGCGAACGCCATTGCAACGGCAGCGGATACTGCCGCTATTTTTCTGAAAATTCTGCTCATTTCAAAAACACCTCCGGATTGATGTAAATAGTATAGCAGCAACATTATTGTTTGTCAAGCCGAATTTATCGAATTTCAATGAATTTATCTTGAATAACGCAAAATCCCGTGAACAGAAGCGCTCCGTCCACGGGACAATCATATATTCCAAGCATATATTCCAAGCCCGAAGGGCTTCCTTCATTATTCACTATTCGTTATTCACCATTCACTATTCTCTAAAGCGAACGAACGTGAGCGTTCTGCGCCTGCAACAAGGCTAATTCTTAAGGCTCTGTAAGGGCGCGGGAATTCTTCCGCCTCTTGCAATGAATTTCGCCGGTGAATAGCGGTTCACGTCCATAATGGGTGCGCTGCCGAAGAGTCCGCCGAATTCCATGTCCTCGCCGGGCTTCTTGCCGATGGCGGGAATGAGGCGGATGGCGGTGGTCTTGCTGTTGACCATGCCGATGGCGGCTTCATCCGCGAGAATGGCGGAAATGATTTCGGCGGGCGTATCGCCGGGAATGGCGATCATGTCCAGACCGACGGAGCAGACGGCGGTCATGGCTTCTAATTTGGTGAGGGAAAGCGCGCCGCAGCGTGCCGCGTCGATCATTCCCGCGTCCTCCGAGACGGGAATGAACGCGCCGGAAAGTCCGCCGACGTGGGAGCTTGCCATTACGCCGCCCTTCTTGACCGCGTCGTTGAGCAGGGCAAGACAGGCGGTGGTTCCGTGAGCGCCGCAGGCTTCCAGACCCATTTCCTCGAGAATGTGCGCGACGGAATCGCCCACAGCCGGAGTCGGAGCAAGCGACAGGTCGACAATGCCGAAGGGAACGCACAGACGGCGGGAAGCCTCCTGCGCCACGAGCTGTCCCATGCGGGTGATTTTGAAGGCGGTGCGCTTGACAATATCGGCGACTTCGGTAATATTCGCGTCGGGAGCCTTGGCAAGCGCCGCGCGGACAACGCCGGGGCCGCTCACACCGACATTCACCACGCAGTCGGGTTCGCCGACCCCGTGGAAGGCGCCCGCCATGAAGGGATTGTCTTCGGGGGCGTTGCAGAAGATGACCAGCTTCGCCGCGCCGAAGCAGTTGTTGTCGGCGGTCAGTTCGGCGCACTGACGGACGATGTGTCCCATTTTGGCAACCGCGTCCATATTGATTCCCGCCTTGGTGGAGCCGATATTGACGGAGGAACAGACCCTTTCCGTCTCGGCAAGCGCCTGCGGAATGCTTTCAATCAGCGCGTAATCGCCGGGGCCGAAGCCCTTATGCACCAGCGCGGAATAGCCGCCGAGGAAGTTCACGCCCACCTGCTTTGCGGCTTTGTCGAGGGCGTGGGCGATCTTGACGGGGTTCTTGTCGGGGCATGCCGCCGCGACCATTGCCGCCGGCGTGACGGAAATGCGCTTGTTGATAATCGGAATGCCGTATTCGGCTTCGATGTCCTCGCCGGTTTTGACGAGGTTGCCGGCATAGCGGCAGATTTTGTCGTAAATTTTGTCGCACATCCTGTCGATGTCGCTGTCGGCGCAGTCGAGCAGGCTGATGCCCATGGTAATGGTGCGGATGTCCAGATTTTCATCCTGGATCATGTGGATAGTTTCAAGAATATCTTTGGTATTCAGCATTGTCTTCGCTCCCGTTCAAATTTATATTCTGTGCATGGAATTGAAAATATCCTCATGCATGATGTGAACGGACAGCGCGTTCTGCCTGCCGTACTCCTTCAGCTCGTCGCTGAGCTGCGCAAAGGGAGCGTTGGAGTCGGAAATGTCCGCCAGCATGACCATGGCGAATAGATCCTGCATGATAGACTGGCTGACTTCCATGATATTCACGTTGTATTTAACACATATATTGGATACGCCGGCGAGTATGCCAACCATATCCTTGCCTATGACGGTGATTACTGCTCTCATTGTTGTGATGTCTCCTTTTTTAGTGGTTAGTGGTTAGTGGTTAGTGAAAATTTTATCACTCACCTGACCCCAAGGCGGGCAAGGGCTTTTTTGGCTTTATCATTTCCGGCCTCTGCCGCATGGCGGTAAAGGCGGATTGCTTCATTGAGGTTCTTTGCAACGCCCTGACCCTTTTCATAGCATAAAGCAAGATTATACTGCGCCTTTACATACCCCTGATCGGCGGCAAGTCGGTAGTATTTCACCGCCTGCGCGTAATCCTGCGGCACGCCCTGTCCGTTATAATATGAATAGCCAAGATTATGCTGCGCGTCTGCATCTCCCTGATCGGCGGCAAGTCGGTAGTATTTCACCGCCTGCGCGTAATCCTGCGGCACGCCCTGTCCGGCGTTTGCATACCCCTGATCGGCGGCAAGGCGGTAGTATTTCACCGCCTGCGCGTAATCCTGCGGCACGCCCTGTCCCCAATAATAGCACCCGCCAAGATTAAACTGCGCGTCTGCATCCCCCTGATCGGCGGCAAGGCGGTAGTATTTCACCGCCTGCGCGTAATCCTGCGGCACGCCCTGTCCTCTTTCATAGCATATGCCAAGATTATACTGCGCCATTGCAAAACCCTGATCGGCGGCAAGGCGGAAGTATTTCACCGCCTGCGCGTAATCCTGCGGTTTGCCGTTTTGACCAACATGATAATCATAGCCCAACTGATTGAGTTCGCCTGCCGACAAGGAGGCTTCGGAAGGCGCGGCGCTTCTGCCGGAACCATGCCCTATCGCTGTCATGATCTTTTCGGCGTCGGCTCTTTCAATGCAGTGCCACAGCAGAATCTGCTGCCACCACATTTGATGCTGGATGTTGACGTCACGGTCTTTTATATCGTCCAGCAGCGCTATGTAAACCTTCTTGTTATTTTCACTGTTTGTCGCTAAATTGTACTCCAGCCGCACATAGGAGAGCCTTTCACGCTGCATCAGCTTTTTGGTCACAAACATGATAACCGCCTTGCAGCTTGCTATATGCTCCGCGATCTGCTTTTCCCATTGCTCGCCTGCGACAAGCCCCTGGTCGTACCACAACGGCACGCCGCTCTGGTGCATGGCAAACGCGATCGGCGCGACCCTCTCCGCGTCCTCGGAATTGTAGCTGATGAAATAGCTCCCGCTCTGATTGCTGGGAGTAAACCCGAAATAGGTTGACATACGATATTCGCTCCTTGATTTTCTTCTTGATAATGAACAAAAATACAGCTTATTATGAAAGAGCAAACGCATTGCAAATCGGGGCTTTGCTCGTTGGTAGACGAAGTTTTTTCTTCAACCGGGGAAGGACGCAGGCGATTATACACTTTATCTGTTGCGCCCGGGTTGTTTTTTTATCCGGGGTTATTGCAGCGATGGGCGCTGCCCTTGACCCGCCAGGAGGAACAAGTTCCCCCTGGACTCCCGCGCTCGCCTGGATGAAAAACGCTCGCTAATTATGCGCTGCGCTATGCTTTTTTTCTTTTCTTTACCTTCTGCCTAATCTATAAATACGTCCTCTTCTTCCTCCGGCTCGATCATGCCTTCGGGAATGACGTCGTCGGTGATAATGTCGGGGTGAAGAATCTTCGCCATCCGCCACGCGCCCTTTATGACCCCCTGGTACTGGTCGTCAAAGACCGTCATGTCCATCGCGTACACCCTGAAATTGTCCAGCGCCGGAATACCCACCAGACTGCTCTTGGCGCGGAGCCGCATTTCAACGCCCGGAGGCGCGATAATCACGTCGGGGTCGCTGCGCATGAGGTCGGACAGCGCGTACTCTCCCTGCATGGAGTCCCTCGCAACATTGAAACCGCCCGTAAGTTCCAGTATCGCCGAGACAAGCGTATCGCCTGTGGCAAACTGGGTGAGATCGCTCGACAGAATCAAGCAGGTATTCCACGCCGTTTCGGATTCCACCATCCGCGAAATGTCGTCAAGCTGGGAAAAAATATCATTGGCTATGTCACAGCCCTTGTTGTAGCCCGTATTGCCGCCCTTGAAGCAGGCGCCGAGCGCGCCGTACATCTCCACCATAGACGCCCTGCCTTTGGCACGCGGGATGACGACGACGGGAATTCCCTTCTCCTGTATGTCTTTGACCGATTTGGCTGCAATCGTGTCGTCGGCGATGACCAGATCAACGTTGTTGCCGAACAGCAGATCGACCGAAGGATTATCCGGCGTGCCGCAGGCTTTCAGATCGTCGGCTTCTTTATAATCGCAGTTGGCGGTTCTGCCGAACATCTGCTTCTCATAGCCCATGGCATAGATAATGCCGATCAGTGTGCTGGAATAGCAAACTACCTTCGACGGAGCGCCTACAAACTTCACGCCGCCCACCTCGACGGGGTAATTCGGCGTGTTGTCCACATCTTCACTGTCGCCGCAGCCGCTCAGCGGCAGCATGTAGAATACCGTCAGCAACGCGAGAAGTATCGCGGTCGCTTTCTTTTTCAATGATCAGGCACCTCCTGCCTCTGTCAGCCCTTCTTGGTCGTTGCCTTAGTTTCTTTTGTCGTTTTGGCGTCTTTTGTGGTCTTTGCGTTCTTTGTGGTCTTATCGGCGTTCTTTGCCGTTGTCGCGGTGGAATCGCTCGGCGTAACGGTGCCGTTCTCCTGCGCCTCCGCCTCCTTGCGCGCCGCGATGACGGAATTCACGCGGTCAAGCGCGGTCTGAAGCTGCGGATCGCTCTCGTCGGAGAGCAGATAGCGGTTGATCTTCTGGTAAGAGGTCAGTTCCACCTCAAACTGCGGGATGACCTTGCCTTCGGAGATAATGTCGCCTAAATCGTCCGACCATTTGCCGGTGGTGATTCTGACGGCACAGCCGTTGCTGAGCTGGAAAAGCTCCTGCACGGTGTCGTGACCGGCGGTCTTGGTGCCGATGCTCTCGGCGGCGTTGTAATTCATCATGACGGCGGCAAAAAGCTCCGCCGCGCCGTCGGTGCCTTCGTTGACAAGCACTTCCATCGGCAGGTCGATGAATTTGGTGTCCGATGTGTATTTAATGGAGGAATTGCCGTCCTTGCCCGTCACACTCATGAGCTTTCCGGCGGGAAGCAGCGTGTCGAGTATCTCACAGGCATACTCATAATTGTCGCCGCCGTTGTCGCGCACGTCGATGATGAGTCCCGCCACGTTCTGATTGCGCAGCTTGTTGAGCGCGGAATTGAACTGCTCCGGTGTCTTGGCGTTGAATTCGTAGATTTTGATCACGCCGACGCTCTCGCCCGTTACACGGCAGGCAACCGACTTGGTTTCGAATTTGGAGCGTGTCAGCTCGTAGCCGGATTTCTTTCCATTGCGGCTGAGCACGACCGACACCTTCGGCGAAGTCTCCGCGATGAGGGACATCGCTCTTTCATAGCCCAGCGTGAGGACATCCTTGCCCTCGACGCTGACGATCAGGTCGCCCGGCTTGATGCCCGCCTTGTCCGCGGGAGAACCTTTGTAGACCACATTCACCAGAATGTAGCCTTCGCCGGAACGGTCCACATCCATTCCGAGACCGAATGTGTAGCCGAGGCTTTCATTCACGGCAAGCTGGTATTCGTCCGCCGTCAGATAACCGCAGTGTGCGTCGTCCAGTCCCAGAACATAGCCGTGAGATATGTTTTTTTGCAGATAATTCTCCGATATTTCGCCGCAATAATTCTGCCGGACGGTCATATCGATTTCGGAAAGAATCTGATACATGTTCTGACGCTCCGTCACCGAGCGCATCCGGCTGTCAAAGACACGTATGGCGGCGGTATAGGTAATGACTACGGCAAACGCGGCGACAATGGCGGCAATGGAGACTGCCATGCCAAGGGAGATTTTTTTGTTCATCTGAAAAAGCACCTCTTTCACGGATTTTTTCGAGGAATTCACGATTATCTGACCTGCGACAGACTTCTCATATAATCATACCACATATCGCGCCGATAATAAACACTTTTTTTATAAAAATTTAGATTTTTTATCGGAATCCGGTTGATTTTGGCACTCGGCAAAAGGCAGGCTCCTACCTTCTACCTTCTACCTTCCTGCCTGAGAAAAATCCCGCAGTCCTCAAGAAAGAACTGCGGGATGAAGAAGAAATGTAAAATAAAAAATTATAAGTAGTTGATCGGGTTGACGGCTGTGCCGTTGATACGTATCTCAAAGTGGAGATGCGGGCCGGTGGAGCGTCCGGTGGAACCGACCTTGCCGATCTGCTGTCCCTTGGTGACGGACTGTCCCACGCTCACCATGCGCTTGCTCATGTGACCGTAAACGGTCATCTTTCCGCCGCCGTGATCGAGAATGACGTAGTTTCCGTAGCCGCCGGCATTGTAGGCGCTGGTGACGACCTTGCCGCCGTTGGAAGCGGCGATCTTTGCGCCGGAGGGAGCGCCTATGTCGATACCTCTGTGGTAACTGCTCACTCTCTTGCCGTTCAGGGTGAATGTTCTCGGGCCGTAGGGGGAAGTGATGCGCTTGTAGCCCGGCGTCGGCCAGCCGAAGGAACCGCCGTAGTACTCGGTATTCTGGGAGTTGGCGGTATTCTGGTTGATCAGCGCGTCGAGAGCCGCTCTTGCCTTGGACATTTCAAGGTCGATCTCCGCCTGCTTTTTCTTGTAGGCCGCTTCGTCCGCCTTGATCTGCTTCATGAGCGTCTCGGCTTCCTTCTGCTGCGCGTCAAGCTCGGTCTTTTTCTTGGCAAGCTCCTTCTTCTGCGCGTCTATTTCTTTTTTATGCTCTTCCACCTTTGCCTTCTTGTCCTGGTAGCCCTGCTTGTCGTTGACCAGCTCGTCGATCAGACCCTGGTCGTACTTCGCCATGGCTTCCAGATAAACGGTGTTGGAGATAAGCTCCTCCACGCCGTCGGAGCAGAGAATCACTTCAAGGCCGCCGGTCATGTCGCCGGAAATATAGATCGCTCTCATGCGCTCCTTGAATTTCTGCTTGCTGTTTTCGATCTCCTGATCCTTTGCCGCGATTTCGTCCTCGATCTCCTTGATCTCGGCGTTGGCGGCGGCGATCTGGTTGTTCACCGTGGTGATCTGGGTCTGGAGATTCTCCACCAGCTCGTTGACAAGATCAAGCTGCTCCTGCGCCGCTGCCTTGCTCTTTTTGAGATTTCTCAGCTTGGCGGAAATATTTTTCGCCTGACTTTCCAGCTGGGTCTGCTTTTTTTGCAGATCCGCCTTGGTCGCCGCGGAAGCTGTCACACCTACCTGCGTATCGGCAGGGATCAGCTCAACGGTCAGAGCCATTGCCGACAGAAGCAGGATAACGCATACAATAACCTTCGCAAATGAAAATTTTCTTACTGTCTGAACTGCGGTTGAATCATTCATCATTGAGACCTCCGTCATTTCTAAGATATTTTCTTATGGAAACCAGACTGCCGATCGAACCGGAAAGCACGCCGCTTCCGATAAAGGCAATCAGCAGGTTAAAGAGCATGGAAGAATACGGCAGCACGCCTGTGGCCAGCACGTCGGTAATGGAAGACGCTGCCGCGGAATAAATGTAGGACACCAGTCCGAAGGAAATCAGTCCCGCGATAAGACCGATGACAATGCCCTCCACAAGGAACGGCATACGTATAAACCAGTCGGTAGCGCCGACCGACTTCATGATGGAAATTTCCAGCTTTCGCACGTACATGGTCAGCTTGATGGTGTTGGTGATGATGAAGAGCGAAACCACCAGCAGCAATCCAACGATCCACGCGCCGACCACCGTTACCGTCTGATTGATGCCCATCAGCTTTTCGGCGTATTCGCGGTTGTCCCTGACCGTATAGACCTCCGGCAGGTTTTTGAGCTGCTGCACCGTCGTTTCGTACCGCGTCGGATCCTTGAAGCCCACCTTGAAGGCGTCAGGAAGGATATTCGCCGTATCGCCGAGGGTGTCGATGATCTTCAGCTTTTCGTCAAATCTGTCCATCAGCGAGGAAAAGCCCTTTTCCTTGGGAACAAATTCTATGTTTTCGGGGTCGACATTGTCGACCGTAAGAATCTTTTTCTGCACGTCGGCAACGGTCAGAGTCGCGTCGCTGCCGCTCACGGTGTCGTTGAGGAACACCATGACCACGTTTTTATCCTCGAAAAGCTCCATGACGTGGGTGATATTGACCGAAACCAGCACCGCGCTGCCCATCAGCACCAGGCAGCAGACCAGCACGCCGACCGAGGCAAAGGTCATCAGGCGGTTCGCCCACGCGTTGCGCAGACCTTCGCGGACAAGGTACTTGAAATTATTAAACATAGTAATCGACCTCCGGTCCGCTGTCAGCCACAAGCTCGCCGTTCTGTATCTCGACGATACGGCGGCGGAACTTCCTGACAAGGGCGTGCTCATGTGTTACCATGAGAATGGTCGTACCGTTGTTGCGGTTGATCTGATTGAGCATATCCACGATTTCAAAGCTCATTCGGGGGTCAACGTTGCCGGTAGGCTCGTCCGCTATAATGAGCGCGGGATTGTTGATGAGTGCGCGGGCCAGACCCACGCGCTGCTGTTCGCCGCCCGAAAGCTCATTCGGATAGCACTTGGCTTTGTCGCCGAGTCCGACGTGACTCAGCACATAGGGCACCTTTTTGCGGATCGCCTTGGTGCTGGCGCCGGTGACGCGCATAGCAAACGCCACATTGTCAAACACCGTCATCTTTGGAATCAGGCGGAAGTCCTGAAACACCATGCCCAGTGTGCGTCTGTAGTAAGGGATGTCCCTGTGGCGCAGGGTGGAAAGGCGGGTGTTGTTGACGATGACCTCGCCGCTGTTGGGCGTTTCCTCACGCATGAGTATCTTAAGCAAGGTCGATTTGCCCGCTCCCGAAGAACCGACTATAAACACAAACTCGCCCTCGTTGACTCTCAGATTGAGGTCGCGCAGGGCTTTGGTGCCGTTGTCATAGGTTTTGTAAACATTGCGGAATTCTATCAATCTGACTTATTCACTCCTTAAATCACACATACATACATATAATTATATATCATAATTTTTATAAAATTGCAATATTTTTAAAACATTTAATGAACAATGATTTTTTCAAAATATCAGATTTTCCGCCGACAGCCCTTTATTTTTCCGCGACTTTGTGATAGAATGGTTTTCGTTGAATTAATCATAACATATTCAGGGAGTGACTCACTTGACAAACGATAAAATACCCGGAAGAAACGACGTCTGCTGGTGCGGCAGCGGAAAGAAATACAAAAAGTGCCACATGGACTTTGACCGCAGATTGCACGAATACGAACTTTCCGGCGCGGAAGTGCCATCCCATTCGCTGCTCAAAACGCCGGAGCAGCTCGCCGGAATACGCGAGAGCGCCAAAATCAACATCGCCGTGCTGGATTACGTAGCTCAGCATATCCGCGCAGGCATTACCACCGAGGAAATAGACAAATGGGTCTATGAACATACCGTGCTGCGCGGCGGCATTCCCGCGCCGCTGAATTACGAGGGCTATCCCAAGAGCGTCTGCACCTCCATCAATGAAGTCGTGTGCCACGGTATTCCCTCCCCCGACCGCGTGCTCAAGGAGGGGGACATCGTCAACGTAGACTGCTCCACCGTGCTGAACGGCTATTTTTCCGATTCGTCGAGAATGTTCTGCATCGGCGAGGTTTCGCCGGAGAAGAAGCGGCTGGTCGAGGTGGCGAGGCAAAGTCTTGAGGTCGGACTGTCAAAAGTAAAACCGTGGAATTACCTCGGCGACATGGGCGACGCCATCAATCAGTTCATCATGAAGAACGGCTACAGCGTGGTGCGCGACATCGGCGGCCACGGCATAGGACTCGAATTCCACGAGGATCCGTGGGTGAGCTATGTTTCCAAGCCCGGTACCGAAATGCTGATGGTTCCGGGGCTGGTGTTCACCATAGAGCCGATGATCAACATGGGTTCCTGCGAAGTCTGGCAGGACGAGGACGACGGCTGGACGGTCTACACCGAGGACGGACTTCCCTCCGCCCAGTGGGAAATCCAGGTTGCCGTCACCGACGACGGGTACGAGATACTTTCCTATTGAGGGTGAAGGGTGAAGGTTGAAGGGTAAGGGTAGAAGGTATGAGGGCACTGCATTATGCAAAAAGCGCTTCGGAGGATTTTTTTATAAAAACTCCGGAGCGCTTTTTTATTTGGTGTGTGATGAAGCGGTTACGCTTCCTTCTTGATTTTGAATACCAGCCTGAGAATGGGTGCGAGTGCCTTCGGGCTTTTTACTACAACGATCTTCATAAGTATTACCTCCGCTTTGTGATGTATTTTGTTTTTTGCAGGTCACTTTGCTTCCTGCATTATCATAATACGCCGCGGATGGCATTTGGTGCGGGAATTATTCTTCCGATATCCTGACTGCCTTTGCAAAATCCTCCGGCAGGGAATACTGCACATTGTGTCCGCAGCCTTCGATTAAGGCGAGGTCTTTCGAGGGAGCGGTGATGCTGTTATAATAATCCTTCACCGAATCGACGGGGCAGATCCAGTCGTCCGAGCCGGAAATGAAGTACACCGGCACGGCGTAGTCCGTTCCCGTTTGCTCCGCGTCAAACGCCTTCGTGTAATCGAACAGCGGCTTGTTCATGTCAAAATATTTCCCCATATCGCCGAGCTGAATGAGGAACCATCGGAAATCGTCCATTCCGTAATAGGGTGAAGTCAGCGCGTACCACACGCTGTTATCGTCTACCGCCGACGGATGGTATTTTGACACTTCACTGCGAACCGCCATCAGATTGACAAGGTTCGGATCGGACAAATACTTCCGATATGCCGCTTCCATGACGGAAACATCATCGCCGGCGGCTTTTGCCTTCGCCAGCGCGTCCTGATAGCTGTAGAAATCGCTTCTTTCCAGCGAAACGACCTGCGCCACGGAAATATACGCCGCAGCCTTCTCCGGATGCGCCTTCACATAGCTGCTGCCGAGAATCGTGCCGTAGGAATGCCCCATAATGATGACCTTCTTCTGACCGAACCGGTCGCGCAGGTAATCCACAATCGCATCCACATCGGCAAGCGCCTGTTCAAAGGTCGCTGTGGCATTATCCGGGTCTTTGTCGTGATTCCTGAAATACGTCCTGCCGCAGCCCCTCTGATCCCAGCAGACGAAGGTGTATCTGTCGGTGAGCCTGTCGGCAAAGCCAAAGGTAACGGTCGAATCCGGCGAGGAAGGTCCGCCGTGCAGGTAGAGAATCACGGGATTGGCAGTATCCCTGCCCGTCATGAGAATAAACTGTTCCTGCCCGTTGATCGGCAGATAAAGCGCCTCGTCCACGCCGCCGAGCAGATTGGGGTAATGCTTTACGTAATTCACATTCCGAAGGGCAATGACCGCTGAAATGCCCGCGAAGACGGTGACCGGCACAAAAACGGCTATTCCTTTCAGAATTCTGACAACAATAAAAGATTTCTTCTCCGGCTTGCCGCAGGCTTCATTCCTGTGGGCAAGATGAATGCCGATGTGACCGATGCCGAGAATCACGCTGGAAACAATCATGAGGATATTCTCGCCGTAAAAGCCCAGCAGGAAAAACGCTGCAACCGGCAGTGTGGCGCCTGCTACGGGAATCTTCAGTATGCTGCTGTAGAAATCGCTCATTTCCTTCTCGCTGCGGAAGTAGCGCACCCAGAAGACCTCATACAGCACCATCAGGGCAAAGGAAACGCCGAGCCAGAGCAGCCAGAGATGGCAGTTCCTCAGATTGAAGTCGGAAAAGACAATAGCAATGCCGCTGACAAGCACCTCGCCGATTCTTTCGAGTGTGAGCAGCAGCTTGTTCTCCTTGCCGACGTATTTGTCATAATCCTTCGGCTGATGCTTCGTCCAGATGATATTGGGGACAAACAGCATGACAAGATAAATCAGTCCCACATACGAAAAACCGAAACGCATAGCTCTTTTCTCCTTCAACTGATAATTTAGGCGGTTGTAAAAGCTGAAAATGCCTGAAATCGGCGGGGTAGAGCATTTTATAATACCGGTTTTTTCTCCGATTTTGGGCGAGGGATTATTTATTTTTTTCTTTATCGGTTGCGCCCGGGGTGTATTCTTTTCCGGGGGTATCGCAGCGAGGGGCAAAGCCCCTCTTTGTCAGCTTTGCTGACAAAGTACCCTGCAAGGGCCCTGCCCTTGACCCGCGAGGAGGTCCAGACCCCCTCGACTCCCACGCTCGCATTCGCTCGCTAGTTACGGCGCTGCGCGCTTTCCCTTCTACCTTCTACCTCCTACCTCCTACCTATCTAAAATCCGAACGCGGTCAGATAGACCATCACGCAGAATGAAAGGATGCCGAACCATACGGCGAGGCACCCGGGCGGGATAAAGGTAAAGCCGAGCACGGTCATCACCGTGTCGCCGGTTATCTTAATCTCACGTTTTTTGCGGTATTTCTTCTTGGATCCGTCGGGAGACAAAAGGTAAATCCACGGGCGTTCGTAAAGCTCTATGCGGGCGAATTTGAGAATGTAAACGGGTATGACGGGAACGAATATGCAGAACCAGACCGCGGAACCGCCGAGTTCAAGGCGTTGGAAGTCGAACCCGTTGAGGAACAGCGCGATAATCACCGGCAGAAACAGCACAAACAGCGACAGTCCCGCCGTGTGCGCTATTCTCAGCGGAGAAGTGAATTTGAGAAGCACCGGCTTCATCACGCCGTCGATTTTTTCATAAAAAACCGGCCTGACGACCTGCTTTCTCATCTCGTTTTTGTCCTGTACCAGCCCGCTGTCCGTCCGGCGGAAGGAGCCGCCGCGGGAAGTGAAGATTTTCCGTTCGCTCTCCACGCGGAAGGAATTATGCACCGTGTCGCTGTAGGCACACAGGGTAATGATCGCCCAGACAATGGCCAGCAGACCCGTGATATATACGCTTTCTCCCGGCGTCATTCCGAAAAGCCGGAAGGCGGCATAGGACACACCGCATATGATCAATGTGGAAAGGATGGCCTTCAGCCACCACGGAACGAAATAATAGTGTGAAACCCTCTCGGCGCGGACGCTGACCTTGCCGGTCTGTCCGTTGACCGCCGCCATTGTTTCACCCGAGGAAATATAATAGACAGGCATCAGCACCGGCATTCGCAGCGCGTTATCCGAATAGGCGTAAACGTCCACCGCCTTGGTTTCAAGTGTCTTGCGGACGGTGGGCGCGTAATCCGCCGATACTTCGGTGTTGATGCGGCTGAGAAGCGTCCTGTCATCCACGTCGGCGGTCTTGATACGCTGCCCTGCGGCGTAGGCAAAATCAAAGGCGTGCAGCTCGTCCAGCTCAAAAGGCTCCATGCCGTCGAGCAGCATGTTGTCAAGCTGTCTGGAGCAGCTCACGAATACATTGTCCACATATCCGCTGCATATGTAGGTTTTGCCGCCGTCCATGCGGCTGACCTTGCTTGTGACAGGGCCGCGCACCAGCTCATAGGGCAGATAGAAGCCCTTCAATTCGGCGATATGCTCCCTGATGTGCTTTGCCTCGCTCTTGCGGGCATTCTTATCACACCACGCGGAAAGCCGTTCCCGCGCTTCTTCCTCGGTAATCCGGAAGGGGATGATCAGCTCGGGCAGTTCCTTCGATGATACATAATCCTTCCTCACCAACGTGCGCCCGCAGAACGCGCAGTTCGACATGGCCTCGCCTTCGTTGAAAACAATCTCCGCGCCGCAGCCGGTGCAGGCGCCGCGCATCAGATGATATTTTTCCGCGCTTTCTTTGATCTTCTGCTGACGGAACGCGCGGAATCCCTGTTTCTGGGCGATGGCCTCCTTGATGCCGACCCTGCCGCCGCAGAAGCCGCAGCGGTACTGCTGCGAGATAATATCGAAGTTAGCCGGAGCGCCGCAGGAAGGGCAATGCACGTCGGCAAAATTTGCTCCCAAAGTCGTTCACCTCTGATCCGGTTCCAGCATTTTAACGGTTAAAACGGAGTTACCCTGTCATTTTTCAATCAATTATTTCATTGTCTGTTTCACTGGCGCACTCGATAATCAGCACCGTACCCTCGTGGATGATCATGCTGAATTTTTCGCGGTCAGTGACATGATTGCTCACGCCCAAGGGAAAGGAGGCGTCCAGTCTCTGCCGCATGGTCGGGTATTCCACGCCGCTCATGCTGACGACGGCGTATTCGCAGCCGAAGGGAAACACGGAAAAATACGCGCCGGAACCGCCCATCAGCGGCCTGACGGCATCGCCCTGACCGAATAGTCTGACCGCCGTGCTTTCATCGGCCAGCAACCCCCTTGCGCCGTGATTTCGCATGTAATCCAGCGCCGCAATATTGGCAAGCGTATGATCCAGCCTGCCGCCAAGACCGCCTACAATGACGAACTCCCTAAATCCTTTCGCCAGTCCGTGCTTCACGGCCAGCATGGTGTCGGTGTCGTCCTTTTGGGAGGGAAAAACCTCGTCGGCGCAGTCGGGCACATACCCAAGCGAATCAAAATCGCCCAAAACGCAGTCGGGCGTCACGCCCAGTCCTTCGGCAGATCGCAGCCCTCCGTCAGCAGCAATGACATAATCCCCCGGGGAAATGTTTGTTTTCATTCTCTCAAAATCCGAAATTCTTCCCGCCGAAACAATCACGCATTTCATAATACAATCCTTTATATTCAGCGCGAATGCGCTCCGAAATTATTCACTATTCACCATTCACTATTCACTTAGCGGCGCAACCGCGCCGCACCCTTCTCCCATTCCTTGATGTCCTTGACCTCGTTGTAGAGGGCGACGTAGCTTGCGTGGCGTGACCGGGAGATTTCTCCGCGGCTGACGGCGGCAAGCACCTCGCAGCCCTTCTCACAGGTGTGGGAACAGCCGGTGAAGCGGCACAGATGGGAAAAATCGGCAAATTCACGGAAGGTGTCCGCCAGCTCGTCTTTGTAGACAAACTCGGCAAATTCACCGTCAAAGGAGGAAAATCCCGGCGTGTCGGCGATCTTGCCGCCAAAGGAAAGCGGAAAAAGCTCGGTCTCGCGGGTAGTGTGCCTTCCGCGCCCGAGCTTTTTGCTGGTTTCGCCCGTTTCGCGGTCAAGTCCGGGACAAAGGGCGTTGAGCAGCGTTGACTTGCCCGCTCCGGTATTGCCTGCGAAGGCGCTGATTTTGTTTTTCATGAGGTCCCGTATTTCGTCGAGGAATTCCCGGCTGTCGGACGCATAATCCGCGTCAATCACGGTGAATCCCGCCTTGCGGTAAATATCCCCGAAGCCGTTGTCATCGGCCAGATCGAGCTTGGTGATGACGATGACAGGCTCTATTCCCTTGTGCTCGGCAAGAGAAATGAAACGGTCGACAATGAGCGCGTTGGGCTGCGGCTGACAGAGCGACACCACGATAAAGAGCGTGTCCAGATTGGCCAGCGGAGGGCGCAGCAAAAAGTTGCGCCGCTCGAGGATGCTGTCCACGCTGGCCAGTCCGTCGGGATGGACGGAGATCACGCATCTGTCACCCGCCAGAGGGGTTATCCTCGCGCGGTTGGCTCCGCCGCCGCGAAGCGAACCGCGCGCCCTGCATTCGTAAACCTGATCACCGCACTCGACGTAATAGAAGCCGCCGATGCCCTTGATGATGATACCTTCCAGCTGCACGGCATCCGGGCTTCTGTCGGAACGTGTGTGTTTGTTATTGCTTTTCATATGCCTTAGTATCAGCCTTCCGGTTTCACTTCTTCCTCTTCGGAGGAAACTTCGGAGGAGACTTCGGACGACGCTTCGGTAAGCCAGCTGACGTCGTATTCCTTGCTGACCGTGCTCTTCTCGGTTTTAAAATTGACCTTGTAATCGCGGTATTTCCTGCCGTTGAGAGTGACTGTCACCTTCTGCGTTCCCGAGCCGGTGAGCTTGATGGAATAGCTGGTCTGGGAGGCAAGCGAGACATTCGCCGCCTTGATGGATTCATTGTCAAGGAATACCTCGAGCGTCACGTCCTGGGTACTCTGGGGAAGTTCGATTTTCAGCGTGACAGTGGATTCCGGCGCTTTGCCGTTGCTGATGGTGAATTTGACAACGGTGTCCTTGGTCAGCTTGGTGCCGTAGGGCGGTTCCTGAGAAATAATGGTGCCTTCGGGCTTGTTGCTGTCCACCTTGGTGGCCTCGGCGATGGTGATGCCGAGTGAATCGAGCTGGCTCTTGGCCGACACATAAGGCATGTTGACAAAGTTCCTCATGACCTGATCCTCGGTTCTCGGGCCAAGGCTGTAATAGACCTCGATGACGTCGCCGATTTCAACCTCCTGACGCGGCTGGGGATTGGTGTTGCATACGATGTCGACAGGCGTATTCTCGTCGTAAATCGGCATTTCCACATAGGCAAGGCCCTGCTGTTTGAGCAGCTGCGTGTACTGGGTATAGGTCATATTCTGGAAATCGGGAACCATCAGGCGCTCCGGTCCCTTGCTGACGACCAGCTTGACGCGGGAGTCGGAATAGACCATCTTGTCGGGCTTCGGATTCTGCTCCATGACAACGCCCTCGGCGATCTCGCTGCTGAACTTTTCTTCCTTGTAGAATTCAAAGTCGTACTTCTGGCTCTCTAAAATGTCATTGTAGATCTGACCCACGAAATTCGGCAGCTTGACCTGCTCGCTGTTGTTCTTTTTGAGGATGCCGCTGGCGTCAATGAAGATGATCACGAACACCACGGCGACAAGCACAAACGCCGTCGCGATACCTGTCAGCACAGGAATGACCGGGCTCTTGTATTCGTCCTCGGATTCGGACTTTTTGGCTGTTTCGGCAGTCTTGCGGTAGCGCGGGCTGTCCTCCACGATGTATTTGTAATTGAACTTGATGCCGGGATTCATCTTGAAATTCTCAATATCCTGGAGCATTTCCGCCGCGCTCTGATAGCGGGCGTTGGGATCCTTCTGCATGGCCTGAATGGTGATTTCCTCCAGACCGACGGGAATGTTCGGATTGATCTGACGGGGCATTTTCGGGTCCGCCTGGAGCTGCATGACGGCTACCGACACCGCGCTGTTGGCGTCAAAGGGCAGTTTGCCGGTCAGCATTTCATAGAGCATCACACCCACGGAATACAGGTCGGCTCTCGCGTCGGTCGCCGCGCCTCTCGCCTGTTCGGGGGCAATGTAATGCACCGAACCGATCGCCTTGTCGGTGATGGTGCTGGTCTGGCTGGTGAGCAGACGGGCAATACCGAAATCCGTCACCTTGATGCGGCCGTTCTGGAGCAGCATGATATTCTGCGGCTTGATGTCGCGGTGCACAATGCCCTTGGAATGGGCGTGCATGAGCGCGCGGAGAATCTGCGTCGTGAAGTGAACCGCTTCCTTGACGCGGACGACTCTCTGCTGCTCGATGTAGTCTTTCAGGGAGATGCCGTCGATGTATTCCATGACGATATACTGGAGCGACGGACTGTTGCACACGTCGAAGATCTTGACGATATTGGGGTGATTGAGCAGCGCGATGGCGCGGGATTCGTTGCGGAACCGGCGGCAGAATTCCTCATTGTCGAGATATTCCTCGCGCAGGATCTTGACAGCCACGATCGCGCCGGTGTCGAAATCCTTTGCCTTGTAAACGACAGCCATGCCGCCGTTTCCCACCTCTTCCAGTATCTCATACCTGCCGTCTAAGACTTTGCCGATATATTTATCCATATTGATGAAACACTCCTTACCTGCCCTTCGCGTATTTATCCGTTAAGGGCTTGAATGTGTGATTATTTCGGTATACGGTTGACTGTTCAACCAGTCAGCAGCAGACGGTGACAGCCGTCACATTGTCGCCGCCGCCGTGGGCATTGGCCGTGTCGATCAGCTTTTTTACCGCATCTTCGCCGCTCAGGCTGTACAGTATCTTGAACATCTCAAGATCCTCTACATAATTGGAAAGGCCGTCGGTGCAGAGCAACAGAATGTCGTCCCTTTCCACCGGACATTCGCAGTGGTCGATGTCCAGCCGGGGCTTGACCCCAAGCGCACGGGTGATGAGGTTCCTTCTGGGATGGACGCGCGCCTCCTGCTCGGTGAGTTCGCCTCTGTCCACCATGACCTGCACCACCGAATGATCCACCGTCATCTGCCGCAGATCGCCCTTGGCGTACAGATAAACCCTGCTGTCGCCCGCATGGGCTATATAAGCGGTGTCGCCGCGCACAATCGCCACGACTACCGTTGTTCCCATTCCGCGCAGGGAAATGTCCTCCTGCGCCTGAATGTATACTTTTATATTGGCGGCGTTCACCGCTTTGGCGATCATATCGCGGATCTTGCTGCCGCTCATGTCGCTGGTGTAATCCTCCGCAAGGCGTGCGGATATTTCCTCGACAGCCGTGCTGCTGGCGACGTTGCCGCCGTTCGCGCCGCCCATGCCGTCGCAGACTACCGCCCACGCGCTTCCGTCCTTAAAGAAGCCGTGACGTTCCGCGTCCTGATTGGAATGGCGCACCATGCCCCTGTCAGTCCTGCTGTAAATTTCCATCGGATTCCTCCTTTTTCTTCCTGCGTAGCTGTCCGCACGACGCGTTGATGTCCGCGCCGAGCGTCCTCCGCACGGTCGCTGTGATTCCCCTTGACTCTAATATTTTGATAAATTTCTGTATCTGCTGCGGTGACGATCGCTCGTAGCTGTTGCCCTTGACGGTGTTGACCGGTATCAGGTTGACATGGCAGAGCATTCCCTTTAATTTGCCCGCAAGCTCGAGAGCGCAGGCGTCTGTGTCGTTTTTGTCCTTGATGAGCGAATATTCAAAGGATATGCGTCGGTGGGTCGCCTCCGCGTATTTCCGGCAGGCGGTCAGAAGCTGCTCCACATTCCACTTGTGATTGACCGGCATCATCTCGCCGCGCAGCGCGTCATTCGGCGCGTGAAGCGACACCGACAGCGTGAACTGCGGCTTCATCTCGATGAGCCTGTATATTTTATCCACCAGTCCGCAGGTGGAGAGCGAAATGTGACGCATTCCTATGCCGACGCCGTCCGTGTCGGACACCAGTTCCAGAAAGCGCATCACATTGTCGAAATTGTCGAGCGGTTCGCCCATTCCCATCAGGACGATATTGGAAATGCGTATGTTGTTGTCCCGCTGGGCGGTCGTGATCTGGGAGAGCATTTCCGCCGGCCGGAGGTTGCGTGCAAGCCCGCCCATACCGGTCGCGCAGAAGCGGCAGCCCATCCGGCAGCCCGCCTGGGTGGAAATGCAGATGGTGTAGCCGTGATGATAGCTCATCACAACGCTCTCGATATATTCGCCGTCATCCAGCCGGAAAAGGTATTTTATGGTTCCATCATACGCCGAAATCAGTTTTTTTTCAATGGTTACATTATATATGTAATAATTTTGTAACAAAGCGGCGCGCAAATCTTTGGAAATATTGGTCATTTCGTCAAATGAAACCGCGCCTTTCGCGTGAAGCCAGTCGTAAACCTGATCCGCACGGAATTTCGGCAGTCCCAGCGCCTTGAAGCTGTCGGTCAGCTCCGCCTTGGTCATGCTTTTGATGTCGGTTTTGTTGTCTGCTGCGTTGATTCCGTGCAAGTCTGTTCAGTCCTTTCTTCTGACGCAGGATATAAAAAATCCGTCTGTATTTAAAATATGCGGAAAGAGCGTGATCTGCCAGTCCGGCTCATCGATCGCGCTTTTGACGCCTTCCGGCAGCGCAAGGGGACAAGGCTCGAATTCGCTGTGATTCCTGAGAAATTTCCCGATGACAGCGGCGTTCTCCGCAGGATGCAGCGTGCAGGTGGAATAGATCAGCCGTCCGCCTTTGCGGACAAGGCGCGAGGAATTTTCCAGTATGCGGTATTGCAGGTCGGGAAGCTCCTCTGTCTCGCTCTGCGGCTTGCGCTTGATGTCGGGCTTGCGCCGGATGATGCCCAGTCCCGAGCAGGGCGCGTCGCACAGCACCAGATCGGCACATTCCGGCTGTCCTTCGCCCAGCGCGTCGCGCACCGTCGGCTCGATACAATCCAGCCCCAGCCGCTTCGCGCCTTCCGCGATGAGTTCCACCCGATGCGGGTAAAGGTCGCAGGAAACGACTCGCCCCCTGTTTCCCATCCGTTCGGCAACGGTAAAAGACTTGCCGCCGGGCGCGGCGCACACGTCGTAAACAACGCTGCCGCTTTCGGGCGCAGCCGCCATGCAGCAGAGCTGCGAGGAACCGTCCTGCACATGGAAATAGCCTTCCGCAAAGCCGGGAAGCAAAGTGATGTCACCTGTTTCCTCAATGGAAATACAGTCGGGAATGATGTCCGAAGCATCGGCTTTCACGCCGGCGGATTGCAGCAATTCCGTCAGCTTTTGCGTCGTTAACTTGGCGGTGTTCGTCCTCAGATAAAGTGGCGGCCGCCCTTCCAGACCTGCGAGAATCTTTTCGCAGATTGCCTCGCCGTAGCTTTTGCGCCACAGCTTCACCAGCCACAGAGGGCAGGAATAGCGGATGCTCAGGTACTTCTCCGGCTGCTTTATTGGGTCAGGAAGCGCAACCTGCTTGCCGTCCCGGATGAAGCTGCGCAGCAGTCCGTTGATGAATCCCGTCGCGCGGAGGAGCTTCCGCTTCTTGGCGAGGTTCACGCTCTCGTTGACCGCCGCCGAATCGGGCGTGTTCATAAAGGCCATCTGATAAACAGCCATGCGGAGAATGCAGCGCACTTCGGGTTCGATGCGTGCGCCTGACTTGGTATAGCTGCTTATGACATGGTCGAGGGTTTCGGTTTTTTCCAGCACGCCGTAGACAAGGCGCGTGATGAACGCCCTGTCGCGAGGCTCCGGCTTCTGCGCGCTCAGAGCCTCGTTCAAGGCGATATTGGAGTATCCGCCCTCGTCCTGCACCCGCATGAGCACGCGGAAGGCGGTCATGCGGGGATTGACGGGGTGATTTGGGTTGGAATGATTGGTTGAATTGGCCATAAATAATTATCTTCTTCTCCTGCCGCTGCCGCTGACGATGAGGAAAATTCTCAGGAAGCTGGCAAGCGAGGTAATCAGAGCCGCCACATAGGTCATCGCGGCTGCCTTCAGCACCTTCTTCACGCCCTTCGCGTCGGTGTCGTTGGCAATGCCGAGCCGCTTGATGTGATCCATCGCGCGGTGGCTGGCGTTGAATTCCACAGGCAGGGTCACAAGCTGGAAGATGGCGACGGTGGAGTAAAGCGCCACGCCGATCCACGCGAGCCATACAAACGCCGGCAGGAAAAGACCGGCAAGAATCAGCAGCATGGAGATATTCGAGCCGAAATTCGTCACGGGAATGACCGCCGAACGCACTTTATTGGGGAAATAATGCTCCGCGTGCTGAATGGCGTGTCCCACTTCATGCGCCGCAATGCCGATGGAGGCAATGGACGTGCCGCTGTAGACGTCGGGCGAGAGGTTGACCGTGTTGTTTCTGGGATCGAAGTGGTCGGAAAGCGTTCCCTGTGAAATATTGATGGGAATATAGGTCAGTCCGTGATCGTCCAGAATCATCCGGGCAGCCTGCGCGCCAGTCATGCCTCTGGAATTGGCGATCTTGGAATATTTGTTGTACGCCGATTTGACCCTTACCTGCGCGATCAGAGCGATAATCATCGCCGGAATGACAAGAAGGATATACCACTGATCGATATAGAATCCTCCGAGTCCCAGACCGCCGATTGCGTTGTTCGTGTCGCTGTAAGCGCCGTAGTTGTTCATTCCGGTTGCCACGAGTGCCAATGCTTCATACATTTTTACAAAACCTGCCTTTCAATTTAGGGTGAAGGGTGAAGGGTGAAGGTAGGAGGTAGGAGGTAGAAGGTAGAAGGTAGAAGGTAGAAGGTAGAAGGTTTTCACTTCTTACTTCTCACTTCTTACTTCCCACTGTTATTGCAGAATTGTTCCCAATTCTATCTTGTGTCCTCTTAGATAATCTGCTGAAAACATGCGCTTTTTGCCTTCCGCCTGTACTTCCAGCAGTTCCACAGCGCCGCTGCCGCATTTCACGGTCAACGGTTCCAGCGAAATGATCTCGCCGCACCCGGCTTCGGGCGCGTCGAGCGATGAAACCGCGCTGCGGTGGAGTTTCAGCTTTTTGCCTTCCAGCACCGCCGTTGCCACCGGCCACGGGGACAGTCCGCGTATCTGGTTGTGAATCTCCTGTGCGCTGCGGCTCCAGTCCACGGCGCAAAGCTCCTTGGTGAGCATTTTCGCATAGCAGGTGAGCGAATCGTCCTGCTTTTCCGGCCGGAGTTCCCCCTTCGCCAGCGCGTCGAGGGTTTTGACGATCAGCTGAGCGCCCATTGCGGAAAGCCTGTCGTGCAGCTCGCCTGCCGTTTCGTCGGGGAGAATGGCCGTTTCGCTCTTTAGCAGCATATCGCCCGTGTCGAGACCCGCGTCCATCTGCATGGTGGTGACGCCGGTCTTGGGTTCGCCGTCAATGACGCTCCACTGAATCGGCGCGGCGCCGCGGTATTTCGGCAGCAGGGACGCGTGCACGTTGATGCAGCCGTATTGCGGCGCGTCGAGAATCTCCTGCGGCAGAATCTTGCCGTAAGCGATGACGACGCCCACGTCGGGCTTTATCTCGTTGAAGATTCTCAGCGCCTCGCCGTCTCTCATGCTTTTGGGCTGGTACACGGGAATATTGTGCTCCATCGCCTTCACCTTCACCGGCGGCGGCGCGAGGGAGTACCCTCTGCCCTTCGGCTTGTCGGGCTGGGAAAAGACCGCCGCGATCTCATGTCCCGCCGCGAGCAGCGAATCGATGGCAGGCGCGGCAAATTCCGGCGTGCCCATAAATATGATTCTCATGGGGAATCACCTTCTTACACTTAAAATTCCATTATTTTTACACTATTTTTCAGTATTGCGCATGTCAGAAGCTGAGGAAGCTCAGTCCGTAAGCGATGGCGGCCGCCATCAGGGGGAACATGACCAGACAGCCGATCCACTTGCCGAGCTGCACCTTCACGGGAATGTAGGGTTTGAGGTCTTCGGTGCCGGGAATTTCCCATGCTTTAGTATGTCCGACCCAAACGACGTCTATGAATATCCTGTCAAAGACCGTTGCGATCAGGTAGACCGCGGTGAGCTGAATAAAGATGTCCCAGAATCCGCGCGCGCCGTTGATCAGATAAACGGCAGCCGGAATCACGGTCAATTCGGGAATGTACAGCGCAACAGCCGCCTTGACCGTGGCGCTTCTGATTTTCTCCTTCGTGGTCAGTCCCAGCTCGACCACGCGCTCCTGCACGTCCTTTTCATAGAAGCAGACCAGTCCGACAGGCCCGTTGGCGATACCCACCACACAAATCAGCAGCAGCCAGAAGGACAATATGATTCCCTCCATAATCACTAATGCGATTGTCATAAACAAATCCTTCCATCATTCCAAGGGCGCAGCGTATACATTCAGCGCGCAGCGCTCCGAAACTATTCACTATTCACTATTAACTATTCACTTAGCGCAGCTCCGCTGCGCGCTTCAGTCTCTCGGGTGCTCTTCGCGCTCCTGTTCGACTTCGTCGGGATCGACCATGCGGATAACCTTGTCGATGTAGAGGGTGCCGTCGAGGTGGTCGGTTTCGTGGCTGGCGCAGGAAGCGAAAAGGCCTTCGCCCTCGATCTCATAGAGGTCGCCGTTGCGGTCGCGGTAGCGCAGCTTGACATACTGCGGACGGTTAAGGATGCCCCACTGTCCGGGAATGGAAAGGCAGCCTTCCATGCACTCCTGCTGACCTCGCTTTTCGATGATTTCAGGGTTGATCATCTCGACAGGGCCGTCGCCCATGTCGATGATGACAATGCGCTTGAGAAAGCCGACCTGCGGTGCGGCGAGTCCCAGACCCTTTGCTTCGGCAAGGGTTTCCTTCATGTCGTCGAGCAAATCCCAGAGCTTCTGGTTGAATTCAGTGACAGGGCGGCACTTCTTGCGGAGTACGCTGTCACCCTCCGTCACAATCTGTCTTAAAGCCATAAGTATCGTTCCTCCAAAATTTATTATTCCAAGCCCGAAGGGCTTCCGAAACTATTCACTATTCTCTATTCACTATTCACCATTCACTAAGCGAACGAATGCGAGCGTCTACAGTACGTTTTCCGGGTTGAGGTCGGCGAAGGTCGTTACCTCTTTGCTCTGCGGATCGCTGCCGGATTCACAGAGAAGAAGGTGCATCATCTCACGGAACCGGGCATTGTTGCGGCATTTGAGAATGATTTTGTAGCGGTAGCGTCCGCTGACCTTTTTGACCGAGGCGGGAGAAGGGCCGAGCACGCGTATCGGCACGTCGGAATAGTCCCGCTGTGTGTAATATTTCAGGCGTTCAAGGAAATTTCCGGCGGCACGGGAAACCTCCTCGTCGCGGCTTCCCACAAAGCCCACCATGCAAAGATCCGCGAAGGGCGGATAGAGCATCGCCTTGCGGAGAATGATCTCGTTCCGGTAGAATTTTCTGTAATCCTGACTCGCCGCCATGTCAATGACGGGATTTTCCGGGGTAATCGTCTGAATAATGGCGCGTCCGCGGCTTTTTCCTCTGCCGGAACGCCCGACCACCTGCGTGAGCAGCGAAAACGCCCGCTCGTAGCTGCGGAAGTCGTCGCTGTAGAGCGCCTGATCCGCCAGAAGAACGCCCACCAGCGTCACCCGTTCAAAGTCAAAACCCTTGGCGACCATCTGTGTGCCGATCATGATGTCGTAAAGACCGGCGGCGAAGTCGCCTAATTTTTTGTCGTAGGACGAACGCCGCGTCATGCTGTCGGCGTCCATGCGGAGTATTCTCGCCTCGGGAAAGAGCCTGGCCAGCTCCTCCTCCGCCTTCTGCGTGCCGTGACCGGCAAAGCGGAGAAACGGCTCCCCGCAGGAGGGACAGACATGCGGCACAGGCATCGAATAGCCGCAGTAATGGCACATCAGCCGTTTGTTGTCGCTGTGGTAGGTCATGGAAACGCTGCAGTTCGGGCAGGTGATGACCTCATTGCAGGCGCGGCAGGAAACAAAGGTGTTGAAGCCGCGGCGGTTGTTGAGCAGAATCGACTGCCGGCCGCTTTCCAGATTGTCCCGCAGCGCCTGGTACAGACGGGGACTGATAATGCCGTCCTTGATGTCCATCTGTGATATGTCAATCTTCTCCACGTCGGGCAGAATGGCGTTGCCGTAGCGATGGGTCAGCACCTGGTAATCGTACCGTCCGCCGTCGGTGGCGTTGTAATAGGTTTCAATGGAAGGCGTCGCCGAGGCAAGCACCAGCAGCGCCCTGTTGTAGCCGCAGCGGAATCTCGCCGCGTCGCGCGCGTGAAAGCGCGGGGAATTCTCGGATTTGTAGGTGTATTCCTGTTCCTCGTCAATGATGACAAGACCGATCCTGTCAAAAGGGGCAAAGATAGCGGAGCGTGTGCCGAGGGCGATCTGCGCCTCTCCGTCGCGCACGCGTTTCCATTCGTCCATGCGCTGCGCGAGGGACAGTCCGCTGTGGAACACGGCGACCTTGCTGCCGTAACGCTCGTGGAATTTGCCGAGCGTCTGAGAGGTCAGCGCGATTTCCGGCACCATCACGATAATGCCCTTGCCGTCGTCCAGTACTTCATCGATCAGCCGAAGGAATACCGAGGTCTTGCCGCTGCCCGTCACGCCGAAGAGCAGGGATACACGGAATTCGTCCTCGCTGTATAACCTGTAAAGATTCTCAAAGGCAAGCTGCTGCTGCTCGGAGAGCGTCACTCTGCCGCCGCTTCCCTCTCCCGCGCCGGCATACGGATTGCGGTAGATTTCTTCCTCGAAATAGCTGACAACGCCCTTTTTGGCGAGAAGATCCACAACCGCCTGCGATATGCCCGTGAAGTAACAGATTTCCTTGACCGAAGCGGTCTGCACGTCGCTGAGCAGGTTGACAATTTCTCTCTGCTTGGGCGTGAGCTTTGGCCCCGTGTGCTTCTCCCAGTCGGGCGCAAGGGCTGCCATTTTGACGGTGGCGTCCTTGATATTGCGCACGGCATCGTCCGTGCGCTGGAGAAGTCCCTTTTCAACAAGCCGATCCGGAATGGTGGAATTGACCGGAAGGTTCATGACCTCGGTGATGTGCTTTTTTTCCAGCACAAGTCCCTTGTTGGCAATGAACATTTCCAGTATTTTCCGCTGCTGGGGGGTAATGTCGCTCCGTTCCGTGAGCGTCAGGCTGTCCAGCCCTTCCGCCGCGCGGTAGGACGTCACCACATGCACGTTGATGCCGGAGGGCAGCATGACCTTGGCCGCTTCGTAATAGGTGCAGTAGTAATTGTCACGGAACCAGCGTGCCATGCGCAGCATTTCCTGGGACAGCACGGGCGTTTCGTCCAGAAGCGCCGAAAGCGGCTTGACGCCGGCGCAATCCGCCGTCCCGCACAGCTCAAAAATGACGCCCTGCCGCCTGCGGTTGCCTTTGCCGAAGGGAACCATCACGCGGCATCCGGGGACCGCGAATTCTTCGTATTCCACGGGTATCAGATAATCGAACAGTCTGTCAAAATGATAGGCTGTGTTTTCCACCGCAACCTTGGCAAAAGATTTAGGGGGAATATCCAAATGCGCTCACATCCGTATTGTCTTTTCAGTTAGCGCAACTTCGTTGCGCGCTTTATTCCTCGCTCTCGGCGCCGGACTGCTCGTCGTCGTCGGTGTCGAGCGTGTAATTCACGGTCTGAATGGGGTCGTCATACGCGTGATGCACTTCTTCCTCCGGCTCGATGTGTTCAATGGTGGCTCTGCCGTCGAGCAGGCGGTCAATGACCATATTCACCGGCTTGCGGTACAGCACGTCATTGTTGGATTCGGCCTCGTCGGCGATCTCTCTGGCCTTTTTGCTGATGGCGTTGACCAGCGAATATCTGCTGTCCGACATCTCAAAAATATCGTCAATCGTTCTGTTCTTCTTTTCGATCTTCTCCATAAGTTGCAAGCACCTCGTCAATTTTGTATTCTATATGTCTGCGGCTGTTTTTCTCCGCACGGATAATGCAGAGCAGGTCGTCAGCCGACTCTTCGATGATCTCATTGACCAGAATATAATCGTACCAATGAGCCTCGGGTATTTCGTCCCTGCCTTTGGCAAGGCGGTATCTGATCTTTTCCTCGCTGTCGCGTCCTCTGTTTCTCAGGCGGTATTCCAGCTCCTGGAAGGAAGGCGGCAGTATGTAGACCGTCACCGCCTCGGGGTATTGCGAAAGCACCTGTTTGGCGCCGTTGACGTCTATTTCGAGGATCACGCTGCTGCCGGAATTCAGCCAGCCTTCCAGCTTATCCTTGGGTGTGCCGTAATACTCGCCGGCATAGCTGTTGTACTCCACCAGATTATTGTCGGCGATATTCTTCTCAAAATCCTCTTTCGACACATAATAATAGGTCTCGCCGTCGACTTCGCCCTTGCCTATGCCGCGTGTCGTCATGGAGATGGAGAGCTGCACATCGACCCGCGCGTCGTCCGCCTTGGCCAGCGCACGGCTGACAACCGTACCCTTGCCCGACGCCGACGGCCCCGAAACAATAATAATAATGCCCTTGCCGTTCTCGTTATTCATCAGAATCTTTTTCCTCACTTTCATCAAAATTATCCGCCGTGTCTTCGCGGTTGTCCACCCTGCCGGCGATGTGCTTCGGCTGGATCGCCGACAGTATCACATGGTCGCTGTCGGTGATGATCACCGCCTTGGTGCGCCGTCCGAACGTCGCGTCTATGGCCGTGCCGCGTTCCTTCGCGTCCTGCACCATGCGCTTGATCGGCGCCGAATCCGGACTGACAATGGCTATAATATGGCTCACGGCAACCATATTGCCGTAGCCCACGTTAATCAGCTTCATTTGTTCCCTCCAAATGCGCTCGCAAGCTCGCTAAGTGAATAGTGAATGAGCGCTTCGCGCTGAAATATATTCCAAGGCGCGAATGCGCCTTCCGAAACTATTCTCTATTCTCTATTATCTATTATCTAAGCGAACAAACGTGAGCGTCATTCTATGTTCTGTATCTGTTCGCGGATTTTTTCGATTTCGGCCTTGATTTCGACGACCAAGTGGGCGACGTCGGAATTCTGGCATTTGGAGCCGATAGTGTTGGCTTCGCGGTTCATCTCCTGCACGATGAAGTCCAGCTTGCGTCCCACCGCCTCGCCGGAATGGAGCATTTTGTCCATCTGACTGAAATGGCTTCTCAGACGGACGGTCTCCTCGTCCACCGCTATCTTGTCGGCGAAGATCGCCGTCTCGGTGAGCAGCCGCTGCTCATCGACCGAAGCGTCGCCTAAAAGCTCCTCAATCTTTGCCCTCAGACGGGCTTTGTAATTTTCAAGGGTCTGGGGCGAAAGCGTTTCTATTTCACTCACGATGTCCAGAATGTGCCTCATTCTGCCCATCACATCTTCGCGCAGCTTCACGCCCTCTGTCTCGCGCATGGCGATGAACTGTTCCAGCGCCGCGGCAAGCACCTCGGAAAGATCGTTCCAGACCTCGTCCTCGTCCTGCTCGGCGCGCTTGACGGTGAAAATGTCGCTGTATCTCGCGACGCTCGACACGGAAATATCGTCGGTGAGGCCGAACTGAGCGCCAAGCTCGTGCAGCGCCTTGATGTAGCCCTCGGCAAGCGATTTGTTGAGGATCACCTGCGCCGCCGTTTCATCGACAGTGAGAATGGTGACATACACATCAATCTTGCCTCTCGCCACACGCTCCTTGACATAATTCCTGATCTTATCCTCAACGAAGGAATATCCTCTCGGAGTCCTTACCGAAAAATCAAAATATTTGTGGTTGACAGACCGTATTTCCACGGAAATGTCCCTTCCGTGAAGCGTAGCCTGCGCGTGGCCGTAGCCCGTCATGCTTCTTACCATACACTACGTCCTTTCGTGTTTATTATGGTGCTGTTTTATCGATAAATGAAAACAATACCTGTTTTCACACATATTTCTGTAAATTACATTATAGCAGTTTTCAACGGGTCTTGTCAATAGTTAAGCGCGAAAATCAACGGAAAGCAGGGATTTTCCCCCTTCAACATCCCACCTTGAACCTCCTACCTCCCACCTTCACCCTTCACCCTCCTACCTGAAAAAAGGAGCCTTCGCTGAAACGCGTCGGCTCCTGAATAAAAACTTGGTTATTGTCCCGCTCTGGCAAAAATCACTTGCGGATGTAATTGCGGTAATCGAAATCGCCGCGCTCCAGACCGTGAATGAGGATCTCCGCCGTCGCCATGTTGGTGGCAACCGGAATCACATGCATGTCGCACATGCGCAGAATGTCAATATCTCTCGGCTCGTTCGGCTTGGGTGTGAGCGGATCGCGGAAGAATATCAGCAGGTCGATCTCGTTGTATCCGATGCGTGCCGCAATCTGTTCTCCGCCGCCTGCCGCACCGGGCATGAAGCAGTTGACATTGAGTCCCGTCGCTTCTCTGACGATCTTGCCGGTGGTGCCGGTAGCGCACAGGTTGTGACGGCTGAGGATGCCGCAGTAGGCTATGCAGAACTGTATCATCAATTCCTTCTTGTCATCATGTGCTATCAAAGCAATATTCATAAATGTCCATCTCCCAACTTTGTGATTATCCATAGAATGATTATATATATTATTAACGGCTTGCACCGGTTTTATAAATTACGCGTTCAAAACGGCATCCTGAATGACCGCCCGGCATCGAGCGGCACACGCCCGCCGTATATCCTCGCCGCCGTGTCGGCAGCGTAACGCATCAATTCGCATTTTTCATCCGGCGGCTGACCCGAAATCACCGCTTCCAGCGCACGGTTGTCGTGCGGGAGCACTCCGAGAAGCCGCGCCCCCACGGTGTCGATGCACCTGTCAATGTCCTCCATGCCGCCGAATTTCATCAATTCGGGCAGGAAGCGGGTGAGCAGCAGACGTATCTCGCAGGGAACCACTGTCTGTGACGCTGCCTTGCGTATATGGCGGCAAAGCATGGAGGCGTATTTCAGACTCAGAACGTCCGCACGCGAACAGATGACAAACATATCAAAGCACCCTGCCATACCGCAGTCCGGCACAGTGCCCGAGGGAATATCCGCAAAAACATCGTATTCCCGCGAAAGGCTTTCTATGACACGTCTTACCTCCACCGATAGCGGAGAAAGCGTGCGCTCCGAGAAGGAGCCGGAGGGCAGCAGCTTCAAATGCTCGCCGCAGTCGGTGAGCGCATCCTCGATGTCACATTCGCCCAAAGCCGCGTCATTCAGATGCATCACCGTATCGCCTTCAACGCCGAGCATACAGGCGAGCGTCCCGCCGAAGCCGCAGGTATCCACCAGCGCCGTCGGATGACCGGCCGCAGCGGACGCTTTGGCCGTATAAGCGGCGGCGAGAGAAGTTCCCTGACCGCCCAGCGCCGAGATAAATGCGATTTTTTCAGCCAAAATACCCTCACCTGCCCGTCGTCTGCAACATAAACGTGCAATAACCAAAACCCTAAATCCTATTGCCAAATAATGTCGACTTAAAACGACCCGGCAGTTTTACAGAAATATCCAGTTAACTGTATGATAGCACAAAAATCGAAAGATGTCAAAGAGAAAATTCAAATTATTGGCTAATTTACCGCAAAATCCGTGACGAAAATTAGTGTTGATATTTGGTTGTTTTCTATATCAGAAAATCGTAAATTCACGAACCAAAGCGGCAAAGGACTATCCGGTAACAGTGCCGCCGGTATCCTCCCATGTGACAATACCCGCATCGCTGATGACCGCGTAGCCTGATGTTTTGGCGGAGAAGAAGTATTCGTCAAACACGTCCCTCGCCACCTGCGCCATGACCTTGCCGTGTCCGCACTTTTCGCCGATAACCGCCACGGCGATCTCCGGGTCGTCATAAGGGGCAAACGCGATAAACACGGCGTTCGGGGATTCGGTCTTCTGATCGCCGCGCGAAGATTTGTTGGTATCGGCGGTACCTGTCTTGCCTCCGATTTTCAGCTGGTAATTCTCGAAGGTGTCGGACGCGGTACCGTCCTCGGTAACGGACTTCATACCCTGCTTCACGATGTCCATCATGGTTTCCGACGCTTCCATCTTGGTGATCACCGTCTTGTTGATCTCCGCGTCCTCTCGCACGGTCTGGTTCATATCGTAGGACTTGATGGTCTTGATCAGGGTCGCGGAATAGCGGGTGCCGCCGTTGGCGAGGGTGGACATATAGGCGCAGATCTGCATAGGTGTGAATCGGTTGTCGCTCTGTCCGATGGCCGCCTGCAGCGTGTCACCGGTAAACCAGTTCATATTGCGGCTGGAACGTTCCTCACGTCCCGCGAGAATGCCGATGGATTCGCCTAAACCCACGCCGGTCTTGGAACCGAGCCCCAGCTGCTTGCAGTAGTAATTCATCCTGTCGATGCCGACACGCTGGGATATGGTGTAAAAGAAGATATTGCAGGAAACGGAAATCGCCGACGTGACGTTGACGCTGTGGTGAATACCGTCGCAGATAAACATCTTATTGCCGGCTTCCTCCAGAATCATGTAGCCGTTGCAGGTGATTTTTTCGTTTCGGTCGATGCCGTGTTCCCTCGGGTCAGCCTTGCCGCTCGAATTGTAGTTTTCGTATTCCTGGAGCGCGGCAAGCGCCATGGCCGGCTTGAAGGTCGAACCGGGAGCATATCCGCCGCTCAGGGCGCGGTTAAAGAGCGGTGTATCGGGATTTTTGCTCAGCTCGTCGTAATCCTGCAGGTAGGTGCTGAGATTGAAGGAAGGATAGGTCGCGGCGGCCAGCACCTCGAAAGTCTTGACCTTCATCACCACGGCGGCGGAAGCGTTCGCGTCGGCGCCGCTGCCTTCAATGCCGGCGGCTCTCTGGGCAAGCACGATGTTCTCTATCGACTGCTGCGTCGCCTTCTGGAGGTCGGAGTCGATGGTGAGAACCACTGTGTTTCCCGCCTTGGGTTCACGGGTGTATTCGGTGTAGATCACGTTTCCGCTGCTGTCATGACGCACCTTCTTGATGCCGTTCTGACCGCGGAGGGTTTCCTCGTATTCCTTTTCCACGCCGAATTTGCCCACCACGTCGTTGTAGCCGTAGCCCTTCTTGCGCAGCGTTTCAAATTCCTCGGCGTATATCTTGCCGGTGATGCCGATGAGGTGCGGCGCGATGGTGCCGTCGGAATACTCTCTGATCGGCACGATCTCCACGTTCACGCCCCGGAAGAAGTTGGCGTTTTCGGTGATGATCTGCATGGTGTCCTGCGATATGTCGCCCGCGAAGGTGAAGGGGTTGGACGAGTTGAAGCCCATCAGCTCCATTTCCAGACGCACGCCCATGATAATACGGGCGACGTCCGGCGCAAGTCCTTCTGTTTCGTAGCGTTCCGCCATTTCGTCAAAGCAGTTCTGCGGGGTGGCGTAGGTCTGCAATTCCAGCATGGTTTCCATCCTGCGTATGGCGGTGCCGCTGTTCTCGGCAAAGGAAACGTTGCCCATATTATCCACTATCAGAGGGCAGGAGTCCTCCCATTTGGGTGAGCCGTCCTCGTTTCTGCCCTCGTTTTTGTCTATGATTCTGGTAAGCCGGTAAATGATCTCATTGCGCTGGGGGTTTTCCAGCTTATTCAGTTCGGACGCCTGAAAGATGAGCGCGTAGCCCATGCGGTTGGAGGCGATCGTTCTGCCGTAGCGGTCGAGGATTTCGCCGCGCGCCGCCGTCACCTTGATGCTCGACGCGGTGTAGGAAAGCGCCGAATCCGCGTAGGTGCGGTAACTGAATATCTGAAAATCCGCCAGCTTCAATATGTATGCGCCAAGTATTGTCAGCACGATAACAACCAGTACAATACAGCGCTTATAGACAAGTTTTGTGTCCAAATGACATACTCCTTTCTGCGCCAAAAGCGCTCGCATTCGCTCACTAAGAGAATAGTGAATAGAGAATAGATAATAGATAATAGAAAATGAGCGCTGCGCGCTGAAAATATATTTTAAGGCGCATAGGGAAAACAGCGCCTTCCTTCTATCCATTCGTTATTTTTTTAGTGGTTGTAAAAGTGAAAGAATAGCGTAAATCGGGGAATTGGCTCATTGGAATTCGCGGGCTTTTTCTCCGATTCGGGGCAAGGGATTACGGTATTATTTCCCTTATGGGTTGCGCCCGGGTGGTTTTTTATCCGGGGTTATTGCAGCGAGGGGCGCTGCCCCTGCTTTTTGCCTTCGGCAAAAACCTACCCTGCAAGGGCTCTGCCCTTGACCCGCCAGGAGGAACAAGTTCCCCCTGGACTCCCTGCCGCTGCGCGGCTTATTGGCGCTGCGGTATGCTTTTTATATTTTTGTTTTACAATCGTCTGGAGAATAAAAAATCAATCGTCATACAGTCGGGTGGTAATCGCCCTGTTGAAGTAGAAGAACGCCGGCATGGTGACGGTGGAATACACCGCCCTCGGCAGCAGAATATCCGGAATGAAATACATCAGATCACGGCTGCCGGAAAGAAAAAACCACTGGGCGAAAGAAGCTATCACGACGGCGGCAAAGCCGAGAATGACCGAAGTGACGATGTTGTTTCTCATGAGATACATCACCAGCAAACCGCAGCCGTAGCAGATGATCAGATTCACCAGCCCGTAAAAACCGAATGGCGCGGTGCTGCCCGCGTCCACCAGCAGTCCGGCGGCCATGCCGAACCACATTCCTGTAATATCGCCCTCAAAGAGCGCTATGCTGACGGCGCAGACCGTCAGCAGCATGGGACTTTCCCCGAAAAAACGCGGCAGGAGCGAGGGTGTGAACTGAATGATGTACACAATAAAAAGCTCCACGCCATAGACGATATATTTTTGCGCCGTTCCGCTTAATCGCAGCATTTGTTCACACCTTTCTAAGTGGTCAGTGATGAGTGGGAAGTGAGAAGTGAGAAGTGGGAAGTGGGAAGTGGGAAGTGGCGAGTGAGAAGTGGGAAGAAAAACGCTATCAACCTTCTACCTCCTACCTCCTACCTTCACCCTTCACCCTAATCTTTGCTGGCAGTGGTTTCGTCGGTTGTGCGGTAGCCTTCGATGGAGTCCTTGCGCACGCTGCGCTGTCCCTCGAATTCCGTGATGATAAATACGTCGGTGCAGCCCTTGACGTCGGCTGTCGGCTCAACGACCGCATAGAGCGAGATGTTTTCCGATTCCGCGCGTATTTCCTTGACGTTGCCAATAATGAGGTTGGCAGGGAACACCGAGCCGAAGCCGGAGGTGACGACGATGTCGCCCACGGTGACGTCGCAGTCGCGGGAAAGGTAATTCAGGCGTGTGCAGCCCTCTTTGGCGGTGGAAATCTCACCGAAAAGCGTGCCGCCGTCGCGGGTGTCCTTGTCCACCGCGCCGACTTCCAGACCCGGACTGAGAATGGTCGTCACCTTGGAGGAGGTAACGCCGATGCCCGATATGTAGCCCACCAGACCGTCGGCGGTAATCACAGGGTCATACAGCTCCACACCGTCGGCGGAGCCTTTGTCGAGGGTGAAGCCGGCATAATAATCGTTCCCGTCGCGTGAAATGACGGTCGAGGCGAGAAACTCGTACATGTCGTTTTCTTCCTTCAGTCCGAGCAGCTTGCGGTACTGCTCGTTCTCCGCCTTGAGGTCGTTGTAATCCACCGTCTTGCGGTTCATTTCCCGCACCTTTTTCTTCAGCAGCTCATTTTCGGCGCGAATCTGCTCTATGTCGTCAAAATTGCCCGAAAAAGAGCCAAAGCCCGCCGAGATCATCGCGCTGACTCTCTGAACAGGCTCGGTGATTATTCCGGCTATGGAAGAAACAAAATCGCCGCGTCCGCCCGTACCGATGGAATAAACCATCACGCAGGTCAGCACCAGCACAGCGGTGAGAAATATCCGCAGATTGGATACCCTGAAATTAAATCTGTTCCGCAATGAGCCATACCTCCTTTTTTTCAGGTAGGAGGTAGAAGGGAGAAGGTAGGAGGTAAAGGAAGGCGCATCCGCGCCTTGAAATATTTATTCCAATATTCCAGCGCAAAGCGCTATACCACCTTCAACCTTCAACCTTCATCCTTCAACCTTCTACCTTCTACCTATTCATCAGCTTCTTACGCGCCAGTAGGAATTTTCGCTGATGTCGAGCATTCTGCCGGTGCCTTCGGCGACGCAGTCGAGGGGATGCTCGGCGACGTTGACGGGCATTCCGGTTTCCTGTGAAAGCAGCTTGTCCAGACCGCGCAGCAGCGCGCCGCCGCCGGTCAGCATGATGCCGTGGTCGAGAATGTCGGCCGAAAGTTCGGGCGGCGTTTCGCCGAGGGTCTGCTTGACGGCCTCCACTATGTCGGCCAGCGGCTCGGCAAGCGCTTCACGCACTTCCGCGCCGGAAATGACGACGTTCTTCGGCAGACCGTCGACAAGGTTCCTGCCCTTGATGGCGACCGGCTTTTCACCGTGGAAGGGAAAAGCGGAGCCTGCGCTGATTTTCAGATCCTCCGCGGAGCGTTCGCCGATCAGCAGGTTGTATTTGCGCTTGACGTAGGAGAGAATCGCCGCGTTGAAGGCGTCGCCCGCCTTGCGCACGGAACGGGAAATGACGATGTCTCCCAGTGAGATCACGGCAATATCGGTGGTGCCGCCGCCGATGTCGATGACCATGCTTCCGGTCGCTTCCGCCACGGGAAGTCCCGCGCCGAGAGCCGCCGCCATGGGTTCCTCAATGAGGTCGACCACGCCGCCGCCTGCCTGTCTCGCCGCGTTTTCCACGGCGCGGCGTTCCACCTCGGTGACGCCCGACGGAATGCAGATGATGACACGGGGACGCGAGAAGAGATTGGACTGCACGGCGTTGCGGATGAAATGCTTGAGCATTTCGGCGGTGATGCTGAAATCGGCGATAACGCCGTCGGTCAGCGGACGCAGCGCCACGATGGAGCCGGGCGTGCGTCCAATCATTTCGCGGGCCAGATTGCCCACTGCCAGCACCTCGTCGGTGCGTATATCCACGGCGACCACGGAAGGCTCACGTATCACGATTCCCTTGCCCTTGACATAGACAAGGGTGTTCACGGTGCCGAGGTCTATTCCAATATCCTTAGAAAAAAACGCCATTTTTAAAAAACGCTTCCTTTAACTGTCAATGTTATTGTGATCCGCCCGTCACGCATAAATCAGCCGGACGGCGTAGAGGTTGCTCCAGATGTCGTCCTCGCCCGAAGACATGCGCACAAGGCTGCAATTCTTGAGTCTCGGCGCGCCTGATTTATTGGATGCCGAAAGGCTGCGTCCGAGAGCGGAGTATTTTGTGCCGTTGTTTTTGGACAGCCACGCCTCGGCTTCCTCGCTGCCTATCGAATCATCGAAGATGATGTAGAAGAGCGATTCTCGCTCCTGCGCGGTGGAGATGAATTTCTGTGTGATCACGTCTACCTCCGCGTCGGTCATCGCGTTGAAATGAAGGGCGTTCATCGCGTAGTAATTGTATTTGGTCGATGTGCATTTTTCTAGGTCAAAATTGTAGAGTTCGGTGGTGACATACACCTCGTCCTCGGTGTATTCGCACTTCATTTCGCTGTAGTCCGCGCCGACCTTGTGATTCCGCGCGAGACGCTCGTCGGTGATGTTGAAGTAACTGTAGCGGCTGTAAAGTATATCGCTGTCGGTGGAGGAATCGTCCCACGTAACGTCGAGATTGTACCAGTCGCCGTCAATCCTCACCTGGTTCCACATATGTCCGGTATTCTTGGACATGCCGACCGCCGTGCGGCATTCTATCCCCACGAGATTGAGCAGCATTTTCATGGCGCCCGCGTAGCCTGTGCAGACCGCCTTTTTCCTGACCAGCGCGCCGTAGACGTTGAAGGCGTCGTGGGAGGAATCGTCGGCTTCCGCCGCTTCAAAGTCATATGCTATCCCGTCCACCAGCGCGTCGTGAATGATCGTTTCGCGCGTCAGCTCGTCCGCGTTATCGGGAATGCGGGAAAGAATGGGGATGATTTCGTTACGCAGCTCTTCAAACATGGCGCTCAGCTCGGCGGAGGAATATTTAGAGTAGAGCACGAGGTAATTGCCGTCGTGGAAATTGTTGCGGACGGTGTAGCTGCTCATGACCCAGAATGCCTCCGGGTGATCCGCCAGAACGGCTTCTTTGACTATGTAAATCTGGTCGAATTCCAGAGATGATTTCAGCCGGGCGAATTTCAGCTCAAAGCATCCGTCGTCAGCCCGCTCGGGCGAGATCTGGAAAATAGCGTTCTCAATGTCCCGATAGGCTTCCTTCATGGTTTCATCCTTAAGAGAAGCATAGGCGGATTTGCTGCCCACCGGCTTGCAGCCCTCGCGTATCGGAAGGGTCAGCTCAAGCTGCGTGCAGTACTGTTCATCCGCGCCGAAAAGGTCGCATTTGAGCGCGTGCATGATCTCGCTGAAGCCGCTTCCCTCGGAAATGGCCTCGGAAGTCGCGCAGCCCGTCAGCGTCAGTAACAGCGCCAGTATTGCCGACATCCAGACGGCAATGAGGAATATTCTGATTTTTTTTCTACCGTCCATAAATTTACCTCCAAGATCAGTCAGCGGGAAGTGGGAAGTCATTCATAACGCGCAAGCGCCATATTTTCCAGCGCGCAGCGCTCCTTTTCTATTATCTATTATCTATTCTTTATTCTCTATTATCTAAGCGAGTCTGCGAGCGCTACAGTGTCCCTTTAAGGTACATCCCGGACGTGATGCCCGGTTCCCTTGTAATGGCGCCGCCCGCATAATCGCTGATGATCCGGGCGCATTCCTCGCGGGTTTCGGTGGTGAAGGAGAGCGTCACCCAGTCGAGGGAAAGCTCGCCGCAGGAATGTCCGGCGACGTTTTCCACGACGCTCATCATAACGGGGTTGAATATTTCCGAACAGCCCATCCGGCACAGTACCGGCAGTTCCCTGCCTGTGCGGTCGGTGAGGGAGCAGAATTTTCCGTTCTCCGTGCAGTGCTTCGAATAACCCGTGCAGCCCTTGGGCGAAAGCGCCGCGGGACAGTTGCGGGTGATCATCATGGGAATTCTGCCCCATATGATCATTCCTCTGGGCTGAAGGGAATCCAGCGCGGCGATCTGCCCGAGCGTCAGTTCAAGGCTGAGTTCGCTGTCGGCAATTCCCAAAGCGGCGTATGCGTCGAGCGAACGGCTGTTGAATACGTTCAGCCCGAAACCGCCGTGTATATGCATGTCGAGTTGCTTCATGACGGGAAGCAGTCCGACGTTGTGGATCATTATATCTTCAATGCCGTGCGCTTTGGCCTGCACGGTCAGTTTTTCTATCTGTTGCTCCGCGCCGAAAAGCCCCCTGGGCGCTTCCACGGCGGGAATGATGTTTTGTGCGCGCAGTCTTCCGGCGGCTTGCGCGAGCGTTTCCCCGTCGGTTTCCAGCGGAAGGTAAACCATTTCCACGCCGTCAAGACGATCGGGCATCTGCTCTGCCGAACGGAAGATAACGCGCAGCCACGGCTTTCCCTGCCGGAATTCGCGCCGCCGCGTCGGGAGGCAGTCCTGCGCGGTGTCGTCGAAGGGAACGGCCTCCGGCTGCCGCCTGAGCGCATCCAGCCGCTCCAGCGCGTCGCGCTTCATCGCCGAAAGAACGGAGGAGGGAAGCGTCAGTCCCTCGCCCACCTCGGAAGTGATTTTTTCGGCATAATACGGCGTGCCGCCTGTCTTGCCGAGAATTTTTTGCGCGTATTCCTCACTGAAAGGCGCTTTCTGTGCCTTCTGCGGACTTTCGCCTGTCACGGAAACGGAGTGTCCTTCACTGTCGCTCACTTCAAGCGCGGAAGGGGTGCTTTCGTCCGGCGCGGTGAGTTTTATGGAAAGCGGAAGGCGGCTGAATTCTGTTTTGTACAGCGCGTGAATGGAGTTGAGCAGCTTGGGCGACGCGGAAACAACGTCGTCCTTGGTGCGCGTGCCGAACATGACGCGTCCGCGCCGTCCGGTGAAATAGCCGTCGGTAAAGCCGGAGCGGGAGAATACCGCCGTCAGCTTCTGCGCAAGGTCGGGCGGCACTTCGCCCTCGTCGCGCATCAGGCGGCAGGCCGTCACGGCGGCGGCTACATATTCGGGGCGCTTCATGCGTCCCTCTATCTTAATGGAGCGCACACCCATCGCCGCAAGCGCGGGAATGTGCTCTATGTGTGACATATCCTTGAGGCTCATGCAGCCGTCGAAGCCGCTGCGGTCGCCGGTCACGCGGAAGGGCAGACGGCACGGCTGGGCGCAGAGCCCCCTGTTGCCGCTTCTGCCGCCGAGTACCGCGCTGAAAAGGCACTGACCCGAAACGCACATGCAGAGCGCGCCGTGTATGAATACTTCCGTTTCGATGGGCGAAACGGCCGTGATTTCGGCAATCTCCTTCCCGCTGAGCTCACGGGAAAGCACCGCCCTTTTAAATCCCATTTCCGCCGCGGCGACAGCGCCTCCCGGCGTGTGAAGCGACATCTGGGTGGAAGCGTGCAGCACCAGTTCCGGCGCGGCGGCGTGGATATAGCGCGCAAGACCCGCGTCCTGCACGATCACGGCGTCAACGCCGAGCGCGCACGCCTGTCCGGTCAGCTCCCGCGCGGCGGACCATTCGTCGTCGCGCACGAGGATATTGGCGGTGAGATGCACCTGAACGCCCGAAGCGTGGCAGTACTCCACCGCCTCGCGCAGCTGCGCAAAGCCGGAAAAATTCTCCGCGTTGCGGCGGGCATTGAGTCCGCCCGCGCCGAGGTAAACCGCGTCCGCGCCGGCACGCACGGCAGCGACAAGCTGCTCACGCGAACCGGCGGGAGCGAGGATTTCTATTTTATCCTTCCGGGAGGAAATCATCTGTCGTCCAGCTCGGAAAGGCGCAGGCGAACGCCCTGCAATTCACGGCGGAGGCGCTCTATCTCGCGCTTGGCTTCCTCGGCCTCCAGGCAGGCGCGGTCGCTCTCCTCGATATAGGCTTTAATCTGGAAACGAAGGCTGTCGGCGGTGGCGTTGGCCTTTTTGCATTCGTCGGCATAGCTGAGCGCGCAGAGCACGGCCGCCATGGTGGTGGAAACGCGGTCGCTGCCCGCCATCATTTTATTCATACGCGCGTCGACGTCGTCGCCGATCGCTCTGATGTAGCTCTCGTCATCCTCCGACGAAATGTAATAATCGGTTCCGCATACATTGAGACGTACCTTGTTTTTCATAATAACAATTCATACTCCTTTTGCAGTTGTGCATAGTTATACCTAATTATTATAATACATAAATTCCGGAGTTGGAAGTGTATTTTTGCAGATTTACAAAAACTTTTAAATTTTTTAAAATGGCAGGGGAATTTTGTTTTTTTTTATCAGACATACGCGCGCGCACATTCATATTTTACGGCTTGCATTATCGGACGATATATGTTAAAATAATTATCACTTTTTGAACTAATGCAAAAAAACAAGGAGGACAATTCATGCGATTTATGGAAGGCATTCAAAATCCCGTGGCAAAGCGCATCGCGCAATGGGCGTTCCGGCTTGTCAAAATCGGAGCGGCCGGCGCGGTCGCCGTGGTCATCCTGTCGGTGCTGATGCTGGGATATTCCTTCATACCCGTCCACATCGAGAACCCGGTCAGCAATACTGACTACATCTGGCCCGCCGGTTCGGTGTGGTTCCGGGTAACGGAGGGCATCGGCTACGGCAAATTCGACAACAACGGCTTCAACAACCCCGAAGTGATAGAGCATCCGGACATTCTGCTGCTCGGTTCTTCTCACATGGAGGCACAGTACGTACCGCAGAGCGACAGCGTTTCCGCCGTGATGAATGACCTTTTTGCCGGAGAGCACGAGGTCTACAATTTAGGCATTTCGGGACACACGATCTACAAGACATGCCAGTATCTTCCCAAAAACATCGAGCTTTACAGGGACTCCGTGAAGTATGTCATACTGGAAACCTTCTTTGTCAGCCTGACGCAGGAGGACGTGGACAATGTGCTTAACCACACGGTGCAGTACGCGTCCAGCAAGCACAACCCCGTCATGCAGTTCGTCAACGAGGTGCCGGGATTGCGCATCATGGACCACCAGCGGAAGGTCGGCTTCTTTGACCTTTTCAAGGACAGCGGCAGCAGACCAAATGTTTTTTCCATCGACGGGGACGAGTATTCCTCCGAAGTATCGGCATCCGACCTGCCGGCGTACGACAGGCTGTTCCAGTATCTGGAGGACATCGAAAAGGACACCGGCGTGGAACTCATCATCTACTACCACCCCACCGAGACGTTCGACGACGAGGGACACATCCTCTTTGAGGAAGGCAACGCCTATGAAGCCTTCGCCGCTGCGGCCGAGGCGCACAACATCGACTTCGTGGACGTAGCGGACGATTTCACCAAAATGTTCTATGAAGAGCATCACGTCGCCCACGGCTTCTGCACGGGCAAATTAGGGGTAGGCCACCTGAATTCCTACGGACACCGCGCTTCCGCTGAGGCGCTTGTCAGGTTCATCAGGGAAAAGGACAAGGCGCAAACTCAACCGGAAAAGGAGGCGGATACAAATGTCAATGATTAGCTTCTGGCTGTTCGGACTGCTGACGGCGGTCTTCTGCCTGCTGTATATCTACGACAGACTGAAAATCGACGACGCGCTCCGGCACAGGCTCAACAACCTCACCCTGATTGTCGCCGGTCTGGTGTTTGTGGCTTACGCGAATATCCTCTCTGCCGCGGTGCTGACCGTCATTACCGTTGCCGCGTGGTATTTCGCCAAGAACCGGAAATACTGGTATATCGGTGTGATCCTTTCCGTTCTGACGCTCGGCGTCTTCAAATACACCAATTTCGTGGTAAGCTCGACGACGGAAGTATTCGGCAAAACCGGCACGACGCTCAATATCCTCCTTCCCGTGGGTATTTCGTTCTTCACATTCAGCGCGGTCAGCTACATCGTGGACGTTCACCGCGGAGAACTGGAAGCGCGCAGTTTAGAGGACGTCGCCGCTTATGTCACCTTCTTCCCCAAGCTGACGTCCGGTCCGATTCAGCGCGGCGGAGACTTCTTCGCGCAGTCCGACAGGCGCAGAAATGTGGGACTTGCCACCTTCCTGCCCGGCGTGCAGATCTTTGTGTTCGGTCTTTTCAAAAAACTGGTCATGGCGGACAGGCTTTCCGTCTTTGTGGATCAGGTGTATGACAAGCCCATGCTGTTCAGCAGCTTTTCCATCTTCCTCGCCGTCATCGCCTATTCCTTCCAGATTTACTTCGACTTCTCGGGGTACTCCGATATGGCGATCGGCGCGGCGAAAATGCTCGGCTACGATCTGCCGGTCAATTTCAACCTGCCCTACCTCGCCCACAACGTCACCGAACTGTGGAAGCGCTGGCACATCACCCTCTCCACATGGCTGATGAAGTACGTCTACATCTCCCTCGGCGGCAACCGCAAGGGCAAGGCGCGCACCTATCTCAACCTCGTGCTGACCATGGTGATCGGCGGCATCTGGCACGGCGCCAACTGGACGTACATCATCTGGGGATTCCTGCACGGCATCGCCCTCGCAATTCACAAGGCGTGGATGACCCTGACAGGCAGCAACGAAAAGAAACATTCCATTCCCGCCAATCTCCTCTCGATCACGGTCACATTCCTCTTTACCACCTTCTGCTGGATCTTCTTCCGCGCGCCGTCGCTGCAATCCGCTCTGACGATCATCAAAAGAATGTTCACCTTCCAGACCGGCGTGAATCAGCCTTACTTCTGGCTGTTCGTGACATTGGCCATGTACCTGATCGCCATGTTCCCCGCCGTACTTCATTCACGCGGCAGGCAGCACAAGCCCAAGAAGCTCAACACCAGCTTTGTCCGCGCAGAATACCCCGTTCTCGACCTGAGCAAATTCTGGAATCTCGTCGCCTTCTTCGTCTTCTGCGGCCTTCTCGTCGCCCTCGCCTACACAGGAGGAAGCCCCTTTATTTACGGGAATTATTGATCGGGGCTTTATTGGTTGGAGGGTCGCTCGCCTGGAAAAAAGACGCTCGCTCCAGATAATAGATTATAGAAAATGAGCGCTGCGCGCTGGAATTAAAAACGGTGTACCGACCTTTTGAGGGAATCGGTACACCGTTTTTGTTCATGTTAATTTCATTGAACAGGACAAACTTGCTACCTGCTACCTGCTACCTTCAACCTGCTACCTTCACCCTGAATTCAGCCGCTGATGGTTAAGTTGACGGTGATGACGTTGGTTTTGAGGGAGGCGCCGGATACGTCGGTGACAAGGCAGTAGAACTGGATGCCGTCCCATGTGGCGTTGGGAGTGACCTTCTCGCTGGCGCCTGTGCGGCCGTTCCAGAGTGTCCATGAGGTCTGTCCCTTCTTCTTGAAGTACCACTGGTATTTGAGTCCCGTACCCTGTGCCTTGAAGGAAAGGGTGAATGTCTGCCCCTGTGACACCGTTCTGTTGGTCGGCTGGACGGTGATGGCCAGGGGAGTGCCGAAGCAAATCTTTGCCGCGCTGGATTTGACCGAAGCGCCGGAAATATCCTTGATGAGGCAGTAGAGCTGAATTCCTTCCCATGAGTCGTTGGGAGTGACCTTCTCGCTGGCGCCTGTGCGGCCGCTCCAGAGTGTCCATGAGGTCTGCCCCTGCTTCCTGTAATACCATTGATATTTCAGTCCCGTGCCGGTCGCCTTGACGGAGAGCGTGATCGTGCTGCCCTTCGGAACCGTCCGGCTCTGCGGCTGGGACGTGATCTTCAGCGGGTCTTTAAGGGTGACGGTGATCACGTCGGTCTTTAACGAATCGCCGTTTGCGTCCCTGATCAGGCAATACAGCCGGATGCCGTCCCATGTGTCGTTGGGATAAACGCTTTCGCTGTCGTGAGTGTGTCCGTTCCAGACATTCCACGCGGTCTGGGTCTTCTTCATGAAATACCACTGATAGGTCAGCCCGTCGCCTGTCGCCTTGAAGGAAAGGGTCGTTGTCCTGCCTCTTTCCACCGTGACGCTCTTGGGCTGCTGGGTGATCTCAATGCCCTTTGTCAGCGTGATCTTCGCGGATGAAGAATTCACCGTCACACCGGCCGCGTCGGTAATCCTGCAATAGAGCTGGATGCCGTTCCATGTGTCGTTGGGAACGACGTTTTCGGAGGCGGAGGTGTGGCCGTTCCACACGCTCCAGCCCGTCTGTCCTGCCTTCTTGAAGTACCACTGGTATTGCAGGCCGCTGCCGGAGGCTTCAAGCGAGATCGTAATGCTCTTGCCGGCGACCGCGTTCCGGCTCTGGGGCTGACGTGTCACTGTCGGCGCCTTGTAATCGCAGTAGACGGCGGGAGAGCCGTCGAATACCGCCGGAATGCCGGAGGAATCCCACTGGCTCCTGCTGCCGGCGTAGCAGACCGTCGCCACCGAATCGGAGAGGAACGCCTTGCTGCTGACCGACGGGGATTTTGCCAGCATCACGACGGTTTTGAGCCTGATATTCGACCGGAAGGCGTAATTGCCTATGCTCGTCACCGTGGAAGGAATGGTGACGGAGGCAAGATTCACGCACTGGTCGAAGGCGTAGGGTTCGACGGTCGTAACGCCCGCGGGAAGAACGACGCTTTTCAGGTTCGGGCAGGAAGCCGCCGCCGAATCGCCTATGGTTTTAACCGAGGTCGGGAAGGTGCAGCTGCTGCCGGTCTTGCCCGCCGGATAGCGCAGCAGCTTTGTCGCGTCCTTATTGTAAAGCGCGCCGCCCGAAGCGGAAAAGGCGGTATTGCCGGACGCCACCGAGAAGGCGGCCAGCTTGGAACAGCCGTCAAACGCCCATTTGTCTATGGTTTTCACCGACGCGGGAATGTTCATCGCCGTCAGGGCGGTGCAGCCCGCAAACGCCGACTCCCCGATCGCCGTGACGCTGTTCGGTATGGTGACGCTTTTCACGCCGGTGCAGCCGTAGAAGGCGCGGGCGGCGATTTTGGTGACAGTATCGGGAATGACCACCGACTGCGAACTTCCCTTGTAGGAAACCAGCGTTGTGCCGTCGATGTCGAAATCCGATGAGCTGTAATACACCGTGACAGACGAGCCGAACGCCTCGCCCAGCTTCGCGGCATTCCACTGGGTGTCGCTGCCGGAGTATACCACCTTGGTGACAGGCGCATTCTGGAACGCGCCGGTGCCGACCGCGGGAGAAATGGCTTTGAGCGTGACCGTCGCGAGCTTTTTATTGGAACGGAAGGCGTATTTGCCTATCGTTTTCACCGACGCGGGAAGGGTAATTTCCGTCAGATTCGCGCACTGGTCAAAGGCGTAGGGCTCCAGGGTGACAACGCCCTCGGGAATCGTCACCTTTGTCAGTCCGTTGCAGGCGGCAAACGCGGAGTCACCGATCACGGTAACGGTCGACGGAACCGTAAAGCTGTCGGCGTCCAGCGCGGGAGGACAGCGCAGCAGCTTGCCCTTGTCCTTGTCGTAGAGCACGCCGCCGGAAGCCGAATAATTCTTGTTGTCGGAAACGACAGAAATCTTCGTCAGGCTCTTGCAGTTGTCAAACGCCCATTTTTCTATCGAGGTCACGGAGGACGGAATCGTTATTCTGGCAAGAGCCGTGCAGCCGTCGAACGCCGACTGCCCTATAGATTTGAGGGAATTGGGAAGGGAAATGCTCTGCATGGAATTGCGGTCACGGAACGCACCGTCTTCTATTCTGACGATGAAGCCCGGCACCGAAACGCTTTCGGCGGAACCGGTATAAGACACAAGCACATCGTTTTCCACATAGTAGCCCGACATGCCGTAATACACCTTCACCGAAGTGCCGAACACGTCGCTCATGTTGTGGTCCGCCCACTGGGTCGTGCTGCCGGCGTAGAGGATACGGGCAATTCCCGTGCCCGTGAAGGCATTCGCGCCGAAGGAAGGCGCTTTGGCTTCGAGCGTCAGCGTCTTCATTCCCGAAGTGGAACGGAAAGCGCCGCTGCCTATGGAAGTGACGGCGGAGGGAATCGTGATCGAGGCGATACCCGAATCCCCGTAAAACGCGTTGTCACTTATCTGTTTCAGCCCCGTGGGGAGCATGATTTTCACAAGGGATAAGCAGTGCGCAAACGCATTCCTGCCGATCACCGTGACGCCGGAAGGAACCGTGTAGCTTGCCGCGGTCTTGCCCTGGGGATAGCGCAGCAGCTGGGTCTTTTCGCTGTTCAGCAGAACGCCGCCTTCGGAGGCATAATACCCGCTGTTTTCGGCGACGTTGATATTCTGGAGCTTTGAGCAGCCCTCAAACGACAGCTCGCCGATCGACTTGACCGACGCGGGAAGGCTGATGTCCGTCATGGAGCTGCAATTGTAAAACGCCTTTTTGCCGACGGTCTTGACGCCCTCGGGAACGGTCAGCGACGTGATGCCCACGCAGTTGTAAAACGCCTCATCGTCAATGGCCGTGACCTTGCCGGAAGGAATCTTCACCGCGCCGCCGCTTCCCTTGTAATTGGTCAGCACGCCGTCAGTGATTTCAAAATCACTGTCCGCCGCGTACACTCTCATACCGCCGGAAAGCGCCGGCGCAAGCGCTGCCAGCACAACGAAAACCGCCGTCAGCAGCCAGCCTGCCGCCTTTTTGCTTTTCATTCACATTACCTCGTTTCTGATTGGTTTATCATCATTATAACCCGCCGCACGGAAAGTGTCAATTGATTTGCGTGATTGAAAATATGATAAAACAGTAAATTATTTTGAAAAAACAAATGCAATAAATGCAAAAAACACTTGTTTACATCTCGGTCAAAAAATCTTTTTAAAAATGTGCTATAATAAAGAAAAAGACAATTCAAAAAAAATCAAAGAAAAGGCGGTTTAAAAATGAATTTACTCTATCTTCTGCAATCATCTGTCGGACAGAATATCAAGAAATTCACCGCGATGATGCTCACACTTTCCTTTGCCGCGGCGTATCTGCTTTCCCCGCTCGGAGAATTTGAAAAGGTATACGCTGAGGGGGACGAAGGGGGCGTTTCCTCCTCCGAGTCGTCGGAGCCATCGGAACCCTCCGGACAGGAGGATCCGGTTGAAACACTTCCCCTCGCAGTCACGGCGCAGCCGCAGAATGTCACGGTCAGCGCGGGCGAAACAGCCACCTTCACAGTGAAGGCCACCGGCACGGGTCTGCAATACCAGTGGTATTACCGCAAAGCCGGCGCGAAGAACTGGTCCATATGGAACGGGCACACCACCGCAACCACATCGGCCGCGGCCAATGCCACATGGAACCTGATGAAGGTCTACTGCAAGATCTCCGATCAGGCGGGCAGCGTGATTTCTTCCAATTCCGCGACAGTCAGCCTGCGTCAGCCGCTCACCCTTCTGACCCAGCCCAGGAACATCACTGTCAGTGTCGGCGAAAAAGGCACCTTCTCGGTATCCGCGCAGGGCACGGGCAAGCTCAGCTATCAGTGGTATGTCCGCAAGGCGGGCGCCAAGACCGGCACCTTATGGAAGGGACATACCTCCGCGACCACTTCCGCCACAGCCAACGCCACATGGAATCTCATGAAAGTGTGGTGCGTCATCACCGATGAAGCGGGACAGAGCGCACAGTCCGACGCCGCCACCGTCACCGTCACCCAGCCGCTCACCGTTCTGAGCCAGCCTAAGGACGTGACGGTCAAACCGGGCGATACGGCAAAATTCAGCGTGTCGGCGCAGGGTACCGGCGAGATCAGCTGTCAGTGGTACTATAAAAAATTCGGCGCGGAAAACTGGACGCTCTGGAAGGGACACACCGCGGCTGTCACTTCCGCCGCCGCCAACGCCACATGGAACCTCCTGCAGGTGTACTGCCAGCTGAGCGATGAAGCCGGCTCGACGGTGGATTCACAGCCGGCGCTCATCAAGGTGGAACAGCCGCTCACCATCGTCACCAATCCCGCACCGAAAACCGTCACCGCCGGCAGAACAGCCGAATTCACCGTCAAGCCGCAGGGCATGGGCGAATATTCCTACCAGTGGTACCGCCGTCTGACCGGAGATACCGCGTGGAGCAAATGGGACGGCCAGACCGCCGCGGTGCTTTCCTTCAAGGCGGAGGAAACCATGAACGGCATGAAGGTCTACTGCCGTGTGAAGGACGAATCCGGCACGACGGTGAATTCCTCCTCGACCGTCCTCACGGTGGTTCCCGCCATCAAGATCACGGCGCAGCCGGGACAGGCAACGGTTCATTCCGGCGAAACCGCCACATTCTCCGTCAAGGCGGAGGGCAGCGGCCTGACCTACCAGTGGTACTACAAAAAGGCCGGCAAGACCGACTGGACGCTCTGGAAGGGCAAGACGGCCGCCACCGTTTCAGGCGTCGCCGACTGCACATGGCATGTCATGCAGGTATTCTGCCGCGTGACGGATGAAACCGGCGAGACAGCCGACAGCAATGTGGCGTTTGCCATGATCACCAAAAAGAGCAGCCAGCGCTACATCAAGCGCACCTTCACGGTAAAGAGCGGCGGCGCCACCATTTACGCCGGCCCCGGCACCAATTACAAGTCACTCGGCACCCTCAAAGCCGGCGCGAAGTATTTAGCGCTCGAATGGGGCAGCGATTCCAACGACGTCACATGGTTCCGCTTCAACTGGAACGGCAAGAACGCGTGGATTTCACGCAAAAAGACCAATGTTTCGGATGAATTCGTCACCATTGCCGACCGCAGCTTCAAGGACGGCGGCGTGCCGATCATCTACCTCTCCCCCTCGCGTCAGACGCACAACGCATATGCCGCCGGTTCCACCACCGAAGGCGCGCAGATGTACCGCGTGGGCAACGCCCTGAAAAAGATCCTCGAGGAGGAATATCTCTGCGTGGTGTATATGCCGCCGGTTGAAATGGAGATCAGTCTGGCCAACCGTCCGACCGACGCCTACAACAAGGAGGCCGACATCTATCTCGCCATTCACAGCAACGCCAATTCTTCCGGCAGCAGCTACGGCGCGGTGGGATATTACTTCCCGGCCAGCGCGCAGAGCAAGAAGCTCGGAGAGAACATGGCAAACGAAATGGGCAAGATTTCTCCCTTCACGCCCACCGTCAGAAGCAAAACGGTCAACGGCATGACCGCGTTTGACAACATCGGCTACGGCGAAGTCAGGGATCCGGCGTACTTCGGCATGATCAGCCTGCTCGCCGAGGTGGAATATCACGACAACGCCGATTCCGCCAGATGGATCATCGACAACCCGAACAAAATCGCAAGAGCGCTCGCCAACGCCCTTGAAAAGACCTTTGACATTCAGAAGAAGTGACCAGACTGGGAAAACTGCCGACTTCCTTGACATCCGGTATGGAAAATGCTACAATATTGATGAAAGGGAGGATGAATCCGATGTCTGATAAAGATACCGTCACCAAAGACTACATGCAGGACAAAGAGACCTTTGCGGATGCGTTCAATTTTCTGTTGTATGGCGGGAGACAGGTTATCAAACCCGAGCAGCTGCGACCGCTGGACACTACTTCCATCGTGCTGCCTTACGGAGAGGACGGCAAACCGGTTCCGATACAGAAATACCGCGACGTGTTGAAAATTGTAACAGCGATGGAGGATGACAAGGCGACCTATCTGCTTTTAGGCATAGAAAACCAGTCGGAAATTCACTATGCTATGCCCGTGCGGAATATGCTGTATGACGCGATTCAATATGTTGCCCAGGTAGAAGATACAGCCAAATCGCACAAAACGGGTGATAAAATGCCAGAAACGCGGGCGGAATTCCTGTCGGGATTCTATAAAACCGACAGGATTCTCCCGGTGATTACTCTGACAATCTATTTCGGCGCGGACGAATGGACAGCTCCGAAGGATCTGCACGGAATGCTTTCCGCTGATGAAGAGATACTGAAATTTGTCGATAATTATCATCTCCACCTGATCGCTCCTGCCGAGATAGCGGACAGTGATTTTACCAAATTCCACACTGAACTGAGCCTTGCGTTGAAATTTATTAAAAAATCCAATAATAAGAACCGACTGATGGAAATGATCAACGAGGATGCTTCGTTCAGGAGCGTTTCCAAAAAGACCGCCGACTTAGTTAACATTGTTACCAAATCAAATCTGCACTACGACAACAGAGAGGAGACGATTGACATGTGTGAAGCAATCCAGGGAATCAGAGATGACGCCAGAGCCGAAGGCAGGGAAGAAGGAAGGGAAGAAGGCAGAGAAATAGGCAGGGAAGAAGGAAGGGAAGAAGGCAGAGAAGTAGGCAGAGAAGAAGGTTTCCTTAAAGCGCTGTTCAGCCTTGTCAAGGACGGCATTCTGACAATGTCGGACGCTGCGAGGCGCGCCAACATGACCGAAGCGGAATTCGAGACAAAAGCGAAGCTGATCGAAGGTTAAAATCCTCACTTTTCCACTGAACACCAACAAAAAAACAGCTTCCGATTGGGGTAAACGCCCTGCATCGGAAGCTGTTTGTATTTTGATTAATCAAGGAAAGAATTAAATTTCCGGTTTTGCTTTGGAATTGTCGGCTTTGACAGCGCGGACATATTCCTCCAGACAGAGGTTGGAGGAAGCCATGAATTCGGCGGCGTCCTTGCCGACATATCTCAGGTGATACGGTTTATCTTTGACACCCGTGTACTTCTGATTGGCGGACGTGTATCTGATAATGAAGCCGTAATGGCGGGCATTGGCGCAAATCCATTGGTACTGCTCGGTGAGCGTGAAGGAATCGAAGGAGTCCGCGGAAACGGAAACGTCTATGGAAGTGCCGAGCTGCGCTTCATCCTCACCGGGAGCGGATACCTCATCCGCGGCGAGCTTCTGCGCTTCTTCGGCGCTTGCGCCTTCCGCGACCAGCCTGTCGGCTGCCGCTGACAGCACATTGCGCTGTTCATCATAGGAGACATAACCCCTGACAGGAACGATTCCCAGACCGTCCTCCGACATGGCGGAACACATAGTCAGAAAAGCCTCTGCCGCGTCGGCTCTGAGAGTGACATTATCTCCGTTGGGTAACGTGCCGAGGGTAACAAGATTCTCGGGAACATAATCCTCCGGCAAAGGTGAGGAATGATCGACGATGCGGGGATAGGACGATACGCCGGCAAGTGACTGCTCTGATGCCGCCACCTTGACAAACGAGCTGCTGTCATCCTTGTTGATCTGAAAAGCCGCAATCGATACCGCAACCACGGCCACTGCCGCCGCAATCACGGCACAGCGCTTGATAATCTTGATGCGTCTGAGCTTCATGGGGGATTTTTTTGCCCTGTAAACCGGAGCATAATACTTTCCGGTGCCCTTGCCTGCCATCGGAATCACCTTTTTCCTCACAATAATCACATACGAACAAACCAATTTCTATTACCAATTACAATTATAATGATTTATTTTTACCGTGAGTTAAGCAAATTCTAATTAATTGTTACAGCTTTGTAAATTTGTTGTCTTGATTTGTAACTATTACAAAAACGGAACCTTAAATTTATGTGAAAAATGGGTCAGAGGTCTTGCAAACAGGGATCAAAAGCGCTAATATATATTTGTGGGAGAGTCTGACCTTTGCGTTTCGCTCTCCCTCAAATCGACAGAAAAGGAGTGCATGATGATGGGCGGAAGTTTCGGAAGCGGCGGGTATCGCTTTGACGGCGACGCGCCGCAGGATTTTGAGGACGATTTTGCGGGAACGGATTACGACGGAAACTATAACGATTTTGACGAAAAAAACAGCGCCCCGGTCGCATCAGGCGCACGCGGTCAAAGAAGCGCCGGCGGCTCGTATTACGGCGACGGCTTCAACGACGATTTCAACGACTTCAATGATGATTTCAGCGACGACTTCGGCGGCGGCTATGACGACGGTTACAACGGCAACTACAGCGACGGCATGTCGGACGACTTTGACGACGGCTACGACGACTACCAATCACGAGGCCGCGACAGCTACGACGATGATTTCGACGACGATTTCGGCGACGGTTACGACGACCGGAATTCGCGCGGACGCGGCGGCTATGACGACGGATTCGACGACGATTTCGGCGACGGCTACGACAGCCGGAATTCGCGCGGACGCGGCGGCTATGACGACGGATTCGACGACGACTTCGGCGACAGCTACGACAGCCGGAATGCACGCGGACGCGGCGGCTATGACGACGGGTTCGACGACGATTTCGGCGGCGGATATAACGGCTATGACAGCCGGAATTCGCGCGGACGCGGCGGCTATAACGGAAACGACGGTTACAGCAACGTGAATTACGACGACTTTGAGGATCGCGGCTACTACAATGATGATTCCCAGCGCGGCCGCTCCGCATCACGCAATGTTATCCCCGAACAGCGAAAGCACGAAACGCAGTCCGAGCGCTATGACCGTTACGCCGAGGACGCGCGCAAAAAGAGAAAGCGCATGGGCGCGCCGACCGGACAGACCGGCGATTTCTACGATTATGACACGTCCGCCGACTACGGCGACGATTACGACGACGCGGATAATTATTACGGCAGAGACCGCGGTCCCGCCGACCGCACGCCCGAGCCGATCCCTCCGATCTACGCCAAATATCTCGGCACAGCGGGCGGCGAAGGCTCCTACTATGAGGAGCAGTACGGCAAGACCGCCAAAAAGAACAATTCCGTCAGCCTTCGCAGGCACCGCACCCAGAAGCGGCTTAAGGTTTTGGGAATCACGGCGGCCTGTATTGCCGTGGTGGCGCTGGCGGTGTATTATTTCACCATGGTACACATCTACAACCCTGTACGCGTGGAAAACTCCATCGTCAATATCCAGGGCGCCGATACGACCAAAATGCTGCAAAGCGTGATCGGAAACAGGCTGAGCGACAAGACCATCAAGGTAGTGGTCAACGGCGAGCCGTTTTTGATTAATTTAGGCGAATACGGCTTCAACTATTCCTCCGACGCGGACGGCTCGGAGAAGGAAGTGACCAAGCAGGACCTTGACGGCAAAGACGTCAAGAACACCATTGTCACCTACAAGAATATCCTTTACAACCAAACCAAAATGGAGGCGCTGCTCAACAGCATTTCCGACAAATACGGCACCACCATGGTCAAGCCCTCCTACACCATTGACGGCGATCAGCTCATCATCACAGCCGGTTCCGACGGCGTAGGCGTTGACGAAAACAGTCTGATGGGCGAAATCCTCGAGCGTATCAAGTCCGGCAATTACGAGGAAAGTCTTGTCGAGGAACTGGTGACAACCAAGGCTCCCGACGTGAATATCGACAAGATTTACAAAGAGGTTGTCTGCGACGTCAAGGACGCCAGCTCGTATGTCGACGAGAACGGCACCACGATATTCAATTCCGACGTGGTGGGCAAGAAATTCAATCTGGAATCCGCGCGTTCCACCATCGCCAGCGGCGGCAACACATGGACCATCAAGCTCAAGCTGACCCAGCCAAAGGTATCGCTGATCGAGCTGAAAGCGCCCTACTGTCCCGATCTGCTGGCGGAGACGACCACCTCCTTCAGCGCCGAGAACAAGACGCGTGCCGCCAACATCAAGAACGCTTCCAAGCGCATCAACACCTACGGCAGCTTTGAGGACGGATATATTCTCCAGCCGGGCGAGATATTCTCCTATAACGACACTGTCGGCGAACGTACCGAGGCTAACGGCTTCTCCGTGGCTACCGTTTACACCAACACCGGTACCACCAACGACGTCGGCGGCGGTATCTGTCAGGTTTCGTCCGCGATCTTCTCGGCGGCGTTCAAGGCGGATTTAGAGATCACCCAGCGCACCAACCACATGTACAAGGTGCATTACTGGACAACCCCCGGCGAAGACGCGACCGTCAACTGGGGTACGCTCGACTTCAAGTTCCAGAACAGCAAGAGCTATCCGGTCAAGGTCAAGATGATCTACAAAAACTCCAACAAGAAATACGACGGCAAAGCAACTATCACCTGTCAGATCTGGGGCACCAATGACGGCTATCGCTGCGAATTTGACAACAAGACCATCAAAATGGTCAAGACCACCGTCGTGGAAAAGAAGGCAACCACCGGCAAACCCCGCGGCAAGATCGAATGGGGCGATCCGGGACTTACCGTAGAGATCTGGCGTGTGCGATACAAGGACGACAAAAAGATCAGCAAGGATCTCATGTGGACAAGTATCTATCAGCCGCTCGCAACCGTCAAGTATGTTTAATAAGCCTTTAGCCGTTAGCCGTTAGCCGTTAGCGGTTAGCAGTTAGTGAGAAGCGAAAAGTGGGAAGTGGGAAGTGAAAACCTCCTGCTTCCTGCTTTTTTTTACCTCCACCCTTCACCCTTCACCCTCCTTTACCATGACGGAGTGCATTGGGATTGCCTCTCAAGCTCGGCGAGATATTCCTCGGTGGTAGTACAATTGGCGTATGGGTCATCGTAAACCGTGTCGTTATGAAGAAGTCCGTCATCAGAGGACATTTGTTTTTGATAGGCAGATTCCGGCTTTATCTCCGCCTCTTTCAGCATGTCGCGTATCATGGGCATAAAGTAGCGGAAGGAATTGATCTTCTGTGCTTTTTTCCTTGATGCAACTTTTTTCAAAGCCTGTACAATCAAACCGACATACGCTCCCTCTCTCTTTATCTCGTCAATATACGCCTTGTCCGTACTGTTCAGCTTTTTGCCCGTCACCGTCATATAGGCATTTTCTATCGCTCCGTATCCTGCATCCGTATCGGCAGCATAGGTATCGGCAAATTCATATTCGTTTCCGGCAGAAGCGGCAGCATATCCATCGGCAAATTCATATTCGTTTCCGGCAGAAGCGGCAGCATATCCATCGGCAAATTCATATTCGTTTCCGGCAGCAGCGGCATAAGTATCGGCAAATGCATATTCGTTTCCTGCGGCAGAAGCGGTATAAGCATCGGCAATTTCGTACTCGTTTCCGGCGGCAGCGGCAGCCATTCCGGCAGCAGGCATGTTCGGACAAACGGACTGTTCCGGAACGCAAAATATCTCGTCCGCGCTCATGCGGGCGCTTTTGCTTTTGCTTTTGCTTTTGCTTTGCTCTGCTTTACTTTCATTTGGTTTTGTTTTGTTTGCTTTGCTTTTATCTGCTTTGCTTTGCTTTTCTTTGCTTTGTGGGATTATTGCTGCACTTATTCCGTTGTTTGTGTCAGAAACACGGGTTTCCGCTGCATAAACGCTTGTTTTTGCTGCAAAAACCCCGGTTTTCTCCGCGGATTGGCTGGGGGACGTTTCCTCACACGGCTCGTCAGCAGAATTCGGGAGCAGCCAGTATTTCGATTTGTCCGCCTTGCGGCGCGCGGAAACGCTGGCGTAATGCTCCTGAATCTCGCGGGAGGTAAGCACCGACTGACCGAGAAGCCTGCTGTCGAACAGACCGATTTCTCCGCAATACATGATGATTTCCGCGACGTCATCGCTGGTCTTGGAAGTAGTTCCGGCAATATAGCGGTAGATATACAGAGCGAGACGCTTGATCGGCATTTCTAAATAATAGCCGTTTCTGTAAATACAGCTCATCGTCATATCGAGCACAACATATCCGTCAGAGCCGTATTTTTCCATCAGATCCATGACCCGGAAGTCGTCCATATCGTGTACGCTCTTGTAATAATAATCCAGTCCCGTTTTCTTTGGTTTTGCCATAGCAATCTCTCCTATTCTTTCTTATTATATTCCTATATAAGAAGTGCTTTTGAAAAATAAATACCTTATAAGGAATATTATAGTAAAGAATAAGATCTTTGTCAATAGGAAAAGAGCATTTAATTGAATTCCATTCAATTAACATTAACACTTGACAAATAAGTTAGTTTGTGCTAACATACAGATAACATAGTTAGTCTGAACTAATATTATATACTTCGGAAGGCTTGCGAATGCAATGAGAGGTCACAACCGACCCCAATGCGTGACACATTACATTTCTCTATTGAATAATGAAAAACCGTATTATATAATAAAATTGTTCAGAGACGGAAGGGAGGAAATTTCATGATAAACTTTCTTGCTGAAAACATCGGAAACATCATCGTATGCCTTGTGCTGCTGGCGATCGTGGGGCTTGCCGTGCGCAGCATGGTGCGCAATAAGAAGAAGGGCAAGACATCATGCGGCTGCGGCTGTGCCAACTGTCCGTCAGCGAGTATCTGCCACGGGCGCGCAACAAAGTTGCGCTAACTGAAAACTCAATTTGATTGGGAGGATAAAACATGTTTCTTGAAATCAACGATCTGGAAAAGTATTACGGCAGCGGCGAAAGCCGCGTGAAGGTGCTGCAGGGCATTACCGCCGGCGTGGAAAAGGGCAAAATCTGCGTGATTCTCGGTTCGTCCGGCTGCGGCAAATCCACGATGCTCAACATCATCGGCGGCATTGAAACGCCGGACGGCGGCTATGTCAGCATAGACGGCGAAAAGCTCTCGGATATGAGCGAAAAGAAGCTCACCCAGTACCGCCGCAGGCATCTCGGCTACGTCTTCCAGTTCTACAATCTGATTCCCAATCTCACCGTACGCGAAAATATCGAGGTCGGCGCGTTCCTCGGCAAGAACACCCTCGACGTGGACGAACTGATGAAAACCCTCGGTCTGTGGGATCACCGCAACAAGATACCCAATCAGCTCTCCGGCGGACAGCAGCAGCGCACCGCCATTGGCAGAGCCATCGTAAAGAATCCCGACATTCTTCTCTGCGACGAACCGACCGGAGCGCTGGATTACAAGACCTCCAAGGAGATACTCATTCTCTTTGAGGAGCTCAACAAAAAATACGGCAACACGATTGTCATGGTCACACACAACGACGCGATCAAGAATATGGCGGATCAGGTCATTACGCTGCGCGACGGCATGGTGCGCAAGAACTACATGAACGGGCAGAAGACCGCCGCCGCCGATCTGGATTGGTAACGCGGAGGGTTGCAGCATATGAGTGATTCAAAAAAGACGAACAAGGTAAAAAATCCCCTCAGGAAGCGTCTGTTCCGTGAGCTGAAACAGGATTTCGGCAAATACATGGTGGTCTTCACCTTTATTTTTGCTACCATTGCCATGGTCTCCGGCTTTCTGGTGTCGGACATCAGCCTGAAAACCGCCTACGACGAGAGCTTTGAAAAATACAACGTCGAGGACGGACACTTTACGCTTTACATGCCGGCGGAAGAAGGCTTCTTTGACGGCATGGAGAAAGAATACAAGGTCAAAGTGTACGAAAACTTCTACGCCGATTTTGAAACGGGCGACGGCAACACCCTTCGCATATACAGACTGCGGAGCGACGTCAACCGCACCGACCTGTGGGAAGGCAGTTACCCGCAGACAATGAGCGAAATCGCCATTGACCGCCTTTACGCCGAGAACAACGGCATTTCCCTCGGCGACTTCATCACGGTGAACGGCAGACGCTTCAAGGTGACCGGCTTCGTGGCGCTCACCGATTACAGCGCCCTTTTCAAGAACAACACCGACATGATGTTCGACGCGAACAAATTCACCGTCGCACTGGTCAGCGACATCGACTTTGACGCGATTCAGAATAATGCCCTGAAATTCTGCTACAGCTGGGTCAACGACGACCGCACCCTTTCCGTCGAGG